>DAIQMR010000026.1:0-28815 GCA_036788835.1 Acidaminococcaceae bacterium
ACCAGAACACAAAAACAGGACATTCTCAAATTATTGAGAATGTCCTGTTTAATGGGTACGGCGAATCACTGTGCACGATTCTTCACTTCGCCTGTGGCTCGTGAGCGAATCGGCAATCTGCTTATGGAGCGGACAACGGGAATCGGACCCGCATCTAAAGCTTGGGAAGCTTTCGTTCTACCACTGAACTATGTCCGCATGAAAATTGACACTAAAAATGATACCATAATATTTCTACTTTGGCAATAAATTAATTAATTTGCTTGGCCGTATGTTGTTTAAGTGGCTTTTGGCAGCAGGATTAGACCAATAGGGGTATTGTATTAGGCTGATAATTTTGCCGAATTCCTTATTAGGGTGGATTGATTTTTTCTTTCATGAGCATTACACTAAAGAAGATGTTGTTGCGAAGGACGGTAAAAAAACATGAAACTTCTAGGACTGCAAAAATTAACTTTATTGGATTATCCTGGCAAAATGGCCTGCACGGTGTTCACGGGTGGCTGCAATTTCCGTTGCCCATTCTGCCATAATTCACCTCTGGTGGTCAATCCCCAGGAACAGGACATTCTGCCCAAGGAAGATTTTTTTGCCTTTTTGCAGGGCCGCAGAGGTCTTCTAGATGGGGTTTGCGTATCCGGTGGGGAGCCTTTGATTCAACCGGATATTGAGGAATTTATCAGCAAAATCAAAGGAATGGGATTTTTAGTGAAATTGGACACTAATGGCAGCTATCCGGAGACTTTAAAATCCCTGATAGACAAGAAATTGGTAGATTATGTGGCCATGGACATAAAAAACTGCAAGGAACACTATTTTCAGACTAGTGGTACGGACAAAATCGACCTGGCCAGAATGGAAAAAAGCGCAGATTTGCTCATGAAGGGACATGTACCGTACGAGTTCCGTACGACGGTAGTACGCGAGCTACACACGGCCGAGGATTTTGAGAAAATTGGCCAATGGTTAAGTCCGAATTCCCCCTATTTTCTCCAAGGATTTGTGGATTCAGGGGACATAATAGGGGCAGGTTTCTCCGGATACGCCAAAGAAGATATGGAGAAATTCGCTAAAATACTTAGAAAAACGCTAAAAAATGTTGAAATTCGTGGCATGTGATTTTTTATGTAAAAACACAATATGTTGTGTTATCCAGGCAAAAAAGTTCAAGATATTGTATATTTTTCTTGACAAGGCAAATTGAGAGGACTATAATTAACAATACAGCAAACAATTAATTAATAGTAATTATTAAAAGGGGAGAGAAAAATGTACAAGGTAACAAAACGAGACGGGAAAGTTGTTGAATTCAATATTTCCAAGATCAGCACAGCTATTAGCAAAGCATTTGATTCCGTAGAAAGAAAGTTCAACGAGGATGTCATTGATTTGCTGGCATTGAGAGTAACTGCCAGTTTCGAAAAGAAAATCAAGGATGACATGATCGCTGTGGAAGATATTCAAGATAGCGTTGAAGAAGTTTTGATTGCTGCTGACTATGCAGATGTGGCCAAGAGCTATATTCTATATAGGAAACAGAGAGAAAAAGTTCGCAATATGCAATCCACTATGCTGGACTACAAGAAGGTAGTAGACAGCTATGTGAATGTTACTGACTGGCGTGTGAAAGAAAACTCCACTGTTACTTATTCAGTAGGCGGCATGATTCTTTCTAATTCCGGTGCTATCACTGCTAATTACTGGCTCAGCGAGATTTATGATCCGGAAGTAGCGGCGGCACACAAGAATGCTGATCTTCATCTCCACGATTTGTCCATGCTGACAGGTTATTGTGCCGGCTGGTCCCTGAAACAATTGATTCAGGAAGGACTAGGTGGCGTGTCCGGTAAGATTACCTCTGCTCCTGCCAGTCACTTGGTTTCTTTGTGCAACCAAATGGTCAACTTTTTAGGTATTATGCAGAATGAATGGGCCGGTGCGCAAGCATTTTCTTCCTTTGATACATATTTGGCTCCTTTCGTTAAGGTTGACAACCTGTCCTACAGAGAAGTTAAGAAATGTATCGAAACATTTATTTTCGGTGTTAATACTCCTTCCCGCTGGGGGACCCAGGCTCCTTTCTCCAATATCACTTTGGACTGGACTGTTCCTCACGATTTAGCAGAATTGAACTGCATCGTAGGCGGCAAGGAAATGAATTTCAAGTATAAAGACTGCAAGAAGGAAATGGATATGGTTAACAAAGCCTTTATCCAGACCATGATTGAAGGGGATGCCAACGGTCGCGGTTTCCAATATCCTATTCCTACATATTCTATTACAAAAGATTTTGACTGGTCCGAAACCGAAAACAACAAGCTGTTATTCGAAATGACATCTAAATACGGTACTCCCTATTTCTCTAATTATATCAACAGTGATATGGAGCCCAGCGACGTCCGCAGTATGTGCTGCCGCCTGCGTCTGGATCTGAGAGAATTAAGAAAGAAATCCGGCGGTTTCTTTGGCAGCGGCGAGAGCACCGGCAGCGTAGGCGTAGTTACTATCAATATGCCCCGTATCGGTTACCTGGCCAAAGACGAAGCAGATTTCTACAAACGTCTGGACAGAATGATGGATATTGCGGCTCGTTCTTTGAAGACCAAGAGAACCGTTATTTCCCGTTTGTTAAAAGAAGGCTTCTATCCTTACACTAAGAGATATTTAGCTAACTTTGATAATCACTTTTCCACTATTGGTCTGGTTGGCATGAATGAAGCCTGTCTGAATGCTAAATGGGTTAAAGAAGATTTGACTCATGAAAAGGCTCAACAATTCACTAAAGAAGTTTTGAACCACATGAGAGAAAGGTTGTCCGACTATCAGGAAGAGTACGGCGACCTGTACAATCTGGAAGCTACTCCTGCCGAGTCCACCGCATATCGTCTGGCTAAGCACGATGTGGAGAAATATCCCGATATTATTACTGCCAGCGAGCACGGTAAGACTCCTTATTACACCAATAGCTCTCATTTACCTGTAGGCTATACGGACGATATTTTCTCCGCTTTGGACGTACAGGATGATTTGCAGACATTATACACATCCGGAACGGTGTTCCATGCTTTCTTAGGCGAGAAGCTGCCTAGCTGGAAGGCTGCAGCTGAACTGGTCAAGAAGATCGCTTCTAACTATAAGCTGCCCTACTACACTTTGTCCCCGACTTATTCCGTTTGCAAGAATCATGGTTATATTGCCGGTGAAGTTTACAAGTGCCCGGATTGCGGGGAGGAGACTGAGGTTTATAGCCGCATTACCGGATACTATCGTCCTGTGAAGAATTGGAATGATGGTAAGGCGGAGGAATTTAAGGAACGTAAGTTATACAATGTTCTTGATTCTAAGCTGACTCATGATGGTCCCAAAGAAGGGAAAAAAGAGGCTAAAGTTGTAAGAGCTGGCGCAGAGGAAGACCAAATCCTGCTTTTCACTACAAAAACCTGCCCTAACTGCAAGATGGCCAAGACTTTCTTGGATGATGCCAACGTGAAATACAAGGTCATTAATGCTGATGAGAATGCCGGTTTGGTAAAACAGTTTAGAGTTATGAGCGCACCGACTCTGATTACTGTTGAACACGGAGATGTGGAAAGATACGTTAACGCTTCCAATATCCGTAAGTTCGCGGAAAGCAAATAAAAAAACTAGATTCAAAAAGGCGTTGGCTGTTGCCAACGCCTTTTGTGTAAAATGACCGCTGAGCACTAAAAGCGGGAGATGTTACTGAACTTTTAGTGGATGCTGTAAGCTAAACGATTATTTCTGTGCTATAATTAACTAGCGGATTTATGAAAGGAGAACATTGTGAATATGGAAAACAAAAATCCTAAACGACCACTTATTTATTATTACATCGGCGCGCTGTTGATCATTATGCTTATCAATACAGTTATTTCGCCTTTGTTCTTTCAAACCAAGGTCAGTGAGGTATCATATACCAATTTTCTGCAAATGGTAGATGCAGGGAAGGGGTCCAAGGTAGAAATCACCAAAGACAGAATAGCTCTTTTGTGCAAGGAGAATGATAAAGACGTTATTTACGTTACCGGCCGGGTAGAGGACCCTGATCTGGTTAATCGTTTAATGAAAGCCAAGGTAGAATTTTCTCAGGTTGTGCCTAAAGAAGAATCTCCAATTAGCAAGTTCTTTAATAACTGGATTCTGCCTTTTATTATCTTCTTCTTTATCGGGCAATTAATTATGCGTTATCTGTTGCCTAAAATGGGCGGCGGAGCCGGTAATAACTTTATGAGTTTTGGCAAAAGTAATGCTAAAATCTATGTAGAGGCACAAAGCGGCAAAACCTTTGCTGATGTGGCCGGTCAGGACGAGGCCAAGGATGCACTTCAGGAGTTGGTAGATTTTCTCCACGATCCATCCAGATATACGGCCATCGGAGCCACTATGCCTAAAGGCGCCTTGCTGGTTGGCCCGCCCGGCACAGGCAAAACGTTGCTGGCTAAAGCAGTCGCCGGGGAAGCGAAAGTTCCGTTCTTCTCTATTTCCGGTTCAGAATTTATTGAAATGTTCGTAGGAATGGGGGCTGCTCGTGTTCGTGACTTGTTTAAACAAGCCCAGGAAAAAGCTCCCTGCATTGTTTTTATTGATGAAATTGATGCTATCGGCAAAAAACGTGACAGTGGTCAATTCGGCAGCAACGATGAAAGAGAGCAGACACTTAACCAATTACTGGCTGAGATGGATGGCTTTGATGGCAGCAAAGGGGTTATTATTCTAGCTGCAACCAACCGTCCGGAAGTTTTGGACAAGGCCTTGCTGCGTCCCGGTCGTTTTGACAGGCGTATTCCCGTAGAGCTGCCCGACCTGAAAGGCCGTGAAGCCATTCTGAAAGTCCATTCTCATGACGTGGCCATGGATCCGGGCATTGATTTTAAGAGTATAGCCTTAGCCACCAGCGGTGCTTCCGGGGCCGATTTGGCCAATATTGTCAATGAAGCGGCTCTTCGTGCTGTCCGTATGGGCAGGCAAAAAGTCAGTCAGGAAGACTTGGAAGAATCCGTGGAAGTAGTAATTGCCGGAGCACAAAGAAAAGGCGCTGTAATTCCAGAAAAGGAAAAGAAAATTATTGCTTATCATGAGATTGGTCACGCTCTGGTAGCAGCGGAACAAAAAAATTCCGCCCCTGTTCACAAGATAACCATTATTCCCCGTACATCGGGAGCACTTGGTTACACAATGCAGGTAGCTCAGGAAGAGACCCTGCTTATGAGCAAGGACGAAATGTTTAATAAGATTGTTACTTTAACCGGAGGCCGCAGCGCTGAAGAAGTGATTTTCAACACAGTTACCAGCGGTGCCTCTAATGATATTGAACAGGCTACCAAGCTGGCAAGAGCCATGGTAACACGCTATGGTATGAGCAATCAGTTTGACATGGTTGCCTTGGAAACTGTGAACAACGCATATCTAAGCGGTGACACGTCACTGGCTTGTTCCCCGGAGACGGCAGCAAAAATCGATGATGAAGTTTTTGCTACTATCAAGAAAGCTCACAATATGGCTAAAGAAATTATTACTAACCACCGGGAGAAAATGGACGAACTGGCCAAGTATTTGCTAGAGAAGGAAACCATTACCGGCGAGGAATTCATGAAGATATTGAAAGGCGAGGCTCCAACAGAAACTCCTCCCAGGGAACAGCAGGACACTGTGGCTGTATCGCAAACTCAACCGGGTGCCGAATAATAGAACAACAAAAAATGGTCTGTAACGTAATGACGAATCTGTCATTTTGTTACAGACCATTTCATTTGGTGCTTTTAGTCATTTTCATGGATTAAATCATCTAAGAAATCATTAATGCTTATTTTTTTATTGTTCAAAATAGCATCAATTCTAAAAGTAAGATAGGGATTTTGGCAAAGCTCCTTGCCCTTAATGAGACCGAGCCGCAGGCTAGGGGTAATGCTCTTTGAGGGCCATTTTTCTAAGGTGTTGATGGCAGCTGCTCTTGTGACGTCAAAGATGGAGGTTAATCCTGCTACAATAAACTCTCTGCCCACACCCGGTTTGTTGCTTAAAGCGCTGAGAATGGGGCTCAGACAGCGTGCATCTTTCATGTAATTATCTAAATTTTTCTTAGCTAGATTCAGGGCAGTGTTAAAAATCCGTTTATTTCCGGTCCGCAGAAGAACACCATAGAGTTCCGTCCGCCGGGGGTCTTCCTTGAGCAGCTTAAGCAGGTCGGCATTAATATCCAGTCCCATATCCATGGCAAAATCAATCACTAGGTAATTTACCCGGCCTTTTTTGTCCGTCAAGTGTTTGGTAACGTCATTTCGCCAATCTTTGCTAAAGAGCAGTTTTTCTGCTTCACTGAGGAGCAGATGGCATTGGTTTGCGCCAAGCATATCCCATTTCTGGTTTTCCGCTATAATATCCAATAATTCTGTTAAGCGATACAGCCAATAGGCAATTAAAAGTTCCTTACAATGTTTTTGGGCAAGCTTAAGAAGCTTGTCAAGCAAATCTGCCAAATCAATAACAGGGAGAATATGGTCTGTTTCGGAGAATTCCGGATTGGCATCAAGCAATAAAATCATATAATATGTGACAGTTCGCAGAATGCCTAAGAGCATATCTTTGCTGAGCAGGGGGTTATCGACGGCATTCAGCAGATGACCTTCTTTAATAATAATTAAAGCCACGGCAGGATAAATAACGGAAATATCGCTGCCATAGGTCAAAAGCCAGTCTTGCTTTTCTTTGGTATCAAAGTCATAGGATTCCATGGCATAGAGTTTGCCCCAGCCCCGGGTATGGGTGAGAATATCCCAGAAATCATTCTGACTGAGCTCATTGTTTATTTCACAAGCAAAAATCACATGGACGGTGAATTCCTCGCAACGAGCCAGCAAAAGCAAGTCTTTGTGAAGCTTTTTGGTTTGGACAGGATTGTCCGGATTCAGAAGACTTAAGCCACAAATCAAAATAGCGAACTTTACTGCTTCCCGTTCCGGTGCATGATAAAGGAACTCCATAGCAAGAGCCTGCAGGACGGGAGGGACTTTGTCCTGAGATAATTTTTCCATGAGTATTTCATGGTACAAAATACATTCAGAAGCACAAACTTCATAATACAAAGACAGAGCATTTTTTTCGGTAGGATCTTTGCTATAGTCTTCTGTAAGTTGAAAAATCTTTTCGGCTAAAGGCTTTTTTTCTTCCTCGGCAAACACGGAAATATAACCGTCTTCCGAGCCCAGTTCTATACCAAATTGAGAGCCGGGAGTATCGGCAGACCGGTCAGGCAGTGTATCGGAAGCAAAACAGCCTTCCTCATCAATATTATTTTTTACATAGGAGAAAAGACTTTCCCCGGTTAGCCAAGGGGACTTTTCTGTTTGCTTTTGTATCATAAGGCAGGATCCTTTTTATTTGTTTAATTCTTGGAAATTTCTTTGGCGAATTCCCGGCAAATACGGCCTAACATACCGGAAGTATCGGTTTCGTCATTACGTTCTCTGCTGTCCCGGCCGGAATAAATTTCTTTGCCGGTAACACTGTCGGTAACACTGAAATTTAAAATTGCAACCGCATGAGGAACATCTTTGGCAGGGTGATGGACAACCTCTTCCGTGGGAACAGTGACAACTATATCATTGCCGTGTTCATCTTTGCCAACGGTTTTTTTATCCACAGTCCTGGTTTCATCATAGGCATCTTCGTGAACGGTGAAAACGCCCAGCCCTTCTACCATAACGGCAATGTTAACGGAAGCTTTACCACGGCCGGGGGAAGCAGGACCTACTTTCATGTTTCTGCTGCTTAAAGCGTCTTTCAGGGCAGAGGTGACTCTGCCGTTCAGGTCATAATCTGCCCGGTAGGTAGGCTCGCTGTAATTTTGGGCCTTCACCTCAGTTATGGTTGCGTTTTTAACTCGGGAAAAATTATAATTTTTATCTTTTTGATGAGACCTTTCTCCTGAAGAGAGGCCGGGAATGGTAAGTAAAAACATAAAAGTTGCCAAAACAGTCAAAAATTTTTTCATATTAAAACCTCCTCAAAAATTATAATTATCTGTATTAATTATACCATATTGCAGGCATCTACTCAATTTTGGAAGATGTTGGACAGGGCTTTAATACCTCTGTCAATATCTTTCTCGGCAATACCGGCGAAGGATAGAAGAAACTCAGGCTTGTGGGCTTTGCCTCCCATGACGGGAATAATCTTAATTCCTTTCTGTAAAGCTCGGGCAGCTAAGACATCAGCTTTATGTGGGTCTTTTAGAGAAATGTGTAAATGCAGGCCACTGGTGAAATTCAAAATTGTGACTTGGGCACGGAAATATTTTTTGAGGGCTTTGCGTAGCAAAGCATTTTTTTGCTTATATAAAGTGCGTATTTTTTTTACATGTTTGGCCAGGCAGCCGTCTTCAATGTACTGGGCTAAGGCCAATTGCTCGATAGTCGAGGAGGTCTGATTATAATTTTTCTTAACTTTTTCATATAATGGTAATAGTGGCCGTGGCAGGACAAGATAGCTAATACGTAGAGAGGGCAGCATAGTACGGGAAAAAGAACCGAGATAAATAATCTGCTGGCTGTTGCCGAAGCTATGTAAGGCAGGTGTGGGAGTGGCCAGATAGCGAAATTCCCCATTATAGTCATCTTCAATGAGATAGTGCTTAGGTTGCCGGGAAATGGCAATCAGGTTGTTTTTGGCTCGGGCGGTAAGGCTGCTGCCCTTGTAGGGGTTGGCTGGACTGATAATAATCAGCCTGGGAGCTGTAGCAGCTGAAGACTTTTCCGGGTCGAAAGGCACCTTGCACCAACCGAAATTTCTTAGAATTTGTTCTGCTTGGGGGAAACCAGGTTCTTCTAAGCCTACAGATTTTTTCCCTGTGTCCAATAGTGGCAGGATAATATCCAGCAGGCTCTGGAGGCCGGCTCCCACAATAATCTGATCAGGTTCACATACAACTCCCCTGGCATCATAGCTGTATTTGGCCAATATTTTACGCAGATACAGTTCTCCCTGAGGATCACCATAACCGGCAAAGGCACTGGGGGTACTAAGTACACGGCTTACATAGCGGCGCCACAGACTGGCATCGAAAGTATTGGTGTCGATGTAATTGTTGGAAAAATTATACTGAATAGCAGATGGGGTGCTGTCATTAGGCTGCAAAGAGGTTTCCTTGGGAAAATTTTCCGGCAGAGCTACGATGTAGCCTTTTTGGGGGATGCTTTTAATGTATCCTAGGCTTAAAAGCTCCTGATAAGCGGAAAGCACTGTGGTTCTGCTAATTTTTAGGTCTCTGACGAGCTCTCTTATGGAAGGCAGCTTGTCTTCTGTCTTTAAATGTTTTTTAAGAATTTCGTGCTGAAAGTAGGCGGCTAACTGTTTATAAACAGGACCGGCTTTTTCTTTCACCCTGAAATTAAAAACTGTAGGCATAATCTACCTCCCGGGCGAACCAATCGCCTATATAAAATCATTATAACACAGTTTTACCTGCAGGCGTAGCAGAGCATTGTTGCTTGTTTTTAAGATTAAATCTTAGTATAATGAAAAGCGTAGACTAACAATACGTAAGGAGTGAAAAGCATGAATAAATATATAAAGCTGCTGCCTTTTGGGTTGCTGACCTTGGCCTGTTGGCTATTGCCGGTGAAGCAGGGGCTGACTGCTCAATATTTTGCCACCCGGTATTCTTTTACGGATCAAGGACAATTGCAAACCCCTTTATTAGTGAATTTCAGCAGTTCGGAACCCAAAAAAGTCAAAGCCATAATTACACATATGGAAACAACGGACAGAACCTTGCTGATAGCCTGCTCCGAGGGAGATGATGTTTTCCTGGCGGATTTTAATAAAGGTTATGAATATGCTTTGTACAAGATAAAGTTTCGGGAGGGGAAAGAGGATCTTTTGATTTTAGGCTACGGCCAAAGAGGTACAGGCAAAACATCCCTTAACAGTATGGATATTATTGGCCTCAATAGCTCCGGAATGGTTAGTGTATTGCCGCTTTCAGGATTTTCGAAAGTCAATGTATTCAATAGTCCTTTGCAAATCAGAAACAAGGAAGCAGTGCTTTTCCGGGACAAAGGCGGCCGATTGGTTACCCTTACATGGTTCAAAAATGGTGACGAATATATAGTAACGGGAACCCAAAACTAAGGACTACAAAAGAAACAAGTGCTTTTGTAACAGATGATTTCATAATACTTAATAAGTGCGTGAATAAGAAGAAATTTTCTTATTCGCGCATTTTTTTGCTTACAGAACAGGAAACAAATAGAAACAAACAAATTTTCGTTTTTACTCTTGCATATTGGAAAATATTGTGATAATATATAAACTAACCGAACAAAAGTTTATAGAAAGGCGGCAATGATGATGAAAAAAATTTTTCTGGCACTTTTAGCGTGCCTCACAATATTCTCCTGTTATGGAGTGCTGAATATGGAAGCCTCAACGCTCCCTGTACATAAGGAACAGGTTGTTGTCCACAAAGGCGACACCCTGTGGTCAATAGCCGGCCGTTGGACGGAAAAGGGCGAAGATGTAAGAGAAGTTATATACCGCATTGAACAGGAGAATGATTTATCCGGCAGCAAATTCTTGCAGCCGGGTCAGAAGATAATAGTTCCGGTTAGAGCGGAACAGGATAGGGTGGCTCAGAGATAGGCCTCTTTCACATAAACACAGGAATGATACCAGATATCGTTCCTGTGTTTTTTTATCTAAGCATTTACGAAAACACAACACGGCTGCAGGCTAAATAAAATATTTGCCTTATGGTTAGTAAAGAGGGTGACAAAGGGGTTTGTATCGTTTGTCATACTTTAATGATGAGATGAAATATGCTATAATGAGCTTACAATAATTTTTTGGGAGGCAAAGAAAATGACAGAAGACAATGCTAATGTAAATGAATCCCAGCAGGATGCTGCTCAGGAACAGGATACACAAGAAACTAAAAAGGACGTCATGTTGCCCGATGTGGATATCGAAAAAGAAGTAGACAGAATTATAAAATGGGGAGCGGCTCGTGCCGGTGTTATTGTGATTACCCCGCTTCTTGGCAGCGTAGCCCTTATGGCTAACGAAGTATATATGATTACCCGCTTGGCCGATGCTCGCGGCATTGAGCTGGAAAATGGCGCAATCGCAGGATTAATCGGTTCCCTGGGAGCTTCTTTTGTGGGACAAATGTTCTTTACTATTATTCCTTTCCCACCTCTGCAAGTGCCGGTGGGGATTGGTATTACTTATGCCCTGGGCAGGACGGCTGATGCATGGCTGAAAGCAGGACATCCTGCAGATGTAGCCCAATTCAAAGAAATTTACGATCAGGCTAAAAAAGAAGGTATGGCTAAGTTTAAAGAGTTTACCCAGAATAAAGACAAGGATACACCTCTGGGTGATGAGAAGAAGAAATTTAACTTTGCTGCCGGACCGCTTTTTGATAAGCTCAAAAATCACGCGGATGCTGCTGCGGGAAAAGTGGAAATTATTTTTACGGAATTGGATAATTTCCTTGCTCCTTGGAAAGAAAAGGGCAATATCTGGGTAAGTGCCCAAAAAATGGATGAGCTAAAGAAGGGTGCACTGACCATTCCTTACAGTGCCATTGGCAGAAAGATGGAAGCGGGGACGGAAGAGGGAGATATTAAATTCTTGGCTTGCCGCTATCACGAACCGGGTGAATTAGAGCTTGACGTGGAACATGTCAAGTATGGTATTCTGCGCTTGATTCTTGCTGTAGACGGGTTTGCTGTAAATAATGAAAAGTCTTTTGTAAATTTTAAAGTGGTTGATTTTTCCGTTATGGATAATGAAGTGGCCGGTGTGGTTCTACGGCTTTTGGGAACCAAACTTATTATGTCGATTATTAATGTGATTTTCAACGATGCCAGTATCGACAAGGGAGATTTCTCCTGTACCTACAGTGAAAATGTAATTTCCATTATATTTACCGAATTAGTGAAGAAGAGTAAGATAGTACAGAAGACAGTTAAGGACAGGAATGTTTTAGATTTGGTACAATTCGTTGCTTTGGAACCCGGTCCCAATGGCATTACCATCAGGAGTAAATTTACATTAAAAAAATAATAATCTATAGTATTAAGTCACACTGTACGGACTGTGTCTGCACTTGCGGATGCAGTCCGAATATTCTGTCAATTTCGGGGAAAAAAAGTATGGATTTTTTGTGAACATGGGATTATAATATAGTTGTACGAGAAGGGAGATAAATGAGGAAGGAGTAAAATCGTACAGAAGTAAAAAAAGTTACAAGGAGGTAACATCAATGATTAGTTTTTTTGTGTGTCTAGCTATTTTAATTATCGGTTATTTTGTTTACGGCGGGTATGTTGAAAGCTGTTTCCAACCGCCCATCGACGACAGGAAGACCCCTGCTTACAGGCTGGAAGATGATGTTGACTATGTCCCAATGTCTACTCCTCAAGTATTCTTGGTTCAATTGTTGAACATCGCCGGGTTGGGTCCTATTTTCGGCGCTTTGTCCGGAGCATTGTGGGGTCCTGCAGTATTCCTGTGGATCACTTTCGGTACAGTATTTGCCGGTAGTGTTCATGATTTCTGCTCAGGTATGTTGAGCGAACGTAACGACGGTGCTAGTATTTCCGAAATCGTTGGTAAATACTTAGGCCCTGTTATGAAGAGCATTATGCGTGGTTTCTCCGTTGTATTGTTGATCTTGGTAGGTGTTGCATTTACTACCGGCCCTGCTGGTTTGTTAACCAAGATTACTCCTGAATGGATGGACTTCAATTTCTGGCTGGTAATTCTTTTAATTTATTATTTCTGCGCTACGTTCCTTCCCATTGATAAGATTATCGGTAAACTTTATCCTGTATTTGGTTTTTGCCTGATTTTCATGGCTATTGGTGTTGGCACCATGTTGTTTGTACATGGTTACAATGTTCCTGAAATCACCTTGACCAGTTTACATCCTGCTCATACTCCTATTTGGCCTATTATGTTTATTACTGTTGCTTGCGGCGCTATTTCCGGTTTCCATGCTACTCAGTCTCCTTTGATGGCTCGTTGCATTAAAACTGAAAGAGACGCTCACAAAGTATTCTACGGCGCAATGATTTGCGAAGGTATGATTGCTTTGGTTTGGGCTGCTGCTGGTTGCTCTTTCTACAAAGGCTCTGTTGGTTTACAACAAGCATTTGTTACTTACAAAGGTGCCGGCGGTGTTGTTTATGATATCTGCAAAGGTTTGATGGGTGGTCTTGGTACTATCATCGCTATGATCGGTGTTATTGCCTGCCCTGTATCTTCTGCTGATACTGCATTCCGTAGTGCACGTTACACCATTTGTGACTGGTTCAAGATTGACCAACACACTATTGCTAGCAGACTGAAATTGTCTGTTCCTATCATTGCAATTGGCGGTGCTTTAACTCAAGTTAACGTTACCATTCTTTGGAGATATTTCTCCTGGACCAACCAAACTTTGGCTATGATGGTTCTCTTCGCAGGTGCTATGTACTTATATGCTAACAAAGGTAACTTCTGGATTGCTTTACTGCCAGGTACCTTCATGGCTGCTGTAAGCTGCACTTACATCATGATGGCTAAGGAAGGCTTACAGTTACCTTCTACGATCGCTTATCCTGTAGGTATTGCATTTGCTATCCTCTCCTTCTGCTTGTTCTGGAAGAGAGCAAAGAGAATTAAGAATGGCGAAATCGATTTAGCTGATAAACCGGTTGAAGCTTAATTTAAACTAAAAAATTACCGAGCGCTTGGCGCCCGGTAATTTTTTTATGTTCTTTGCCTAGAGCATAATGTCTTCGCTCCATGCTTTTTGTTGTTGTTCCATCAGTGAAGGTTTTCTGGTTTTGGTGCCTGTGGATAATTGAATATTGTCCAGGAAGAGCAGTAGGCGGTTAGCAATGTTCACCTCGCTGACACCGCTATCAAAATCCAGGGATAACATATTCATCTGAGGATAAAGGGTCTTGATTTTCTTCTCAATGCCCTTAGAAACAATATGGTTGGCAATACAGCCGAAAGGCTGAAGGCTGATAACATTATTTATGCCGGATTTGGCGAAAGTAACGATTTCTGCTGGTAGCAGCCAGCCTTCACCAAATTGGGCCGCCATATTGACTACTTCCCTGCCGTTTTTGGCTTCCTCAAAAATATCGTCAGAGGGAATGTAGTAAGCAAATTGTTCGCAAATCTTATCGATTTTAATCGTTTGCTTAGTAATCCAGGTGTAGACAAAATCCAGTAGCAGACTGGGAATATTGTCCTTCTCCAGAAACATCTTTTTATTAGTGAGTCTGTTCACAAAATTCTGTAGGAAGAAATTAGCCAGGGTAGGTGGAATAACTTCAATACCATGTTCCATCATCCAACCGGAAATGTTCTTGTGGGCAAAGGAATTGAATTTTAAATAAATCTCTCCCACAATGCCAACCTGGGGCAATCTAACATTAGGTTTAGCGGCAGCACTGAATTCTTTTACTGCTTCTTTTAGCAGCTTAAATAAACCGCTGGGTTTATTGGCTTCGATAATCGGTTTAGCCAGATCCAAATATTTGTTCTTCAGTTCTATGGCAATACCTTTGCGGGTTTCTCGTACAGCAGTAGCATGATAAAGCTTGCTTAAAGCATCGCTGTAAAGCATGGTCACAACAGTAATACGGCCAATCTTCCACCAATTAATTTTAAAGCCAGGCTGCTCTTCTTGCAAAGTTTTAGCCAAAGCTAAAGAAACGATAGGAACATCTTTGTAGCCGGCATCTACCAGAGCACGTTTAATCAGGCTTAAATAGTTGGAGGCTCGGCATTGGCCGCCAGTCTGGGTAATGGCTACAGCAGTGTGTTTCAGGTCATATTTACCGGAAGACAGGGCTTTGACAAAATCTCCCACTACCAGGGTGGCAGGATAGCATACTTCGTTGTTGGCATATTTCAGGCCTAAGTCAGCAGAAACACCGTCGCTGCTAGGCAAAGTCACAAGATTATAGTGTAAAATCTTAAATACAGAAGGAATTAGCGGTGAAATGAAAGGCGTGAAATAAGGGGAAAGAATGGTGTAATCCTTGCATCCTTCGTCAAATTTTCTGGTTCCTTCGAAAGGCTCCAGCTTATCGGCATGGCCGTTATTGTATTTCAGGCTTTCTACTACGGAGCGTACCCTTAGTTTCAGGGAACCGATACTATTTACATCATCAATCTTTAAAATGGTTAAGGCTTTGCCGTGGCGTTGGAGAATGCCTTTGACCTCATCCAGCAGGAAAGCATCAGGACCGCAGCCAAAGGAAGTCATTTCCATGAAGTTTATGGTTTTGTCTTGACGAGCTACCCAATCGGCAGCCTTCAAAATACGATTAATATAAGCCCATTGTTTAACTAAATAGGAATCTCCGATATCAATGGAAGAATCGAAACGCACCAAGTCTTCGCTGATAACATTAATACCCATGGAGCTGATTAAATTGGCTAATTTATGCTGTACTAAAGGATCTGTATGATAGGGCCGACCGGCTAAGAGGACGGTAAGCTTGTTATCTTTGCGGCTCTTAGTCAGAATTTCTTCGGCTTTGGCCTTAATAGTTTCTTCGTAATCCTGTTGAGCCTTCAAAGCGGCTTTAACAGAGCCTCTGGCGGTCATAATATCAATGCCGATGTAATCAAGATATTTCCGCAGCTGCTTGGTCAGCATTTTTTCATCTTTGAAATTAATGGCTGGGGAATCAATGGGAATATCAGTAGTTGTCACACTCTTGATAACATCGGAGTAGCCGGAAACAATGGGACAGTTATAGCTGTTAACCTGCCTGCTGTCGTCTTGTTGCTCATAAACCACATATGGCATAAAAATCCTGTTGACTTTCTTTTTCACCAAATTGTCGATATGGCTATGAACCAGTTTGGCAGGAAAACAAATGTTATCCGACATAATATTATGAATGGCATTCTCGTAAGCACCGAATTCCGAAGGATCAGACAGGCAGACTTTCAACCCGCAGAAAGTGAAGAGGGCATGCCAGAAAGGGTAGTTTTCATACATGTTCAGACACCTGGGAATACCGATAGTTCTTTCTGCATCTTCGTTTATCTTGCGATTGAAGAGTAAATCGTACTTGTAATCGTAAATATTTTCCCCGGGTTCAACTTTTTCTCCCCGGTTGGTGAAGAATTTTTCGCACTTATTGCCGGAGAAATAAAAATTGCCATTATTGAAAAGATACTTACTGATATAACAGTTGTTTTCGCAGCCTTTGCAGCGAATTTGCTCACTGGTATAAGTTGAGACGCTAATGAGTTCCTCCAGTGTGTCACTGCCTTGGACGCCGGCTTCTTTGGCGTACAGTGCACAACCATAGGCACCCATCATTTCGGAAATGTTGCTTCGATGAACAGTGACGCCGATTAATTGCTCAAAAGCACGAACTACTGCATCGTTCTTCATGGTCCCGCCTTGAAGAACAATTTGGTCTCCTAATTCTTTGGTTTTTTTTAATTTAAGAACTTTGTACAAGCAGTTCTTAACTACGGAATAACAGAGACCGGCAGCGATATCACCCATGGTGACGCCTTCCCGGAGAACTTGTTTGACTTTGGAATTCATGAAGACAGTACAACGTGTGCCTAAGTCGCAAGGCTGTTTGGCCAGGCAGGCAGCCTGGGCAAAGTCCTCAACAGAATAGTTCAGGCTTTTAGCGAAAGTCTCAATGAAAGTCCCGCAACCGCTGGAGCAGGCTTCATTAAGTTCCATGCGGGTAAGGACACCATTTTCCACGAAAACAGCCTTCATGTCCTGACCGCCGATATCCAGAATGAAAGAAACAGCCGGGTTGATTTTTTTGGCAGCCAAATAGTGGGCGATGGTTTCGATAATACCATTGTCCAAATTAAAAGCAGCTTTAATCAAATCTTCACCATAACCCGTAGAGCAACTGCTATGGATGATGGGATGAGCCCCTACTGCCATGCAATCTGCATAAAGTTTCTCCATGCCCGCATGAACAGCGGCAATGGGATTGCCGTCATTGGGAGCATAGTAATTGAAAATAATATTTTCTTCGGGATCAATGGCCAGTAGCTTTGTTGTGGTTGAACCAGAATCGATGCCTACGTAAATATCTTTAGTATCTTTGGTCAAAGGTTTAGTACCGATAAAATCAGATTCCTTTGCCTTTTTCCAAAGGTCATATTCTTCTTGGGATTTGAAAATAGCCGGCAGAATCTCTTCTACCCGAATATTGGGTACATTGGGTTCTTGCAGTGTTGCCAGAATTTTATCCAAAGGCATAGCACTTTGCTCAGAGGCCATGAGCGCCGTGCCCCAGGCTGGAATCAGGTTGCCTTTGTCAGGCACAACAAAATTCACGTATTGCATATTTAAATAATCCATTAAAGCTTTTCTCAGGGCCGGCATGAAAGTCAACGGACCACCGCAGAGGATGACTTTGGGCTCAATGGTACAGCCATGACTTAAAGTGGAAATAGTTTGTACAGCTACTGCATGGAAAATAGAGGCAGCAATATCGTTCTTGCTGACATTTTTAGCTAATAAGTTTTGAATATCGGTTTTACAGAACACCCCGCAACGTGAAGCTATAGAATATGTATGGGTAGACTTCTCAGCCAAACCATTCATTTCTTCAATAGGCACGTCAAGGAGCAGTGCCATCTGATCGATGAAAGCTCCGGTGCCGCCGGCACAGTTGCCATTCATGCGGAGGTCGGCAGTACCGTCCTTATGCAGATAAACTACCTTGGCATCTTCGCCGCCGATATCTATCATAGTGCAGGCTTGGGGATATTTTTTGCGGACAAAAGTGGCAGCAGAAATGACCTCCTGAGTAAAGTGGAGGTTGTACTTCTCGGCAATGCCCATACCCACAGAACCGGTAACATTGAGCTTCAGACCACTGGCTCCTACCTGTGATCGCAGAGCATTAAAAAACTCAAAAATAACAGACATGATATTAGCTTGATGTCTTTTGTACCGAGAAAATATTAAGTTATTGTTTTGGTCGAGAACTACCATCTTAGCAGTTGTGGAACCAATGTCTAGCCCTACATTAAATGTACTCATAGTTAGCTCCTATTCTAGCAACCTATATTATAGCACATTTTTAGCTTTTAGCTACTGGTTTCGTGGGATTTAAGGCAGGGATAAAACCTAGCTGAAAGATGTTTCTGTGATACCCTTTTTGTACAATTTGTGCTAAAATAATATGATAACTTAAATAAAGGCGGATAAGCATGGAAGAAGTAACTTCTACAAAGACAAAAAACCATCAATTTCTCAAGGGAACCATGATTCTGACTATTTCTAGCATAGTTGTGAAGGTCATTGGGGCCCTTAATTGGATAATTCTCTCCCGGGTAATGGGAGGCGAAGGTATCGGTCTTTATCAAATGGGGTTTCCCATTTATTTAATGGCTATTACCGTATCTTCGGCTGGCATCCCCGTGGCTATTTCTATTATTACAGCAGAAAAAATCGCCAAGGAGGACTATCTAGGGGCTCAAAGGGTATTCCACGTGTCTTGGCGACTGCTTTTCTGTACCGGGTTGTTCTTCTCCCTTTGTCTCTTGTTTGGGGCTAAATGGCTGGTAGAATACCACTGGATTCGTGATCCCAGGGCCTATTATTCCATCATTGCTTTGGCCCCGGCAGTATTTTTCGTAACGTTTTTGGCCAGTTTTCGTGGGTATTTTCAAGGTTGGCAGATCATGACGCCCACGGCCTGTTCAGAAATAACGGAGCAGTCCGTCCGGGTTGTGACCATGATAGTTTTTGCCTACATGTTTCTGCCTTACGGCCTGACCTATGCGGCGGCAGGCGCTAGCATGGGAGCCGGAGCAGGGGCTTTCTGTGGGCTTATGGTTTTGTGCGTGTTCTATAGAAAGCTGAAAAAACGTTTTCACCTGGAAAGTCTGAAACAAAATGCTAACGCGGTAATTGAACCGGCCTGGGACATTATTAAAAGGCTGATAGCGTTGGCCTTGCCTGTGTCCATGTCCAGCTTAATGCTGCCCATTGTATCTAATCTAGACCTTTTAATTGTTCCTGCCAGACTGGAAGTGGCAGGCTTTAGTGTGTCACAGGCAACCACCTTGTTCGGCTATCTAACAGGAATGGCGGTGCCCTTGGTGAACTTGTCTACCATATTAACGGCAGCCCTGGCCATCAGCCTGGTGCCGGCTATCAGCGAATCCCGGACCCTTAATGATTTGGTCGGAATTAAAGAAAGAACTAAAACTGCTTTTCGGGTGGCATCTATTATAACGATTCCTTGCAGCGTGGGACTTTTCGTTCTGGGGGAAAAAGTTGCTGGTATGATTTATAACGCACCGGGAGCTGCACCTGCCATCCAGACTATGAGCATAGGTATTTTCCTTTTGGGTATTCATCAGGTAAGTACAGGCATCCTGCAAGGTCTGGGCAGAACTACTATTCCTGTTTTCAATATGATTATCGCCGGGGCCTGCAAAGTATTTCTCAACTGGAATTTGACAGCCGTACCTACCCTTGGTATCAAGGGCTCAGCTTGGGCTACGGTGGCGGATTTCGGTGTAGCGGCAATTTTGAATCTTTTCTTCATATATAAATATACGGAGTTTTCTCTGCCCATTAAGGGATTGGTGAAAGCTGTTATTGCCGCCATAGCTATGGGAGCTGTAGTAAAGGGCTTCTTAAGCATTACTCCTACCTGGGGGGCATGGAATATTCTGGGAGGCATGATTCTGGCCGTGCCGTCGTACTGTGTTGTGCTATTAGGTTTAGGGGGTATTTCTCAGGAAGATTTGCAGGAAATACCTTTAGTGGGTAAAAAATTGCTGGCAATAGGCAGCAAGGTTGGTTTCTTCAAAAAGCAGTAAGAGTTTGTGAATTTTTTAGGGCAAAGATTGAATTTCCTCGGTAACTGTGTAATAATCACAGTGATGCTTGACTGGAGGGTCAGAAATAATGCTGGGAATTAGAAAACCAATATTAACTTCAAATGTTGCTTTTGTTTGGCCAAAAAAAGATGGTACCGTTAAAACTTTCCATTTAGCGAAAGTAATAGTAGTGGCATTGTGTGCTACTTCTGTTGTTAGCGTAATCGGACTGGTGGCTTGCGGCAACAAGTTGTATGATGCTTATCAGGAACAAATGGAATTGGATAATTACAGGGCACAATACGGTGTTTATACAGAAAAACTGCAAAAACTCATGGAAGATAATGAGAAAATGCAGAAGGAATTGGCTCAGGTGGCTGCTTTGGAAAATGCCGTCCGCACAAAACTGGCTAAAGAAGGGGAGCCTGTTGCCAGAGGGGAAATCGACAAAGAATCCCAACGTCTGGACAATGAAGGCAAAGGCAGCGGTAACAGTACTGCGGATAAACTAGATATTTTGGCAGTACAGGATGAAATTATGACCAAGCGCATAGCCTATAAAAAAGAAAATTTATATAATATGTTAAATGAGCTATCCAATGTAGGAGATGGAACCTACGGCTGGCCCTTGGAGGGGGGAGAAATCAGTTCCTTCTACGGGTATCGGGCTGATCCCTTCGGCTCAGGCGGCGGAGATTTCCACCCTGGTTTAGATATTGCCCAGAGCTATGGGGCTCCTGTAAAGGCATCTTGTTCCGGAACGGTGGAAATGGCTGCCTGGAACGGTGGCTACGGACGCTATATACGCATTGCCCATGGCAATGGTATGGAAACAGCTTATGGCCATATGAGTGCGTTAGCAGTGGAGCCCGGACAAAAAGTTGCCAAGGGTCAGGTTATTGGGTTTGTAGGCAGCAGCGGAGCCAGCACAGGTCCGCATTTGCACTTTGAAGTCTTGAAGGGCGGCAGCACCGACAATCCTTTGGTCTATGTCAATCCACGATAAAAACACAAAATGCTTAAGAGAAAAACAGCCTGCTGATCTTCTACGCTAGGACCTCGTCGCTATGCGGCTTAACGGCACTAAAGTGCCTACCGCTGTGCTCTACACGCCCCGCTTAGGAAGTATCAGTCAGGCTGTTTCTTTGTTTTCAGCAGATTTGTTATCTTACATTTTCTTCCACAGACCGTGGAGATTGCAGTATTCGTAAGCTGCAATGAAGGTTTCGCCTTTAGATAGGGCGAAAGTGGTTTCCGGTTTATCGCCGGGTTTAAAGGTATGTCTTTGCCCGCCAAAAGAAGTATGAATATAAACCCATTGAATATAATGCTTTTCTTCCATGGGATGGAGGGTGCTGCCAACTGTTACAGTAACAGAAGTGCCATCGATTTTAACTACAGGAACATGTTTCTCTTGAGCTGCATCAGTAGTGTTGGGAACCAGTTCGGTCATTTTTTCGCCGCAGCAAACCATAGGCACGCCGCTGTTATGGATCAAACCGGCAATATTACCACAATGCATACATTTAAAAAATTTAACTTCAGACATTTTTACGCCTCCCCTGTCTCCTAGTACTAGGAGAACAAATTGTAGTTTATGTATACGGCACAAATTTTTCGCCGCAGAATCCCTCAATGGATCCACATTAATTTTAACAAGAAAAACAGTTTGTGTAAAGGGAGAGCAAATAGTATAATAAAACAGAAGAAAAAGTTGCTGTAAATAGTCAATTAAGGAGTAAAATATTGCGAAAAAGCGGTAATTCAATATTAAATATTATTTTGGCGATTTGTTTTGGGGTTTTTTTGAGCATTTATTCCGGCTGTGCAGGGAAAAAACCTCAGGAACGGAACGGCAAAGCAACTATACAGTATATAACCAAAGACAATCGCATGGAAAGGGTGTTGTTTGACGAGGGCTTTTTGCGCTCTACGCCGGAAATAACTTCCGGGACCATTGTGGCCAATGTGTATAAAGGCAGTCAAGGCATGATGTACGGCAAACGATTTATTAATGGTATGTATTGGGCCAAAGTAACTACCCGGGAGGGAATTACGGGATGGTATAGTGCAGGAGACAAGGAAGGTAAGCCCGCCAATACGGATCTTAGTACTTCCAGAAAAAATTATAAGGTGACTTATCCGGTAATTGGTGGCATTGATCAGTCAGCCGCTGGTAAAATCAATAAAGAAATCACAGATTATTTGACAGTTTTTAAGTACGTGGCCGGACCGGTAGGCAATACGCTGCAATGCAGGGTTACCTATAACAAGGATAATCTGCTCAGCATTGTGTTTACAGCCAGTGCGATACGAGGCAGAGCCTATAAAGTTGCAGATGTTAATAACATAGGGTTCTGGTCAAATGTTAATAAGTTCTGTTTTATCCCAGATCTCTATAGTGATGCGGATAAAGTTAATTTAGTGGCACCTTTGACAGATTTGCAGTATGCCATGGTTTTTTCCTTGGTAACAGGACAGCGTCTTTCAGAAGAAGTTTTTCTGGAAAAGAAACAGGAAGATAGACCTGCGGATTGTTTTTACATTGAACAAGGCAAGAAGCTCTGGGCCTATGTTGATAGCAAGAAGCAGCCTGAACAGGGACGAAAACTTATAAATTTAAGCAGTTTGGTGACAAAAGATTATTGATAATGGGAGATATTCAATGGAACAGAGCGTGCAGTGGAAGAGAACCATGGGGATTTTATTGGTCTGTGTATTCTTAGTAGAAGCAACCTATGCCATGGTAGTTCCTTTCTTACCACTTTTTTTAGTGCAGGAGATGGGTTTACAGGCAGATAATGCTAAATTGTGGTCAGGGTTGATTATTGCTGTGACCTTTATTTTGGCAGGCATTATGGGACCCTACTGGGGTGCTAGAGGTGATGTCACCGGTCAGAAGAAAAATGTTTTGCGGGCCGGAGTAGGTTTAACACTTTGCTATTTTTCTTGTGCTTTCGTCCAAACGCCTTTTCAACTTTTTATGGTAAGGGCGGCTATGGGCATTGTCAGCGGTTTTATCCCGGCTTGTATTGCCATTTCTTCCAACAGTTTGCCGGAAGAAAAAGTCGGCTGGGGCATGGGCATCATTATGGCGGCAGATGGCAGCGGCAGTATTACCGGACCGTTGTTGGGCGGCTTTCTCAGTCAGCTGCTGGGCATGAGAATGTCCTTTGCTATTTCCTCTCTTTTTATGGGCTTGTCTACCGTGGCCATCATGACAATGGTTCATGAAAAACTGCCGGCGCGCAAACCAGGTGCTGCCGGCAGTGTCAGTCCCATTTCTTTGTTTAAAGGACTGGGGAGCATGATGCACAATAAGACTGTTATGTATGTATTAATAATCTACGCCATTGTCCGGGCTTGTTTTATGGTGGTGCAGCCACTTTTATCTCTTTATGTTAACGACGTTTTACAGGGAGATCCTTCCGTAGTAACAATTTCTGGTTTCATTCTTTCCTTAGCAGGACTGGCCGGTATCATTGCCGCTCCTTTTTGGGGCAAAAAAGGCCAGACCTATGGTTATATGAAAGTATTACTTGTAGTCTTGTGCAGTTCCGGACTCATTAATTTGTTCCAGGTTGGCGTTAAAAATATTTGGCTTTTTGCCGTTGTCTATTTTATCTACGGCTTGTTTGTGGCAGGAGCCGCTCCCAATATCTTTTCCTTTCTGGTTCAGGCTACAGCTAAAGATGAAAGGGGCAAAGCCTTTGGTCTTAGTACTGCAGCCAGCCAGCTGGGTGCTGCGGTTGGCCCGGTAGTGGGCGGCGTGTTAGGCACATTTCTCAGCTTAGGCTCGACCATGGGTATCACAGGTTGCGTACTCCTTCTGACAGGACTTCATGTGTACGAAACGAAAATAAAAAAAGCCTAGTATTTTAGACTCCTTTTCGGAGTTTCAAAATAAAATTAAAACTTAAGGAGAAAAAAATGAGCGAAAACAGAAGAATAAAAATGATTACCAGTATGGGAACCATTGTGGCAGAAATGTTTGAGGACAAAGCCCCGAAAACTACTGCCAATTTTATTGACCTTGTTAGTAAGGGCTTTTACAATGGGCTGATTTTTCACAGAGTTATTGATGGATTTATGATTCAGGGCGGTGACCCTACGGGGACGGGCTGTGGCGGACCAGGCTACGAAATTAATGATGAATTTGGAGAAGGCTTATCCCATGATGGACCGGGATATTTTTCTATGGCCAATGCCGGCCCCAACACAGGAGGCAGTCAGTTCTTTATTACTTTGGCAGCAACCCCTTGGCTGAACGGTCATCACGCTATTTTTGGTAAAGTAGTAGAAGGTATGGATGTAGTAAATCAAATTGGCAAAACTAAAACTGACGACAGCGATCGTCCCCTTCAAGATGTGGTTATAAAGAAAGTGAAAGTAGTGAAATAAGTGAAAGCTTACGTTTATATGGTAAGGTGCCGGAACAATTCACTCTATACGGGCTGGACGAATGACTTGACAGCCCGTATAGCAAAGCACTTGAGCCGCAAAGGAGCCAAATATACCAAGGCTTTTAAGGCTGTACAGTTGGTCTATTTTGAAGAAGTGGAGACAAAATCAGAGGCTCTGAAGCGAGAATATGCCATTAAGCAAATGAAGAAAGCAGAAAAAGAGGTTCTGGTCAAGGGCTGTAAAATGAATTTTAGCCAAAAAACAGAAAATTTGCTAAAATAAAGAAAAATAATATATTCTTCTTGTAAAAGATTTTTTGGTATGCTACAATGTGGGAGTAGAAAAAACGGACTAAATGCGTGTTAACATTTGTTGGACATGAATTATGGTAAGGTTTTTTCGGAATAATATTTTTAGGAGGCCAAGAAATATGACTGGCAAAGTAAAATGGTTTAATGCAGAAAAGGGTTATGGTTTTATTGAACGTGAAGATGGTGGCGACGTATTCGTACATTTCTCCGCAATTCAAGGAGACGGCTTCAAGACTCTTGAAGAAGGTCAAGCTGTTGAATTCGACGTTGTTGAAGGCAACCGCGGTGAACAAGCTGCGAATGTTGTTAAGCTATAATATATAGTTTAAATCAACAAAAAGTAAAAACAAACCGACAAAAAGCTCTGAGCCTAGTGCCCAGAGCTTTTGTTATGCCTGCGTATAAGTGTTACAAATGAGACAGGTATTTTTGTCCTGTTTCACTTCCAATGTGAGTGAAATTGTTTTAAAAGAAGTGTATAGCGAGTCCACTGCGCTTTATCCAGATATTTGCTGGCGAAAATGTAGGGGAGAGATGCACCGACTGCCAGACCGGTTAAAATCAATACGGCCACAACGCCGTTACTGAGGGCATTTAGTAAATTGTCCAAGGTCAAATCTTTAATGTTGATTACGGCAAAAAGCAAGCGATAAAGTAGAACTCCCGGTATCATGGGAATGATAGAAGGAATAACTATCATGCGGGTTGGGAAGTGGATGTACTTGGCTGTCAGCATAGCAGCAATAGCCACAGCACCGGCCCCCAAGAAAGATCCCAAAGGCAGTCGCACGGCAAGATAAGTCGTGGTAACAATTCGCACAGTAGCGGAAAGCATGCCGCCTGCAGCTACATAGGGAAGGACCCTGGGAGGAATATTGAACAAAATCGCAAACCCGATAGCCGCCAATCCTCCGGAAATGGCAAAGTGCAGTAAATTAGTATGGTCAGGAACGATGACGATGCTGGAGAAAAAGGCATTTGTCAGAACTATGGATTCTAAAGCAGTTACTACACCTAAAGTTAATCCCCCGGCAATTAGAATGCCCATCATGGCTCTGGTGATGCCGGAAATAATATGCTCGTTCAGCAAATCATTAATGGAGTTCATAAGCGGTATACCAGGAAATAAAAAGAGGGAACAGGCAATCATAGGATGCCAAGGGGTGACACTCAAAGGTAGAAAATGGGTAAAATAGGCCATTATGGTAGCAACAAAAGCACCAATGGCGATGGAAATAAATTTATTAACCTCTAAATCATCACAGAGTTTGCGTGCCATAAAACCTATGGCCGAAGCTACCAGGCAAAAGAGAAAAGCTATCCAGTCGCTGCCAAAAAGCAGACAGAAACCGCCGGTAGCAATACCAGCACCCAGAGCCATTTTCAAAGGGGAATAGATGACACCTCTGGCAGCAATTTTTTTAAGAGCTTCATCATACTGCCACAAGGTATAGCCGTCTTCCAGGGCATGCCAACTAAGCCGCCCGATATCAGCAATAGCTTCCAGATCCATAATGTGTTTTGTGCATTTGCGGAAACAGGTAAAAGAGTGGTCATCATCGCTGACATTCAGCATTAAAGTATTGAAAGTAATATGCAGATTAACTTTGTCCCAGTGGATGCCCATGTATTCAGCTACTCTAATCATAGTGAGCATAATACGATGAGTATCTGCGCCGTTTTCCATGAGAATCTGGCCAGTGGTTAAAAGCAAATTCAACTTGTAACCGATTTTGGCATAGGTATTCTCCATGACATCAGTCATCATTGTTGCATTCATTTTGCCTGGGTTGGTGTTTTCGGGCGGCAAATTATCCG
Source organism: Acidaminococcaceae bacterium (assembly GCA_036788835.1). GTDB lineage: Bacteria > Bacillota > Negativicutes > Acidaminococcales > Acidaminococcaceae > JALCSJ01. The sequence goes on from DAIQMR010000026.1 coordinate 26,397, forward strand.
CATAGCCGCTCATTGCCCAGTCGTCATGCAATTCCAAGCGTCGTGCATTGTCTTTTTGTGATTTTGTAATGCTTTCACTGATCATTAAATTGATTCCCCCCGTGAACAGTATAAAAAAGCAGAAAAAAGGCAGAGCATATGTTAAAATAACTATAGATAAATTATATCAATTGCCAAAATATATGGCAAGAAATATTATCAGGGAGGTCAATATTTTGCAGACTAAAGACCATCAGGTTCTTATGGAACCAATCGCCTACATACATAATGATTTCACTTCCAAATTCGGTATTCCTCGTCAAAGCAGGTTGGTGGAGACAATAAGGGGGACGATAGTATTTACCGGTCGTTTCCGCAATCCTGACGCTTTGCGTGGCTTGGAAGGTTACTCGCACCTTTGGCTGCTCTGGGAATTCTCGGAAAATTTGCGGGAAAATTGGTCGGCCACAGTTCGTCCGCCCAGATTGGGAGCCAATATCAGAATGGGAGTATTTGCTACCCGTTCACCTTTCAGGCCCAATCCTATAGGTCTATCTGTAGTGAAACTGAATAAAATTCAAATAGAAAGCCCGGAAGGGCCTATTCTTTATATTAGTGGGGCAGATCTTATGGATGGAACACCTATCTTTGATATTAAGCCTTATTTGCCTCATATTGACAGTATACCTGAGGCCACAGGGGGATTTGCCACTAAAGTAGCAGGGAATTTTTTGCAGGTAAGTTGTACTGACGAACTTCTGGCATTATTTCCCAAAGAGAAAAAGGACGTTCTGCTGGCCATTCTGGCCCAGGATCCCAGACCAGGTTACCAACATGACCCAGCACGGATTTACGGCATAGAATTTGCCGGGTTTGATGTGAAATTCAAGGTAGACGGAATATTCCTCAAAGTCCTAACCATAGAGCCTCTGACTTAAGGAATACCGTTTAAACAAGTTGGAAAAAGATTTGATTTTCCTTGGATTAGACGTATAATTTAGTCGTATAAGCAATGAAGGGAGCTTGTTTAAGTGAAAATAATTGATGCTCATATGCATTTCTTCAAAGTACCAGGTTTTGACCAAATTGCCAAAGAAGCCGGCGGCGAAAACACCGTGGAATACTATTTGAAAACAACGAAAGAAAATAATGTGGTCATGTCCATCGCCATGGGGAATGCCCGTACGGAAGAATCTTTGTTTGGCGGCATCACACCTAGGGTCCCTGATTTAGCCGGAACTTTTGACTATAAACATTACAATCAGCCTAAAGAAATCGCCTACTGTGCCGGTGCGGACAGCGAAAAAATGACCATGGAAAACGCTGAGGCAACGGCTCGGGAATTCCGCCGTTATTTGGAAACTCCCCAATGCGTGGGTATTAAAATATATTTGGGGTATAATTTTGTTTACGCAGCCGACCCCAGACATTTTCCTCTTTATCGTTTGGCCGAAGAATTTGACGTACCGGTTGTTTACCATACCGGAGATTTAGCAGGAGGGCACGGATTGGTGAAGTATTCACATCCCTTGACTATCGACGAAGTGGCAAAGCTCTTTCCCAAAGTGAGATTTGTCATGTCCCACTGTGGCAATCCTTGGATTTTGGACGCTATCGAAGTAGCTGCCTCTAATGAAAATGTGTATATAGATTTATCAGGGTTGTTGGAAGGAAATTTTAGCGGAGACGTGTTTTACGAAAAACACAAAGATTATTTTTCCTATATCGGAATGTGGCTGAATTACATTGACCGTTATGACAAAGTTATGTATGGTACGGACTGGCCGCTCATTAACATTAAAAGTTATATCGACATTATGAAACGGGTTATTCCTGTTGAACACCATCAGGAATTTTTCTATGACAACGTTGTAAAGGTGTATAGCAAATTACAGAAATTGCTGTGAAAGTAAATGGCAAGAGGGATAATTTGTCCGGGAAACGGCTATGTTTTTAGCTATTGAGCCAAATCATTTTCTAGCATATACTTATAGTAAATAAAGGATGGTGAATATTATGGCTACGTTTAATCTACATAAAAAAATATTGCTTACCCTTTTAACCGGTTCTCTTGTGGTTTCCTTTGCAATGCCGGTAATGGCTGCTCATAACCGCCCTTATCCGGAACAAGCTAACTCTTCAGGACAAAGTTCTTCTCATAGATCATCTTCCTCCAGCCGAGCACCTCATGGTTCATCCGGCAGACCTTCCGTTGCGACTAATAGGTCGACGGCTATGCAGAGGCCATCTGTGCCACCTTCCGGCAGACTTTCCACTGGCCCCAATAGGCCAGTTACCGTACAGAGGCCGTCCGGGGTAAATAGGTCCTCAGATTCTTTTAGTAGACAGGCCGGCACCAGTCAAAGATATAATGGTCCAGGGCCGAGCACTCATCCAGGTCAGCGCCCCGGGCTTAATTCACGTCCCGGCCCAGGTCCTC
>DAIQMR010000026.1:28915-31091 GCA_036788835.1 Acidaminococcaceae bacterium
CTCATCCAGGTCAGCGCCCCGGGCTTAATTCACGTCCCGGCCCAGGTCCTCGTTTTGGACACGGTCCTGCCCGCCCACCGTATTTTGGTCATCGTTATCGTCATGGTCGTCCCTATAATGTTATATTCCATTTTGGCTGGCCACACAGATATTATTGGTGGGGTGCCAGACATAGGGTTTATTTTGGCGATTTTCTGCTCCTTGTTCTTATTTTGCAGGCTATACAAAATGCCAACAATCAGGTTACAATGGATCAACTCTATGCTCAGCATAATTCCGGACTAAGTTACGAAGATATTTGTGTACGTTACAATTTAAACTGGCCCAGCATTTATTCCAGAGCACGTTTTAATTACAACAATATGGAAACTTATGCCATTGGCCAAAACCTTACCTTCTGTGGTTGGAACGATCAATTGGAGTGGTAATATTGCAGAGACTGTTGCATATCATATGAAAAGGATGCTGATAAATAATGAAGTCTTATAAAAATATTTTGGCGGTTTGTTGTCTGGCCGGCTCTTTAATAATCTCCGGAAATATTACCGGGAATGTAGCCCGTGCTCAAGAACAGGCAGCTGCTAATTTACCTAATGCTTCTCTTACTGTGCAGGAAGCTGAAAAGTATGTAAAAAATGATAAACTTTATCAAACAGTGGCTAAGTTACCTCCCATTACAGAAAAAATGGAAGCTTTGAATGCACTGTGTGTTTCTATCGTAAAAACCAAGGAATTGAATTTAGTCGTTTTGGATACGCGTGAAGCCATTTCCGAAAAATCCATTAGAGCCGGTTATCCGGCAAGCCTCTTCCATGCTATTGATACAGCGAATTCTATTCCCCAAAAAGTTGGCAGTAATATTGTGACCGGTTCTCACAAATTCATCTTCGTTCAAAACAAAAATGCAAAAAGATCACTTGGGGTAGAGCCCTTGGTTTACATTAAAAATACTGCCAATGGTAATATTTCCAAAGTTGATTTAGAGGCTACTGAAAAAGCAAAAAAACAACTGGCTTCTTTGGAGGACTTTCTGAAGGCCCCGCAAATCTCAATAACTAAGAATAGCAGGGAATTCAATATAGCTCAAATGGTATTTCAAACTGCCGAACAAAACAAGGCAAAAGCTAAGTAACTAATGCAAGTAAATGCTTTTGTAAATTCACTCTTCCTGAATGAGTATATCTTATAGACAAGACAGGGGTATGGAATGAAGGGGAAAACTGTTGGTTTTGTGCGTTTAATTATTAGTAACGCGCAAAACATCCTTATCCGAACAAACGGAAGAACAAATCAGATGCTATATTCAATCACAGAAAGAGAAATAATCTCATGGAAAAGACCTTTCGCCACCGCATCTATCCCAACAAGACTCAATGCAGGCTGCTGGCCGGTATTTTCGGCTGCAGCAGATTCGTTTTTAACTATTACCGCCACAGGCGTAAGGAAATGTATGAAACAAACGGCCTAACAATGTCCTATGTGGACTGCGTCAAGGATTTAACCGGCCTGAAAGAAGAACACTCATGGCTCAAAGAGACAGATTCTAGGGCACTGCAGAATTCCTATGACCTGATCTGTCTGGAAAACCTGCAGGTAAAAAACATGACCAAGAATCATAAGCTGGCAAGGAGCCTTGCCGATGCTTCCTGGTCCTGTTTTGCAGCCATGCTGCAAGATAAGGCAGGCTGGTATGGAAAAGTTATCCAGCAGGTGGGAACGTTCTATGCCAGCTCTCAGTTATGTCGCGAGTGCGGTCAAAAAAACGAAAAAGTGAAGGAACTAGCTGTAAGGGAATGGACCTGTCCACATTGTGGTTCGAATCACGACAGGGACGTGAACGCCGCTAAAAACATATTAAAAGAAGGCCGGCATCTTCTGGAAGAAGTATGCTCGGCCTAAAAGTATATATCTACCGTAGGAACTACGGGAAGTAACGCTTGCGGAGACGGGGTCAGACGCAAAAGATTGTGCTATGCGCAGTCGTCAGCGAAGCAAGAATCCCGTGACTTTAGTCGTGGGAGGTTCAATATGGAATCACAGTGTGGAACGACGGTGATATAGATATTGTACCGGAAAAATTATATAAAGAAGGCATTATAGCTAAGTCCCATGATAGAGCATAATTTTTAAGTAACAAGAAAACCGCTAAGTTAGCATTAACACTAACTTAGCGGTT
>DAIQMR010000027.1:0-29873 GCA_036788835.1 Acidaminococcaceae bacterium
ATCTTCAATAATTCTATAGCATTATTCGGAGTATATCTCTGCCGTAAATCTTCCGGCATATTTTCTAGCAGTTCATTTATTTCTACAAAAGATAGCTTATATGTGTGCCGCAAAGCCACAGCATATTTGTAAGCTGCTTTATGTATAGCCGGTAAGAGACGTGTTACAGAATAGCCCCATAGATTATCACCATAATATTTTTCAATAATCTCGCATATTTTTAGTATTTCCGGGAAATTATATTTCTTTCCATTTACTCTATTCATATGGCTGGCAATAATTTCTGTTTGCAAATTTCCGGCTCCCTGTCCCATACCTAGTGCGCAGGAGTCGACAATCAGTGCTCTACCAGAATATTGTTGTATAAAAGTTAATGCATTTGAAAAGGCAAGATTTATATTGTTATGAGCATGAAAACCAATTCTTATTGTTTTATCTAACGAAGCATCATATTTTTTATATAAATTCACAATATTTTCTTCTTGCATATATCCATAGCTATCTACGAAATATAGTGCATATGCTTTCATCTTATTAGCTGCATTAATTATCATTTTTAATTCATTATCGGTATATCGCATAGTTAACATAGGCTGAACAAAAACAGAATAACCTTTTTCTGCAAGTGTCGCACAAAAGTCCAATGATTTTTTTAGCTCAGAATAACGAATAATTACTCGTATTGCCTTTACTAATCCTGGTCGCCAAGCAGGTATATCTGATGCCGGAGTATCTGGTCCTCTAAATAAAGCAGCGTAAAGTTGCGTCTTAGGATATTCTTTAGGTATTACTTTTGATATGCTTTCTATATCCTGATAAATACAAAAACAGTGTTTATCATCTGGTGATATCTCAATAGAACCAAGTTCAACAATATCTAAATTGGTCTCAGGAAATATTTCTATTATTTTCTTCACATCTTGTGTTGCAAAACTACGGGTAGATATTTTGTTTTTATTGGCATCTTCTAATCCTAATCCACCATCGCGCAGCGTACAATCCAAAATTTTAATTTTCTTGACCATTTTTCTTTTATCCTCGCTAACAATTTATTTGAATGACCAAAATTTATTAAGCACAAAATTTAACGGTATAGTAACTATCAGCGTTATAATTGGTGCCACATACCTTGAAACTCCTAGATAATCAACTAAAATGTACATAAGGCCAGTACTAATAATGCTAGTACTTCCATATGCCACATATGTTTTTATTAATACGGTAATAGCAGAATTTCGTTGTGACTTAAAAACATATCTATGAATCCACACGAAAGCATTGAAAACACTAACTATAAAACCTATTATATTAGCGAAAAGATAAAAACATTTGAAATATAGTAACAAATAATATACCGCTAAATATACTAGCGTATTACTTGCTCCTACGAGACAAAATTTACCAAATTGCCATATTTTAGGGTTCTCTTGCAACCAAGTCTTAATCACTATTTCCTCCAGATTGCAAAAATTCTCTAATTTGTTTTTCCATGCATTTACTTATATTACCCTTTTGTTGATATACCTTAGACCATTCTACTGTCTTATCTACAGCATCAGTTATGTGCCACTTAGGCTGCCAACCAAAAGCATTCTTTAATTTACTGTTGTCCAGCTTTAAGAAACTGGCTTCATGAGGTCCTTCTACGCTGACGTTCTTCCAGCTTTGACCATTGCCCCATTTAGCGCAGAAAATATCAGCCAATTGACCGGTAGTAACGCAATCACAATCGTCCGGCCCTACGTTGTAATACCCTGCATATTTATGGTCTTTGTACTGAGCTTCTACGATCATTAGATAGGCATACAATGGCTCTAAAACATGCTGATAGGGCCGCGTAGAATAAGGGTTCCTGACAATAATCTCGTCACCCTTCATCGCTGCCCTAACACAATCAGGTATTATTCTGTTTTCCGCGAAATCTCCACCCCCAATAACATTGCCTGCTCTGGCCGTAGAGATTGCAACTTTACCATCACTAAAAAAGCTCTTTTTATAGCTGTGCGTTACCAATTCTGAACAGCTTTTGCTGTTAGAATATGTGTCATAGCCATCTAATGGGTCCGTTTCTTTATACCCTTTATTGGCTTGTTCTTTATTTTCATATACTTTATCTGTTGTCACATTGAGAAATGACTTAACAGAATCTGTTAGACGTACACATTCCAATACATTTACCGTTCCCATAACGTTGGTAGAATATGTCCCTACCGGATTATGGTAGCTCTCTATAACTAAAGGTTGTGCTGCTAAATGCATAACGATCTCCGGTTGTGCTTCTGCAAAGACAGCCCTTAATTTATCCAGGTCTCTAATATCCCCAATAACAGAGTTCATGCCTGGTTTCACTATGCTGTCATAGATGACCTTGCCTTCAGCAGTAGGTGATTCTAAGGCATAACCGGTTACCTTAGCTCCCGCCATTTCTAACATTTTGCAGAGCCAAGTTCCTTTAAATCCTGTATCTCCAGTTATTAGCACACTTTTCCCCTTGAAAAAGCTCAAATTCATTACCATATCTTCCACGGTGCCTTTCCACTAGCCCACATTTCTTCTAATTGCATTTTATCTCTTTGGGTATCCATGCATTTCCAGAATCCGTCGTGCTTATATGCTACCAATTGTCCTTCGTTAGCAACGTGTTCCAAAGGAGCTTTTTCGAATACAGTACTATCACCCTCAATGTAATCAAAAATTTGCGGTTCTAGAACCATAAAACCAGCATTAATCATAGCTCCGTCCGATTCGCTTTTTTCTCTAAAAGAAGTAATCTCATTGTTCTGATCTATGTCCAAAACACCAAATCTTTGCCCAGCATTAACAGCAGTTAAAGTGGCAATCTTGCCATTGATTTTATGGAATTCAACCAGTTTGTCAATATCAATATTACTAACACCATCACCATATGTGAGCATGAATGAGTCATCTCCAATGTATCTTTGAATACGTTTTACACGACCGCCAGTCATGGTATTAAGGCCAGTATCTACCACGGTAACCTTCCATGGTTCAGAATTTGTATTATGAATGGTCATTTGATTATTGGCAATATCAAAAGTAATATCTGACATATGTAAAAAATAGTCAGAAAAATACTCTTTAATCATGTGCTGTTTATAACCTGCACAGATAACAAATTCATTATAACCATAATGAGAATATTGCTTCATGATGTGCCAAAGAATAGGCCGTCCACCGATTTCAATCATTGGTTTCGGTTTTAATATGCTTTCTTCACTTATACGTGTTCCAAATCCTCCGGCTAAAATAACTATTTTCATATTTTTTCTGTGCATACACATGTATGCATTTTCCTTTCTTGTTTATTACAATATCTCTAAGAACCATATGTTCATTAATATACATTCTTAATGTAAAATCGATTAAATATTTCAAAACGCTTTCCGCTAAAAATTTCTCCTTTTGTGTATATAATATATGGCTATACAAAGACTACCCAGTGATAGTATAACACTTTCTCTCCAAAAAACAGGAGAATATCTAAATTCAATATTATTGTTTCCAGCAGGAACATACATTCCCTGTATTACTCCATTAACCATATGAAGTTTTGTTTCCTGATTATTGACATAGGCATGCCAACCAGGGTAGTAATTCTGTGAAAAGTTAATAAAACATTCTTGTTTGCTATAAATATCTGCCGTAATCCCATTATATCCAAATTTGATTTCAGATATTTGTGCATCATTATTATTAAGCATTTTACTATTTGTTTCAACATAGCTCTTTGTTAAAAAATCATATTGCGTTGTATCCATATATAACTTCTTGAAATCAGTATTTGGTATTACTTTCTGTGTTGTGTATAAAATATTCTTATAGTTTGGGTTAAAATAAATATTCTTTCCATTTACATTAGTATAAAAATCATACTTTCCAATTTTATCAATTTTGATACATTCGGAAACTTGAAGATTGACAATCTCTATTTTAGTATTTGTTTTTACCAGAATTCTAAGCATCGTTTTCGTTTGGTAAGGAATATTAAGACTATTCATATAATATACTATTTTATTCTGTCCTGAGCCTCTATTTGCATCAATTTCCGTTTCTCTAAAATCATATTTTTCTCCACCATAAAAATCTACTATAAATATTTCTGGAGCTTTTGTAGTTAAATACTCAACCTCAACTTTATACATAACATTAGATTTTAATTGTATTGGCACTGAATGTACAAGCAAATTCTTCCCTGGCTCTATTATTAAATCATTTATATTTAACAATACAGCATTGTGTATTTTTGAAGGTGTTGTTATAATATTATTTTTTTGTATAATATTGCTACTATCAATTAAATACTTAATCCCTAACATAGAAATTACATCATTTTGAAAATATATATTATATGGTGCATCTAATGACCCAGTTATCAAACCCGATAAATTAAAATTTGGTAATCTACCAGTAGAAAATATTTTAAAAATATTAGGATTGTTCATAGCTATATACGCATTTAAAGATGGTATCTTTTTGACCATTGAAGCATTTTGAGATATAAAACTCGTGTGCGCCCCATCAATTCCATAAAAAGCATCCCACACTTTGCTGTTCCCTATTTCTTCAAACAAATTATTTGTTGTACTAACATTATTATAAATTTTTGAAACCTTCTCGCTTGATGTCACGCTATAATATGGGTGTATTTCCCAAAGAGTTATTGCACTTATTCCTGCCAATAAAAGATGCTTATTGATTTCTTTTTTTTGATTAGTAAAAAATAATATCAAACTAAATGCACATAAAGCAACCAGTTCGCATCCAAAAAGGTCAACATATTTGGAGAAAAAATTTGAGCCTATATTTTGCCTTAAAATATATTTACATCTCAATATTGTTGTTATAAAAGTGATAGATGTAATAATGAATGATGTTTTATATAATTTTTCCACTTCTTTTTTTTGTAAGCAAAGATTTAGTCCATAAGCAAATAGTACAAATGAAAAAAAGATGAATACAAACAATACTCTTGCCGGGCATCTAAAGCCATTAATACCCGGAATTTTATATAACAAAAATCCAAGAAATGGAACATGTGCATTTGCAGCGTATACGAATGAAAGAATAAGCATTACGACAAACAATTTAATGTTATTATCGCGCCTGTAGCGAATCGCTGAGAAAAAAATAATACTAAAAACACACACGCCTAAAAAAATTTCTATATCCATTTCTGAAGATGCCATATACCCATCCGGCATATAAATGTTACCATCAAACCATTTGGGTAATAACATCATCACAATTTTATAAAAAGAAATAGAATATGTTTTAAAAATTTCTATTGAAGTAGGAATAAATCCATAGCTTTTATAAGTTGAAATCGTAAATAGTGTCTGAAATAGTTGTACAGAAACAATGCCAATATAAATACCCATAGAAATAATATACTGTTTCATGCATTTTCTAATGCTACATTTTAGCATTCTTGACTTTATAAAAAAATAAATGCTTGCAAAACCTGCAGTATAAACTGCCTCCTGAACAAATGGTCCGAAAAACTGCAATGCCAGGACAAATGAGGCATAAATTGAATATTTTTTTTCTCTTTCTTGAAAATATTTTTCGAAATAGAATAAAACTCCAGGCAAATAAACCACTGATGAAATGATTGCCATATGATTTTTTCTGAAACCACCTAGATGTATTGATAACATATAAAGCAATGCCGTACAAAAAGAAACACTATTAATGCACCCTATTGTTTTCAAATACTTGAAGGTGAAACAACCAGCAACAGCAATATGAAAACCATATACACAATAAACAAAATACTTGATTGGCAAAAAAGAAAGAATTATTGCTGGTAAATATAAAGGGGACATTGATATATCTGATATAAAAGGAATACCATTTTCTAAATACTTATTCCAAAAAGGAAAAACTCCATTCAAAAACGCCTCTTTTTGAAATATTCTTGGAACGAGATATGCTATTCCATCTCCGGATAAAAAGACCTTGTCTGTTGTAAATAATTCCCAATATAAGCAAAATGGTACTGCAAAAGCAATTATAGCAATTAGAATAACTAATATACGCTCTTTAACTCTATCTGACACTTTATTTTCTCCTTTAATATTTTGCCATCCGATTAAAACTTTCTATCTCCCATAAACATCCTCGAATCTTTCAATGTCATCCTCTCCCAAATACTGACCAACCTGGACTTCAATAACAACGATTTCTTTATCTGTCAAATTTTCCAATCTATGTTTGCTACCAATAGGAATGTATGTACTTTCATTTGGTCTGAACTCTTTACTCTCTTCCCCAATAGTAATAGTCGCTTCACCGGATACAATAATCCAGTGTTCACTACGCTTGTGATGCAATTGCAGACTAAGTTTCCCTCCTGATTTTACTACTATTCTCTTTACTTTAAATCCGTCACCTTCACTTAGAATAGTATAGTTACCCCATGGTCTTAACATGGTTACATTCTCCATAGTTTCTTTACGTTCTGCTAATTGCAATTTTTCAAATACTTTTTTTACCTTTTGAGAATCACCCTTTTTAGTTATGAGAACTACATCTGGAGTTTCAATAATAGTTGTATCTTCTAGTCCTATCCCGACCACCATGCGACTATTGCTCAATACCATAGTATTCTCACAGTCTAATAGCTCAACATCTCCACTAGCAACATTATCTGATACGTCGGTATCCAGAGTCTCACTAAGAGCATCCCAGGAACCAATATCATTCCAATAAATATCAAATGGCAAAACTGCCATCTTGTCTGATTGCTCAGCAATTGCATAATCTATTGAAATATTCGGCATGGTTGCAAAGTTTTGAATTGTCTTGTCATATCCGGTAGCAAGAGTATCAGTAATAGCCGGTTCAAACTTTTTCAATTCATCCAGCATTGTCTTAACAGAAAAAATAAACATACCTGCATTCCAATAATAATTACCAGCTTTTAGATAGGAAGCAGCTACTTCTTTAGTTGGTTTTTCTTTAAAAGCATATACCTTATACCCTCCAATGGCTAATGATTCTCCTGCTCTAATATACCCATACCCTGTTTCCGGCTTATCAGGAACAACACCTAAGGTCACAATCTCCCCACTCTTAGCAATTTGTTCTGCTTTATCAACCAATTTCAAAAATTGTCCCTTTGGTTGCACAATGTGATCTGACGGTGCTACAAAGACAACTTCGTCGTCAACGACACCAAGCTTCTCCCGGCAATATTGCACAGCTAAAGCAATAGCCGGAGCTGTATTACGGCCAATAGGCTCTAAAATAATACTTGCCTCTTCTGCTTTTTCTTCTTTCAATATGTCCTGAACATAGAATTTGTAATCCGCATTAGTAACAATAATAAAATCCTTTGGTTCTACTTTACCAAGAAATCTATCAATTGTCTGTGCCAATAATGATTTCTTCCCTGCAATTTTCAAGAATTGCTTGGGATAACATTTGCGAGACAAAGGAAATAATCTAGTACCACTACCACCAGCTAAGATTATTATTTTCATTTTACTTCCTCCCATATAAATCTTAATTTTTCTGTTGTTAACTCGTTTTATCTCGTTTTTTTTAAAGTTACATTTTTTTGCTTCCGTCACAAACATCTCCATTGGCCATTTTTCTATGGATTTTAGGATCTTTAGGGTGCAGAAAACAAGACGTCGTCTCATTTCTCTGATCGGCCACTATCGCTTCCCCTTGTCCTTATGGCAGCACACCTCCCATGTCATGCGGGATCTTCCGGCATCCCGGAGTCCTGAATTCCTTCGTTCTGCTTATCCATAATGGGGCGTCATGATGCTCCCTCGCTGAGTCATTGCTCTGATGGAATAAAATCTGACTACCGGCTCTTCTTGTAACTTTCTTTTTCTTTGCGGACTCCTTCAGCACCTGTCGGTGGACGTCTTCCTGAATTCGCCTTGTTTAATTCTTAGGCTATCTGTGGTCCGAAGTTTCTGTGTATGTCCGACAATAACTTCTGCCCGTCATACGCAACATGCTTGGTAAAGATAGCGTAAAACACTCTTATCAGCTTGCAGCAGATGGCAATTATCGACTGTTTCTTCTTTAAGGCATTATTTGCTCTAGTCGTATAGTAGTTATGCAATGCGCTGAACTCAGCATTATGCGCCACCATAGGAATTGCCGCATTGAACAGTATGGCTCGCAGCCTGCTTCGACCACGTTTGCTGATCGTTGTCTGTCCTTTGTGTTTCCCTGAGCTGTTTTCCCTTAAAGATAGTCCCGCCAATTTTTGTATCTGCCTTGGGGATTCAAAACGCCTTAAATCCCCAGCTTCCGCTAAAAAACCTGAAACAGTTAATATGCCGATACCTTTAATCGCCAGCATTTGCTTGCTTTCCGGTATCTCATTGCACAGCCTCGTTATTTCTTCGAGAATGGCATCATACTGCGCCTTTTTGTAGGCATAATCCTGAAGCAATATCTTCATCTCGTATTCGGCTCCTACGGCAGATGTTCTTTGACCGATGCTGGCCTTGGCAGTCTCGCACAGGGTCGTTGCCCTTTTCATTCCTACTGCCCTCAGCTTCGCTGCCCGCCAAATATTGTTCACGCCTTCCGGGCCGAGCTCGAGAATTTTTTGTGGTGTGCATGCCACGTTTAACACCAGCATGCTTCCAATTGCTTCATAGTCCCCAAACACGTTACAGTATTCGGGGAAGTATATCGAAAACCAGCGTGCCAGGCGATTTCTTATCGCCCCCAATTCTTTGTTAACACGCATGCGGTTCGACACCATGATTCGTAAATCTGCGTATACACCTTCCGGTATATACGGCTTGCTGTAGCGCCCATCAATAACCAGTTTGGCAATTACTTTTGGGTCCTTGTAGTCGTTCTTGCTTGGACTGTTGTCATCCAGTTCCTTAGACTGCTTTACCGCATAAGGGTTAACCATAACCAGCAGGATGCCTTCATCCTCAAGATAAGCGTCTAAATTAAACCAGTAATGACCTGTGGGCTCTATGCCAACGATAACGTCTGACTTGTTGTGCTTTGCACTTATGCGCTGCATCCAGGCAGATAAAGCATTGAATCCTTCTCTGCTGTTGCTGAATATGCAAACTTTCCCAAGTTCTGTGCCACGCCAGTCGAAAGCCCTTGCAAAATGTTTGGTGCTCCCAATATCTATCCAGACTACTAAAGTACAATTTTTCACTTGCGCTATTTTCTGATTTTGTTTAAAATTATTCATAGAAGAGTGCCTCCATAAAATTTAGTTGAAAACTTTGGTTGGTTAACAACTTTATTTTATGTCATGGTGCTCTTTTATTGCAACCCGACTATTTGTTCATATACAGGAATGCTCCCATATAAACAACTCTAAAACATTCTCAATTTGTTTTACAAAATATTCAATGACTCCAATAACATTTCTGTGCTCTTGTGCCATGTCAAAGGTTTGATTTGTGAAGAATCTGGTATTTGACCCGTTCTATACAATTCAAGCCATTTTTTAATTGAATCGGCTAAGTTTTCCGGTTTAATTCCATAAAAATAAAAAGCATTCTCTCCTGCAATTTCCTTAAATACAGGAATGTCCCTCAGTATCAGAGGTTTTTTATACTTGGCACCCTCTACAATTGATAAGCCAAATCCCTCTGCGAGAGAAGCCATAACCAAAACAGAGGCTTTCTCATATACTTTTTCTAAATATTCATCGCTAATACCTCGTAACCAAAATAACCTTTTCCCATATTCCTGACTATTTTCGATTTCTTTTGCAAGTTTATCCATTTTCCAGCCTTGTTTTCCTACCAATACGAGATTCATATCTATTCCTTGGTGCCATAATAATTCAACTGCATGAAAAATTTGGTCTTGTTTTTTTCTTGGTTCTATCGTAGAGACTACCAATATCGTTACACGTTCACCCATTATCCTCAGGACATCTTTGGCGTCCTTCGGCAATCCTTTTGACGGAAGAGAATTATTTATATCCGCTCCCAAATGGAAATAATTTATTTTAAACCATGGTTTTAACTTCACGTTATTTACTGCCCATTCACGGAATTCCTCAGCTACAGCTGCTGAAATGCACGTTACTCCACCAAATTCGCTAATTGTATTCAACCAATTCAAATGAGCATCATATACTCCCACATCACACATTACAGGAAATATAATAGGAATTAAATCATATATAACAAAATATATCTTGACTCCAGAGTTATACATCAATTTTAACAATTCTCTTTGTTTGGGCACAATAACACTCTGCAAATCTAGGCCCAAAAAAGCATCACCTTGGTAGTAACTTATAGGTTCATCTGAGTCAGAAGAATCCAGTTGTATATTCAATTTTTTTTTTGAATAATTATTCGCATAAAAATAACCAGTTTTATAATTTGTAGCATAAACTAATCTAACATCAAATTGTTGTAAGTCAAAGTGCAGTAATTCATTGATAATGGCCCGTACTACTCTTTGTATGCCTGTAGCAGAATCTCTCTGAATTAATTCACTAATATCCACTAACAATTGTTGCTTGCTTTTCTTTGGTTGAAAGTTTACGTCAATATTTTTAGCAATCTGAACAATATTATCATTTTCTGTTAATATTTTCTTTAATCCTTCTATCAAACTTTCCGGTTGTTTTATGGTTGGTTGCTCATTTTGCTCTGGCCGTTGTTCAAAAGCCCGTTCCCATATTTTAAGACAAACACCTGCACTTTTCTCCCAACTAAAGCGTTCCTTTTGTTTATTTCCATTCTCAATCAGTGCATCTCTAAAAGTGCTATCTACAAGAGCCTTCTTAATTTTGTCTGTAATATCATTGACATCACAGGGATCAAACATAGCTTCTTCCCAAGCAATCACTTCTCGTACGGCTGTAGTATTGGAACCAATAACCGCAGCACCACAGTTCATTGCTTCTAATGCAGTTAAACCAAATCCTTCATACAAGGATGGGAACACAAATAAATAGCACTTTTTATATAAAGCAATTAATTGCTCATCTGTTACATATCCTAAGACTACCGTTTCTTCATTTGACACCCCTGCTTGTTGGATATAATCAGATGCAAGATTTTGTGCACCAGTGATTTTCCCGCACACAATCACTAATTGATATTGTTGTCTCACTGTTTTGCTCAATTTGCCATAGGCTTCAACTAGTCGCTCAACATTTTTTCGTTCGTCAAATCCACCGGCATATAAAACAAATGGTTTTGTGATACCCATATTACTAATTACATCTTTATCTGCACAAGCAGTTTCATTGTTTTTAAATTGTTTATTAACATCCGTTAATATTGCAATAGTTTTTTCTTCTGAACACTTTGTATGCTCCAACAATTCTTTTTTTACATAATTTGAAATACAAAATATATAATCATTGTCAGATAAAGCTTTAAACCTTTCCAAATAAAGATGCCTAACCTGTTTATTCCAACGCATTTTATCTGAATTCATATATGGGACTAAATCATAATGTATAATAGATTTTATGCATTTAAAGTCTGTACCATAAATATAATCTCCTACGAACTCAAAATTACTGCCACACAAGAAAACATCTGGATTTAGTGAATTAATAAAATATGAGTATATTTTTTGTGATATTTTTTTCTTTTCTTCGAACGAATTGTCATTCCAATAGCATAAGTTATCTGTAATGGGAGAGGTGATTATTCTAATATTCTTTTCATCTATCAAACCTTTAAAACTAGTCACGAGTTCTGCTAAAACATCACCACCATTAAGTGAATTTATAACTAGTATAAATTCATTCTTTTTCCCCTGCCTCAACAGTTCCTCAGTAAGTCCCATTAAATATCTGCCAATTCCTCGAAACCTGGAGCCGGTATTTAATGCCTGCAGATCAATCACTATTCGCATTTCAATCCTCACTTAATAACTTATATATATATGCTGCCCGAGAAGATAGTTCTTCCGCATTTTCCATTACATATACACTATCGCTGTTTAATTTATATATACTTACTTTGCGGAGGAATGTCATTACTTTGCTATTTCTTCCGCCAAACAACGGACTTAGGTTATTATTTATAATAAAATGATATATCTTTTTTAAAAAGAATTTTACAATTCTTTTACTGTCATAACTAATTGCATTTCCAAGACTGATATCGAAATAGGCACGCTTTTCATTAAGCTTTTTTTTACCAACCATTGTTCTCAGTACATTAGCAAATTTGAGATTATTATAAATTATACCAATGGTCCACATTCGTATATTAGGCAATACCCTCTCATACAATCGCATAATTCTACTAATAAACATCATACGCAGCTACCCCTTGTTTTCACTACACTTCAGTTGATACGTTTTTTCTTTTATCTGACGTTCACTTTTTTCTCCAATAGTCCAATACTTCTTGCATCCCCTGTTTAAAATCATAATGAGGCTGCCAATCGGTTGCCTTTTTCAGTTTATCACAATTACCCACAAAGAATGGTACCTCAGAAGGACGCATCTTTGCAGGATCTGTTTCTATCTTTATCTTTGTGGTCGACAATGCTACTAGAGTATGAAGTATGTCTTCAATCTTTCTAGCGTTTCCTGAACAAATATTATATACACCGGATTCAACATCATTTTCCATTAGTGCTGTATAAGCAGCTACAACATCAGCAACAAAAGAGAAATCTCTATAGGCACTTAAATCACCTACTTTAATTACTGCAAGCTGTTCCCCTTTTTCTATAGCAGCAATTTGGCTGGCAAAATCTGTTGTAACAAAGCCTTTTGCCTGACCAGGTCCAAAGTGGTTAAAAGAACGCGTATGAATTACTGTTACTCCATTCTTTTTCCCTAATTGCAAAACCATCTGTTCAGCACAATATTTACTAATAGAATAAGGATTCTGGGGCGCACAAAGCATATCCTCAGTAAGAGGTACACCTCGTTTTGCTATCAATCCATATTCATCACTAGATCCAATATTTAAAAACTTTGCTTTTGGATTAGTTTCAATTAAAGCCTTAAGCACATTAATAGTGCCGATAACATTAACATTAATGGTCAGAGTGGGTTTGTCCCAAGAAAGAGGCACATTGCTAATCGCTGCCAGATGAATTACTCCGTCCGGTTTTTCTTTTTTCATACATTCCACAAGAGCAGGATAGTCTAAAATGTTTATTTCATAAGTAGGCACATTGAGTTCTTTAAGAAAGGCTCCATTATTAATTCCAATTGCAACTAGTTTATGACCATGCTGTAATAAAAGTTTAGTTAAATATTCTCCTACGAATCCGCCTGCACCGGTAATTATTAATTTCATGGATTATTTCACCTTCAGTTCGTTTTCTACACGCTTCATATCAGCATCTACCATCATGTTTATTAATTGTTCCAAAGAAGTTTGTGCTTTCCATCCCAATTTTTCTTCTGCCTTTTTAGGATTACCTAACAATAAATCAACTTCAGCAGGACGATAGAATTTAGGATCAATAACTACATATTTCTCATAGTCTAGACCAACGTGTTCAAAAGCAATCTTGCACATATCCCTTACGGTAGTAGTTCTACCAGTAGCAACTACATATACATCAGGTATTTCCTGTTGTAGCATTAACCACATTGCTTCCACATAATCTCCGGCAAATCCCCAATCACGTTTTGCATCAATATTTCCCAAATGCAAATCTTTTTGCTCACCTAATTTAATACGAGCAACAGCATCAGTTACTTTACGGGTTACGAATTCAATTCCACGCAATGGAGATTCATGGTTAAAGAGTATTCCACAGCAACCAAAAATATCATAGCTTTCTCTATAGTTGATTGTCATCCAATGAGCAAACAACTTAGAAACTCCATAGGGACTTCTAGGATGAAAAGGTGTAGTTTCAGACTGAATAGGATATTCTGGCATACCACCAAACATCTCAGAAGTTGAAGCTTGATAGAACCTTATTTTAGGATTAACTAGACGAATAGCTTCTAAGCAATTAAGAGCACCAATGCCAGTAGACAAGGCAGTTAATTGTGGTTGTCTCCAGGAAGTAGCTACAAAACTCTGAGCTCCTAAGTTATAAAACTCATCTGGTTTTGCCTCATTAATAGCACGAATTATTGAGGTTACATCGGTTAAATCCCCTTCAATCAGAGTGATTTTGTCTAAAACATCTAACTCAGACAAACGCCAAGTAGTAACAGTTGAACGTCTTGCTAATAAGCCATATACCTTATAACCTTTATTTAATAATAGTTGTGCTAAATAAGCACCGTCTTGTCCGGTAATACCTGTAATAATTGCTGATTTCATTTTTTCTCCTTTCATGTCCTCATCAAAAATTTGGCAATCATATCTGAAATAACACTAGCATTACATTCATCATTAGCATAATGTGACGCTTCATAACCAATATAATCATAATAATGGTTTTTAGTTTTATTAATTATTTTCATTAACTCATCAATATTTGCTACAGTTGACAATTTAATAACACAATTATCTGGCAGCTCTCCAAACCATCCCAGATTACTAACACAGCATATTTTGCCTTGGCTCATACATTGAATCAATGGTCCTGATGATTCTCCATTATAAACAGATCGTAAATTGAAAACCAAATCAGCATCCCGTATACATGCATAAAACTCTTCATTGTCAACAAATCCGGTCTTTTTTATATATTCATCTAAATAAGCATCAACATAATCACCTTCACCAACCATGAGATAATAAATTTTATTTTCACTATCCCTATTATATTGTTTGACAACCTTGCATACCATTTCATTACTTTTACTTTTATCTATGAATCCTAAAGACATAATCAAAAAAGCTTGTTTGGGAATATTGTATTTTATTCGTGGTAATATTTCACTGTCAGCCTTTATACTGTCAGTATTTTCTTGTTGACAAAGCATATTCATTACACAAACATTAGTACTTTTTCTCTTTTCCAATATCTTTTCTTTTGCATACTTAGAATGCACTAAAAGACCTTTAGCAAATTTTAATACATCTCCATTCATAGGCAAAATTGGTGATAATGATTTGATTTGCAACAAATCATTCGTATTGCTTTTCACAATTTCATTTTTGACTTTTCTTATTCCTTGAGAACCCTCCAACCTGTATATCTGTTGCAGTACAGTGCCTTGAGATAAATATATACCAATTGCTAAAAAAAATAAGCTATAATCATGTAGAATAACAAAGCCGGGATTACATGAAATCATTTTGTACATATATGCATGATATTGTGGATTGTTGCCAAAATTATATAGTATAAAATCGTATTGTGTATATTTTTCATCTTCTTTATATGTTTCTATCCTGCATAAAGATTTTAATGAACTACTTGCCACCTTACATTCATTAACTAATAATGTAATATCAAACTTTTTACTTAATTCTGGCAATAATGTTTCACTATATTCACTAATACCCGTTCTTTGTGGCCAAAGTGGACTCACGTATAGTAACTTTTTCAACTTTTTTAACCTTTCAGTAATTTAGTTATGATATAATCCCAATTTATATTTAAATCTAACATTTGATGATATCCTGCTTCGCCCATTTTTTTTGCCTTTTCTTTATTCAAATAAAGTTCATCTATTTTCTCAGCTAATAATTTTGCCTCTCGTTCAATTATAAATCCATTTTCATCATTTTTAACAAATTCTAATGGACCACCTGCATCATTATGCACAATTATTGGCTTATGTGAAAAGAAACTTTCTAACGTAATATAGCCATAGTCTTCATCATATGCCCCAAAATAAACTCCCAATGCCTTGGCATAATAATCAATTTTTCTTTCATCAGAAATATACCCAACCAATTGAATTTTTTCTTCAAGTTTGTTTTCTTTCACCTGTTTCATTAAATAATTTGTTTCATCTTTAGATCCTCTCCCAGCTATAATAGCTTTAACTGTTGTTTTAGTATGTTTCATAGCTTCAACAAGAAGGCGCTGCCCTTTTATTTTATCAATTCTACTAGGATAAAATACATAATCACCAAAGCCATCATTATGCATTTTTTCGTATCCAAGTGGGGGCTGATATAAAACAGTTGATTCAATACCATTATATTTATATAATCGTGATGATGTGTTTTTTGCTATAGTAAAAACTCTCTTAGCCTCGCTAATATATTCATTGTCACACTTTATTATAAGTTTACGAATGCTCTCACCATTTTCAAATCTTTCAATATCACCGTATTCCGTACCCCATAAATCATATGCTTGTCTATGCTGGTGACACAACCATAAAATTTTATTAGGATGTTTTAGATAAAAAGCTGGAAACTTCGTGCAAATAACAGCATCTATCTTTTCTCCATTAACTTCAGTAATATCCATCAACCTGCCCATAAACATGCATTTTATCAGAGAATCACCGCCGGACCATTTAAATGGTATTGTTATAATATCAGCTTCATAATGTCGTTTTAGCAATTCATCACGCAACATTTCTGCATGAATTTCTGCTCCACCACGAATAAATGGAACCTGCACTGTTGCTATCGCTATTTTCATGTTATATGCCTTTCTTGTACTTTTTTCACCGCATAAAAAAAGATGTCTTTATTCAAGTTATTTCGAAATCTATATTTATAATTTTTAAAACCATTATCGGTAAGATAATCATAGTATTCTCTTTTATTAGCGATAACATGAATTGCTGCTGCCATCTTTTTATAATTGAAATCGTTATAAACTATTTGATTTTCTCCTATTGTTTCTCCTATGGCGCTGCTATTATATGCAATAATTGGAAGATTAAAATATTGTGCCTCAATCAACGGTACACAAAATCCTTCATGTTGTGAACAAGATAAATAAATATCTGAACCAAGGTAATAAGCTGCCAACTGTGCATTATTAATTTCACCAACTATATTTACACTATTTTCCATTTTATGTTCTATGATGTATTGTTTTATTATATTATTATATTTATTTAGAGCCATATCCGTTTTCCCTATTATATTTAAGCAAATATTTTCATTATGATATGAGCGGAAATAATTTAAGACTTGAAGCATTTGTAAATGTCCTTTATTAGGAACAACTCGTCCAACAAAGAGTAAATTAATATTAGGTTTATATATTAGTTTTTCTAATATTTCCTCGTCAGGCAAAATCGTATCCCATTCTTCAATTTTATTGAATGGCGGACAAATACAAATTTGCTTTTCTTCTACAAACCCGGCTAAATCTTTTGCATTGTAATGTGAATCTACAAGCCACATTGCATCCTTATGTTTTTTAGTAAATCTAGTTGTCTGTTCTCTACCCTGAATACATTTTTTTTCATATTCTCCGCAGTAATTTTTGAAAAATATTGGAAGAGTGATATTATGATACCTTATTATCAAACCAGCATATTTATTTTCATCCAGTATTTTCTCTCCTAGTGTCCAAAAATTACTATGATGGTATATCAAATACGTTTCATCACAATTTAAAAGATCCTGTAATTCATCATAATTAATATATCGAACATTTTTATTAAGCTGATATTCAGCAAAAACATAGCTTTCATATTTCTCATTCAAAAGTGACCACATATATTCAATATCATTTCCAATGGCATCATGAGATGTAACCGTCTGATGCATAATAACAAACTTCATGTTTTTCTCCTATTTTTTAATCAACATATGATAAAGTTTTTTTAGGATAGGTCTTAACGATTTATTATAGACAGTAATATGTTTAAATCTCTTTTCTATGTCTTTTATGTATTCTAATGTTTCTTTTCTTTTGCCCATACCATTCTGCAATATTGCTATCGAATCTTTTTCTTCTTTTTTATGCCATAGCCCTTTTTCAGCACAAGACATTACAATTTCAATATCTTTATCAATGGAATTGATATCTATGGTTTTATTTTTTTTAAAATCTTTTCCCTTATTATCAATGACATCATCTAAGAGAGTCATCACAACACTTCCTTTTTTGATTACCTTAAAAGACCTTTACACTTTTCACACTATAATTCAGCTTTTCTTATCACCATTATTTGGAATATTCATAGATTCCTCGACACCAGAATTAGCAACTAATAAAGCTTCACTATTACGATGCTCTTCTTCATTTAGAATTGTCACAGGATTTTCAGCATCAGAAATATATGCCATTAATAATGCCTTCCCCTTACAATAATCCTCCCCATTATATTCTAGCTTGTGTATTTTTAATCCCAATTTTCTCTTATCTGCACTTTCTCCAAGTTCAAATGGCGAAAATAAATTATTAATATTAATATCAATTTTTATCTTGTGTTTAGTTTTAAATAAATCTATTGGCAGCAACAATTTGTACCCACACCCATGGCAAACTTTCCAGCTTCCTATGTTTATATCATTAGTTTTAACGCTAATTAAATGTTCATTAACATTTCTTGCAAAGAAAGGACAAAAGCTAACAGAAATATTCTTTTTTTCTTCATACCACGGTAAAAACACCTCAAGCTGTACATCATTCGCTGTTGTCCATCTTCCGTCTTTTTCAATATTAGATAATCCTTTTTCAGAATAAAAAAACATATGTTCTGGCAAAGATAAATTAATAACATCCAAATTCCCAGATAAAGTAATAAGTGTCACATCATAATTTTTACCATAAATCTTTTCTCTCTTATTAAATTTTCCGAATTTTATTAAACTAGTATTATTAAGATTATAGGTTGTCAAGTCACCCAACAAATCATTATAAGCCCAACCACCTATCAATTTCCTAAATATGTCTTTTGGTATTTCTTTACTTTCATATTCTTCGTTTTCATATGTCTTTTTTTCTTGAAATACTTCACTCCAAAACTGCTTTTTTAATATTTCATGTCCTAATGTACATTCATAATCTTTTTTTAAAATCATACTACTACCAGGTTTTAATGCCTGCCCTAATAGACTATAAACATTTTTTTTGAAATACTTAGCTTCAACACCAATAGAACTACTAAGAGTAATCACTGCAGTAATATTATCATTGCATAAACATGTATATGAATTGTCATTTGATATAACTCCCTTTCCTAAATATTTCAAGAGTTTATATAAACTTTCATGACTTGTTTCTTGCGGATGAGGAATTATTATAACATTTCGTTCTCCAATTATTTGTTTAATTTCTTTCTTATAATCTAGTAATTTTCTAAATCCATCTAGTGTAAAAACAGAAGAATCCTGTTTCGTCTGTCCTGCAATCATAACCGTGTCTGGCAGTACATATTCTTTTTGAATTGCAACTCGCCCTGCGCATAATAATTTTAAAATATTGGCATTTTTTTCAAAATAAGAATCATCGTAAATATCCCATTTTTTCATTCTTGCAGCAATTTCCATAGAATTTGTCGTAATATACCATAATAAATCTGATGTAAATCTTTGTGGAGCATTAAAAAAATTTATGTATATCTTTCCCTTTTCTCTTAAAATACGGCAAAGAGCAGGAGATAATTCCATACCAATAATAATATCCTTATTAAAAATAAAACCTGCCAAATCCTTTCCTGCTAAATCTGCATTCTCTGCCTGATACTTAAACCAAGGCGTAAAAGATAAACTATTTTGTTTTGAAAAAAAGCAATTTGTATCAGTAACTGTATATTGCCAACCTTCAGTTTCAACATTTTCTAACGATTCAAAAATTGGGTTAAGCACTTCATACAAAATTCCAATATTAAAGTGTTTCGGTACTCTTATGAAGTTCCATAAAAAACCTATTTTCATATTAAACCTCGCGTATAAAGAAAAATACAATTCTAATTTTTTTCTAAAAAAACATTGATTTCATACTCATTAAGAGTTCACTTCTGCATCTTGTAATTCAGCATAAACGACACCTCCAATAGGGTCTTTTATACTTTTGGGTTGTGTAATTTCAATTTTAGCAGCATTAAAACATCTATCGTAAAAATGGTTCCCAGACACTTCAGGCTTCAATCCAAATCCCCAAAAATACCTCCCTGGTGCCAAATTTATTTTATATGTTAAACGAACTGTGAAATTTATATTCTTATTTATATGTGGTAAAAAGATAGAATAATAATTAAGATTTCCAACAAAAACATCTATTCCTAAATCATTACGACACAAAACTCCCAAAGCACATCCTTCATCAATATTTTCATTTGTTTTAAAAGAGAGATTCATAATAATTGGTTTGAACATTTCTTGAGATACAATTCTTTTGTTTTTATCATCTAAAAAATCTACTGCTGTCAATATGCATTTTCCATCCCCTGATCTTTGCGTTATCCTTGAATTTAATTTTTTATCTATTCTAAACAACTTTTTATCAATCATTGTCGGATTAATCTTTATAGAGCCTTTGTTATTCTCTAAATTAAGGATATTTTTATTGATATCTGTTGTTTCATTTTGATACATAGAACACACTTTTTCTGCCAAATCATATGCAACTATTTTTCCTTTTTTTAAATATATACATTTTTTACATAATGCTTTCACCGAAGATATTGCATGTGAAACAAATAGAATCGTTACTCCTTGTTGTTGCATTTGTTTCATTTTAGCAATGCATTTCTGCTGGAAAAAACTATCCCCAACAGATAATGCTTCGTCAACTATTAAAATATTTGGATGTACTTCAACATTAACGGCAAAAGCTAATCGAGCAAACATACCGCTAGAATACATTCGTACAGGTTGATCTATAAACTCACCTATATCCGCAAAATTAATTATATCATCTACTTTATCAACCATTTCTTTTTCAGTAAATCCCATTATTGTTCCGTTAAAGAAGATGTTTTCTCTACCGGTTAATTCTGGATTAAACCCTGCTCCAAGCTCTAATAATGCTGCAATTTTTCCACTTATTTCTACTTTTCCCGAGGTAGGTGTTAAGACGCCAGTCAGAATCTTGAGAAGAGTTGATTTTCCTGCTCCATTTTTTCCAATAATACCAACCGTGTCTCCTTTATGAATTTCAAATGAAATATCATCTAATGCATAAAAATCTTTACTATACCGTTTTCCAAATGGATTAATTGCCTCTTTAATACGATCACTATTTCTGTTATACAATCTATATGTTTTTACTAAATTTTCTACTTTTATTACGCTTTCCTGCATTATATGCACCTCTTCTTCATAAAACATCCGCAAAATGTGGGCGTAGTCTTTGAAACAACCAAACGCCAAACAACATTATTACTAATGTAGCTGTCCAAAAATACAAAGTGCTATATGGTCTTTCCCATATCCAATGATTAAAAATAAAACTATCTCTATACCCACTTATAACATAATATAATGGATTTAATTTTAAAAAGATTGCTATTTTTGGTGGTATATTTTCTATACTCCAAAATATTGGTGTTGCCCAAAAAAGGAACTGAATGCACATGCTAACCAATTGGCTGACATCTCTAGAAAAAACACATAATGCAGATGTAATCCAAGATAAACCGAGAACCAAGCAAATAATACAAAAAAAGTAGTAGACTATTTGAATATTATACAGTGTAGGATAATAACCATATAAAGCAAACAGAACAAACAATAAAATATTAAAAAACAAACTTACAAGAAATGCAGCCAATATTTGAACTATTGGTAGAAGCCTTACTCGAAAAAATATCTTTTTTACAAGATAACTATTAGACACTACAGAACTAGTCGCACTATTTAATGCATCTGTAAAAAAAAACCATGGAAACATACCTGTAATAAGCCAAAGAAGAAAAGGATGTCCCGTATTTGTTGGTTGACTTTTAAAACCAACTTGAAATACAAACCAGAAAATAAAAACTGTTATACTTGGTTGTATAAAGGCCCAAAGAACTCCAAGATATGAACCTAAATACCGCTGTTTAAAATCTTTTTTTGTCAAATTCCAGAGCATTTTTCTATTATTAATTATCTCCATAATAAAAATCCATAAACCTGATAAATATTTCATTTTTAATACGCTCCTATATAAAGTTCTTTATCCCCTTATTAAGCTTTCTTATTTTATAATTATTATTTACGAAAGTTCAATAAAACTGTCTTATTTCAAAAATTACTCTATGTTTTTACCTGCATATTTCAACTTGACAAATTATCTAAATATTCCAACCACATACTTTATATATTATAACATACATAGAGTATGAAAAACATTTTTTTATAAATTTATATTCTTTTCACCATCCAATCTACTGTTTAAGTTAAATACTTTTCAAAAATTCTTTTATTAGTGATTCAGAACGTTTTTTTGTTTTAGCGTTTTGAATATTTTGCTTGAAGTTTCTAAAAAACTGTTTAAGAATTATTATATTATATTCCGTATGGCATCAATTCTATTAACTATATCGATATTTTCACTTAATTCCAATCAACAATTTTTGAAAACATTTTTTATGCATTCCTCTAATATAATAAAAATAGAGGAAAGCCCTAGATTTTTCCTCTATTTTTGCATTATATTATCAACATAGTTCTTAAATTCGCTTTTAAAGCGATTTATACTGAATTTTTCAGCATTTTGCCTGCATGCTTCTGGTGCAAATCTGCCTTGATTGGCTTCGAATTCTTCTACACCCTTTTTCAGGCTGTCGGTAGTTTGCTCGTTGAAAAATATGCCGGTTGGAGACACAGTTTCATCATCCGATGCCTTCTTATTATTAGCTGCTTGCGTTTTATTCAGTCCTCGGACTGTTTCTAAAGCACCACCTCGTCCAAAAGCAATAACAGGCGTACCACAGGCCTGTGCTTCTACAGGTATAATGCCAAAGTCCTCTTCTGCAGCAAAGACAAAGGCCTTGGCTCTTTGCATGTAGTCACGAAGTACGTCATCCGACTGATAGCCTAGCATTTGTACATTGGAACCTGCTTTAGCCTTGATTTTTACAAAGTCCGGTCCATCCCCAATGACTACCAGCTTTTTATCAGTCATTTCAGTAAATGTCTCTACAATCAGGTCCATTTTTTTATAGGGAACCATGCGGGAAGCAGTTAGATAATATTCTTCCTTGTCTGCTCTAGCCACAAATTTGTTGATATCTACAGGTGGATAGATGACGTCGGCTTCTCGGCGATAACATTTCCAGATGCGTTTGGCGATAAAATTGGAATTGGCTACGAAATAGTCTACCCCGTCGGCAGTCCTGCTGTCCCACATACGAATATAGTGCAAGATGGCTTTGGCTATCCAGCCTTTTGTTCCATGATCAAGTCCAGCTTCTTTGAGATACTGGCCTTGTAGATCCCAAGCATATCGCACCGGTGAATGAACATAGGAAACATGTACCTGATTAGGGCCTGTAAGAACGCCTTTGGCCACACAATGAGAGCTAGAGATAATAAGGTCGTAGCCTCTCAGGTCAAATTGCTCGATGGCGAGCGGCATTAAGGCCAGATAGCTGCGGTATTTAGCTTTGGCCTTAGGAAGATTTTGAATGAAGCTAGTATGTACCTTTTTGTGCAAAATAAAATCACGCTGGTTGTCAGGGAGAAAATCAACCAACGAGTACAAATCGGCTTCAGGATATAGCTGGAGTATCTGCTCCAGAACCTTCTCTGCACCGGCGTATGTAACTAACCAATCATGCACAACAGCAACCTTCATGTCTGTGACTCCCCTAGTGTCTAAATATGTAGTAATTATAGCATATAAACGGCAGTGTGACAAAGGGAAAAGACACCCTTTGTCACACACACTGGTACGTCTCTAACTTTTATTTATCAAATGGATCATCAGCTACTTTGATAGTGCCATATTCCGTAAGAGCTTTGTCCCTTGTAAGGGCATACTTAGAAGTAGTTAAATCATATTGCTCTTCGATATGATTTGTTGCAATATCCGCAATGCCAAGAATCGTATCATAAAGCAAATCATTGGTGAAATATTTATTTTCATTATTTTTAAGGTTGTCGACTATTTTCTTATGGCTTTCTATATATTGCGGAGAAGTATAAATTACCAAAGGGATTCTAGTCATTTGGAAAAAGAATCTATCTCTGGGCACACCCGGTTTTTCACCATGATCAGAAAAATAGACAAAAGCATCCATGTTTAGTTCTTTATAACAATGTTCAAAGATTTTTTGAAGAACATAGTCAGTATATAGAATGCTATCACAATAGGCATTTACATCATTGGCATCGCGTTTCACATTGGACAGAAATTCTCGTTCAAAAGCTTGTGGAAAACGTTCTCTATAGCAGCCATGACTACCCATTATATGGACAAATATAACATTACCTTTATCTGGAAGCCGTTTGGGAAGATGTTCTAACAGCTTTTCATCATGAACTACACCATTAGTACTAGTAAAGACGGTATTATCTGCTCTAGATGCATAAAAAGTAGAGCTTTCATGAAGGTTGTTGTTTCTGCCTTGATTGCTAATCCACCAAACTGTGTAACCTGCTTTATGGAACACGTCTACTAAATCAACACTATTTTCCCGTGGCAGTTTGTTATACTGGTTCGGCTCAGCCAGTGCCAGAGCAAGTACTTTGGTAGTAAATTTATCGCAGCTATAAGCATTATTAAACTTGAAAATTTTTCTGTTTTGTTCCATGGAATCCAGCCACGGAGTTGTTTTCTCTTTAAATCCATATAAGCTATAATAATCACGATTAGCCGATTCACCAATAACTATAACAATGTTTTTTAATTTATTATCTCTGTTAATTGCTTTTAAATTATCAGGCACATGATGATTGTCAGCAGCATGGAGGAATGCCTGACTCTCTTGATATGAAGCATAAATATTAGATTTTCTTATTATCCTAGTATTCCCATACCACACAATAGCTATTAACAGAACGGCAAACACTGTCTTAACTTTCTTGCTTATGTTATATATTAATTTCTTTTTTATTTGTCTGTTAATTCTTAAAAAGACTGCAAACAACAAAATATAAGTAATAATTAGCCCAAGAACTGCCATCGTGCGTGCCTGGAGAAATTCCACTGTTTCACGGAAATTAGTCTGTGCAATAGCAAACATAGCATCCACACCAATACCTTGGCCCGACTGTAAGTAATATGCCATGTTCAGGATCGGTACAAGCAAGTAGCTTATTTGTGCCACCGATATGATGCCTGCTCCTAGACGGGTGGACAATTTGCTGGTTAGGCCACGTATTAAATAAAACATAAATGCTGCTAAAACAATGCATTTGCCTAAAAGCACATAGTCCGGCTTTTGGTTTCCTATCAGTAGCAAATCACTACCAAAAGCCACGATAATATCGAATATTGTTGCTAGTTTCGAAAATTTGAATGTGCGTAATGTAATTACGTAAAACAAAATTGTACCAATGATTTTTACTATCGGCAGTAAGACTTCTTTGTCCATAAACTAACTCCCCTTATTTATACTGACTCCCCCAAAAAACAAATAATTAGCTCCCCAGAAAATTATAGCACTAAAACGGAAGTGTTATTCACCCTTCAAGAGAACGAAAAGACGTTCCAATTAAATAAAAACACCCATAATCACCGTATCTTCCTGTAGGGATAATGGTCTTTGATTTTTTCATAGACAAATTGTCCTTTTGATACCGCATGCAAAAAAACCTCATACACTATTTTCGGAACATGTAGATACTGGTAATGACCTCCACTATGAAACCATACTTCAAGAATATCATCTTCATAGTCCTTTGTTCCATTGACTTCCATCATATTTTGATGCAAAAAATTAAATCTAGTAAATTCAAACGTTTTATATTATTACTTGTCACTTTTGGCGACTCTTACAAGAACATTGCCATATACATCGGCAGTGTCCTTTTTTTGCCTTGGACGCCTACGTTTCCGGAAGTTAATTTATATCCATAGTTTATGTCATCACGCTCCAAAATCTTGTTAAGGGACACTGTTGACCCACGATTTGCTTTTACCTCCACCGGTATGATCTGCGCATCTTTAGAAAGTAAAAACTCAATTTCTACTTCACCATTTTGTGATCTGTAATAATATGATTGATAAGCCTCCTGATATTTTATGCTATATCAGGTGGACTCTAGCAATATAGCATATCTGCTAGCTTTTAGTCAATTTTTGCATATTTTTAGAGGCTTTAAATATATTTTTTGCATATTTTCAGGAAGTTTTTATTTATATTTTGCATATTTGTCAAATGTTGCCAATAGTGACAGGCACAAAGAGAAAATGTGAGCATTAACCAATTAGCCTTTTGCTATATAGCAAAAGGCTTAGGAAAATAGCTAAACATACAAAACAACCACCTATCAATTCTTCACAGCTTTAATAAATCGCAAAAATTATATACTCCCTTTACATGCTTAGTTATTCTGTTGTATTCAACAATCACTGCCTGAAGTTTATTTGCATCAGCATAATACTCTTTTATATAATCTTCTTTCTTGATGTCTTTTAGCTTAAGTTCTCCTTTACAATAATCACTTGGTTTCATCTTTCTTCTTTTCTTAAAGTCTTTCCATTTACCTTCGCTGATTATTATAAATGATTCAATTTCCGGTTTAGTACAAATATTACATACTGTGCAACGATCAACATACTGTTTGTGAAACCTAATTATTTCCCTCGGTCTATCCAAAATACGCAAAAGCACTAGTTCTTTTTCATAAGCTACATGAAAATACTCTTTCTCAATTTCATATCCCTTTCTAAGAGTAGTAACCTCTTGCCCAACCAAGTCTTCCCTTGTAAAGCACAAAAATCCGCCATCTAACAGCAAATCAATTATTGTTTTTTCAGCGGTTCCTTCACAACTGCAAATAATATATTTGTCTTTGAGTGCTGATTTCAGAGTCTGCTGCATATCATCTGCCTCATTTGCTCAATACTCTCGTACTGAGGCGCTGTGCCGGTAAGAGCATTGGAGATTATCATATCACTTTTTTTGATATCATTGCGATTGACTTCGTCTCTATAGTTAGTCGCACTTAGCTCGCCCTTATTCTTTCTAAAAATGTATACGCAATCTTTTCTATCAATATAATCCAATAGTTCAGCATAATGTGTGGAAAAGATTAGGCACGCCCCATGAGGGTTAGTCTTTTTTGATTTAAACAAATTAATTATCATTTTTACCAATTCTCTGTTGAAATGGTTTTCCAGTTCATCCACTATAAGATATCCTCCGGCGCGCAATACTATTATAGCTCTCAAAATAATATTTTGTCCCTTGATTGTCCCCGACGACAAAATTGTTGATATATACAGCGGATTATTTGTTTTTAATGGTTTGGAAACATTTTTAAATTTTACCTGCCATTCTCTATTTTTAGAACAATTAAGAGATTGTATATTGTTATCAAACACTTGTAATACTTCAGAAGGTGTATCGCCCAAAGTAGTTAAAAAGTTAAATGTGACGTCCTTTATGCTTGTTCTTATTGCACTTCCATTTTCTTTTGTCACCATTATGACCATACTATCATCTTCTTTTAGCATAGCTAAAATATCTGCATCCAATTCGCTTCTTGTTTTTCTAGTAACATTCTCGCCCGTAAAATCAGTTATATCTTTCTTTGTTTTTACACTAGTTGCTGTTTTGCTAAAAAGAGCTTCTTCTTTAAAAAACCATCTTTCTTTTCTCTGTTCATCATACTTTATTCCTATTGTCGACTCGAGCTTGTAATACTTATTATCATGGAAAAAAATTGTCTTTAATATCGTTCCATCTTGAACAGCAGGATTATATAAACGTCTCAGCTGATTTAGGTTAAAGTTTTCTATTACCAAACTTATAGCTATGCTTAACAAAGAAAGGCATGTTGTCTTCCCTGTAGCATTCAAACCAATAAACGCTACTGTGTTCTGAGCATAAATATTATTATCAGCTATTTTATACAACTTCTCAGTCTGCAATACCCTATCTTCTGCAAATAAGTCTATTTGCAGCTTTCCCTTTGAAAACAATTTTAGTTTATTAAACTCAACACTCAATATTTTCATAGTTATCACCTCATAGTTGTAAGTGGTAAATTCACTTGCAATTTATTATAGCACAAAATACAGATTTAAACAAATTATTTGTTTAAATCTGTATTTTGTGGTTTTCTATATAAATAGATTAATTTATCCTTTTTTGTCACACTTCTATCTCGCGTTTCCAGATTTTTACTGCTTGTTCTCCCAATATCCGGTACCCTTCTTTATTAGGATGGACGCCATCTTCCAATAGTGCATCGATATTGCCGTCAGATGCTTTTTCCAAAGTTTCTTGAAAGTCGAATATCGGCAATTGCCTTGCTTTGGCTTCATTGGTTAGCCATTGGCGTAATGCTGCTAATTGCTTATTATGCGTGTCTAAATCAAAGCTCGATTGCCAGCCGGCTGCCACACTAGCAAGCGTAGTCAGAGGTTGTAACCCTAGCCAAACCAACACATCATGGGATTTAGCATAGTCCATGATATCTGTAAGATTACCGGTTATTTTATTCAGCGGCTCGTCTACAAAAATGTCATTGGTCCCACCCATGAGAAATAGTACGTCAGGCTTGTCAGTGCCAAAGCCGTCCCGCTTTAGGCCACAGCTCATGAGCAGCGTCAGCCTACCGCCACCGGCATCAATCTTTATTTGTGCGCCTGTTTGATTAGCTAGAATCGTTGTCCAGGCATATTTTTCAGATGTATTCCAGCAACTGGTTAAACTGTCGCCGATGCATAAAAGTTTCATGAAGTTCATCTCCTGTTACTTATTATAATACTATTCGCCTGTCAAGACAAAACACACATCAACTTGCCCTGCTGCCAACAAATGTATGTTATAGTTTATGACAAAATGGACAGGTCTGTTTGTAATGCCGCAATGGTTTTCTGCGGTGTGACAAACAGACCTGTCCATTTTGTTGCAATTCTATCTCGCACTTCTAGATTTTAGCTGTTTCTGTGCAACTTGCAATGAAGCTTTCACCTATTTTATAAACGCGTCATAGTATTTCATAAGTTTTGCATCCGTCGTATTATAGATATTATCGCCTTCAAAATAGTCCTTCAGCTCTTCAATACAGAAGTCAAGCTCCCCTTGCCTGAACTTGTTTTTCGTATCTTTTTTAGTGAGCTGCAGAAGCTCAATAGCCTTATTACAAAAGCTCTCGGCTTTGGTTTTGTCGTGTTTATTCTGCCATTTTATAGCTCGTCCTACTTCGCTGCCAATATTAGATATCTGCATTCCTATAGGCATTGCGAACCACCTTACATCTCTATCCATTTATGCACTATCTCCTTAATTCTTTCTCTTATCTTTGGATCAGCTATTTCACGTCCCGCTCTTGGAAATCCAGCTTCTCTATTACGCGGAGGATTAATCATTGAGTCAAACTCAATGTCCGATTCACCAAAAACAATATTTATTCCATAAAGCATTTTCTGATTTGAACCGTTTTCCAGCAAAAGCTCTTCTATGTCAGAGTGCAATTCGGCATCAACAGCTATTATACCTTTTTCGATATCAACTACAGCTTTTGACATATAATCAAAATATTCTTCCATCTTTTGCAAATCACTTATTGTAATTTTCTTATCAAGAATTTTCAAATTTATCTCCTCCTGCATTAATATTTTCAATTTCTGAGGTAGATTTTGTGGTAAATTGTTTACAACTATTATTAATATATTATATCATATGGGGCGATGTCAGCCTAGAAGGATTCATTCAATATCTTTAAACTCTTCGTAAGAAAACCATTGCGGCATTACAAACATACCAGTCCCTTTTGTTGCACTTCTATCTCGCGTTTCCAGATTTTTATTGCTTGTTCACCTAAGATTATATATCCTTCTCTAGTAGGATGGACGCTGTCTTCCAGCAGTGCGTCGATATTGCCGTCATGTGTGTCGCAGTTTAATCACACTGTTATCGTTTATACTTTGCGCACAAGCTCTGGAGCCAGGCTGCAGGTGCAGAGTCCAATTGTTCGGCTGTGAGTTTCCATGTCCAGTTGCCTGCGGCAACGCCGGGA
>DAIQMR010000028.1:0-23707 GCA_036788835.1 Acidaminococcaceae bacterium
CAAACCACAGAAAACGGTCCAGGGGTGACCACACCACAGTTAATGGTACAGACCTTAACAAAATGAGGTTTTTCAACCTCATTTTGGTTACAGCTTTCTTTTTTAGGCTGAATGCGGATAGCGGGAGTTGAAGCAAATCGCTTCAACTCCCGCTTTAACTTGTTTTAGGGCGCAAGAATATAAGCCCTTGTTTTTTGCTGTTTGCAATTGAATTAGCAAGCTTCTTTTTGTTCGAATAATTGCCTGCCAATTCGTCCGCTCTTCATACGGTTATATAATTTTCTTAGATTGTAACCGAAGGCCACAAGCATGAGCTCAACATATACCGACTCTTTTCCACGCCGGTAAACACGCTTGTATCTGTAGTCTTCTTTCAGCACTCCAAATGCTCCTTCAGACTGAATGGAGCGGTTTACTCTCAGCTGTGTTCCTAACTCGCTTTTGAATCTTCGCATGTTATCTTCTTGCAGCCTGAGGTAATTCGTTGGCACCAGCAGACGTTTGTTGGTTTTTGCTATGCTCCCGTCCCATGTCTTCTGACACTGGCGGCGCAGACCGCAACGGTTGCAGTTGACACAAGTATATTCTCTTGCTTGTCTTTTAAATCCTGTTTCTGTTTTCTTTATGCGCAGCCCGGTGAACTTCAGCCTGCGCCCCTTGGCGCAGATATATTCGTCATTCCCTTCATCGTAGGAAAGGTTATCCAGACGCCAGAACTGTTCTTTGTATGAGCTTTTTTTCTTAATCTCGTACTTGTTTGGTTTTATCACCGAGGCGTAATTATGGGCGGCCAGCCATGTGAAGTTTTCCTCACTGTCATAACCGGCATCGGCAACCACGTACCGGAATTTTTTATGGTAAAGCGTGGACAGCTCCATAAGGAAAGGAATCAGTGTCTTGGTGTCATTGGGATTTGGGAAAACACCCAATCCCATAATGTATTCGCTATGGATTGCCAGCTGAACGTTATAGGCAGGCTTAAGCTGCCCGTTTCTCATATGGTCTTCTTTCATGCGCATGAAGGTGGCATCATGATCCGTCTTGGAATAGCTGTTGCGTTCTCCCATAATGCTCAGGTCTTTTTCATATTCGTTAATTTTGCCTGCCGTCTCGGCGCATTCTTCGTGCAGCTTTTGCAGCGGATGCTTGTGGTGCCCGGCTCCGCTCACAAATGCGATGCCCTGCCTCTGGCAGAATTTCTTCAAGGAAGCGGCCAGAATGTCACCGTTCATGCCGCTAGTATCAGCCCCTGTTGCTTCCGCCACACCGGTGCGCAGCGCTTCTAGTTTGCCAAGCCTTTTTTGCAGGTGCTTTGTTACGCTATTTTTCCAGCGGAATGTATAGCGGTTGGCCTGCGCCTCAAGTTTTGTTCCGTCTATGAATACTTCATTGAAATTAATTGAATCGCGCTTGGCTATGGCTCTCATGAGCTGGCTGAACAAGTTATCTAATATTTTCCTGTCCAATCTCTTAATGAAACGACCCACAGTCATATGGGTAGCTACCCTGTAGCCCTGCAGCAGCCACATGTAATGGATGTTCACGTCGCACTGGCGCTTTATTTCCCTTAAAGTAAATCTGCCTTCCAGCATGGCCAGTAGGCAGACTTTAAAAAGAATAGCGGGCGGTACAGCCGGTTTCCTGCCTTTGGATGAATACATTTCATACAGCTGGGTATAATCCAGTTCATCCAATATTTCGTCCAAAAGCCGCACCGGTTCGTCATCAGCAATAACAACACTGTAATCCATTGGTAAAATCAATTGTTTTTCTCTCATAGAT
The DNA here is from genome assembly GCA_036788835.1 of Acidaminococcaceae bacterium. Classification (GTDB taxonomy): domain Bacteria; phylum Bacillota; class Negativicutes; order Acidaminococcales; family Acidaminococcaceae; genus JALCSJ01. Next base: position 1,783 of record DAIQMR010000028.1, read on the forward strand.
TTGGTACAATCTCCTTGGTAGTAATTTGGTATTCGTCTATTAAATTATACCAAGAATTTAGGCTCCTTTGGGAGCCTTTTTCTTTTATAAAATAAAGAAAAACATCAGAAGCACATTATGATTCGTGCTTCTGATGTTTTTTCCCGAGGGGTTCATTGTGTTACAGCCCCTTTTTTTGGAGGCACATCGTTGTGCTTTTAGTCAGTGAAACCGTTTTCAATATCAGTTTGGTGCATACCCTTTATAATATACGCAAGAGTCTTTAAATCACCGCACATAATATCTTCTTTGCAATATTTCAGTTGTTCGCCTTTAATGCCATCGATAGGACGAACAATGCCTTGACGATTTACCCAGATAGTTCTGTAGCCTAATTCATTACCGGGGATAACGTCATATTTAAAACCAAAACCTGCATGCATCATTTCATCAACAGTAAGCCCTAATTTCTTTTGGGAAAGCAAGAAACCGTCATGACCCGGTTTGTAGCATTTTGCATCTTCGGCAGTAACAATACCATCTACTTCAATACCTGCATTTTTCAAGGTAGCGCGGATAATATCGTTATCTGTGTTGGTCAGCATAACGCATTTGGTGTACTTACGTAATTCTTTTATGGCTTCTACTGTATCAGGAAATGCTTTCCAATGAGCCATAGATTCAGAAAATGCTATGCAGTCTGCTTCCGTAAAATCAAAGCCGAAATCACGGCAGGTGATGGCTAAGGTGTCTTTTAAAACCTGACGATAAGGGCGATAGGTTTTAATATAGTCAAATTGCAATACTTCCCAGCGCTGTTGTACCTGATAGGGTGTAGCAGAAGTAATTCCTTTGTCCGCTAAAAATTTCTTGAAATAATTTTGAATCTCGCCTTCCCAGTCAATCAGGGTGCCGTACACATCAAAAGTAATAGCTTTAGGTACCAATTTTTTCTTTGTCATTTTTTTATCTCCTTTTAAATTTTATTTACCTTAGTAGAATAAGGTACAAGGATTCCGGCATTGCCGTCCGCAACTTTTTTAAATTTGTATTTACCATAATCATATTGTATAATGATCTTATCATTAAGTAAATTGATAAAAATTGAAGTTTACTTTAAGTAACTATAAATACAAAAAAGGAGAATGGTTATGGAAAATTCCAGGTATAAAGCTTTCGTTACTTCAGTTGATGCGGGTAGTTTTACCAAGGCCGCTGAAGAACTTAATTACACGCCTTCCGGCATCTATCAGTTGGTTAATGCTTTGGAGAAAGAACTGGGGTTTGACATTCTTATTCGTGATAAGAAAGGAGTTTTCCCTACTGATAATGGCAATAAAATACTTCCGGACGTACGGGAACTATTGCGGCAGGAAGAAAAATTAAATCAACTGGCGGCTGAAATAAACTGCCTGGCGATGGGCAATATAAATATCGGGGCCTATTCCAGTATTGCTACACATTGGCTTCCGGGGGTCATTAAATCTTTCCAGGAAAAATATCCCAAAATCAAAATTCATCTCATGGAAGGAATCCGTCAGGAAATAATTTCCTGGTTAGACGACAAGAAAATAGATATGGCCTTTATCAGCTATGAGGATCCCATGAAATACGATTGGATACCTCTTGATTATGACCCCATGATTGCTGTTCTGCCCCGCAATCATCCTTTTGCTAAAAAGAAGAAGTATCCGCTTATTAATTGCCAGAAAGAAGATTTCATTATGCCGGCCTTAGGTCGTGATGATGATGTTTTAGCCCTGTTTAAAAAGAACCACCTTACACCGCAAATAGCCTTTTCTACATTAGAGAATTTTGCCACCATAGGGATGATTGAGCAGGGTCTGGGTATGAGCATCATGAATGAACTGATTACCAAGCGTTGGGATTTTGATGTTAAAAAATTGCCGCTTGACCCACCCCAATTCATTACTTTAGGAATTGCCCTAGGGTCGGTGCAAAATGTGGCTCCCGCCGCTAAACAATTTATTGCTTATGCAGTAAAAAGATTAAAAAAAATAAAAGATTAAGATAAAATTAGCATTTTAGTAAAATATAAATGTCTACTTGCTAAAAGTGGAAAAATACGCTATAATCTTCAAGTAACCTTTTGGAGTGGTACTCAAGCGGCTGAAGAGGACGGTTTGCTAAATCGTTAGTGGGGTTAAACCCAGCGAGAGTTCGAATCTCTCCCACTCCGCCACGTAACAAATACATAGGACATCAAGGATAATCCTTGATGTCCTATTTTTTGTAACAAAGTCTTATTTTTTCGGTTCCGGAACCGCTGCGTTAATAACACTCTGGGGAACAGATACCTTATGAGTTAAAGCCGCACAGTCAAGAGTCATGGTTGATTTATTGGTCTTTAAGATCATGCCGAGAATCCAGTTGCCTAATGCACCGGTATGACTTTGACGGGATACACCGTGTTTAATAACGTTTTCAAAGGCTTTAACAGGTTTGGAAATATCTGCTTCAAATTTAGTCATACGGCCGTTGGTAATGTAAACATCACCATACATAGGTCCGCTCTTGCGCAGTTTCTCAAATTCTTTTTCGAAATCGGCATCAGTTTTGGGATCGCTTTTGGCTGTTTCTTCTACCACGTGTTTTACGCCCCAGTTACTGAATAATTTATTGCTGTCGAAAGTAACTTTTAGGTGCTCGATACCGCCGGAGTTGCTGACAGATTCAACAGCGCTGACAGAACCTAATAGAGATGTAGGCTCCAGACTATCGCTGATACTGCCCTTAGCGGCGGGAGAGTAGCTGTAAACCCAGGACTTGGTTTTGTCTTTGGGGTGCAGCAATTCCTGGTTATAAGTCTTCACTTGATTGCCTTCCTGAATTTCATACAGCTCTGTTACGGAAGGAGCCTGCTTGCCCATGACGGTAGTAATCACAGCATGAGCAACATAGGGGCTGGTTTGCAAGTCTAATTTAACGTGGCTGGTCAGAGTATCCAGATGAGCGAAGGGAATCCGCATTTCAATATTGTAGGTTCCTACCGGATCTTTCATGCGATTCAAAGCAGCTGTCAAATCATCTTTGGGGGCAGCCAGAGCCATGCTTGAAGCCATAATTAAACAACCGGCGGCCACTGTGGTCAATACTTTCTTTAATTGCATCAGAATCACTCTCCTTAATTAATATCCATGTTAATTATATCACTAGAAACATTGAAAATAAAATATATTTTAAAATATTCACGGAATTATTCTGTAAGGGACACTTTACTCGTTAGAGCTTCCGGAAAAGAACATACCAATAGCCACAACAGTAACGACCTGCCCGGCAAAGGCCTGAATCATAGTGAAAATGCGGCCCGGTGTGGTAACGGTAACAATGTGGTTGGAGCCTATGGTGCTCATTGTATCTGCGCTGTAGAACAAACAAGCAACATAGTTATACGTTCTATTGATGGGAACCAGAACATTATGCACGCCCTGAATTTCCAGTATCTGCCAAAAGGGTTTCATGCCATTCATGTGTATAAGTCCGGAATCTTCACCGGCCACTAGTTTGGTTAGAATAAAGTAATCATCTACGCAATTGAAAAAATAAAAAATATTGGTGAAAGCTATCCACAGGATAAAATACGCAAAAAGAATGATGATGATTTTCCTGCTGCTTTTAATGCCGTGGAGGAAACAGGCCCAGAGGGAAAATCCTAAGGATATGCACAAAAAGATAATAATGATGCCCGTTGCGATGTAGGAAGCTTTGAGACCATGGGGATCACCGTATCTTACTAATTCCGGTAAAATTTTTTCGTATATTTTTAAAAGAATCAAAGGAATAAAAGCAGCTATTAACCATAACGTAGTAAAAACATAAAAATGATTATTTAAATAGTATTTAAAACTGGCAACGAAGTGTAGCCTATGCATAAAAACGCTCCCTTCCCAATATTCATTTTAATTTTAGCATATTTATATAAAAAAGGGAATTTATATAAGAAAAGGAAATTTATATAAAAAAAAGGAAAAGAAATGTATATAACTAATTACTTTTTTGGTTGTTACATAGTAGTTAAATGTGTTAAAATGAAAGATACATTAATGGAGGAATTTGTGTTGTCTAACCAGAAGCCACTTTTAACAGCAATAGAAAAATACAGGAAAGCCGGTGTTTATCCTTTTCATACACCGGGTCATAAAGGCGGTCGTGGCGCGGAGGAAGAATTGTCTGCCTTGCTGGGGGACAAAGCCTTGGCTGCTGATGTGTCTCTTATGAGCGAGCTGGATGACATTCACCATCCTACAACATGTATCAAGGAAGCACAAAAACTGGCTGCCGAGGTTTATGGGGCAGACAGGAGTTTTTTTGCTCCCAATGGGACCACAGGTGCTATTCATGCTCTGGTTTTAGGTGCACTGCAGCCGGGCGACAAAATTCTTATCCCCAGAAACGCGCATCGGAGCGTGGTGGGAGCCGTGATTTTGGCGGGACTGAATCCGGTGTATTTGGTACCGGCTTATGATAAAGAGTGGTCCTTGAGTCTGCAGATTACTGCTGACCAGGTTGCCAAAGCACTAGAACAAGATTCTGCTATTAAAGGAGTGCTGATTACTAGCCCCAATTATTATGGCCTAGCTGCTGATGTAGGGGCTATTGCTCAAGTGGTTCATGAAAATGCTGCCGTTCTTTTGGTAGACGAAGCTCATGGGGCTCATTTAGGCTTTACTGCCAAGCTTCCTCCTTCGGCATTGCAATCGGGTGCCGATGGGGTAGCACAAAGTACTCATAAAATTTTGGGCGCTTTAACACAGTGTTCTATGCTGCATATCAAAGGTCCGAGAATTAGTGGAGATAGAGTGGCGGCGGCCATGAGCCTAGTGACAACTACCAGTCCCAATTATTTGCTTTTAGGTTCTTTGGATGCCGCTCGCAGTCAGGTGGCAGACCATGGCCAAGAACTTATGGGAAAGGCTATTGCCGCAGCCACAGTCCTGCGCCAAAGCTTACGGTCGGTTAGAGGAATCAAAGTTCTTGGCCCGGAAATTGTAGGCCGAGGCGGGGTAGCGGGATTGGATGTGACTAAGGTCACTGCTAATGTTCAGGGTTTGGGTATAACCGGAATTGTCGCCGGTGATTTATTGCGCCAAGCAGGAATTGCCGTAGAATTAGTGGATCCGGCTAATATATTATTTTTGGTAACCTATGGGGATGGAAATGAACAATTCCCGGAAATTTGCAGAAAGGTAGCTGCAACTCTGGATAAAGCCGGAAAAAGAAAGAATGAATTATCGGCGGGGGAGCAGGACACCACCGGGCATAAATGCGAAAGAATTACGGAGGGAAATCTACCTCCTTTACCTAAAGCTAAACTTACTCCCAGGGAGGCTTTTTTTGCCCAGGGAGAGCCAATACCTTTTGCCCGGAGTGCCGGACAAATCTCCAAGGAGCAAATAAGCTTTTATCCGCCGGGCATACCGATTCTGGTTCCCGGTGAAATTATTACAGAAGAAATTATTGCTTACTGTCAATCTATGCTGGCACTGGGCTTACCTATAAGCGGGCCGGTATCGGAAGATCTGGCAACCATTGAGGTGATTACATCATGAAAAAAGGTTTATTTATATCATTCGAAGGTCCCGACGGCAGCGGGAAAACAACGCAGATTCATAAAGTGGCGGCCTGGTTCCAAGACAAGGGCTACGAAGTGGTCTTAACCAGAGAACCGGGCGGTACCAAGGCAGCGGAAGCTATCCGCCAAATTGTCCTGGACCCGAATCTGCCCATTAAAGCAGAATGCGAAACGCTGCTCTATCTGGCAGCTCGTGCCGAACATGTGGAAAAAATTATCGCTCCAGCCGTAGCCAAAGGCAAAGTAGTTCTCTGCGACCGATTCAGCGATTCTACTTTTGTTTATCAAGGCCTGACCAGAGGCGTAGAAATGGAAACTTTACAAGCTATCAATAACTTTGCCACTAAAGGCCTAGTACCGGACAAAACAATTCTTTTGGACGGAGACAGCAAACAACTGGCTGTCAGACGAATCACACGTGGCGTTGAGGATCGTTTTGAAATGGAAGGGCTGGCTTTTCAGGAAAAAGTTCGTCACGGTTTCTTAACTCTGGCCAAAATGGCACCGGAGCGTATCATAGTTGTAGATGCACTTCAAGACCAGGATGCCGTCGCCGCCACCATCTTCTCTTATTTAGAAAAATTGTTATAGCGGAGCTTATATTATGTGGGACAAAGTAAAAGGACACCAACAGAATAAAGACTTTCTCGTTAGTCTCCTGCAAGGCGAGAGGGCTACGCCGTCGCTGTTGTTTTACGGTCCGGAAGGCGTAGGTAAGAGGCTTCTGGCTAAAGAATTTGCCAAAAGTTTCCTCTGTCTGGGAGACCCTTTGCAGCCGGATGACTGCAGATCCTGTCACGCCATAGATGCAGGGATTCACCCTGATTTGGTCCAAGTGGCCCAGCTGGCCCCGGGGAAAGAACTTCTCATCGAACAAATAAAAGACATGGCTAAACAGGCCGCCTATGCTCCAACCCTATCTACTCATAAGGTTTGCATTATTGACGGGGCGGATTTCATGAAGGCGCCTGCCGCCAACAGTCTTTTGAAATTATTGGAAGAACCGCCGGAATACTGGCTATTCATTCTTATTGCCACTGATATTAATAAACTCTTGCCCACAATCTTGTCACGGGTTATCCAAAGACGTTTTACCGGACTGCAGGAAAAAGCTGTGGCGGAAATACTGGAGGAACATCAGGTAGAACAGCCTGAGATTTTGGCCAGACTGGCTGCCGGTTCGCCGGGGAAAGCTCTGGCCTACCAGGAAGCAGATGCTTTAATGTGGCGGGAAAGGGCCATCCATGTATTGGAAAATGTAGAAACTCCCAAAATCATGGAATTTATCAGTGATTTGGAATGGCTGGACAAAATTGACGGACAGGCCAGCCTGACATTTTTGGAAATGCTGACATTGCTTTTGCGAGATGGATTATTATTAAAAGACGGTATCAGGTGCGCGTTTTTCAACGAAGACCTTAAGTCACGTCTGCAGCAATGTTTTTCGCTGTGGAGTACAGAAGATATAGAGAAAGCAATTTTATGGACGGGTGAATCCTATCGTGGAATCAGGGCACGTTGTGCCGGCAAAAGCGTTATAGAAGGACTGATTGTGAAAATCAGCCTTTCGAGAAAGGAGCAAAACATTGACTAAAGTAGTTGGCATAAGATTTAAGAAAGCAGGAAAAATTTATTATTTTGACCCGGTGGGTTTTGATGTGCAAAAAGGGGACCATGCTATTGTGGAAACCGCCCGGGGTATAGAGTACGGCGAAGTTGTCTTAGATGTGAAAGAAGTAACGGATGAGGAATTAGCCGCGCCTTTAAAGCCCTTGATTAGAAAGGCCACAGAGGCTGATGCTCGCAAAGTCGAAGAGAACCGTGTACAGGAAAGAGAAGCTTTTAAGATTTGCGAAGAAAAAATTGCCAACCGGAAATTGGATATGCATCTGGTAAATGTGGAATATACCTTTGACATAGGCAAGATTATTTTTTATTTTACTGCAGACGGAAGAATAGATTTCCGGGAACTGGTTAAAGATTTGGCGGCAGTATTTAGGACGAGAATCGAACTGCGGCAAATAGGCGTCAGAGACGAGGCCAAAATGCTGGGCGGGATTGGCTGCTGTGGCAGACCTTTGTGCTGTGCCACTTTTCTGGGGGACTTTGAGCCTGTGTCTATCCGCATGGCCAAAGACCAGAATTTGTCTTTGAACCCAACAAAAATTTCCGGTATTTGCGGCAGATTGCTTTGCTGCCTGAAATATGAAAACGATATGTATGCAGGGAAGAAAAAGACCAAGAAAAAGGAACAAACCATTATGCCTAAACCGGGCATGATGGTCGCCACTCCCAGTGGCGAAGGGCGTGTTATGTCGGTAAGCAGGGGAGACCAGACGGTTTCGGTGGAGTTGTCCCCGGGCAATAGAATTACCGTAGGCTGGGATGAAATAGTAGAAGCTTCTAAGGTAGAAGAATAAACATGACGGACACAAAACGCTTGGATTCTCTTCCCGGATGCAATTATCAAATATGGCAGGATGCCCAAGAATTTTGTTTTACTACCGATGCAGTTTTTTTAGCAGCATTTCCTCATCTGGTGACCAAGGCCAGGGTCCTGGAATTGGGCTCCGGTACAGGAGCTATTAGTTTAATGCTAGCGGCCAGGGGCGCTGCCAGGGTAGTGGGGGTAGACAATAATCCCCATGTAGCGGGTTTGTTCAAGGAAAGCATTGCTGCCAACAAACTGGCAAATACGGTAGAAGGCCTGTGCTGCGATATTCGTATACTGAAAGACAAATTGCCCTCAGAGAGTTTTGACCTGGTTGTGGCCAATCCTCCCTATCGCATTGGGGGAAAAAGGCGGCTGGTTGCCACCGAAGCTTGTCACGAAGTGGATACTACTTTGGAAGATTTTTTCCAAGTAGCTGCTTATATGGTAAAATACAGAGGACGCTTCGCTTTGGTACAGCTGCCGGAAAGATTTACGGAAGCGGTACTTTTAGGGCAGAAATATGATTTGGAATTAAAACGATTACAATGGGTCCATTCCTTTATTGGGAAAAAAGCCTGGATTTTTTTGGCGGAATTTGCCAAAGGAGGAGGCCCCGGACTGGAAGTATTACCGCCTCTCATTATGTATAATGAGGACGGAACACATAGCAAGGATACTTTGGCCTACTACGGTATGGCTAAGGAGGAGGGAAAACATGACTGAGGGAAGAGGTACCTTGTACCTTTGTGCTACTCCTATCGGCAACCTTGAGGATATGACTCCCAGGGCGGTGCGTATGCTGCAAGAAGCGGATTTAATCGCTGCAGAGGATACACGCCACACTAGGCAGCTGTTGACCCATTTTAATATTCATGGGAAGCTTATCAGTTACCACGAGCACAATAAGGAACAGCAGGGACCTGTATTGATAGAGGCATTATTACAGGGCACTACCATTGCCCTGGTTTCTGATGCAGGTTTTCCGGGAATTTCCGATCCGGGAGAAGCTTTGGCCAAAGAAGCCATTGCCGCAGGGATTACGGTAGTTCCCGTGCCAGGTGCCAATGCTGCCTTAACGGGGCTGATTGGTTCAGGATTGCCTTGCTCTCCTTTTTTTTTCGGGGGCTTTTTGCCTAAGAGTAAAAGAAACCGAAGGGAAAAGCTGGCAGAGTGGAAACAGATTCCCTGTACTACAGTTCTTTATGAGGCACCTCACAGAATCATAGAAGTTCTGAAAGATATTTTGTCAGCCTGGGGTGATAGGCCTTTGGTCCTAGCCAGGGAGCTGACCAAACTCCACGAAGAATTTTTCCGGGGTACTGTGACAAAGGCTCTGGAATTTTTAGGAGAACATCCACCCCGGGGAGAATTTGTCCTGGTCATCGGAGGTTCCACAGAAATTTCCGAACCAAAGGAAGCGATGGATCCCTTGGAAAAAGTGCGAATGCTCATGGCTCAGGGGACTGACAAAAAATCAGCTCTGGGAGCCGTTGCCAAAGAATATAAAGTCCCCAAAAGGGATTTATATAATAGACTATTGCAAGAAGAAGGAGAAAAACAATGACAAAACCTACATATTATATAACAACACCGATTTATTACCCCAGTGCTAACCTGCACATCGGGCATGCCTACTGTACTACTATTGCCGATAGTATTGCCAGATACAAGAGAGCCGACGGTTATGATGTTATGTTCCTAACCGGCAGCGACGAACATGGCCAGAAAATTCAAAGAAAGGCAGAGGAAGCCGGCACGACTCCTATTAAATATGTGGATGGTATTGTGGCCAATTTCCAAAAGCTTTGGAAAATGCTGGGCATTAGCAATGATGATTTCGTCAGGACCAGCGAAGAACGGCATCAGAAGGTAGTCCAAGCCGTCATGCAAAAGGTGTATGACCAAGGAGATATTTACAAAAAGAACTACGAAGGCAAATACTGCGTGCAGTGCGAAGCGTACTGGACAGAGCATCAACTGGAAGCCTCCGGTGGGGTTTGCCCGGATTGCGGCCGGCCTGTTGAAACCATGAAGGAAGAAAGTTATTTCTTCAAGATGAGTAAATATTCCGATAGAATGCTGCAATATATTGAAGACCATCCGGACTTCATTCAGCCTGTTTCCCGGCGCAATGAAATGATTAATTTCTTGAAACAGGGATTGGAAGATTTGTGCATTTCCAGAAGCACCTTTGACTGGGGCATTAAAGTTCCCTTTGATACTAAACATGTAGTTTACGTGTGGTTTGATGCTCTTTTGAACTATTTTACAGGTATTGGTTACGGCACAGATATGGAGAAATTCCATAAATTCTGGCCCTGTGATCTGCATCTGGTTGGTAAGGAAATTGTCCGTTTCCATTCTATTATTTGGCCTATTATGCTTATGGCTATCGGTGAACCCCTGCCAAAGATGATTTACGGTCATGGCTGGTTAATAGTTGATGGGGACAAGATGAGTAAGTCTAAGGGGAACGTAGTTGACCCGGTGGCGCTGATTAAAGAATTTGGCCCAGATGCCATTCGTTACTTCCTGCTGAGAGAAATCAATCTGGGCAGCGACGGGAACTTCTCCCGGGATGCCTTAATCAATAGGATTAATGCGGATTTAGCCAACGATTTAGGCAATTTGCTCCACAGGACTCTCACCATGGTTGAGAAGTACCATGGTGGCGTGCTGCATAAGGCTCAGGTGGAAGATGCCAATAGTGCAGAGCTCCATAAATTGTTGGAAGAAACTTTAACAACCTACAAGGCTGATATGGACAAACTGGCTATTACAGATGCTACGAAAGTTCTCTGGCAATTTGTCGGAGCAGCTAACAAATACATTGATACTACAGCTCCCTGGGTTCTGGCCAAGGACCCTGCCGATGATCAAAAGCTGGAAGCAGTGATGTATGATTTAGCAGATTCTCTCAGAAATATTGCTATTATGCTGGAACCCTTTATGCCATTCACCGCTCCTAAGATTTTCAAGCAATTAGGTTTAACCGTTCCTGAGCAATTTCTGCTGGCAGATGTAGCCTGGGGCGGAACTCCGGATGGGACTGCTGTCCATAAAGGAAATCCTTTGTTTCCCAGAATCGAAGTTAACGAAGCAGGGGAAACAGTTCAGGCAGCAACCAAGAAAGCAGCCAAAGAAGTAGCTGCTCCCAAGACTGCTCAGACTGGTGTAGCAACAGTGGGAGAAATTACCATTGACGATTTTGCCAAACTGGACTTGAGAGTTGCTACTATCAAAACAGCAGAGCGAGTGCCAAAAACGGACAAGCTTATGAAACTCTCTGTGGAAATCGGGGAAGAGACCAGAACTATCGTTTCCGGTATCGCCCAATATTATACGGAAGAAAATTTACCGGGCATGAATGTTATTGTCATTGCCAACCTGAAACCGGCCAAGCTACGGGGCATCGAATCCAAAGGCATGCTGCTGGCGGCTTCTGACGGACAGGGACATCTGGTACTAGCTACCGCTCCCGGTATTGCTAATGGCAGCAAGGTGAAATAAGATGCCAAGGTTAGAACTTTTCGATTCCCATTGTCATCTGGATTCCGTGGATTTCAATGAAGATCGGGATATTATATTAGAAGAGATCAGAGAGAATCTGGCAGGAGTTGTGAATCCCGGCAGTGACAAGGCAAGCTCTCTTTTTGCTTTGGACCTGGCTCATAAGCATCCTTTCGTCTGGGCAGCGGTAGGCTGGCACCCGGAGGAGATTGCCAGATGCACAGACGAGGATATGTCACTGGTGGAAGAGTGGTGCAAGGACCCTAAGGTTGTAGCCGTGGGAGAGATAGGACTGGACTATTACAATGATGAAGACGCACCTCATGACCTGCAGAAAAAATATTTTATCCGGCAGCTTCAGATTGCCCAAAGAACCGGCTTGCCGGTGATTATCCACGACAGGGATGCCCACGGGGACATGTTGGATATTATTAAAAAAGAAGCCAAAGGATTTACCGGTGTGTTCCATTGTTACTCAGGAAGTCTGGAGACCGCCAAAGAATTCTGTAAGCTGGGCTGGTATTTCGGATTTGGCGGCAGTACTACCTTCAAGAATTCCAAGAAGGCCAGAGAGGTTTTAGCCTGGCTTCCGTCAGACAGGATTTTATTTGAAACGGACTCTCCTTATATGGCTCCGGTGCCTTTTCGGGGAAAAAGAAATAAACCAACCTTTACAGAGTTAGTAGTAAAAAACGCTGCAGAGCTAAGAAACACCACGGTGGAAGAGCTCATAAAAATTTCCACAAAAAATGTAAAAAAAGTGTTTTTTAGGGTAAAATAAGGTGTAAAAGTCACAGATTTTTCACAAAAAATCTGTGACTTTTTGTATACTTTTATTACCAGGTAATAATATTGGCTTGACACGAAAAACCCTCAATGGTAGAATTAAGCCCAATTCCCTAAGGAGGTGTGTTGATGTTAAACAATAAAAAATTTCAACATTCCTATAGGATGATTGTTGTTGTTCTTTTAGTCCTCTCTTCATTGAACTTTTTGGGCTTTGCAGTTGCGCCCAAAGACGTAATCATTGTTGCGGACGGACAAACTACCACAATTTCTACAAGGGCTCTCACTACAAAAGGTGCCTTGGAAGAAGCTGGTATAGTACTGGGTCAAGCAGATGGATACAATATTTTAAACAGTTCAAGATTAGAAAACGGATCAAAAATCGAAGTAATTCGTGCCATGCCCATCAAAGTTTGGCGCAACGGTAGAACAACCGACTACTCTATAGGTCGTAAGACAGTAAAAGAGGCACTTGATGCCATTGGGGTTAACTATGGGGACAATAAAGTTTACCCTGCCTTAGATTCCCAAATCACTCCCGGTATGACGATTAATGTCCTCAGTCGTGATTCCGCAGTTCAAACAACTGTCAAGGAAATTCCCTACACAGTTAAAATGCAAAACAATGATAATCTGCCCAGAGGCAGACAGAATGTTATTTCTCCCGGTAGAAACGGTCAGGCTAAAGTTACCTATCGTGTAGTTAATGTAGGCAGCCGTCAATTTGATAGAGAGATTTGTCAGGAAGTTATTACTCCGGCAGTTCCTGAAGTAGTAGAAGTGGGAACCGGTGCCAATATGCTGGAAACCAGCCGTGGTTTTGTCAGATATAAGACGGTAAGGCAAATGGAAGCTACTGCTTATACTTTGGCAGAGGGCAATGGTGATGGAGTAACATCTATCGGCATAGTTCCTTATCATGGTATTATTGCCGTAGATCCTTCTCAGATTCCTTATGGCACTAAGGTTTATATTCCCGGATATGGATTTGCTATGGCCGGTGATTGCGGTGGAGCCATTGTGGGCAATCGCATTGATTTGTTTATGAACAGTTATAATGATGCCATACAGTGGGGTCGGCGAACTGTTGATATGTATATATTAGAGCAATAAAGGAGCCAAGAATTTGTTAAAGGAAGTGCTGGTAGTAGAAGGTAAAATGGATACTGTGGCAATAAAGAAGGCAGTGGATGCCGAAACTATTGAAACAGGCGGATTTACCTTAGCACCCAATACTTTGGACAAGATTAAGGCTGCATATGAAAAACGCGGTATTATTATCCTCACAGACCCTGATAGAGCCGGTGAAAGGATTCGCACTTATTTAACGGAACGTTTTCCTCAGGCGGGACAAGCTTTTGTTCCCAGGGAAGAAGCTATTGGCAATGATGACCTGGGAATTGAGCAGGCCAGTCCCAAGGCTATACGCGACGCTCTGTCCAAGGTGCATTACCAAGAAATAAAGCCCCGGATGGAATTTACCCACCGGGACTTATTTTTGTCCAATCTTAATGGTTCTGCAGGCGCGTCAGAGCGTAGGGCCAAACTGGGAGCTATTCTCGGTCTGGGTTACGGCAATGCCAAGCAATTTCTGAACCGCCTTAATAACTACGGCATCACCCGTGACCAATTCAACGCAGCCCTAGACGTGTTACAAAAGTGACTGTCACCTTTGTATCATCAACTCGAAACTATCAGGAGATTATATGGAACAACCTATTATTGCTAAACGAGAAGTTACCAAGTATATATTAGAAGCTTTTGGGCACAGAGCCAAGAAAAAGCTAGGTCAGAACTTTCTGGTGGACGAAAAAATCGTCAATGAAATAGCTGCTGCCACAGAATGCGGACCGGATGACATAGTCCTGGAAATCGGGCCCGGCATTGGCACCCTGACTCAGGCTCTTGCTATGCGTGGTGCCAAGGTCAAAGCCGTGGAATTGGACTCTGACCTAGTCAGGGTTATGGGCAAAACCTTAGAAGGCTATGACAACATTGAAATCATTAATGAAGATATTTTGAAGGCCAATATCCTGCAAATTGTGGGTAATAAATCATTTACTGTGGCGGCAAATCTGCCCTACTATATTACTACGCCTATTATTTTTGCTTTGCTGGAGCAGCACTTACCAATCAAGAGATTGGTTGTTATGGTGCAAAAAGAAGTAGCAGAGCGCATTGTGGCCACTCCTGGGGGCAAGGAATACGGCGCATTATCTGTGGCCATGCAATACTACACGGAGCCAAAACTTCTTTGTACTGTTCCACCTAGAGCTTTTATGCCATCGCCCCACGTAGAATCGTCTGTGCTGGTCTGCGAAAGACGTGCTAAGGCACCTGTAGACGTGGACGAGGCAACCTTCTTTAAAGTTGTGAAGGGGGCTTTCTCTGTCCGGCGCAAGATGCTCAGCAATGCCTTGAAAAACATGGGCCTATCTAATGATTACGTGACAGCCTGGTTGGAACGGGCGGGCATCGACGGCAAACGCCGAGGCGAAACCCTGACCATAGCCGAGTTCGGACTCCTGGCTAATACATTTAAAGTGTGACAGATTACAAAGCAAGTAACGAATAATATTGGTGGGAGATAGCGCAGGTTGGCGTAATTTGTTACACCGGTGAGCAATTCACAACCTGCGGGGAAGCGGTTGCCAGATTATCCGTTACTTGTCTAGAATTTTACCCTATAAAACTAAAGCACATACCTTTACTCCCAGAGTATAGATATGTGCTTTACTTTATATAGTCTTTTGCGGATTGGTGAAGCCCCGGCCGAACACATCATTGGCATCTTGAATAATTACGAAAGCCTTAGGATCCGCATCATGAATCAGATTCTTGATTTTGGCCAGCTGAGTCAGCTTGACCACTACAAACAGAACCTTGCGCTCCTTGCCTGTATAGGCTCCTTCCCCATAGAGATAGGTCACACCACGGTCTACTTCTTTCATAATACTGTTTGCAATAACCTCAGGCTCCTCCGTAATAACCATCAGAGCTTTTTTGTAATCAAAACCTACCATAAAGACGTTAGTAATTTTAAAGCCTATAAAGAATAAAATCAAGCTATAAAGAGCGGGAGTGATTCCGTAGAGATACCAGCCAAAAAGCAATAAAAAAGTGCTCAGCACAAAATTTGTGGCGCTAACGCTGATATTGTAGTACTTGGTCATCAGAAAGCCAATAATATCAGTTCCACCGCTGGAGGCACCTACCCGATAGACCATGGCTGCCCCCACACCGTTTAAAATACCTGCTGCCAGACAGGACAGAAGCTGGTCGGGAACATAGGAAGTACTGGCCAGAAAGTTAGTCGCTCCCATAGCTATAGAAAACATTACTGAACCGTACAATGTGCTGACAAAAAAACTCCGGCTAAAAAAGCGATAAGCCACAAAAAACAACGGAAGATTCAGCACAAAGTTAGTTATAGCCACAGGAAAACCAAAAAGGTAGTATAAAATCAAGGAAACACCTGAAACTCCGCCGCTGAGAAAGTGGTGCTGGAGGTAAAAACAATTAATGGAAACAGCCATACAGAAACAGCCTAAGGTAATCATCAAATATTTAAAAGCAAATCCGTATAAGTGTTTCTTAATAAAATTCGTTGTCAACACCCCACTTTCTAACATAATAACCATATTGTAACATTCTTCATGTAATTAAGCTAGAGCAAGGAGGAAAAAACAAAATAATGTTACAAACAAAGCGTAAATCGAACATTTGCCTACAAAAATGGAAAAAGTTCGTTTTTTTCCTTGCTAGGAAGTGAAATACACGTTAAAATGATAAGGTATACAAAAAACAATTTTTTCAAGGATGAAAAATGAGAGAAATTGCTTACGGAAAAATCAATCTTGGTTTGTCGGTTTTAGATACGCGTGCCGACGGCTATCATAATGTGGATATGGTCATGCAAACCATTTCTTTTGCCGACTATTTGGACTTCACCGCAGCTGATGATTTTCAGCTGACCTGTGATGACCCGAATCTGTCCTGTGATGAACACAATCTGGCATACAAGGCAGCCAGGATTATGAGCAGGGCCACAGGCAGAAAACCGGCAGTAAAGATTCATATAACTAAAAAAATATTTCAAGCAGCAGGCTTGGCAGGAGGCAGCACCGATGGGGCGGCCGTTCTCAGAGGCCTGAATAAGTTCTGGCAGGCAGGGCTCATGGATAGAGAACTGGAAATTCTTGCGGAAGAGTTGGGCAGTGATGTTCCCTTTTGTATCAAAGGAGGAACTGCCCGGGCAACGGGGCGCGGGGAACGTTTGGAAGCTTTGCCGGATGCTCCGAAACTGTGGCTGGTTTTGGCAAAGCCGAAGAATTTGGCAGTCTCCACAGCATGGGCCTACAAAAATTTCCGCCAGACAGCGGTCACCAAAAGAACCAATGAAGATGCCATCGTTAAGGCAATAAGAGAAGGGAATAGACAAGTTCTTTTACAAGAAATGGGTAATGACTTGGAAACAGTTACATTGCCTGCCTATCCCATTCTCACGGATATAAAAAAGATAATGGAACAAACAGGTGCAGAAAGGACGCTGATGAGCGGCAGTGGCCCGACGATTTTCGGTATAGTACCTGATGAAAAAACGGCAGAAAAAATGGCTGGGGAATTGCAAAAACAGCAGACGGCAGAAATTGACATTGCAGTCACTATCAAAGGGGGAACGGTATAATGGAAAATAAATTGGAAAAGATTCAATTGGATGCGTATAAACCATTACGGGAATTGGTTACGGATAACATACGCCAAGCTATTTTACGCGGGGTATTTCCTCCCGGCATGCGTTTAATGGAGCTGCAGCTGGCTTCGGATATAGGTGTCAGCAGGACACCGGTAAGGGAAGCAATCAGGGCCTTGGAGCTGGAAGGCTTGGTAGTTATGATTCCCAGAAGGGGCGCATATGTAGCCAATATTTCTATAAAGGATATTAATGAAGTATACGAGGTACGTACTGCCTTGGAAGTTTTGGCCGCAGGACTGGCTGCAGAAAGAATCAATGACGAAGAACTGGACGAGATGGAAAAGATACTTGTTTCTATGAGCACTCTGACCCCGGCTCATGATATGGAAGCCTTGGTTAGCAATGATACAAAATTCCATGATATTATTTACAATGCCAGCCGTAATGGCAGGTTAATAAGCATAGTAAATAACTTGAGAGAACAGATTAACAGCATCAGAGGCGGGTCTATGGGATATCCGGGACGCCTGGGGGAAATGATGGATGAACACCGGGCTATTGTGGATTCTATTGCCCAAAGAGATTCTGACGCAGCACAGCAGGCAGTGCGTACTCACATGGAAAACGCTGAGCGGACCTTGCTGAAAACCATTGAAGAAAATAGCTTAGCAAACGAAGAGAAGGAAACGGAAGCAAAGGAAAATCAGCATGGCTAGGATTAAAAGATTAGAACGGGTTGTTGCTTTAACTAAAGAATTAGTAGATAATCCCGGCGAATTATTTCCTTTCGCCTTCTTTTGCGAAAAATTTGCGGTAGCTAAGTCTACTTTGAGCGAAGATGTTCAGGCTGTACGTAATGGTTTGGCCGCGTATGACTTGGGAATTATCGAAACGGTGGCCGGAGTTAGTGGGGGAGTACGTTTCATCCCTTATAATACTGATGAGAGCAATGTGAATTTTTTGCGGGAATTGGCCCAAAAACTTCAAGATCCCGAGCGTGTTTTGCCCGGCGGTATGATTTATATGAATGATGTACTTTTTACTCCCTACATTACTACACGGTTGGGAGAAATTATTATGCAAAGATCCCTGGATTTGCATCCGGATTTTGTTATGACGGTAGAAACCAAAGGCATATCTTTGGCCTTATCTGTGGCCAGAGCTTTTAATATTCCCATGGTTATGGCCAGAAAAGAAGCCAGAATCACAGAGGGACCGGCGGTGAGCATTAGCTATCTCAGCGGTTCAACTAAAAAGATTCAGTCCATGTCCCTGCCTAAGAAGGCACTGACAACCGGGGCCAGGGTACTCATTGTAGACGATTTCATGCGGGCCGGCGGCACGGCAAGGGGCATGGAAGAACTGGCTAATGAAGTGGGGGCTATTGTTGTGGGCAGCTATTTCCTGATTGCCACCAAAGAACCCGTCAAGAAAACTATTAAAGATTATTCTTCTCTCCTTGTTCTGGAAAGTGTAGACGGAGAGAATAAAGTGAGTAAAATCAATCCGGAAATTATATAAGATATTATTTATTATTTAGTGAGGGGGTCACAAAATGTCAGATTTAGTGGCTATTATTTTGGCAGCAGGCAAGGGCACTAGAATGAAATCAAAATTGCCGAAAGTCCTGCACAAAGTGGGCGGTAAACCCATGGTGGAACATGTGATGAAGGCTGCAGAGGCAGCCGGTGCCCAACACAAAATTGTGGTAGTTGGCTTTGGCTCAGAAAAAGTCACGGAATTTATCGGAGGCAGGGCAAAAGTTGTCCTTCAAGCTGAACAATTAGGAACGGGACATGCTGTGCTTCAGGCGGAGCCTGCTTTAGCCGGTCAGAAGGGTACAGCCTTAATCCTTTGTGGTGATACACCTCTTTTAGTTGGTGAAGAACTTAAAAAGTTTTGTGCGGCTCATCAGGCAAGCGGTGCCGCAGTCAGTGTCCTGACTGCCAGAACAACGGAACCCTTTGGTTATGGCCGTATTGTCAGGGATGAGGCCGGCAATGTAGAGAAGATAGTAGAAGAAAAGGATGCCACTGCCCAGCAAAAATCTATTACAGAAATTAATACGGGTATTTATTGCGTGGAATATCCCTTGGTCTTTGAGTTGCTGCACAGTCTTTCTACCAATAATGCCCAAGGTGAATATTATTTAACGGATATTTTATCTAAATGCAAGGAAAAAGGCGAAAAAGTGGCCGGTATTGTCACTGAGGATTTTCCCATGGTTATGGGTATTAACTCACGACGGCAACTGGCAGCAGCGGAAAGTATTATGAGACAGCGCATCCTGGACAGCTTAATGGACAGCGGTGTTTCTATCATAGACCCGGCAAGCACTTTTATTGAAGCTTCTGTGGAAATCGGCCGTGACACGGTGATTTATCCTTTCACCTGGCTTCAGGGACAAACTAAAATTGGGGAAGATTGCGAAATAGGGCCAAATGTGCGCTTGTCTGACGTAGAAGTAGGTACAGAAACTCATATTCAGTTCACCTACGGTCAGCAGTGCAAGGTAGGTAATAAGGTAACCATGGGGCCGTACATTCACCTGAGACCGGATACAGTGATTATGGATAAGGTGAAGATCGGCAATTTCGTAGAAGTGAAGAATTCTACTGTAGGCGTGGGAACAAAATTGCCTCACTTAACATATATTGGTGACAGTGATATCGGTAGTGGCGTTAATATGGGCTGCGGCTGTATTACTGTTAACTATAATGGCAAGAAAAAATACCGCACGGTTATTGAGGATGATGCCTTTGTAGGGTGCAACAGTAACCTGGTAGCTCCTGTGAAAGTAGGGAAAGGCTCTTATGTAGCCGCCGGCTCAACCATCACCAAAGATGTGCCGGAAAACGGCCTAGGAGTAGGCAGAGGGCGGCAAGTGAACATTGCAGATTGGGCAGAAAAATACCGTCAAAAATAGCGGTTGTCACAAAGTTAATTGCGTTGTATACTTTTAATGAAGGTCCAAAATTTTTGCTTTAAGTGGGGGTATCAGCATGTTAGAAAAGAAAACAGACAGTAATATGATTATTTTTTCCGGTAACGCTAATCCTGATTTGGCCAGAGAGATTGCTGCTTACTTGGGAACAACCTTAGGAGATGCGGTTATTAATCGTTTTAATAACGGTGAGGTTCAGGTCATGATTAACGAAAGCGTGCGTGGTAAGGACATTTTTATTATTCAGCCTACCTGCGGGCCTACTGTTAATGATAATATTATGGAATTATTGATTATGGCCGATGCCTTTAAACGGGCCAGTGCCAAACATATTACTGCTATTGTACCCTTTTATGGATATGCCCGCCAAGACCGTAAAGCCCGTGGCCGTGAGCCCATTACTGCTAAGCTGATGGCAGATTTAATGACTTGCAGCGGGATTACCCGTGTGGTTACCATGGACTTACATGCTGCCCAGATTCAGGGCTTCTTCAATATTCCTGTGGACCATATGCCAGGCGGCCCGATTTTGGCCGACTATATGAAAGAGAAAAACTTTGACCCTAAAGATATGATAGTGGTATCTCCTGATCTGGGTGGTGTCAGCCGCGCCAGAAAAATTGCCACTATCCTGAATTGCGATATTGCCATTATCGATAAGCGCCGTCCGGAACCAGGTGTAGCCGAAGTTATGAATTTGATTGGTGCTGTTGACGGTAAGATTGCCATTATGGTTGATGATATTGTTGATACGGCAGGGTCTTTGACAGAAGGGGCTAAGGCCTTAAAGAAGTTTGGCGCTAAAGAAGTCTATGCCTGTGTAACCCATCCGATTTTGACAGATCCTGCTTTGAGCCGCATTGCTCAATCAGAAATCAAAGAATTAGTTGTTACCAATACTATTCCGTTGCCTCCAACCAAAAAGCATCCAAAAATCAAAGTGCTGTCTGTGGCACCTATTTTGGCGGAGACTATTTTGCGGATACATAGTGAATTGTCGGTTAGCCAGCTGTTTGAAGACTGACAACCGTAGTTTTACCGGTCTGCGTTTGCAAGTAGGTACCGAGCAAAGCTGGGCGATTTTGAAAGAAGAAAATTTATACTCGGACCAAAGAGGCGTAACCTTTTTGGTCCATTCCTTTGATAAAAGGCCGGCGTCTTCTGGAAGAAGTGTGCTTAGCCTAATGAATTAAACTACAGTGGGAACTACGGGAAGTAACGCTTGTAGAGACGGTGTTAGACTAGACAAAAAGCTTGTGCTATGCACGGTCGTCAGCGAAACAAGAGACCCGCGACTTCAATCGCGGGAGGTTCAATACTAGTTATCTATGGAGTAGTACATGAAGTTAATTGTAGGTTTGGGAAATATGGGAAAGGAATATGCCGGTACCCGCCATAATATAGGATTTATGGTGGCCGATGAGGTGGCTCGCCGCTGGGGCGAGTCTACTTGGCGTACAGGGGATAATGCTCTTTACATAGAACATAGAAGACCGGAAAAGGTCCTGCTCATTAAACCTACCACTTTTATGAACCTAAGCGGTATTGCGGTCAGTGATTTCACAGAGTTTTACCATATAGAACCGGCTGATATTTTAGTAGTTCAGGATGATTTGGATTTGCCTTGCGGCTTTTTGCGCATTCGCAGGAAGGGTTCCTCCGGGGGACATAATGGTATTAAATCCATTACTCAGAATTTGGGAACCGATGAATTTCTCCGGATAAAAATCGGTATCGGTCACCCTGCCCATAATGAGGAAGAGGTTGTTAGGCATGTCCTTCAACAGTTTTCCACTTTTGAGCAGGATGCTGTTAAAGAGGCTGTGGACAAAGCCGCTTCCGCCGTGGAAATGTGGCTGGAAACCGGTGACATCAATAAAATGGCTCAAACTTATAACAGTAAAAAAGTAAAAAAACAAGAAGAAAACAAACAAGAAGAAAACAAACAAGAAGAAAACAAACAAGAAGAAAACAAACAAGAAG
>DAIQMR010000028.1:23807-25148 GCA_036788835.1 Acidaminococcaceae bacterium
AAAACAAAGAGGACTAGATATTATGGGAAAGCCTTTTTCCTTAAGAAGTTCCAAACATCAACGCCGCAGAGTGGCAGGATTTTGGGAAACAAACAGCAATTTCATAATGCCTTTTATCTTGGCCTTTAGCGACTGGCTGGGGATTATTTGTGCAGAAAAAATTGCTTTTCTCTTAAGAAATAGCTTTGTGGCTCAGTCCGGTGGTCTTTTACATATTTCTTGGTTGAATTCCTATGTAACATTTCCTTTTGTTTTTATGATTTATTTTCAAGTGGCGGAGCTTTATCACAAACGCATGCAATTTTGGCAGGTAGTGGAAAAGCTTTTTGCGGCCAGTGTTTATAGTGCTGTAACCATAGTGCTGCTCCTTTATGTTACGAAAATAGCGGAGTCCACATCGCGTTTATATGTGATGTTACTGTGGGTTTTCGGTTTTGTTTTTGTAACTGTTTTTCGCTATGTTGTGAAAAAAATTCTGGAAATGGCAGGGGTACTGCAATTGCCCGTTGTGCTAATAGGGGCGGGCAAGACCGCAGAACTTTTGGTTAAAGCGTTTTCTGAAGATGTGGGCTTGGGCTACCGCATTGTGGGTGTCCTTGATGATAATGTAGTGGCAGGACATTCTCTAGGTAATGATATTCCTTATTTGGGAACCTTAGCTGAGGCCGAAAAAATCATTCGCCGGACTAGGGTTGCTGATGTGGTTATAGCCGTTCCGGGTCTTTCCACTAAAGCTTTGAGCGAACTGATTTACAGGATTCAGCCTTTAGTGAAAAACCTTTCCTTTGTACCGGACTTAATCGGTCTGCCTGTAGGCGGTCTGGAAGTGGAGAGCATGTTTAATGAAAAAATGATGCTCTTGAATTTGCATAATAACCTGGCCCATGCTTATAATAGAATAATCAAGTTCGTTTTTGATATGGTGCTGACTGTGTTTGGCACTATTTGTATCAGCCCTATTTTGTTGTTCTTGATACTGCTGATTAGATGGGATTCATCGGGACCTGTTATTTTTGCTCATAAAAGAATCGGACGTCACGGAAAGCCATTCATGTGTTATAAATTCCGTACCATGTGCGTGGATGCTCAAGATAAACTGGAACAATATTTAAAAGTTAACCCTGAGCTGCGCCAAGAGTGGGAAAAAGATTTCAAACTGAAGGATGATCCAAGAATAACCAGAATAGGAAAATTCTTGCGGAAAACCAGTCTGGACGAATTGCCGCAAATTTTTAATGTGCTTAAGGGAGAAATGAGCTTAGTGGGACCCAGACCCATTATTAAGGCGGAAATTCACAGATATGGAGAATACATCAGTGATTATTTGATGGTCAGGCCGGG
>DAIQMR010000029.1:0-23426 GCA_036788835.1 Acidaminococcaceae bacterium
ATTTACCAAACTAATGAAGTGTCGTCGCTATGATTATATTAAACATGAAAATACGGATAAAAACAATGTCGTGAGTCCGCCAAAGGGTGGCGGACTCACGACATTGTTTTTATTTTGCCGGCTTTTTGGGGGTCGTGAATCCGCCATAAACAAATTTTTACCCCTTATTTTCATGGTTTATAGTATAATATAGCTGAACTTTTAATTTTTGGGAGGGATTTTTGTGTTTAAGAAAATAGGCATTGGCTTGGTAGCCAGCTTTATATTTATGGGCAGTACGGCTCTGGCAGCGGCTTCCACCTGGCAATATGTGCGCGATGAAGGCGGCAACAGGGTTTATTTGGACACGGCTTCCATCAATAGGAAGGGGACACTGCTTTCCGTAACAGAAAAACAGGATATAACAGGAAGCAAAGGTGCTAAAAGCAGGTTGATTTATAAGCAATTCGATACAAAAAACCATCAATGGCGTACTACAGGCGTGGAAGTATTGAACGCTAAGGGTAGAAAACTGGCAAGTCAGAGAAAGCATAGCAAGTGGAAAAAAATTGCCACAGGCAGTCAAGCGGCAACAGATGCGCAAATATACACAAATTATGCCCAGATGCAGGGACCTTGGTCCTATGTAAAAGATATTGGCAGTACTGCCGCCAAATTTTTCAATCCTTCTTCCTTGAAAAAGGGTAAACAAGACAGTCTGGAAGTTTGGGAAAAACTGGATTTGAAAAAGGAAACAGGGGGAGTGAAAGTGATTCTTTCTCATGTCCGTTATTTTGTAAAGACGGGCAAGGCCAGCACATTGTACAATTGTGAATTCAATAGCAAGGGACAACTGGTGAAGGCTGGCCCGGCAGTGGATGAATGGGGCGTGTCCGATGACACATACGGTGAATACATTGGTACAGAGTTAGCCAAGTACTATGGCAGTAACCGGAAAAAATAAGAAAAAGAGTAAAAAGAATACAAAGAGTAAAAAGAGAGTGTTACAAAGGGGACAGGCACCTCTAGTCACATAAAAACCATGTGACAGAGGAGTCAGTCCCCTTTTGTAATACTCTTTTTATTTTTCTTCCATAGTTCCGGTGTTAAGGAAGCGTTGATGCCAACTGAGGGCATCTTTGAGCACATGAGGGATGTGCGCTGAATGGGTAACTTCTATTGCTTTATTGAGGTAAGCAGTTAATGCCTCTCTGTATTGAGGATGGGCACAAGAACTGATAATCAATCTAGCTCTTTCTATGGGAGCCAAACCACGGAGATCCGCTAAGCCTTGTTCTGTACAAAGTACCTGCACATCATGTTCGGTGTGGTCTACATGTGAACACATTGGCACGATAGAACTGATTGCTCCTTTTTTGGCAATGGAAGGTGTGCAAAAAATTGACAGATAGGCAGCACGGGCGAAATCACCGGCTCCTCCTATACCATTCATAACTTTAGTTCCACAGACATGGGAAGAATTCACATTGCCGTAAATATCTGCCTCGAGAGCCGTATTTATAGAAATAACGCCAAGGCGTCTTATAACTTCAGGATTGTTGGAGATTTCCTGAGGCCTCAATACAATCTTATCTTTGTAAGCGGCAAGATTAGCAAAGAACCGCTGGGTTCCCTCGGGAGAAGTGCTAATCGCAGTGGTAGAAATCTTATGGATTTTACCTGCATCGATTAAATCCAGCATGCCGTCTTGGAGTACTTCTGTATAAACTGAAAGATTCGTGAAGGAACTGTGCTGCAGACCGGTAAAAACAGCATTGGCCACAGAGCCGACACCGGACTGGAGAGGCAGCAGATTAGGGGGTAGAGCTCCTTTGCCAACTTCTTCCTGAAGGAATCGTATAATATGACTGCTCATGGTCTTGGCATCCTGGTCCACCGCACCCAAAGCTTTTCCCGGATCGGGAATATTACAGGGTACAATGGCGGCAATCTTTTCCCAGCCGCATTTAATATAGGGACTTCCTATCCGGTCACCGGCACTGGTAATGGGGATGGGATGACGATGAGGGGGATTCAAGGGTTCGTAAATATCATGCATGCCGGTTAGCTCCACCGGCTTTGTTACATTAATCTCAACAATTACTTTTTCTGCCTTGCTGACCATGGTAGGAACTGCTCCCAGAGACGTTGTAGGTATAATGTCACCAGAGGGAGTGAGGGCCGCAGCCTCCACAATAGCTACTGCCATTTTACCCAAAAAACCGCTGCGCAGCTGCTGGGGCATAACACTTAAATGCATATCTACATAGGCAATATTGCCTGTGTTAATTTGCTCACGCAGGTCGTTATTGCTTTGGTAGGGATAACGACGGCTGATGCCGCCTGCTCTGGTTAAAGCTCCGTCCAAGGGATCACCGACGCTGGCTCCTGTGCAAAGCTGAATAGTGAAATGTTCTTTTTCCATACGTTTGGCCAAGGCCAGGGGGACAGCCTTGGGATAGCCTGTGGGGGTGAAACCACTCATTCCAACCAGGTCAGAGGGATGGATTAACAAAGCGGCTTTTTCCGGCGTGGTGACTAAGGATAAATATTTTTTGTCGCCAAGGCGTGATGTTATATCTGGTACGGAAATCATTGCATAACCTCCCTGGCGGCATTGACTCCGGCGTTGAAGGCTTTTTCGTTAGCTGCTTTCAGGGAAGGCTTGAAATGATCCAATACAGCTTTCTTCACATGGTCAATATCGATTACACCGGATAAGGCGGCTGTAGCCCCAATGGCCACAACATTAGACGCCAATGTACTTCCGGTGGTTTCTTCGGCGATTTGAGTCAAGGGAATAGAGTAGAGGTTCTTAATACCGGGAGGAATCTTGCGCACAAAGCGAGGGTCAATAAGTAAAGTACCATCTTTGTGCATGTCCCCATGATATTTATCGCAGGCTTGTTGGGACATGGCTACGACAAAGTGTGGATTCCGTACTGCCGGATAATTAATAGGATGGGGAGAAACAATTAGCTCGCTGCGACAGGCACCGCCTCTGGCCTCAGGACCGTAAGAACGTGTGAGAACAATTTCTTTGCCCGCTATTTTACCGGCTGCTTCTGCAAAAATATCTCCCATCAGCATTAAACCTTGACCACCTGCACCTCCAAATCTAAATTCATATTGTGTAGACATATTAAATCGCTCCTTTCGCTTTCGCCATTAAGTTCTTGTAACGATAGGTGTATTCTTCTCTGTCTTTATTTTCTACAAACTTGCCGATAACAAGCTTTCCTGCCAGTTCTTCTGGGTTCATTTTTGCAGCCTGAGCCAGAGGTACACTGTTCTTTTGTAAATTCATCAACATTTCGGCAGCATCACCCTTTTTGTTTAATCGTCCAAACAGCGTGGGGCAGGTAGCAATGGCTTCTACTACAGAAAAGCCTTTGTGCATAATGCCTTGAGCTATAAGATTGGTCAACATAGGGGCATGATAGACGGTGGCACGGGCCACAAATGAGGCACCGGCTGCCTCTGCCAGTTTGCATATGTCAAAGGGGTCATCAATGTTGCCATATACGGTTGTTTTAGTTTTGGCCCCGGTGGGGGTGGTGGGTGAATATTGTCCACCTGTCATGCCATAGTTGTCATTATTAAAGACAATGGTGGTAATATCAATATTGCGCCGGCAGGCATGTATAAAATGATTCCCGCCAATGGCTGTACAATCACCATCACCTGTTACCACGATAACCTTTAAATCAGGGTCATACATTTTCACTCCTGTAGCATAGGCAATAGCACGGCCGTGATTTGTGTGCAGGCCGCAAAAGTCTAGATAGCCATTGGCTCTGCTGGAACAGCCTATACCTGCGACTACCACGATTTTATTTTGGTCAAGGCTGGTTTTCTCAATGGCACGAATTAAAGAATTGATGACAATGCCATTACCACATCCAGGGCACCACATGTGCGGCAATTTTTCTGATCTTAAAAACTTATCAAAGACATGTTGTTCCGTCATTTTACTGCCTCCTTCTTGATGTCGCTTAAAACTTTATCGGCAGTGATGATTTGCCCGTCATTTTGAGTTAATTTAGAAACCGGGGTATTTCCAGAGGTTTCCCGTACAGCGTGGAAAAGTTGCCCTTCGTTCATTTCCGCAACGATTACCTTTTTTGCTTTAGAACAGAGCTCTCTGAGCCTTTTATAAGGGAAAGGCCAAATGGTAATAGGACGGAACACCCCTGCCTTGATTCCTAGGGCACGGGCCTCTTTCACGGCCTCTTTGGCAGATCTGGATACCAGTCCTATGGATACTAATAAGAGCTCTGCATCGGCAGTGAGAAACTCTTCGTTAGATTCTATTTCCGCCAAATTGTTATTTAGTTTAGAATGGAGCCTCTTGATCTGTGCTTCAATCATCCCGGGATTTCCTCTGATGGGGAATCCTGTTTCATCGTGGGCCAAACCACTCACATACCAACGATAGCCATCGCCAAAAGATGCCATAGGCGGGATACCCGTTCCATCATCTGTATATGGCTGGTATTCTTCCTGGCTCACGATTGGAGCTTTACGGGTTTCCAGTTTCAGCTCGCCGGCAGATGGGATTCTGATTCGTTCACTCATATGAGCCAGCATGGCATCAGATAACATGATAACCGGAGTGCGGAATTTTTCCGCTAAATTAAATGCACGAATTGTTTCTGTATAGACTTCTCCTACAGATTCGGGGACTAAGGCGATAATGGGCCGGTCTCCGTGAGAGCCCCACTTTGCCTGCATAATGTCGCCCTGTGCTGCTACAGTAGCCACGCCTTGGCAAGGTCCCTGGCGTACAGCATCAACTAGTACCAAAGGTATTTCTGCTACGATGCCAAAGCTAAGATTTTCCTGCATCAGGGTAAACCCGGGACCGCTGGTGGCTGTCATAGCTTTGGCCCCGGCGCAGGAAGCACCGATAACCGCAGCAATGGAAGCCAATTCGTCTTCCATTTGCATGAAGGTTCCTCCTACCTGCGGTAATATTTCAGATGAAATTTCTGCTATTTCTGTAGCAGGTGTAATGGGATATCCTGCAAAAAAACGCATTCCCGCAGCAATGGCTGCTTTGGCGCAGGCTTCGTTCCCGGTCATGATTGCATATTCTTCTTTCATTAAACATTCCTCCTAATCCTAATAGCAAAATCCGGACACCTTTGTTCGCACATGCCGCAACAAATGCATTGCTCACTATGGGCAAAGATTGGTTTATTATCTATATCCTTAGAAAAAACAGATTTCGGACATAGGGCAAAACAAATACCGCAGCCTTTGCACAGCTTAGAATCAAAGGAAAAAACAATTTTCCGGTTACTTTCCATACACTCATCTCCCTTCTTTCGCGTAATACCATTCCTCGTAATATTTTAACTAACAAAAAGGGGTAAAAATAGGTCGTGAGTCCGCCATTTTTTGGCGGACTCACGACAATATGCAGATAAAATTTGAGTTAATAGTAAATTTAGTATACAATAGTTGGAAATGAATAAAAGAGAAAAAGAGAATAGGAGAACTATTTATGCACGTGGAAGGACGCAACAAAGGGATTGCTATGGTTCTGCTGGGGGCAGGGCTATGGGGAGGCTCCAGTACAGCCGTACAATTTCTTTTTACGCAAAAAAATATAAGCCCGGAGTGGCTTTTGACAGTACGTATGCTGGTAACGGGCTTAGTATTTCTTATTATTTCTTTATATCAAAAAATTCCCATGCTAACCATCTGGAAAGAGGATAAGGTTCTCATGGCAAAGTTTTGTGTGTTGGGATTATATCTTATGCAGTATCCGTTTTTCAAGGCAATTGCTCTCAGCAATTCGGTCACGGCTACGGTTATTCAGTATTTGATGCCGGGCATCCTCTTAGTTTTCTATTTACACCAGGTCAAGCGCAAACCTAATGGACAGGAAGTTATTGCTGTGGCATTGGCCATCATAGGCACCTATTTGTTGGTCACAAAAGGCAGCTGGACCACTTTGGCTATTTCCCCGGAAGGTTTTGCCTGGGCTTTGGCTTCTGCTTTCGGCATGGCTTTTTATACTGAATATGCCAGAAGACTCCTGATGAAATATTCCTGTGTCCTTGTGTTGGGCTGGGGAAGCCTTCTGTGTTGCGGTTTGTTGGTGCTGACCACCAGGCCATGGAGCGCGCCTTTTACAGGAATTTTGGACGGGCCGGCTTTTCTGGCACTGAGTATCCTTCTGATTTTAGGAACTTTTGTGGCCTATTATTTGTATCTGGAAAGCACTATTTATATTCCCGCTTCGGAAACAGGAGCTTTGGCGGCTTTTGAACCGCTGGCAGCCGCCATCATGGCCATACTTGTTCTACACGTTTCCTTTGGCTGGGCGGAAACTCTGGGTGCTCTATGCATTGTGACTATGGTTATAGTGTTGGCCAGAAACAAATAACAAATGGTAAGACGAAAATTATGTTATTCGTAGAATTTCATCAGCAAACTTAGCCGGGACTTGGTCCCGGTTTTTTCGTATATGCTGGTCAGATGCCGCTGGCAGACTCTTTCTGATACCATCAGATCATGGGAAAGGTCCTTGATTGTGGCATCGGAACAGAGCAGCAGCCGCATGACTTCCTGCTCTTTTTCCGTCAGCCGGAACTTACGGATAAAGATATCCAAATGTTCCTCCCCCCTGCTAATGGCTGTGCCATAGGCAAAAAGCTGGGCAAAAGCTTTCCCGTCGTTTTTGGGAACTTTTTGTGCATGGTAGGGGAAAAGCGACTTTTCTTTTTCTGAGAGTTCTTTTTTGTTTTTTCGCCATTGGATAAAATAGCCCAGAAGGATAGTCAGAACCACAATGGTGGGGTAGATAATAAACCGGGACG
The DNA here is from genome assembly GCA_036788835.1 of Acidaminococcaceae bacterium. Taxonomy (GTDB): domain Bacteria; phylum Bacillota; class Negativicutes; order Acidaminococcales; family Acidaminococcaceae; genus JALCSJ01. The sequence goes on from DAIQMR010000029.1 coordinate 6,810, forward strand.
AAGAAAATGTCTTATAAGTCCAAATTCCCCAATGGAATTGGAGCAAGGAACCTATAATCAGACTAATGGCTATTAAAAGCCATAATATACAAACGAGGGAAATGGCATATCTGTGGGATGAAATAAAGAGTTTTGTTTTTGTGAGCATTATTTTCGCCTCCGTCATAAATTTTCCTATGCATTATTATAACAAAAACAATCCTCTTTATGGGAAAAAGTAAGCGTGCACAATGTACACTACAAGCCAGAAAGCATACTTTCACTATATTGTATATGTTTTGTATATTGACAAAAGTGTTTAGTAACTATATACTATAAACATGAAAACACAAAAAAAGAAAACTCAAAACACAAAACCCCAAAACACAAAACCCCAAAACACAAAACCCCAAAACACAAAACCCCAAAACACTCAAAATGACCGTCATATCCGCAATGCTTTTTTCCGTATTGCAGAACGGGTTTCTGCAGTAGAGCGGCCTCAGAAATATGTGCTGGACAATGAAAGCTACATCAATACAGAGGTTACCATGGTGAAGCTTCTTCATGAGCAGGATGGGTCCTATGTTACTTCCATAGCTAAACAGATGGGCATTACGAAAGGCGCGGTGTCCCAGTTTGCTGCCAAGCTGGAAGATAAAGGCATAATCAAAAAAGAGCCGGACCCCTCTAATCAGTCGCGGATTATCATGTGTCTGACTGAAAAGGGAGAGCGGTTATACAAGGTCCATTCCGCTTTCCACAGGGAATTGGACGATTTGGTGAAGCGAACCTTGGATAATGCCACGGAAGAAAACAAACAGTTCCTCCAACAATTTTTGGATGCTGTGGAACACGAGATTTTGAAGATTCATATTGAATAGATAGGCTAGAGGGGCTGTTTTTAATAAAGGAAGAGGGTGTTTTTTAAACAAAGCGTATAGCAACTAAACACAATTCGTAAAAAAACAGCAAAAGAAGAGGAGAATGGTTATGTTGGAATTACAGCAAGTACAGTCTGCTTTGCGTCGGGTAGAACCCTATGTGCATCATACCCCGCTGATTGGTTCCACGGGGATTTCCCGATTGGCAGGAAGAAAGGTGTATTTTAAGTGTGAGAATTTTCAAAAGACAGGTTCCTTTAAGATACGCGGAGCCATGAACAGCATTCTTTCCTTGACAAAAAAGGAGAAAGAACGAGGTATTATCTGTTATTCATCTGGGAACCACGCCCAGGCAGTGAGCTATGCCGCAGCTATTCTTGGCATAGAGGCATGGGTATTTATGCCGGAAAATGCTGTTCCTGCTAAAGTGGCAGCCTGCAAAGGCTACGGCGGACATATTGTGCTGTACGGCAGTACCGGTGCTGAGTCCCGGATAAAAGCCCTGGAAATGGCTAAAAAGAAGAATCTGGTATACATTGACCCGGTGGAAAATCTCAATATTATGGCAGGACAGGGCACTGTGGGACTGGAAATATTGGCGGATTTGCCCCAGGCTGATGTTGCCTACGTTCCGGTGGGGGGCGGCGGTCTGATTTCCGGCATAGCCACAGCCATCAAAGGGTTGTCGGCAGGAACAAAAGTCATTGGAGTAGAGCCTACCGTCATGAACTGTGTAGGACTTTCTGTCCACAATGGACGTATAACAACTATTCCCCGGAAGTATTCTATCGCCGATGGCCTGGCCGGAGATGCTCCCGGACCACTGGCTTTTGAAAATGCTTCTCACTACGTAGATGAGTGGATGACCGTATCAGACCGACAAATCAGCCAGGCTATGGAACTTATTTTACAACGGTGTAAATTTGTCATAGAACCATCTGCTGCGGTTACTTTGGCTGCACTATTAAGCCGCAAGGCCAAAAAAGGTAGCAGGGAAGTCTGTGTTCTTTCCGGTGGCAATGTTAATTTACAGGCTCTGTCTACAATATTAGAGAATAAAAAATAACTGAGGAGGAAAATTATTATGAAAACACTGTTACTGAACAAAGAAGAAGTGCGTGGTTTATCCAGCATGAAAGATACTATTGCTGCTGTAGAAGAGGCTTATAAGGCCTTTAGCAAAGGTGAAGTCCTGCAGCCGGATTACATTGGTATTCCTTTCCCGGCACCCCGAGGAGAAATTGATTTCAAGGGCGGCTACTATTCCGGCAATAATACTGTTTCAATGAAAGCATCTTCCGGCGGTTTTTCGGAAAACGTAAAAAAATATGGTCTGCCTTCCGGTATGGGTACTATTTCAGTTTTTGACGGTAATACTTGCGCATTACTGTGCATTATGGATGGAAGTTTGATTACAGGTTTGCGCACCGGAGCAGCGGGAGCCGTGTCAGCCAAAGTATTAGCTAGGAAGGATTCCCAGACAGTTTCTGTTATCGGGGCAGGAAATCAAGGACGGATGCAGATTCGTGCCCTCCGGGAAGTAATGAAGATTTCTGAAATCCATGCTTACAGCCGGACAAAGGAAACTACGGAAGCCTTTCGTAAAGATATTGAAGCAGAGTGCAAGATTCCTGTTATAGTAGAGACTTCTAAACAGGCTGCCGTAGAATGTGCCGATATTTTGGTCACTACCACCAGAGGCAAGGGCGAAGTGGTAAAGGCAGAATGGGTAAAGCCAGGCACTCATATTATTGCCATTGGTACGGATATGAGGGGCAAACAGGAATTAGATCCGGAAATTTTCCGCCATGCCAAAGTCGTTAATGATTCCATTGAGCAATGCACCCAAAAAGGGGAAACCTTTGTGGCAATCGACAAAGGCGTCATTAAAAAATCAGATGTTTATGGAGAAATTGGTGAAATTTTGTTAGGAAAGAAGGCCGGCCGTACAGACGACAAGGAAATAACGATTTTTGATTCCACAGGTATGGCCATTCAGGACAACACCACTGCCTATGCCATCTACAAAGGGGCATTGGAAAAGAAGATAGGCACCTATTACGAGTTTTTTGCTTAAGTGATGTATATTTTCTTCATCCCCTTCTTGCCAAAGTTGACTGCAACCATCTTTGACAAGAAGGGAATTTTTTGTAAAATTTTTAACAAAAACGCAAAAAAAATAAAAGTAGACAAAAAAGTCAGAAAAAACACTTTACTCTATTCCTACAATAGAGATTACAATAAAGACAAAGTTCAAATAGTGAACTCATATTTCACATTCAGAAATACTTCTGAATGTTCAAATAAGCAGTATAAAAATTAAGGAGGAATGTACTTATGTCAAACAAAACCAAAATCTTGTATACCAGAAAGTTTAAGTCAGATGCATGTAATCTGCTTAAACCGGAAGCTTTCCCACTATACACGGCTACTGCATTTACTGCCAATAGCCTAGCTGAAATCAAGGAAGCCTATCGTCAGGGTTACACTTACATTCGGACCAACAATCCGGATAGGGATGTCCTAGCTTCCATGGTAACCTTGCTGGAAGCTCCGGGGTTGGATAGGGATACTTTAATTTTCTCATCAGGCATGGCCTCTATCTCTACCACATTGGGAACTATTTTAAAGCCAGGTGATCATGTAATCTGCAATCGTAATATTTATGGTGAGACATTTGATGTTTTTGGTAAAATGTATAAGAAGTTCGGCGTAGAAAGTGATTTGGTTGATATGGATGATATGGAAAATATCAAGAAAGCCATTAAGCCGAATACAAAATTAATTTATGCAGAAGTTTGCGCAAATCCAACTATGAATCTGATTGATATTCCGGCTGTAGCAAAATTGGCTCATGACAATGGCGCCTTGCTGATGATGGATAACACTTTCACCACTGCCGTTTCTATTCAACCTTTGACCTTGGGAGCTGATATTGTCATTTCTTCCATGACAAAGTTCATGAATGGGCACTCTGATGTTTGTCTGGGCTGCATGACTTCTACTCATGAGATTATTGAAGCAGTTCGCCCCATGAGAATGTTGTTTGGCACACCTGCTGATCCTAATGCTTCTTGGATGATGATCCGCGGTATGGAAACCATTTACCTGCGTGTGGAAAAGCAAATGGAAAATGCAGCAAAATTGGCTGCTTTCTTTGAAGGAGACAAACATGTTATTAAAGTAAACCATCCTTCTTTGGACAGCTTCAAACAAAGAGCTGTTGCTAAGGAATTGTGGCCTAAAGGCGATAATGCCATGTCCGGTATGATGAGCATAGTTCTGAATACCGAAGATGAAGACAAGATTAACAAATTCATGGAGAAGTTAGAATATGTACACTATGCAACTACTTTAGGCGGAATGAGAACCACATTGAATCACCCGGTTACTTCTTCTCATAGTCATATGCCTGATGCAGACCGGCGTAAGATGGGTATCACTCCCGGCATGTTCCGTATCTCCGTTGGTATTGAAGATATCGATGATTTGATTAATGATTTCAAGAAAGGCTTCGCTGCTCTTGATTAAATTTGAAAAATAAGCGGGGAAGATGCATAATTTGTTTACGTGAGGAGGAAATTTTATGGCACAGATATTGGATAAAATTGATGGCATTTTGTGGGGTTTACCGTTTATAATTTTCGTGTTGGTTATTGGTCTGTATTATACAGTTCGTTCCGGATTTTTCCCAATTGTCCATTTTCCCTGGATTATGAAACACACTCTTTTTGAAGATAAAAAAGAGTCCGGCAAAACAGCAGAAGGCACCATTTCTTCTTTCGCCGCTGTTGCTATTGCCATTGGCGGTACAGTAGGCGCAGGTAATATTGCCGGTGTTGCTACGGCTATTGCTACCGGTGGTCCAGGTGCTACATTCTGGATGTTGATTTGGGCATTTTTCGGTATGATGGTTAAGATTGTAGAAGTAACGTTAGGCTGCTATTATAGAAATAAGGATGATGACGGCAATTATTACGGCGGTTCTACTTTCATGATTGAAAAAGGCATTGACTGGGATAAAGGTCATCATTATGGGGTGTATTTAGCTATGGGCTTTGCTGTAGCCCTGTTTATTTCCTGGTTTGCAGGTTCTCAGGCTTATACCATTTCCGAAGCTTTGAATGTTGCCTTTGGTCTTAATCCTATTGTTTTCGTTCTTATTTACTCGTTATTCGTTTACTATATTACCTATAAAGGAACATCTCGTATCGGTGCTTTCGCTTCCAAGCTTGTTCCTTTTATGTGCATGGCCTTCGTAGTGGGCGGTCTTTTATTGATCTTCATTAACATCCACAATATCCCTTCAGTTATTGCTGCTATCTTCCATGATGCTTTTACCGGCACAGCTGCAATGGGCGGTTTTGCAGGGTCTGCAGTTTCTGTGGCCATGAGAGCAGGTATTTCCCGTTCCATGAACTCCAACGAAGCTGGTCAAGGTACATCTCCTTTCGTACACGGTTCTGCTGATGTTGACCATCCTATGAAACAAGGACTTTGGGGTGCTTTCGAAGTATTTATTGATACCATTATCGTTTGTAACATTACCGCACTGGCAGTTTTGAGCACCGGTGTTTGGGACAGCGGCAAGGTTGGTGCTACTTTGACCATGAGCGCTTACCAACATACTTTCGGCGATCCAGGCGTATGGTTCATTGGTATCATGGCTATTTTGTTCGGCTTAACCACTACCACTGCATGGTATGCATATGATATCGTTAATATCCGTTATATGCTACGCAATCACCCTATTGCCAGAGATAGACTGGCTGGTGCTTGGAAGTATCTATTCCCACTGCCTAACATTATCATTGTAACAACTCTTACTCTGAAACATTATGATGCATCAGTGTTCTGGGCTATTACGGATATTTCTCTAGTGCTTCCTATTTTCTTCAACTTGTTCTCTCTGTTTATTCTGAGAGATAAATTCTTTGAAATTTTCGATGACTACAAGGCTCGTTACATGGGTATTGGCAAGATTGATCCTAACTTCCCGATTTTCTATGAGAACGTACCCGGTATTGCAGAAAGAGAACAAGAAATTAATGTTAAACATCACAAGATACTAGGTCATTAATGTTTGTAAACGAAAGGGGCAACAGTTACTATGTTTAAAGAATCAGATAAGAAATTCTCTTTTGGAACAGATATTCTCAGCAAAGGCGCTTACACAAGATATCCGGTTACCAATCCGGAAGCTCTTCCTATTTTCCTGACTACGGCTTTTAACGTAGAGGATTTGGATGATTTGCAAAAACGCTATGACGAAAAAGGTTTTTGCTATAACCGTAACAGGAACCCTAACAGGTCATGTCTTATTGAGCTTATGACTTATTTGGAACACGGCGAAGATTCTATCTGCTGCAGTTCCGGTATGGGTGCTATCTCTACGGCGGTTATCGCAATGACAAAGCAGGGTGATCATATTCTTTCTGACCGGACTCTCTATGGCGAGACTTTGGATATTTTCACCAAGATTCTGAAAAAGTATGGGGTAGAAACAACCTTCGTTGATTTCATGAATTTGGAGGATGTTAAAGCTAACATTCGTCCTAACACCACTATGCTTTATACAGAAACGGTTTCCAATCCTATGATTGCCGTACCGGATTTAAAGGCGGTAGCTGAGATTGCTCATGCTCATAATGCTAAGTTCATTGTAGATAATACCTTCATGACAGGAGCTTTGGTCAAACCTTTGGATTTAGGTGCCGATCTGGTAGTCAATAGTTTGACCAAATTTGCCAATGGTCATAGTGATGCTGTCTGCGGTGCTGTTACCGGCAGTAAAGAGTTGGTTGCCAAATGCTACGAGCTCCAGGTTTTGCTAGGCAGCCAAGCTGACCCTATGTCTTCCTGGCTGGTAGAGCGCGGTATCAGAACTTTGGATATCCGTATCAGACGTCAGTCAGATAATGCTACGGCTTTAGCTGCTGCTATGGCTAAACTGCCTTTTGTTGTTAAGGTGCATCATCCCAGTCTGCCGGACAGCCCCAACCATGATGTTGCAGTTAAGGAATTTGGCGGCAAGTATTTTGGTGGGATGCTGAGTATTGATTTCCCTGATGATCGGGCAAAAATGAATGCCTTCATGCGTAATCTGCATTTTGCTCATTATGCTATGACCTTAGGCGGTTACAGGACCAGTCTGTCCTATCCTCCTATGAGCTCTCACTATGAAGTACCCAGAGAAGAGCGCTTGAAGATGGGTATTACTGATGGTATGCTGCGCATCTCCTGCGGTATTGAAAACACAGAAGATCTGGTTAATGATTTTGTGCAGGCAGCAGAGAAGGCTTATAAATAATTTAAGCTAGGTTTTTGCAAATGTTTTAAATATGGCGTAAGGCGTAACAGTGTGTGCTGTTACGCCTTATTTTATGCTGTCGTGTTACAAAAAATGTTTGCGTGGAAGGGATAATGGTGGTATACTTTTTTAAGTAATCTAAATGAAAACGACGGGAAAGGGGCAGGACTGTGTGCAGTATGGATAAGGATACTAAAAATTTATATTCCATAGGAGAAGTTTCCAAGTTAATGAATGTCACAGTTCAGACCCTGCGGTATTACAGCAAGCTGAGTCTTATTGACCCTGTCTATATTAATCCGGAAACCGGTTACAGATTTTATTCTGCAGAACAGTTTACTATTATTGATAGAATCAAATATTTGCAAAAATTGGGTTTCACTCTGGAAGAAATAAGAAGCGTTATAAGAAATAATAATATAGAAATGCTCCAGAGCCGTCTTGATGAAAGGCGGGCAGAATGCGATCGGGAAATCGCTGCCTTAAACAGAAAATTAGCCAAGATAGAATGGTATGAGAGCTACTATTCCCACGCCAAAATCACTCTTAATAATAACGTGTATATCAAACATCTGCCAACTAGATGGATGGTGGCCGTTAAGTGTTTGCCCAATGAGCCGAAATTATCTTTCCATGTACGGTTATTCCAAAAACGTAATGATGCAACATTGGGAGATTTGTCCTACTATAGGCAGTTTGCCTATGTGCTGGAGGAAACTGCTTTTATGCAAAATGAGTTTTCACCAAAATATTTGGGCATGTATTTGCAAAATAAACCCGGCGTGCAAAGCGAAGATATTCTGACTATTCCAGGAGGGAACTACTTCTGCTTTTATGCCCGTATGTTCAGCGATGGGTGGGCTAAGGGTTTGGAGCAGTTTTTCACGCCGGCCAATAAACAAACTAAATTTGTCTTAGCCAACGAATATGAAGATAATTTCAAAGATTATAACCGGTCTATATATGAAATCCAAATATTGGTTTGAAAATTTGCAAACAATATGTACGCAAAAAATTTGTAAACAAAAAACACCGAAGACAGATTGTTTCGCCAATCTATTTTCGGTGTTTTATTTATTTTGCATTACAAAGTGCTATAGCCAAGACTCTTGGAAATTTTCGTTGTGGTGTTTCGCAAGGATTCTAAAATCAAGGCTTTCTTCGCTTCATCTATTCTCACGGTGGGAGTGCTGACGCTGACGGCGCAAATAATTTTTTTGGAAAAATCCCGAATGGGCATAGCCATGCAATACAGCCCGATGCAGTATTCTTCGGCATCAATAGCATAACCAAGCTCTCTGATGTGTTCCAATTCCCTTAGGAGGGACGTAACATTGGAAATGGTATTAGGTGTATAAGCAGTCAGAGATTCTTCGTTGTTAAGCAAATTACGTATATCTTCTTCGCTCATTTCGCTAATCATCATTTTCCCCAAAGCAGTAGCGTGAATGGCTTCGTATTCATCTGGATTTCCGGTGACCCGAAGCCCGGTATGGGGAGCATCTATTTTGGAAATAATAATTGTCTCATTTTTCTTTAATATTCCAAGGTTTACTGTTTCGTGAACCCTTTCATTTAAGTCCACCAAATAGTTGTTGTCGATATTATATAGCTGATTTTGCATGGGAATGACCTGACCAATTTTGTATAATTCCCAGCCCAAACGATAACGGTTCGTTTCCGAATTCTTATCAACATAGCCATAGTATAGCAAGGTGCTGAGCAAGCGATGGACAGAGCTCTTGTTCATATCCAGCCCTTCACTTAGTTCACCTATGCTGACACCTCGGTTGCCCCTTTCTTTAGAGAGAAAGTTAATGACCTCGATGGCTTTAATGACAGTATTAACAGGATATTTTAAGTCTGACATATATGTAACCTCGTCGTTTCATAGATGTTTTACCAATTTTAGTATAACAAGAATATTGGAAAAAGTAAAATTGTTCTTATTATGCCATTATTGAGGGAAAAAAGATGCCTGATATTCTTATTTCAGAAATCAGGCATCTTTTAATATGCAGAAAAATTAACGTTTTTGGAAATCGGGATCGCCAAATTCAGGACGTTGGAATTCCTTCTTGACCATCAAAGTGCCAGTGCCATATGCGCAAAGGACAGGTTCAGCCAAAACATTGGCAGCAGAATCAGCCAAACCTTTGTCCTCCTGGCGAGCTAATTCGATAACTTTATGAGCTTCAAAATGGCAGGTGAGGGAAGTATGGCCCACTTTTTCGATCCAGCCGGAATATTCCATCCAATCGCCGGAATAAACAGGAGCAGTATAGCGAACTTCGGAATAACCAACAAATAAGGACTCATCACCAAATAAACGAATAGCCAATTCAGTTCCTACGTCGCCCCAAGCGGTCACTATATGAGCACCTTCAACTAATTCACCTGCATAATGAGCATCTCCAGCAGACATGCGATAACGTAAAGTAACTTTTTTTCCAATCATAATAAAATCCTCCTTAGTATTTTTTGAGATGTTTGTCACGACAGTCTCTTTAATATAGCAATAATTTGCTATAAATATCACAATTGGCGGAAAATAGGGAATATAATTTTTGATTCACTATTTAAAACTCTATCGTGATATTTGTATTATATACAATAAAATCTCCTCTGTCAAGGGAGTATTCTCAAATGAATAAAGAAAATTTTTCGAAAAATAAAATGTCGTTTTAAATATTGACACGAATAAACAGATGGTGTTATACTTGGTTTGTCACGAAAGCTCTCTGTAATGAATTTAATGAAAGAAACCAGAAAATGTTATAAGCAATTATGTTTTACTATACTTTTAAGAAAGTGTGATGGCCTTATGAACAGAGTTATTATTGATTTTAATCGCTGCAAAGAATGCGGCTATTGCATTAAATTTTGTCCCAAAGGTGTTTTGACAAAGGGGACAAAAGTCAACAAAACAGGCTATTATCCACCTGTGTTTGGAGAAGGTTGTATTGCTTGCGGAACCTGTGCAAGAATGTGCCCTGACACAGCAATTTCTGTTTTTAAAGATGAATGAGGAGAGATAACATGGGAGAAAAAACATTTATGCAAGGGAATCAGGCAATGGCCGAATCCGCAATTCGTGCCGGATGCAAATTGTTCTTTGGATATCCTATTACTCCGTCCAGTGAAGTTCCGGAGTATTATGCCAAAGCAATGAGAGAACGTCCGGAAGAAAAAATTACTTTTATTCAGGCCGAGACGGAAGTAGCGGCATTTAATATGGTGGCAGGAGCAGCAGCTACAGGCCATCGTGTTATGACGGCAACCTCAGGACCTGGCTTCAGTCTGGGACAGGAAGCTATGTCTTATATGTCTGCGGCTGATTTGTCCGCAGTTGTTGTGGAAATTATGAGAGCAGGCCCTGCCGATGGAGAAATCCTAGCTGCCCAGGGAGATTATTTTCAGGCAGTAAAAGGCGGTGGACACGGCGATTATAACAATCTGGTTTTAGCACCTTACTCTGTTCAGGAGTATTGTGATTTAATTCAAGAGAGTTTTGAACTGGCAGAAAAATATCATAATCCGGTTATTTTACTGAGTGATGCAACCATTGCCAAAATGCGGGAATCCGTTGTTTTGCCAGGTTACGTGAAACAAAAGAATCCGGAAGACAAGTATAATTCTCTCCGTGGCTGTGGAAAGAATAAACCCCATAAGGTTGTTACCTGCGGCGACGGTGCCGTACAGTGGGGAAAATTCAATGACAGGCTTCAAGAGAAATACAAGAAAATCAGAGAAAACGAAAAACGTTATGAAGCATATAATATGAAGGACGCAGATATTATTCTTGTAGCTTATGGCTCCATGGCTCGCGTGTGTGTAAGTGCCATGAACATGGCTCGTGCCGAAGGATTGAAAGTCGGCATGCTCCGCCCAATTTCTTTGTGGCCGTTCCCTGACATTGCTTTTGAGGGTATTGTGGGCAAAAAGTTTTTAGTGTGCGAATTAAGCGCTGGTCAAATGGTTGAAGATGTTAAGTTATCTGTGGAAAACAAACGGGATGTTACCTTCTTTGGGAAACTAGGCGGTACCACACCCAGTCCCAAGGTAGTCCTTGAGCAGATTCGGAAATTGAGGTGAGCCAAGTGAAAACAATTTATAAAAGACCTGAGATTTTTACGGATGCTATTACCACATACTGTGGCGGTTGTGGACATGGTATCGTAGGAAAATTAATTGCAGAACTGATTGATGAAATGGGCCTTCAGAAGAACGGTATTATGGTGTGGCCTATTGGCTGCTCCTGTCTTTCTGACCGTTACTACAACATGGATATGATGATGGCACTCCATGGCAGAGCTCCTGCTGTAGCAACAGGCATCAAAAGAGCTGATCCAAGTAAATTCGTGCTAGTTTATCAGGGCGATGGTGATTTAGCTTCTGAAGGTATTGCCGAGATTATGCATGCAGCCATTCGCGGAGAAAAATTTTCGGTAATTTTTATTAACAACAATATTTATGGTATGACCGGTGCTCAAATGGCTCCTACCACTTTGATGGGCATGAAGGCATCTACAGCACCTACAGGACGTATGGCCGATACAGCAGGCTACCCGGTTAAAATGGCTGAAATATTAGCTCTTATTCCCGGTGTTATTTATAGCGAGCGTGTTACTGTTAACAGTCCTGCTCATATTATTGCCTGCAAAAAAGCTTTGAAAAAATCTTTCGAACTACAGCTGGCCGGCAAGGGAATGAGCTTCGTAGAAATACTCTCTCCCTGTCCCACCGGTTGGGGAATGAGCCCTGTGAAGGCGCTGGACTTTATTACAGAAAAAGTTATGGAAGTGTATCCTCTGGGAGTTTTAAAAGATGAGGAAAAGGAGGGTGCAGAAAAATGAAACAAGAATTATTGTTTTCCGGTATTGGCGGTCAAGGAGTTATTACCATGGGTGAAACTCTTTGCGATGCTGCTATTAAAGCCGGATTTAATGTTACCTTCGTTCCTTTTTACGGTCAGGAAAAACGCGGTGGACGCACCATGTGCAATATCGTAATTTCTGATGGTGTAGAAAGCCCGATTATTTCTGAAGCCAATGTAATGATGATTATGGACGAAAGATCTCTTGGTGATTTCCAAGACTTAATGGCTCCAGACGGGACTTTGATTTTAAACAGTTCTATGATTGAGAAAGAACCTACTTGCAAATGCAAGAACATCAAAAAAGTTCCCTTTTATGACATTGCGCAAAAGCTGGGAAATACTAAAGCAGCCAATATAGTTTCCTTGGGGTATATTGCTAAATTACTTCCCATGATTCCCTACGATACTATTGCGGCAGAAGTAGAAAAGTCTTTTGCCAAAAAGCCTAAATTAATTCCTCTCAACTTAGAAGCTTTGCGTCAAGGTTACACACTGGGAGAATAAAAAGGAGATTTTTATAATGAAAGTTGTTATTTCCGATTGCAGTTGGAATGCCTACGATGTGGAAAAGAAAACCCTGCCGGCTGATGCTGAAGTGGTCTGCACTCAGGTTAAGAGTGAAGATGATATTCTTAATATTTGCAAGGACGCAGATGCTGTAATGTCAGAATATGGTCCCTACACACGGCGTGTCTTGGAAAAACTGCCAAAGCTTAAAATCATTGCCAACAGTGCTATGGGCGTAGATAATGTTGATCTTGTGGCCGCCAAGGAACTGGGGATTGCCGTTACCAATGTGCCAGACTACTGTTTCTATGAGGTGGCAGAACATGCTATGGCCTTGATTATTGCTTCTTTGAGAAATATTGTAGGTTACAATGAAAAAGTCCATGAAAAAATCTGGGACTTTGCTCAATCACCAAAACTCTATCGTATTAACGGTATTACTTTGGGCATGATCGGTTGCGGCCGCATTCCTCAAAAAGTGGCAGTGATGGCTAAAGGTTTTGGTATGAATATTGTGGGATATGATCCTTATCTGCCGAAAGAAGTTGCAGATAAATTTCATATTAAGCTGGTTTCCATGGAAGAACTGGCTGCTCAAAGCAATGTAGTACTAAGCCACGTACCATTGATGCCGGCTACCGTAAAAATGGTGGACAGCAAATTTTTTAAAGCATTAAAAAAGAGCCCCATATTTGTTAATACATCAAGGGGAGGTACTGTTGATTACGAAGCGTTGTGCGAAGCCCTTAAAGATGGCAGAGTAAGTCGGGCAGCGTTAGATGTTGTTGACTCCGAACCGGCTGATTTTAACAGCGATATTTTCAAACTGGACAATGTGATTTTCACTCCCCATGCTGCTTTCTATTCCGAAACAGCTTTGGAAGAAGTCCGCAGACGTTCAGCCGAAAATATTTGCCACTTCTTTAAAGGTGAAGATGACAAGATTACTTATGTTGTTAATCCCAAGAAAAAATAAGGCACCGGGGCAAACAAATAAAACGGAATTGATTGGAGGAGCCTATGGATTTCAAATTAGATAAAGCTCATTTACTTCAGCAAGAGCTTTTTAAAAATTTCGCTGAAACAGAAATTAAACCCCTGGCAAAGGAAATGGATGAAAACGAAGAATATTCCCAAGATTTAATTGCCAAGATGCAAAGGTACGGATTCTTCGGTATTCCTTACGCCAGAGAGTACGGTGGGGCAGGGTCAGATACACTGGCCTATACACTGTGCATGGAAGAAGTGTCCAAGATAGACGGCAGTACAGGTATTACTATTTCCGTACATACTTCCTTGTGCTGTTCCTGTATTAACAACTTTGGTACGGAAGAACAAAAGCAAACGTTCCTGCGTCCCTTGATTGACGGCAGCAAGATCGGCTGCTTTGGTTTAACAGAGACCAACGCCGGTTCTGACGTCCAGGGGGCTCAGACTGTAGCCACAAAGGATGGTGATGACTGGATTATTAACGGTTCTAAAATATTCACCACCAACTCTGGTTTCGCTGATACCTGTGTGCTGTTTGCTATTACGGACCGCACTGTACCAGCTGCCAAGGGCCTTACTGCTTTCATTATGGATTTAAAGAATATGCCAGGTATTTCTGTCAGCGACAATATCGAGCGTATGGGTATCCGTGCTGCATCCAACTGCATCGTGTCCTACGATAACGTCCGTGTTACACCGGACAGAGTATTAGGGCCTATCGGCAAAGGCTTCAAGATTGCCATGGGTGCTCTGGACTGCGGCCGCATAGGTATTGCTGCACAGTCTGTGGGTATTGCGCAGGGCGCTTTAAACGAAGCCATTAAATATGGCAAAGAACGTAAGCAGTTTGGCAAGACTATTAACTCTTTCCAAAACACCCAGTTCAAGATGGCTGAAGTGCAGACCAAGATTAATGCTGCCAGATTATTAACGTGGCAGGCAGCTTTAGCAGAAGACAACCATGAAAAGTTCGGACCTTATGCTGCCATGGCAAAACTTATGGCGTCCGATGTTGCCAATGAGGCTACCCGCTTTGCGGTACAGGCCATGGGCGGCTATGGCTACTGTCGTGAGTATCCTGTTGAACGGGCTATGCGTGATGCGAAGATAACGGAAATCTATGAAGGAACCTCTGAGGTCATGAAGATGGTCATCGCCGGTTCCATGAAGCTGAAATGAGAGGTGGAGAGCAGATGAAAATTATAGTATGTATTAAACAAGTGCCTGACACCGCCGAAGTGAAGCTGGATCCGAAGACTAATACCTTGATTCGCGAAGGCGTACCCAGCATCATTAACCATGATGATAAAGCCGGACTAGAAACAGCCTTAAATTTAAGAGACCAGGTAGGGGGTACGGTTACCGTAGTATCTATGGGACCACCTCAGGCTGATGTTGCCTTAAGGGAAGCTCTGGCCATGGGAGCCGATAAAGCATATTTGCTATCTGCCCGTGAATTCGGCGGATCCGATACCTATGCTACGGCTACGATTATTGCTACAGCCCTGAGAAAAATCGGCTTTGATCTGGTTATTACCGGCCGTCAGGCTATCGACGGCGATACGGCTCAAGTGGGCCCCCAGATTGCTGAGCAGCTTCACATTCCTCAGGTAAGCTATGCCGAAGAACTTAAAGTAGAAGACGGCAAGGTGATTGTTAAACGGCAGTTTGAAGATCAGGCGCACGTCCTGAAAGTGGAGACTCCCTGCCTGATAACTGCCTTAAGTGAACTGGCAGCACCCCGTTACATGTCCGTAGGTGGCATTGTAGATGCTTATGGCAAAGACGTGACAGTGTGGGGCTTTGATGATTTGAAAAATGATCTGAACCCTGCCTGGATCGGACTGAAAGGTTCACCGACGAATGTGTTTAAATCCTTCGGCAAGCAAATGAGGGCGCCAGGTGTGGTAAAGAAAGGCTTGTCTGCTGACGAAGCAGTGGAAGCGATTATGGCGAAGCTGATTGAAAAGCACATTATCTGAGGAGGGCATTAGGATGAATAAGGATATATATGTAATTGTTGAACAAAGAGACGGTGTCATCCAAAAGGTCAGCATCGAGTTAATCGGAGAGGCTTCTAAATTAGCCGCTGATCTGGGAGAAAAAGTCGTGGCAGTTCTTATGGGTTATAAGATTGCAGGCCAGGCAGAGCTCTTGTGCCAATACGGCGCATCCAAAGTACTGGTTATCGACAGCCCTGTTTTGGAACACTATACAACTGAACCCTATGTGAAAGCCACACAATATGTTATCGAGCACTATGCTCCCAACGTTGTGCTGTACGGCGCCAGCAGTATCGGCAGAGATATGGCACCCAGAGTGGCAGGCCGTATTCATACCGGACTGACCGCTGACTGCACAAGACTGGATGTCAACGTAGGGAACTATCAGGAATATCTGAGAAAATCTACATCCTTGGGCGAGGACCAGATTAGCGCCTTAGACGCTTCTGATAAGAATTTAAAAATGACTCGTCCTGCCTTTGGGGGCAATGTTATGGCAACGATTATCTGCCCTAACTATCGTCCTCAAATGGCTACAGTCCGTCCCGGCGTTATGGCCATGCCGGAAAAGGATCCTTCCCGCAAGGGAGAGATTATTAATGTAGATGCTCAGCTCAGTATGGCTGACATGAACGTGGAAATCATGGACGTGGTACGGGACGACAAAAAAGCCGTGGACATCACCAATGCAAAGATCCTGGTTTCCGGCGGACGTGGTGTAGGAGGGGCTGCAGGTTATGAGCCGTTGAAGAGCTTAGCCAAGGAAATGGGCGGCGAGGTTTCTTCTTCCCGTATCGGTGTTGATAATGGCTGGATTGCCAAAGATCGTCAGGTGGGACAAACCGGTAAAACAGTTCATCCCAATCTGTATATGGCCTGCGGCATTTCCGGAGCCATTCAGCATTTAGCCGGCATGGAAAATTCTGATCTTATTATTGCTATTAACAAAGATGAGAACTGCCCCATGATGAAACTGGCTGATTTAGGAGTAGTAGGAGATTTGAAAGTTATTGTTCCTAAATTAACGGAAGCTATTAAAGCCTACAAAGCAAGTCAGAGAGTATA
>DAIQMR010000030.1:0-21774 GCA_036788835.1 Acidaminococcaceae bacterium
GACGGAGCTCTTAGAGGTGAAAGCAAAAAGCTTTTTGGCTTAGCAGGATACTAAATGGCATTCTGGATGAAAAAAATTGCCAACGTTTACTTGACACTAACCTAACAATATATTCAAATTGACTTCATAACAAAAAGTGTTAATATATACTTAACAAATAGTTAATAATATGAAAAGAGAATAAACAACATGAAAAATTCAAGCAAAATCATAAAAGAAATAAGCAAAGAGTTTCCTATTATTAAAAACATACAGAACTTGAAAGAAACAGTTTGGATAAATCAACACAAAAAAAACAAATGATGAAGCAAAAAAAGTGCACCTCTTGGAATAGATGATATTGTTGCTGCAAACGAGAGATTGAAAAGATTTGCAGATTATTTCAAGGTTGCTTTTCTTGAAACAAAAAAAAATAATGGTATTATTGAATCCCCAATTCAACATATCGAAAAAATGCAAACTTCCTTAGACAAATACTACACAACATCAATACCAGATAAATTGTGGATTAAACTTGATAATGATTTACCGATTTCGGGTTCTATTAAGGCCCGGGGAGGTATATATGAAGTGCTGAAAACTGCTGAGGATATAGCTATTAAAAATAAAATGCTTAAACAAAGTGATTCTTATGAGAAATTTGCGTCCAAGGAATTTTATGAGCTGTTTTCACAGTATTCAATTGCAGTAGGATCTACAGGAAATTTAGGGCTGGCTATTGGCATAATTAGTGCGAAACTAGGTTTTCATGTAACTGTCCACATGTCAGCAGATGCAAGGGAATGGAAAAAGGCTTTGCTAAGAAGTAAGGGCGTTACAGTCAAAGAATATAAATCAGACTATAGTTTAGCTGTGGCCGAAGGACGTCGAGAAGCTGAAAAAGATAAACGGTGCCATTTTGTAGATGACGAAAATTCTAAAACTTTGTTTCTTGGATACGCAGTTGCGGCTTTAAGGTTAAGGGACCAATTCGCAAAAGAACATATTCTTGTAGACGAAGGTCATCCTTTATTTGTATATCTACCATGTGGAGTAGGTGGTGGACCCGGAGGGGTTACTTTTGGCATTAAATTGATATTTGGTGATAACGCCCATTGCTTTTTTGCAGAGCCTACCCATTCTTGCAGTATGATGCTTGGACTAGCTACAGGACTGAACAGTAAAATATCGGTACAGGATATTGGCCTTGATAATATTACAGCCGCAGATGGTTTGGCAGTAGGACGTGCTTCAAGCTTTGTAGGGAAAGTGGTTGGAGCATTTATAAGCGGTTGTTATTCTATATCTGATAACAGGCTGTATGAATTGGTGGCTCAAAATATAGATGCCCAGAATATTAAGCTGGAACCAAGTGCTGTAGCAGTAATGTATGGACCGGTACTGTTGGCCACCAATGAGAGTATGAAAACTTATTGTAGTTTAAATAATATTGTTCCTGAAGCAATAGTGAATAGTATACAGCTGGTATGGGCTACAGGTGGTAGTATGGTACCACCAAGTGAAATGGAACATTATTATTTACAAGGGGAAAAATTATTAAAAGAAGAGAAAAATTAGGGAAGGGTGAATTAAATGGGTTTACCAAAAAAGCTTTTCAATCTCCATAGTTTCTATGCACCGGGGCTTAAAAATCTTATCACAGATGTGCCTGGTGTTAAAGTAGGGCATGTGACCATTAAGGATGATAAGAAGCACATCCATACAGGGGTAACGGCAGTGCTTCCCCATGGAGGCAATATGTTTACAGACAA
Organism: Acidaminococcaceae bacterium; assembly: GCA_036788835.1. Classification (GTDB taxonomy): domain Bacteria; phylum Bacillota; class Negativicutes; order Acidaminococcales; family Acidaminococcaceae; genus JALCSJ01. The sequence goes on from DAIQMR010000030.1 coordinate 1,752, forward strand.
GGTGGTAGCCGGAGTTACGGTTTTAAATGGTTTTGGGAAATCTGTAGGATTAATTCAGGTTGATGAACTGGGAACAATTGAAACACCCATTATCATGACTAATACATTAAGCGTAGGTACGGCATTAACAGCAATGGTAAAATACATGCTAGAAACAAATCAGGATATAGGCAAGAAAACAGGTACAGTGAATTGTTTAATTACAGAGTGCAATGACGCACGTTTGAACGACATAAGGGGGTTGCATATCAAAGAGCAGGATGTAATTAATGCGATTAAGAAAGCTAATGTTAAATTTGAAGAAGGAGGAGTAGGCGGAGGAACAGGAATGGTATCCCTGGGATTTAAAGGCGGTATCGGGTCGGCATCAAGACGTATTAAGCTTGATGGGAAAAATTATACAATAGGCGCGCTGGTTATGACGAATTTTGGTTCTGCAGGTAGGCTTACAATAGGAGGTGATCACATCGGGGAAAGAATTCTTCAACAGGAAAAATTAAAGAAAGACAACGGATCTATTATTATGTTAATTGGTACAGATGTACCACTTAGTGCCAGACAGGCCAAACGGTTGTCCAGAAGAGCGGCTATTTCCCTGGGGAGAACAGGCTCAGCCATGGGTAATGGTAGTGGGGACGTAGCAATTGCTTTTTCTACGGGAAATATAATAAAGCATTATAGTAAAACGAGCATTATAAAAATAAAACTAATGCAAGATGCAGATATTGATATTGTATTTGATGCCGCCATTGAAGCAGTTGAAGAGTCTATTATAAGCGCTTTATATCATGGGCAGACGGTAGAGAAAGGAAATACGATTAAAGAGGCAAGGGCTCTTAAAGAATATCTATAACGAAGGGGGAATTAATATGGGTGATGTATCTAAGCAACATAAAGAAGTAAGCTTGACTGGAGCTGTTTGTGTGTTATTAATGATTCTTGGCATCATGATTGTAGGAAAGTTGTTCTTAAATTTTGATACAGGTATGTTGGTACTGATTGTTTCTTTGTTTACGACAATTGTTTATTCATTTGGATATGGCTTTTCTTGGGATTTCATGTTTAAAGAAGGCGTTATACCAATGGTAGCTAGAGCTTCCGGCGCAATCTTAATTCTTTTGATTGTTGGGCCAATGATTGCAGTGTGGATGGCAGCAGGTACAGTTCCTTACTTAATTGTTGTTGGCCTGTCAATTTTGACACCTAGTACATTCTTAGTATCAGCAGCTATTGTTTGTGCTATTTCTTCTGTAATGACTGGTACCTCTTGGGGCTCTGCTGCAACCTTCGGCGTTGCTTTTATGGGTATTGGAAATGGCTTGGGAATTTCACCGGCGGCTACGGCAGGTGCTATTACCGCAGGATGTTACTTTGGCGATAAAATGAGCCCTATTTCTGATACTACAGTTTTGGCAGCAGCTACAGCTGAAACTGATGTAATGAATCATGTTAAATCTATGTTATGGACAACGCTCCCCGCTTTTTGTATTGGTTTGCTTGTTTATGCCTGGGTAGGTTATTCTTCCGCTCAAGAAATGGATATGACACGTATTAATGAAATAGTTAATGCCATTAATAAATCTTACCAGCTTACGCCTCTAGTACTAATACCAGCAATTGTACTTTTGGTTCTGGCATTTAAAGGCTTGCCTACCATTCCAGTATTATGGGCTTCCATGTTGTCAGCTATTCCTTTTGCCATGATGCAAGGACATAGTATTCCCGCTATTGTTAAAATCATGGCTAGCGGACCTAAAGCTACAACAGGTGTTAAAATGGTTGATACTCTTTTAAGCCGTGGTGGGTTGTCCTTTATGTCATCATCAGTTACGGTAATTTTCTTTGCTTATATATTTGCCGGGCAGCTGGAATGCACAGGGACAATTCGGGTAATTATGACGGCTTTAAAAGAAAAGTTTATCAAGACCAGTGTAGGACGTTTGATTTTCTCCACATCTCTTGCAGGTATTGTAACTGGTATGGGTACAGGTAACTCATACATTAGCATTATCCTTCCCGGCGCTATGTTCCGTGATTTGTATGATGTATTCCATATTAAACGCCGTGTTCTTTCTCGTACATTGGAAGATTCAGGCACTGTGGTTGTGCCACTAATTCCCTGGTCTGCAGCCGGTGTTTATATGACACAGGTTTTAGGTGTTCCTACAACAGAATATTTTCCTTGGGCAGTTATGTGTTATACAGGAGCAATCATAGCTTGGATTTATGGCTTTACTGGTGTGGGAATTTTCCATACTACACCTGAAGAAGATGTAGAAATTGAAAAGAGAATGGCAGCAGCGAAGGAGAAAGAAGAAAAATGATAAAACCTTTGCTTATAAAAAATGCTAATGTATATGCTCCGACGCATTTAGGAGAAAAAGATATTTTGATTTTAGGTGGGCAAATTGTCGCAGTAGAAGATAATATTGATGTAAAACTTCCAGGGTTAGAAATTATTGATGCTAGGGGCGCTATTGCAGCGCCCGGCATCATCGATCATCACAATCATTTCGGCGGTGCTGGTGGTGAAGGTGGACCTAATTTCCGTACTCCTCCTGCTCAGCTTTCGACTTTTATAAAAGCAGGTATTACAACAGCTGTAGGACTTTTGGGAACAGATGGCTACAGCAGATCTCTGACTGAACTTTTAGCTAAGGCCAGAGGACTGGAAATTGAAGGGCTGAGTACATGGATGTATACAGGTTCCTATCAAGTACCGGGTCCTACTATAACCGGCAAAGTGGGGACAGATATAGCCTGGATAGATAAAGTTATCGGATGTAAGATGGCTTTGTCAGACCATCGTAGTTCTCATGTCTTAGCAGAACAGATTAGAGCACTAGTTTCGGAAGTGCGTGTTTCCGGAATGCTAGCCGGTAAAGCCGGCGTTGTTTGTGTACATATGGGCAGCGAAAGCACAGGATTACAGCCACTGCGTGATGCCATAAAAGGGACGGATATTCCACTAAGCCAATTTATGCCTACACATGTTACTCGTTGTGATTCCTTACTTAAAGATGCTATAAAGTGGGTGAAAGAAGGTGGCGTGGCAGATATTACTGCCGATGAGAAAACTCCTGCTGCTTTAAAAGAATTCGTCAAAAAGAAAACAGCACTAGATCATATCTGCTTTAGTTCAGACGGTAATGGTAGTATGCCAAGATTTGATAATGCCGGTAATTTTGCCGGTATGGGAGTGGGAGACCCGGCTTCAATTTTAACAACAATTAAAGAATGCGCTAAAGAGAAAGTGTTGCCCTTAGATAAGCTCTTTGCCTGCGCCTCCACCAACCCTGCTACATGGCTGAAGCTTCCCAATAAAGGTAGGATTGCTGTCGGCTATGATGGAGATATTATGTTATTAGATTCTCACCTGGCATTACAAACATTAATTGGTAAAGGAAAATTAATGCTTAGTAATGGAAAATTGCTTGCAAAAGGTACTTTTGAAATATAAAATACTATGTATACTAGCAATTATAGGGAGGATTTCTCTTGGAGATGCAACAAGGCAAAGCAAAGGAAAAGTTAGATATCGGAATAAAGATTCAAGAAATACGAACCGGTAAGGGATTGACTATACAAAGACCGCTAAATTATCTGGCATCACAGCTTCCATGCTTAGCCAAATTGAAAACGGACAGGTAAATCCTTCCATTAATACTTTACGTTCTATTGCCGATGTTTTGGAAACGCCTTTGTATAAGTTCTTTCAGGAAAAGAAAAAACATGCAGTAATAGTGCATCCGGAAAAACGACTTACAATAGGGCTGAAAAATGAGCCAGATGTTAATTATGAGCTTTTAACACCTGACGTAAAAGGAAAAATCGAGTTCTGTATGATGATCATTCCGCCCCAAAAATATTCTTATCGTTCTATTGAAGGCCACGAGGGCGAGGAAGTCGCTTTCATGTATGCAGGGAAAGAAGTAATATTAGAAATTGAAAACGTACAATATAAAATGAAAGCTGGCAATAGCGTACGCATACCGCCTAAGGCAAGACATGCTTGGCACAACAAATCAGATGTAGAAGTTCAGGTGATTTTTGCTATAACGCCACTTTCGTTTTAAACTGAGTTATCACAATTTATGTATAGATGAGATCATCTTCGTTTTTAGCCCCGTATAGGAACGGGGCTTTTTTGTACGCGCTTTAGCCGGTTGAGCACGGAACGTGCGAAACAAAAACCAACCCGCTAGGCGGGTGAGAGCCATTGCTTAAGCAAATTGCTAAAATAAAAACATCACCAGAACTTTGATATAATAGCAAGTATTCAAGTCACTATTAAACAAAGTAAATGTGATGTTTTATGTAAGAAACTTTAGCACATACCAAGTGGTTGTGCAAGTACCATATTGTGTTTACTCCCAAATAACATAGGAAAGTAATATACAACAAGTTGAGGGTGGATATTCAGCAAATAATAAAGTATTTATGCAAATGTGTCTCGTGTATGGAGCCATGTCAGTAAATGTGGGCGAACAGATTAGAGGTAATCTGCAGAAAACTTTACTCTTTAGAATAATAGAGGGCAACTAAAAGACAAAATTGAACGTTTGGTAAATACAAAATAAAATATTGATGCTTTAAAAAAAGTAAAAAATATATTGACCAAATGGTTAATAGGTAATATAATAGACGCAGGAGGTTGAACAATATGACAAAAAAATTTGATAAACTAATCTGCATCGAAAATATTTACTATCTTGCTAAACTCAAAGGCATCAGAATCGGAGAACTGGAAAAAAAAGCTGGAGTCAGCGCTGGCTACTTGTCACGGATCAATCGGGATGATAATACTGCTAGCCCCAGTATTGAGTGCTTAACTGCTATAGCTTCTGAATTGGACGTCACATTGGATTTTCTCCTTGGCGTAGTTTTGGGGCAATTAACTCCGACCGATAGATATGTCTTAAAGTTCATTAATAAACTAACTGAACGCACTGTAAATGGAGATATTGACTGGGAGCATTACAGCCCAACTCAACTATATTCTAAAATTGTGGTAGAAGACAAGAGTTATACTATCAAGGTACCACTGCTTAGTGTTGAGTACAGCGAGTTTATCAATGGCCCGGAACTGAGGTATATACCATATTCAGGGAATCCGCTACCTATTGAAAACGTAGAATATTTTTGTCGGTCTGCTATTAATTATTCGTCTTATATTTACCTCGTAGCTCTGAATGGAGACAATAAAGAACTTTACTATGATTTGCAATTTGTAGGAAACGGGGAGGCTGAACCATTATGTTCTTCTCTTACAACCCAACCGATTATTAGTCAGGAGATTACCAATCTGTATAAGACGATTATTTCAGCATCCAACAGGCTTCATATTAAACCATCGGTTCAAAGAATTTTGGACAATTTTATGAATGAAAAACATTAAAATTCGTTCACAAATGAATAGAAAAATAATCCGTGACGAAGAAATACCATTCTAAGAGGGAGGCGCAAATATGGTAGAAAAAATTAGTCTGGGGTGTCCAATATGTGGGAAAAGATTTGCTGATGTTTCGGAACTTTCTGGGATGGAAATCGAAGGAATTTGTCCTCACTGTAAGCAGAAAGTTCAAGTTCCATGTGACAAGGAACACCTATTAAATAAAATGAACAGACCGAGCAAGAGAGCCGTACGAAGTGCATAAGTCGTAACGAGCTACCAAATAGCCGGATGTTATTAACACCAATCAAGGTGTAATAGCATCCGGCTATTTTTTTTTGCTTTTTTGGAGGTAGAAAATATGTGCTTGTCTAGCTTTGATACGGGAAGCGTAACTATTACGCTTTCCATATGAGAGCCAGGCTCTCAAATAAAATCTCAATGCCAGAGTGCGCATGATGGCGGTGAGGTGCATACGGGGATTAGAACTATAGCCAGTCTATAGTCCTGCCCGAAGTGTGCCTGCCGTTATTTCTTGCGCCTTTTTTGGCTACAGGAACCGGTCTGCACACTTTGGCCTGTTCCTTGTTGTGTTCCTCACTGCCGTCATCGCTGGCGGAAAAGCGAGGACAAAATGAAAACAAGAAAAACCGCAACAATGAACAGGGGCACCTATCGTTATTCCTACCAAGATTGTGATGGACAGAAGAAAGTAGTGGAGCTAAGGCCGGGTGAGCAGGGCGTAACAGAGGCATGGATTAAGAAGCTTCATTCCCTGGATGATTCAGAAGTTTATTACAACTGCAAGAATGGGCATCCGCCTCTAACGGAGAAAGAAAAGGCAAGAAAGGCAGAATGGGAAAAGAAACACAAGGGAGACAAGTATCCCGCAGAGTGGAATCTGTCCTTGGATTACCTGGCAGATGACGATTCTCCGGACAAAAGCGCTATTCTTCAGGACAATACAGTGACTATCCCCGAGGCATCAGACACTACGGAGAGGGTTCACGAGGTTATGAACTCCATGACTAACAAGCAGAAAAAGGCCATGCAGTTTAAACTGGAAGGTTATTCCCTGACTGAAACTGCAGCCATTATGGGTACAAGCGTTCCTAATGTAAAGAAGCATTTAGATAAGGCCATCGAATTTCTGAAAAACAATTTTTAAAATTTTTAAGGGCGGGGTTAAAAATCTGCCCTTTTTCTTTGCCTGTTACTTGTAAGGGAGAAAGCCTTACAGAAAGAGAGGTGAAAAGGTATGGGATTAAAGCACAAGATTGTCATCAATGTTTCAGACCCGCAGGGAAAGAAAACAACCGTGCTAAGGGGTGCGGACATGACCATGCCGGGCAGACTGCTGCGTTTCCTGTTCGGGGATTTCACGCAGGTTTATCTTCTGGCACCGGGACAGACGGTTGAGTCTGTTGCAGTAAAAGAAGTTAAAGAGGGGAGTGAAGCATGATGGAATTACAGGAAAAGAATGTTCGGGAACTTATTGCCGGTATGGATGCTATGGTTAAAGCCTGCCAGGAAATAACCAAAGCTCTGGCTAAGGAAAATACCTCTGAAACCGTTCCCGAGGAGAAGCAGGTTACCTTGGAAGAAGTGAGGGGCAAGCTAGCTGAATTAAGCAAGGCAGGAAAGACCAGTGAAGTGCGTGAGCTTATCAAAAAGCACGGCGGCACTAAGCTGTCAGACGTTGCCCCCGGTGAATACGCTGCCTTATTGTCAGATGCGGAGGGATTAGCTCATGCCAAATAATCATGCGCTATTGTCTCCATCCAGTTCACACAGATGGCTGCACTGCACACCGTCCGTAATGCTGGAGGCCGGGTTCGAGAACAAGACGAGCCAGGCGGCGGAGGAAGGAACGGCGGCTCATGCTCTTTGTGAGCACAAGCTGAAAAAGATACTGAAAATACGCAGTAAGCGCCCGGTTTCCTCCTTCGACAATGACGAGATGGAAGAAAACTCCGATGCCTATGTAGAGTTCGTCCAGGAGCAGATTGCTGCCTGCGATGATCCGTTGGTATTCGTAGAGCAGAAGGTGGACTTCTCGGATTATGTGCCGGATGGGTTTGGCACTGCCGATTGTCTTATAGTATCTGACGGTGTGCTTCACATCATTGATTATAAGAACGGTGCCGGGGTATTGGTTGAGATAAAGGATAATCCTCAGCTGAAGTGCTACGCGCTGGGCGGGCTGTCTATGTTTGACGGGATTTACGATATCTCAGAAGTCAGGATGTCTATCTTTCAGCCGCGCAGGGAGAACGCTGGTACCTGGACCATGACAGCAGCAGAACTTAAGGCGTGGGGAGAAAACGTCCTAAAGCCTAAGGCACTCCTTGCTATTAAGGGAGAGGGCGAATGCAATCCCGGTGAGTGGTGTGTGTTCTGTCGTGCAGCAGTCAAATGCAGGGCAAGGGCAGAACAGCATTTGAAGCTTGCTCAGAAGGAATTCAGGATGCCTCCTGTATTGTCGGATGACGAGATTGAGAACATTCTTTCAGATATACCGGGCCTAACCAAATGGGCTAATGAAATCATGGCCTATGCCACTGATGCGGCCGTTAACCACGGTAAGGAATGGAATGGTTTCAAGGTCGTAGAGGGACGTTCCATGAGGCGGTATCTGGATGAAGAAAAGGTAGCTGACACGGCTGTCAAAAATGGCTTTATAGACATTTACAGAAAAAGCCTAATCAGCCTTACTGAAATGGAAAAACTAATGGGAAAAGTGAAATTTGGAAGTATTATGGGTGGCTTAATATGTAAGCCGCCGGGTAAGCCGTCATTGGTTCCGATAACGGACAAACGGCCTGCCATGAACCTAACAAACGCTAAAAGCGAATTCGAGGAGGAATAAATTATGTCTAACAATAGTAAAACGAAAGTAATCACAGGTATTAACACCAGATTGTCATATTTTCACGGATGGGAGCCGGTTTCCATCAACGACGGTGAACCAAAGTACAGCGTCTCAGTGCTTATTCCTAAAACAGACAAGGCAACCCTAGATGCCATCAGCAAGGCTGTAGATACAGCCATTGAGGACGGGGTGGCTAAGTTTGGCGGCAAAAAGCCTAACAAAGCCGCACTGAAGATGCCTTTGCGTGATGGTGATCTGGAACGGGAAGATGAAGCCTACAAAGGCCACTACTTCATCAATGCCAATAGCAAGACCGCTCCCCAAATCGTGGACAAGACAGTAAAGCCTATCCTGGACAGGGAGGAAGTATACAGCGGCTGCTATGGGAGAGTTTCCTTAAACTTCTATGCTTTCAACAGCAACGGTAATAAGGGCGTAGCCTGTGGACTTGGCAATATTCAAAAGATTAAAGACGGGGAAAGCTTAGGAAACAGATCTACTGCGGCTGAGGATTTCACTACTCTAGAAGACGACGACTTCCTGGCATAGGAGGAGAGAGCATGGAATTTTTCAGAGGACTGTTCTATGTGTCGGCGGCATTCGGTTTTCTATCATTTGGAGTTATGGCCTTGTTTTTGGGACTTGAGAGCCTCCAAAGAATAAAGATTGCCGGCGACAAATACAAAAGAGAACTGAGATAAACAAAAAGCGGCAGGGGACAAACCTTTGCCGCTTTCTTTTAAAGGAGAAAAAATGAAAACATTGAGTATAGATATAGAAACCTTTAGCAGCGCAGACCTTTCTAAGTCGGGAGTGTACCGTTATGCCTCAGCCCCTGACTTCGAGATTTTATTGTTCGGGTATTCGGTGGACGGAGGTCCCGCGCAGGTAATAGATCTGGCCAAAGGGGAAAGCATACCGCAAGAAGTAATAGAGGCAATAAAGTCGCCGGATGTGATTAAGTGGAGCTATAATGCGATTTTTGAACGAATCTGTTTATCCAGGCACTTTATGTCCTGGCTTGAGCCTGACTCGTGGCGCTGCACGATGGTATGGTCTGCCTATCTTGGTTTGCCGTTATCATTGGCAGGAGTAGGTGCTGTTTTAGGTCTCGACAAGCAGAAGCTGGAAGAAGGAAAAAATCTCATCCGTTATTTCTGTATTCCCTGTGCTCCCACCAAGACCAATGGTGGACGCACAAGAAATTTGCCACTCCATGATGAGGACAAGTGGGATATGTTCAAGTCCTACAATAAGCGGGACGTAGAGACGGAAATGGCCATACAGGCGAAGCTGTTTAGGTTTCCCGTGCCTGAGTCTATCTGGGACGAATACCATTTGGACCAGGAGATTAATGACAGGGGCATAGGAATTGATTTGAAATTCGTAAATAGTGCTATTGAGATAGACAAGGAAGTAAAAGATGCTTTAATGACTAAAATGCAAAAGCTTACCGGCTTAGAAAATCCAAACTCTGTACTGCAAATGAGGGAATGGCTTTCAGAGCAGGGGCTGGACACGGACTCCCTCGGCAAAAAAGATGTTGCTGAGCTTATTAAGACGGCACCAGAAGGATTAATCGACGTTTTAAAGCTTCGCCAGCAAGTTTCCCGGTCATCGGTGAAGAAGTATCAGGCCATGTCTAATGTTGTTTGTCACGATAAGAGGGCGCATGGCATGTTCCAATTTTACGGAGCTAATAGAACAGGACGCTTTTCCGGCAGGCTTATCCAGCTGCAAAATCTGCCTCAGAACCATATTACAGATTTAGCTGAGGCAAGGGAGCTTGTGAGGGAAGGAAACCTAGATGCTCTGGGCCTTTTGTATGATGATATCCCGGATACGCTTTCACAACTCATTCGCACAGCTTTTGTTCCCCAGGAAGGACGGAAATTCATAGTGTCCGACTTCAGTGCTATTGAAGCGAGGGTCATTGCCTGGCTTGCCGGTGAGAAATGGCGGATGGATTTATTCGAAAATGGCGGTGACATTTATTGCATGAGTGCAAGCCAGATGTTTAAGGTCCCTGTAGTTAAACATGGTATTAATGGAGAGCTGAGACAAAAAGGGAAGATTGCAGAGCTTGCATGCATAGCTGAAGGGCAAATGGTGCTGACCGATAAAGGTCTGGTACCGATAGAAAAAGTTTCACTAAAACATAAGCTTTGGGATGGCGAAAACTGGGTATCCCATGGAGGAGTTATCTATAAGGGAGAAAGGAAGGTAATTACTTATGAAGGTCTTACAGCAACATCAGACCATCTCGTCTGGGTTGAAGGGCAACCGAGGCCAATGGAGTTTGGCAAAGCCGCCTCCCTCGGAGCACATATCGTACAAACAGGGGAAACGCAAAATGTTTGTAATATAAGGGGCAAGGCTAGAGTTTATGACATACGAAATGCCGGAAAGCATCATCGTTTTACCGTATCGGGCAAGTTAGTTCACAACTGTGGCTATGGAGGATCGATTGGCGCACTTAAAGCTATGGGAGCCTTAGACATGGGACTTAAGGAAGAAGAACTGAAGTCCTTGGTTAATTCATGGCGACTTGCTAATCCACGCATTGTACAGCTTTGGTGGGATGTGGACAAAGCTGTAAAGGAGTGTGTAAAAGAGCGAAAACAGGCAGACACTCATGGCATAAGGTTCAACTACGAGAGTGGTTTTCTCTTTATAACACTTCCGTCCGGCAGGCGGCTGGCGTACGTGAAACCTCGTATGGGAGAGAACCGGTTCGGTGGAGAGTCTATTACCTATGAGGGAATCGGCACAACTAAAAAGTGGGACAGATTAGAAAGTTACGGTCCGAAATTCGTGGAGAACATTACTCAGGCTGTAGCTAGAGACATTTTGGTATATGCAATGGGAACTCTTCGGAATTGCCGAATAGTTGGCCATGTTCACGATGAGCTTATAATCGAGGCGGATAAGAACATGTCTCTTGCCGACGTCTGTGAGCAGATGGGAAGGACTCCACCTTGGGCCAAAGGGTTAAAACTTAGGGCAGATGGTTACGAATGCCAATTTTATAAAAAGGAATAAAAATATATCAAAAAAACTATTTATGCTAACATAGTTTTTTTGATATATGCAGATTAAATATCAACATCGAAAATAATTTTCGTTTTTTGACTATTATCTATCTTCATAAAAAGCGATCTCTTTTTTACAGACGCCTATAACAAAATCAATCATTTCTTTCATCGCAGGCGAAAGCCATTTATTTTGGTTATAATAAATTTGAAACCACATTGGATCAGCTTGTTTAGTGATTGGTATTTCTGCTATTTTACCGATAGCTATATCATGCCGTAAAATATATTCAGGCAAAAAGGTGATGCCTAAGCCTTGTTCTACAAATTTTCGCATTACTCTTGTGCTATCAATTTCTACTATGGGATTAACAGGGATATCATATTGTGATGCCATGATATCCAATTGTCTTCTGTAGCGACTGGACTTTTCGGAGAGAATTAAAGGCTCCTGTAGGATATCTTTTAAAGTTATTTTTTCCTTTTTAAGTATTGGATTGTTGGAAGCCGTGGCAAAGATCATATTTTCTTTTTTTCTATATACACACTTAAAATCTTTATCACATTCTATTGCATTAATGCAAAAGATAATATCAACTACTCCTTTTTTTAGCATATTAATTAATTCTTCTGTAATTCCTGTTCGTAAACTTAGAGAAACATCTTTGTTATTTTTGATAAATTCAGGTAAACTAAAGATCAATATGTTATTAAAAAAAGATTCAATAATCCCTATGCGTAATGTTCCATGCATATTATCTGCACTATTACCTAAATAATGGACTTCTTTTTCCATGGCTACAATTTTTGATGCATAAGGTAAAAAGTCTTCTCCAAAAGAAGTTAATTGAACTTTTTTGCCGATTCTGTCGAAGACAGGGGCACCGAGTTCTTCTTCTAAATTTTTAATTTGCGTGGTTATGGTGGATGGTGCATAGTTCAATTCCTCAGAAACACGAAGAAAATTTTTAAGCTCTACCACCTTTAAAAAAGTTGCTAAAATTTTAGTATCCATGACTTCTCCTTAGTATGGAGTTAACGTTCAAAAATATCGAATGTTAACTCCATATTATTTCGTTTTACAAAAATAACGATATCACGTATTATGTTAAAAGTAAATACAAATATTTTATTGTAGTTGCTCGAGCGAACAATAAAATGTTTGTAATTGTTTTTCGAAGTCAAAACTTTACAAAAAAATGAAAATACTAGAAGGGAAGTGCAGAAAATGTTACCTATTGTAAAAATTACAGGGGGAACAGTACAAAATTTATTGCTTTATGTATCTGTTATTGGTTTACTGCTTTTTGTTGCAACAATTATTAGATTGAAAATTGATTTGCTTAAAAGGCTTTTTATTCCAGCTTCACTGTTAGCGGGTATTATAGGATTATTATTAGGACCGCATTTTCTTAAAGTTATCCCTGCAGATATGATGTCTAGTTTTGGTGCTTTACCGGGTCAAATGATTACTATAGTTTTTGCATGCATGCTGCTTGGAATAAAAAAGCAGAAAGAATCAAATGCAGCGATGACACATAACACTATTGCTGGTCTTGGCTGGTTATGGTCATGTAGTTTTTTACAAGTCGGTCTTATTTGCTTATTAACTGCTTTTATATTCACTCCTATTTTAGGGGTTGAACCAATGTTTGGGTCAGTATTTGAAGTGGGCTTTGCTGGTGGGCATGGCACAGCTGGTGGTATGGTTCAGGTATTTAATAGTTTGGGCTGGCCAGATGGTGGAGATGTTGGTAAAACAACTGCAACTATAGGACTGATGGCCGGAATTATTGGCGGCATGATTGTGATTAATTATGGGGTTCGTAAACGTTATACAAAGGTATTGACAGAACCTGCTAATTTTGGAGCATCAACGGAAATGTATCCGGAAGAAGCACGTATACCTTCTTCTTATGCGACAGTAAGCTCAGACGTTATAGAGCCTTTTGCTTTACATTTAGGAGTTATTGGTATGTCCATCCTAATTGGGTGGGAAATTGTTTATGCTTTTAAAACCTTTTTACATTATTCTTTACCTTTATTCCCATTTGCAATGATTGGCGGTTGGATTGTTAATAGAGTAATACAGTCAACTTCATGGAGAAATTTATTAGATAGAAATATTTTTCAGAGGTTACAAGGCATTGCGTTAGAAATATTGGTTGTGGCAGCTATGGCATCTATATCAATCCCAGTTGTACTTGCTTACTGGTTGCCATTATTAATAGGCAGTATTGCAATGATTCTCATGATGGTTTATTTCTTTATGCTATGGCTAAGTCCACATGTTTTTACAGACAATTGGTTTGAACATGGCATTATAAGATATGGTGCTTTTACAGGCGTAGCAGCTGTTGGTTATATGCTTTTGCGTACCACAGATCCAAAAATGGAAACTGATGCAGGCACAGTATATGCTCTAGGATGTCCGTTCATGAGTCCTTTTATCGGTGGTGGTTTAGTTACAACTGCATATCCAATGCTAATAAAGAATTTTGGAGTATTGACTACGGGAATAGGATTTTGCTTGGGTGCTTTACTAATCATTGCTATCCTAAGAGGCTTCTTCTGGATTAAAAATCCTGTTTTAGAACAAAGATAGACTTTTAAAGTGAAGGGAGTGTTTTGCGTGGCAACAAAGGAGGTTACGGTTGCTGTAATAGGAGCAGGAAATGGTGGCATGGCAATATCTGCCCATTTAGCAAGTTGCGGCATAAAAGTAAATATTTGTGATTTATTTCCCGAGTATGTTGCAGATTTAAAAGCAACCAAAGAAGTTAAGCTGACTTACAATGGTAAAACGACGATAGAGAAACTTAATAAAGTGACTGATAGCGTTGAAGAAGCTATAGCAGGGACACAATTGATAATGGTTGTTACGCCTTCGTTTACTCATAGGATGATTGCAGAGGCTTGCTGGAAATATCTGGAAGATGGGCAAGTTGTTGTTCTTAATCCTGGACGTACAGGAGGAGCATTGGATTTTTACGAAAGAATTCATGCTTTAGGTTGTAATAAAGACATTACTGTTTGCGAAACATCAACTCTTATTTATTCTTGTCGTAAAACTGATAGTCAAAGTGTAGAAATTTATGGAATAAAGGATGAGTTGTTGTTTGGAGTAATACCTAGTAATAGGGTGAATCAGGTCATAGAATTAATTAAACCTTTTTATCCTCAGTTTAAGGCAGCAAAGAACTGTTTGGAAACATCATTTTCCAATATTGGAGCATTATTTCATCCAACGCCGATGCTATTAAATATTGGGCGTATCGAAAGTGATGAAAGGGGATATCGCTACTATGTTGACGGAATTTCTCCATCTGTCAGCAGGCTTGTACATGAAGTAGATAAAGAGAGAATGGCTGTTGCAAATGCTTTTGGAATTAAAGTCCTTTCAGCAGAAGAATGGCTGGTAGTTTCTTATGAAACCCATGGCAAAGATTTGTATGAATTGATTCAAAATAATGGTGCTTATGCTGATATTATGGCTCCGAAGACCATTGACGCACGTTATGTTACTGAAGATGTGCCTATGAGTTTAGTACCAATTTCTGAATTGGCTACTGTGGTTAATGTGCCGACACCAAATATTGACGCTATTATTCAGCTCACCAGTTCAGTTTATAACAGAAATTTCCGTGAGGAAGGTCGTACATTAAATAGTATGGGGTTGCAGGGACTAAATAAGGAACAAATAGAAAATTTCTTTGTAACAGGTAAAAGATAAATAAAACTAGGGAGGTTTTGCAAAGATGAAAGAAACATTATTGTTCTTAAACAACAAAGCAATGGAAGAATTAGGCGCGACAGATATGAAACTAGTTATTAAAGATGTAGAAAATGCATATATGCTAAAGGAAACGGGGGATGCTAAAATCCCTGGAAAGCTTGTAATGCGCTGGGGGAATACTCCTGCTGATGAGAATGTTTATGGTCGTATTAATGCAATGCCGGGTTATTTAGGTGGTGAATATAACTTAGCAGGCATTAAATGGATTGGAAGTGGTCCTCAGAATTACAAAAAGGGACTTCCCAGAGCCAGCGTAACAATAATTTTAAATGACCCTGAAACAAAATTACCTGTTTGTGTTGCTGATGGCACAGCTATTAGTGCTAAACGGACAGGTGCTTCAGGTGGTGTTGCTATTAACCTTTTAGCAGTGCAAAATGCATCTGTTCTCACTATTTGTGGAGCCGGTGCTCAGGGCAGAACTCAATTGGAAGCGGCTTTGATGATGCGTCCGACAATTAAAAAGGTTAATGTTTTTGATATTCGCCAAGAAAATGCTGCTGCATATATTAGAGAAATGAGTGGAAAATATCCTGATATTACTTTTGCAGTTGCTGACCCATTAGCCGAGGCTGTTAAAGAAAGCGATATTGTTATATGTGTAACCTTGGCGGATCAGCCAATTATTGAATACGGGTGGCTGAAAAAGGGCGTATTGTTGATGAATATGGCAGACTTTGAAGTTACTTATGAATGTGTTGAGAAAGCTGATAAAATCTATGTAGATGATTGGGAAACAATAAAGCATAGAATGATTAGTACTGTTGCATTGATGTCTAAGGATGGTTTAATAAAAGATAGTGATATTGATGGGTCATTGGGCTCTTTACTTGTTGCCGGCAAGTCTGGCCGTGACAATGATGAACAGAAGATTTACTTTAACGCTGTAGGATTTGGTATTTTGGATATAGCCGTTGCTGCAAGAGCCTATCACAAGGCGATTAAGGAACATAAAGGAATTGAATTACTATATTGGGAATGAGTAGAATAGTATATCTGTAGTAAACAAGGCTGTATCAAAAGGATGTCTTTAAACATCCTTTTGATACAGCTGTTTTTTTATTGTTTTTTTCGGGACGGGTTAAAAACTCGTCCTTTTTCTTTGCCTGTTATGTAGGGGGATGAAGAGTCCCTACTAACTTTCAAGGAGGTTTTATCATGCGGAATTTAATAAAACACGGGGGAAGGGTGCTTGCTTATGGGCGTGAACAAGTATAACTCGGAAAAATACCATGATCCCACGGCTTTTGAAGCTCTGAGCAATATCAAGAAAGAGGCAAGCATGTTCTTGCCTCTCGTCTACATATGCTCGCCCTACTCAGGGAATGTGGAAAAGAACGTGGAAGCGGCAAGGCAATACTGCCGGTTTGCCGTCGACCAGAAAGCAATACCGATTGCACCTCATCTCCTGTACCCGCAGTTCATGGACGATGAGAAAGAAAGAGAGCTTGTGAGAGTAATCAACAAAGTGCTCATCGGCAAGTGCGAAGAGGTCTGGGTGTTCGGGCAGGAGCTTTCCCCCGGAATGGCTTATGAAGTGGAAAAGGCAAAGAAGTACAAAAAGACGATCAGGTATTTCGGGGAGGCGCAGCATGTATAAAACAAGGAACTTCGAGTACGAAAAATATATACACAGCGCCGAATGGAGAAAAGTAGCCGGCGAACGCCTGAACCTGGACAAACGTATATGCTGCGTTTGCGGAAAAGAGGCAACCCAGGTGCACCACCTTACTTATGACAATTTCAGAAATGAAAAGATGGATGACCTGGTGAGCCTCTGCAGTTACTGTCATAAGAAGGCGGAAGACATTTACGACCCTTCCATAACGCCCTGGGCAATGGCAGAAGCAAAGCCGGAAGGCAATAATTTCATGGCAGCCATGCGCACGGATGCGCTCACCATAGCCCCTATGGTTTTTGCTTTTCTGAAGGAAGTACGGGGCGCGGATTTTGACTCTCTTATGATGCTCCGTCAGCCGGTTGACGCAGAAGGGAAAAAATACTGGACGGTGCTCAAAAAAGCAGTCGATGCCCTCTGCCGGAAAAGGTATGCGAAAGGCTGCGTGGAAGACCGAAGAATCATGATGCTCGAGACTATTACTAACCATCTGGAGGTTATCTGCCTTGCGGAAATAGAGCATTTCGTCAGGAATGCCGTGCAGGGGAAGTTACATGAAATTGTTGTGACGGATTATTCCTTGTTCGGTAAGTGGAAGGCTGTCGGGGAAGAGCTGGGCATAGGAAGCAGTGCCTTACAAAAGCTGCGGAAAGATGACGGCACAAGTTTCGGGCCATCCCTGCGTGAGGCTGTTTTGTATTACTGCGGATTGGATGCGGCTGCCGGGATTCGTCCGGAAACAGGCTTTCATTCTTTAAGCGAAGAGGATTATACAAAGTTAAATGCCGTTGCAGACTACATGATGTCTGTATCTGGCAATGGCACTTTTAAAGGAGGCTATTAAAATGCGTGATTTAAAAATTGCTTATGGAAATTCCAGGACAGCTAAGTTCTGGTCGAATAAAACAATAAAGTTTGAAGAACTGTGCGAACGGCTTAAAATACCTGTCCGTACTTCTGAAACGGCAGAAGAATATCCTAAACTGCCTAAAGCAGAACGTGATGACATTAAAGATAAGGGCGGTTTTGTAGCCGGGCATTTAAGGGATAACAGGAGACAGGCTAATAAGGTGGCATGCCGCTCCATGCTGGTATATGACCTTGACAGCATAACAAAGGAGTTCCTGGAAAGCATCAAAGACAAGGTACATAACAAGGCATGCTATTACACCACCCATAGCCATACACCGCAAAGCCCAAGAGCCAGGCTTATTCTGCCGCTTACTCGTGACTTATTGCCGGATGAATTTAATGCCGCAGCAAGATATTATGCAACAGACAATGGCTTTATCAATATGCTGGACCAATGCTCTTTCCAGGCGTCGCAGCTTATGTATTGGCCAACATGCTCTGCTAATGGAGAGTACCTGTTTGAAGCTTTGGATGGCGCGTGGCTTAATCCGGATGAGGTTTTAGCAGGACATACAGATTGGAGGGACTGTTCGCTGCTGCCAACCACGCCTAAGGAAAGCAAGGCCACGGAACATAAGGCCAGGGAGCAAAAAGACCCGCTTGTTAAAGAAGGAACGGTGGGCGTAATGTGCAGGGCATATACGGTGCAAGAAGCCATAGAAACATTCCTGCCGAATATCTATGCGCCAACGGCTGATGGTTCAGGGCGCTATGACTATATTCCCGGCGAGGGCTCTGCCGGCGTTGTTATCTACGATGATAAATTCGCTTATAGCCATCATGCCACAGACCCGGCAGGAGGAAAGCTTTGTAATGCTTTTGACCTGGTAAGGCTGCACAAGTTTGGTGATTTAGAGGCTAAGAAGTCTTTTAATGCCACCGTAGAATTTTTGCTGAAGGATGAAAAAATCAGCGCCCAGCTCCTAAAAGAAAAACAAGCCAGAGCCAGGCAGGAATTTGAGGATTGGACGCAAGGCCTGCAGTATGAGAAAAACGGCAAGCTCAGCAATACGCTTCATAATCTTACCTTAATCTTGGAAAACGATGAAAAGCTCAGCGCTATCGTCTTTAATCAGCAGATTGATGGCATGGAAGTAAAGGGAACCGTGCCATGGAAGCATCCTTCTAAATATTGGAGGGATGCTGATGATGCGCAGCTCATAAGCTACGTTGACGCTAATTACGGAACATTCTCTGAGCGCAATTATAAAATTGCTGTAGCTAAAGTAACAGACGACAGATCGTACCATCCTATTCGCGAGTTTTTAGTCGGGCTGCCTGCCTGGGATGGCGTAATCAGGGCTGAGACGCTTTTGATTGATTATCTTGGAGCTATTGATAATAAATATGTCAGGGCAGTTACAAGAAAGGCATTATGCGCGGCCGTAAAAAGAGTTTTAGAGCCGGGCTGCAAATTCGATACCATGATAGTTTTAAATGGACCACAGGGAATAGGTAAAAGCACGCTTATATCACTTCTGGGAAGCGAGTGGTTTTCTGACTCATTAAGCCTTAGCGATACCAAAGACAAAACGGCGGCTGAGAAACTGCAGGGCTATTGGATACTGGAAATCGGGGAGCTTGCGGGACTTCGTAAAGCGGAAGTAGAGACGCTAAGGTCTTTTATTTCCAGGCAAAATGATGTTTACAGGGCTTCCTTTGGCAGAAGGCCCACGCCTCATCCGCGCCAATGTATTTTTATAGGCACTACCAATGCTGAGTCCGGGTACCTTCGCGACACGACGGGCAACAGGCGTTTCTGGCCGGTTAAGACACCGGGCTCCAAAAAGAAACGTCCCTGGGATTTAAGCCGTAATGAAGTCCGGCAGATCTGGGCGGAAGTTTTTGAATTAGTGCAAAAAGGAGAAAAGCTGTATCTTACCGCTGACGAAAACCTTATCGCGACAGAAGAGCAACGTGATGCCATGGAATCGGATGAAAAAGAAGGACTGGTGCATGAATACCTTGATACCTTGCTCCCCCCAAAATGGGAAACCATGGACCTGTATGAGCGCAGAAACTTCTTATCCTGTAATGAAATAGGCGGAATCGGCAGTGAGGGAGCAGTAGCCAGAAAGCAGGTCTGCAACATGGAAATCTGGTGCGAATGCTTTGGCAGAGAACGCTCAAGTATTGGCCGCTACGATTCTAATACTATCGCAGGAATTTTAACAAAACTCGGCTGGGAGAGACTCCCCAATAAAATAAGGGTTTCTGCATACGGGCCGCAGTATGTATTCATTCCGAAGAGCGTTCTTAAGGAAAGTTCCAAGAACAAGTGATTTTTAGAACAGTTCCCTGGTATCGATTATGTTCTGAAAAATGGCAGAAGGTACTAAAAGGAGAACAAGCCAAACGCAAAGGCAGTAGCCAGCCTTTATCTCCTTTGTACCAATGTTCT
>DAIQMR010000031.1:0-20747 GCA_036788835.1 Acidaminococcaceae bacterium
GGAACGGTGGCTCTCATTTTTCCGGACTGGTGGCTCCGCCACACCGTAATATTCAGAAGAAAATGGAAAGGTGTGTCTATTAATGATTTTATAGACAATTTGGATAGGTATCTTCACTGGTATGGTGAGAAAAGGATCAAACTTTCATTGGGTGGAATGAGCCCTTTGCAATATAGGGAAAGTTTGGGATTAGCGGTATGAAGGTCCAAGAAAATGTCCGCACCCCCATTTGGCTGATTTAGGTGGACCTTAACAATTTAGGAAAATATTTTTTTAGAAAAGTATTTTTCTTATATTATGACAAACGAAATCCCTAAATTGTTCTAATCCAATAAAATAAAATTCGGTAAATTTTACTTTTAGTAAAAAATGTACTCGTAGCATCCAAACCCAGTTATTATATAAAGCTTGAACAATCATTGCTCCATAAATAATTCCTTCAATACCAAAGTTAAAATATTTTATTAGCACTATTGAAAGACAAACGCCTAAAATTCCTGATAAACAATATGACTTAGCATATGGAATACTATTGGTATTAGAAATATATGATGAGAAAAGACCCTGCCTGTTTAGCAAAAATATATAAATTGCTATAACAATAAATAGATGAGTATTTATTATTATACCTTTATTAAAAAAATTCAATAGAGGAGGAATTAGAAAATAAGAAAATAATGTACAACATGAGAATAATATATCATAATTTACGATAGATAAGGATAACATTTTAATGGATGCCTTCAGATCATTTTTTGCATAAGCCATCTGCATCAAAGGTTGACACGCATTATAATAAGACCAAGAAAACATACCTATTGCCATCATAATCTGCATAGTAAGTGAAAACATCCCAGTAATTGTCAACGAGAAAAATGTTGAACAAATTAAGGTATTGGCTTGGCTAACAATAAATCCAGATATTGAAACTAACCCTTCACGCCAAGTATTGTGCCAAATTTTTAAAAATATTTTTTTGAAATCAGTAATATTTTTTTCTTTTAAAAATATCGCATTAGTAACAATATTATTGCTAAGTAATTGTCGTTTACATAAGAAACGAAAAATAAATCCATATGCCAAATATGCTGTTGAAACAGCAATTAAATTAGTTCCATTCATTAATAATATAATTGCAATTATTATTTGGATAATACGTGCATACACATTTGCTTTGTTGTAGTATTCAACTTCTCCTATTCCTCTTAAAAATATGGTATAAAATCCATAAAACAAGTTCACAAATATAGCCAAGCAGTAAACTAGCCATGCGATCATAACATTATTATTCCAAATCAAATTTCCAATTTTAATAATGTATAATGTTCCAAAAGTCAATAACAAAAAGAGTGCTAATAAAGCAATGCTAGAATATATTCTTTTGCTTACTAAATATACACTATTTAATAATTGTATATTAGGTTCCTTATACCTTCGTTTTCCTACACCTTCACTTTCAATACTTTCTGCTCCACTCCAAGCATAGGCAAAATTTCTAGACATTGTTGGGTCAAATCCAAAATTAAGCAACGACACAAAACTTCCTATGCTGGTAAAAACAAACCAAAGTCCTATATGATTACTGTCTAAATAATGCAGAAGAAACGGCAATAAAAAGAAATTACTTCCCATTGCAAATATAATTCCAAAATAGCTCCATATCACATCTTTTTTTGTTGGATGGCTGAGATCATTCTTCATGCTCATTACGGCTTTTCTCCAATTTAATATATTCAAGCTGCTTTACAACTGCACTGAAAACTTCTTCGACACTTATACTTTCCACACATTTGTAACTCTTCTGTGAGCAAAATTCAAAACAAGGACTACAGCTTACATGAGGGGTTATATTAATTGCCTTTTCGCTATATGGCTTGAAAAGTTGTGGCACGCTAGATGTAAAAATAGTAACTAGTCTTTTGTCAAATGCCGCCGTAATATGTCCACATCCACTGTCATTACATATAACTAAAGAACATAAATCTAAAATTCTTATATAGTTCTCCAATGATTCCTTAATTACAACAGAATTGACTTTACTCTTTTTTGCAGCCTCCACAATAGGAGAAATGATATCATCCTCGTTCAATCCATTAAAAATGAATAGAACAATTTTATCATTATGCAAACCGGCAATTTTTTCAACTAACAAATTATATTTCATCCACATCTTCATTCTTGCACTTGCCCCAGGATGTATTCCTATGATGATACTATCTTCTTGCAAATGGTGTTGTTCTTTAAAAATTCTATTGTCTTCTATGTGTTTATATGACAATTGCAGCAAAGGTCTGCATAGTCTCTTTGGTGTTTTAAGTCCAAGCTTAGCTAATAGATTTATCCTATCATCTACTACATGTCTAGGTTTTTTATCTCTTAATATAAATGCATCCATTAATGCTCCTGATCCCAAAAAGTCGTAACTAGCAATAAATTTTACTTTGAGCAATTTAAAAGTTAATATACTAATTATTGTTCCAATATCACTAATCCCAAGGTCATACTTTTTGTGTTTGAAATTATTAATTACATTTAAAAATTTCATTGGGTGCAAAATTGCTTGTTTTAAGCCAAAATATCTTCCATTCATATCCTCAACGGTTTCAAACTCATCTATATCTGGTGAAAATTCAGCAATGACTTTTCCATGTCTTCTTGCGGCTAATGTAATAGTTGAGTCTGGATAATTATATTTTAATATTCTAACCATCACTGTCTGCATGGTGACATCACCAATAGCGCCATAAGAAAACACTATGATATTCTTCACCACTTTAGGTAAAGGGCGTGACTTATGCTTAATTAGTTTTAACACTGTACCAAAAGTTTTCACCCATTTATCAGTTACTCTTAACAAATAATCATCAAAAGAGTATTCTGTTTTCATATATACCACCTTACTACAACAATTAATATTTCTTTTATCATCAAATTATTTACTGAGTACATAAATTTTAAATTTTGATTTTTAACTTGAAAACATGTTTCCATACATAGTACCCACTCACAAATACTACAATTAATGTACTTGCACTTGATATGAAAACGAAATTATTTAAAGGTAGCGAAAGCATTTCATAAAAAATCAGAAAATCTATTAATTTTTTATAATTATAATTCTCTATGTTTTTGCTTTTTGCATGTACAACTCCACAAAAAGCATCAAAACAAAATAGGCCTATAACTCCTATATTATTAATTATTGTAACGCATAATGGCATAAATCGTACATACTTCATTAAATAATTATCCATTAGTTCCACAATAGGCGCACCTTGTATTACTTCATATCCTAAAGGAAATAATCCAAGCAAAAAATTACCAACAGATGAGAGAAATAAATCGGTAATAAAATGAGATGTATATACAAACCCAAATCCAAAATAACCATAAAACAAAGTTATAACTCCAACAATAGATGGAAAAAAATAATAAAGGACTCCCGTTTTATTTATTTCCCATTCTGTAGAATAATAATAAAAATCAGGCGTAAGGCCTCTTCCAAGTAAATTTGACGAATAAAATGCGCTACAAATAATACATAAGATAATAATGAATATAAGATGCTGTAATTTTTTTCTGTCTTGTTGGTTTAATACAATATATATACTTATAACAAGTAGTTCAAATAATTCAAAGCTTGTACCTCTTGCAATTCCAAAATATAAATGGCTACAAGTTATCAGAAATAAATATACTTTCTCCGCCATCTTTAAACGTCCATCTTTCAAAAAAAACACTATAAATGAAAAGAAGAATAGAAATTTTACAACAAAATTAATCAAGATAAACGGTATTTTGATTGCAGTAAATACACCCAATTGGTTATCAAAAGCATGTGTTTGATAATCATAATAAAAATTGCTCGTTCCAGAAAGCAAACTGCGAATTATACTAATTGGAGTCTGTCCTGTGTAAAAATTAGCTGAAACAGCTGACATTAATAGCACTGCTATACCAAGAACAATAAGTTTTCCCCCACTGAGGTTGGAAATAATATCATCTACAATCTTCAGTTCACTTTTATTTTCCTTTCTGATATGTCCATCTCCACAAACAAAAAGAAAAAAATTGATCCACATCAAGAAAAAAGCTGGTAACAAATCTATTAACTTCAAAGTTGTTACGTCATATAAAGCAATTAAATAAAAACTATAAATTAAATATATAATGCCCACACTCTGAATAAGTCGCAAGTTTAACACCGCCAATCACTATACTTCTAAAAACATAATGAATCATAATACTCCTATAAGTTGCTTCTTAATACTCCACAAACAATATCATGAAATTGTGATCGAATAATTTGAGGATCCAAGTTTTCCTGATATTTTTTTTTAGCTATCATCGATAAATTACGTTGTAAGTCTTCGTCTTTCAAAAAAGATTGCACTTTATTCCCAATATGATTTTCGTCAGTGATACAAAAAGCGCAATCTTTTAAATACTGTATGGCTGCAACTTCGTCTGGTCCTATTGCTAATATAGGTTTGGCATATGATAAGTATTCCGTAATTTTTGTTGAAAACGAATACTTAACTGCCGCTATGTTTTTTTCATCAAATGATTCTACAAAGACTAAAACATTACTCTTACATAAGGCCGATTTCAATTCCTTTCTATTCAAACTTCCTGAAAATTTACATGCGTTGTATATATTCAATTGCTTAATAATTTTTGAGTCTATATTGCCTTGAGAATATATGCTAAGAAATGCTTTTCTAGAATTATTTTCATTGTATCTTTTAATTGCAAGTCCTATCGTCTGAAGTGTCTTATACCTATTATGATGTAATCCACCAGCATATATTAACTGAATTACATCATTTTTATCAGTATCTATACTAGTACCATCTAAACAAGTATTATCTTCAGCAATATTGAATGGCATCGCAACACTTTTTTCCCCAAGCAGTTTATAATATTCTTTCTGCATTGGTACTGATATTGTAAATAATTTATCACTGATGTTTAATATATGTTTTGTCTTCCTTAAAAGTAATTTTCTTCTTAATCGCCAAAACATTGAGACATTCTTACGCGGTGCAATATAATCATCACCCATAAATACAATTAATTTTGTATCATATCGTTTTTTTATATATTCTGCAATATCACAGGCAAATGCTGAGTCAGCTAGCAGAAGAGCAACTACATTTGGTCTACATTCGTCCAACCATAAATTTAATTTTTTTGTATTCCATTTTCCTAACTTCCATATTAATTCTCTAAATATTCTTGATAGCTCATATTGCTTTGCCCAATTAATTAAGTTTGTTGCATTAGTCTCACTATTTTCACTACATCTATCATCTTTGTAAATGTCAGCATATCCTGCTTCTTTACCCCATATTACACTTTTAACCATATCTTTATCAGTAATTCTATAATAATTGCAATAAGGCAATTTTTCTATTGGCTCATTACTAAAAAAAACCTCGTAAATATTTTCTGTTTTAAAAACAGAAAATAATGAAGCTGCGGTTTTTCCATTATTTTTTGTATTACTAAAAACAGTTGAAGCAACCACGACAATGCGCGGTTCGTTTTTTTTTGAATTTTCACCCATTCTATTCACCACGACCTGTTTAAATTGATCATTTCATTAGACTTTCTTCAAATCCTTTTTTTCTATTTTGTAAAGGAATTTACCTTTTTTTGCTTCTAATATTAGAAAATCAACAAACTTTTTTGGATTATCTATGCATTCTATTAATATTCCGTTATTAGTTCTTTTTAAAACTCCTATATCACGTAACACTTTTTCAAGATGATAGCTACCTACACATCGAGCCCATTTACCTGCCCTAAGACGTGCATAAAACTTTTTTGATGTTCCCATATTGTCAATTTTACAAGTGATAGTATCCCACCAATTGTTCACTGGCCATGTATCATCCATCATATCTTCTGCACAGTGCATTACTGTACAAGCATCTTTTGCCTTAAGTCCTAAAAACAAAATTTTAGCATTATGATTCAAACAATAATACCACGATGATTTCATACCATGAGGTAAATCACTTTTCATATTATCAACCATCATTTCTTTTGCACAATCTCCCTTGGCTGCAAGCGTATTCAAAGGAAAATCACTTATTTCAATTCCATCAAAAGAAAGGAATTCATAAGGCAATATACCAGTCCATGGTATAATATGATTTTTATTAAAGGGAAAAACCTGTTCTCCATTAATCTTTTTCATATTTCGTTTGCCAGCATATTGAAAGACCGGAAAAACAATGGTTCCTTTCTCTCCTACGCTTTCAAGTAAGCAATTAATAATTTCTTTGGGAGATAAATCAATATTTCTCAATCCGCCCAAATCCGAATGAACCATAACTAAGTCACCAGATCTAATTCCTATCTTTCGTAAAAGCTCTAGAAAGCAATTTTTATCTATTTTTATTTGTGCTTTACTAGCTTGCCTATTTTTAATCATTTTACGTTTTAATCGTTTTTTAATTTCCGGGTATTTTTCCAACTGTTTACGGCACATACTTTCAAGGCTTGGATAGTTTTCTAGCAAAAATATAATAGCTTGCTTAAACACACACGTTCACTCCTTCTAAAACAATAATTTCAGTGTTTTTCCATCATAATCTTCACAACTCATAGGGCACATATAAATTTCTTTACAAGCCGTTTGACAAGGAAACAAAACATTTCCGAATTGGCATAGAGTCATAGGAAATAAATCTTTTTTTATCGTTAAAACATCATTAAAGTTATTTTTGAAATTGTACATAATCACATGACTATTTCGATCGGCAACCCCATAACCCAATCGATAAGTAAACAAATATTGTATACCTTTTATTCTGCTATCTGGTTCAACAGATGTTGAAAACAACATAACATTTGCATCTTTTTCAAAAACATTTCCATATATACATGGTCCAGGCATATCGTATATTTCTTTTTCTATAACCATATTATTTTCAAACTTCACTTCTCTTATAAAATTTTTTTCTAGTGGAGTATCAGTTGCATATATAAATCCATTAACAGTTGGTGCTAAAACACATGTTCTGTATTTTTGTTTACCTCCTAAGAGTAAATTGGGGGTCGAAAAATTATCTTGAATTTCCCAAATTCCCGACTCAGCATCGCTATCTCCTGTCAACACCAATAATCTGTTATTATACTTATCAACAACAATACCGTGAATATGCTCTATTTGACCGGCTTCAAAAATAACCACCTTACGCCATTTATCATCTATTCTTGCATATATACAAGTTTCTTCATGATGAGGATTTCCCCAGTATTCCCCATATAAAATACAATCCGGAAATTTTTTTAAACCATTTACCTTGCAAAATGATAATGGATTATTCATTCCTTCCCTAAATTTATGATCCAATACAATTGTTTTTGATTGCAAATTAACTAAAAACACTTTGCCATGATAAGAGAGTATAAATTTATAATCATCTATCCACATAGCACAACGTGGTTCAAGCCGAAACATTCTAACTAAAATGCGTATATATGACAAATACTTTTTTATACCCATCTCTGGTAAATAACCTAAAGAAAACATTTTCCCGTGTTTCCTATCAACAACAACTAATTTTCCTAATGAAAAATAAACAGCGAAAAGATGATTAATACATAGCATACGCATTTTACTTACTATTTCGATGTTACCATCCACTTCACTATTCACTAACAACATTCCCCTCTAAAATATGAACATACTATCTAATAAACATTAAATCTAACTAACAATATATATAGGAGCATTGACAAAAATAAAGCTATCATTTTAAAATAGTTCTATTTTCTCCACACCATTTTATCAACCACACCAGTAAAGCTCTGTATAATCTTTACCACTCTCGTTGATACATTTTCGTCTACATAATATCCTACTGGCGTACCATAATCACAGTTCTTGTTCATTTCTACCGCAGTATCCACAGCTTGTAACAGTGATTTTTCATCAATACCAGCTAAGATAAAACAGCCTTTATCCAGTGCTTCCGGTCTTTCTGTAGAAGTCCGAATGCATACCGCTGAAATCGGTTGTCCTATAGAAGCATAAAAACTAGATTCTTCCGGTAGCGTCCCACTATCAGAAACAACTGCAAAGGCATACATCTGTAAACAGTTATAATCATGAAATCCTAATGGTTCATGTTGTATAACTCTTTTATCTAATTTAAATCCACTTTCATCCAAGCGTTTCTTACTACGTGGATGACAAGAATATAAAATCGGCATATTATATTTTTCAGCCATTTTATTAATAGCAGAAAAAAGAGCTAGAAAGTTTTTCTCTGTATCTATATTTTCTTCTCTGTGAGCAGATAGAAGAATATACTTGCCATTCTCTAAGCCTAACCTTTTATGGACATCTGATGCCTTAATAGCTGCTAAATTTTTGTGTAATACTTCTGCCATAGGACTACCAGTAACAAAAGTTCTCTCTTTAGGTAAACCACATTCAGATAGATATCTCCTAGCATGCTCAGAATAGGCCATATTAACGTCGGAAATAATATCTACGATACGTCGATTGGTTTCCTCAGGTAAACATTCGTCCTTACATCTATTCCCTGCTTCCATATGGAAAATAGGTATATGTAAGCGTTTAGCTGGTATAGCAGATAAGCAGCTGTTTGTATCTCCTAGAATCAGTAGAGCATCTGGTTTAATCTGACACATCAGTTTATAACTAGCATTAATTATATTCCCCATAGATGCACCCAAGTCATCCCCTGCTGCATCCATATATACTTCCGGTTCAGCTAATTGCAAATCTTTAAAAAATACACCATTTAAGTTATAATCGTAGTTTTGTCCAGTATGAGCTAGAATCACGTCAAAATATTGACGACATTTAGTAATGGTAGCTGACAAGCGAATAATTTCTGGTCTGGTACCAACAATAATTAGTAATTTTAGTTTGCCGTTATTTTTAAACTTAATATCTTTATAGTCTACTTGCAGCATCTTGTTCACCTACACTTTTTCAAAATATGTATCAGGTTTATTTGGATCAAAACACTCATTACACCACATAAAGGTTATTAGGTCAGTACTACCTTCATTGATTATATTATGAGTATAACCAGTGGGAATATCAATTACTTCTAGTTTATCCCCACTAACATGATAGTCTATAATTTCTGTAGTTCCTATTTTTCTAAATTGTATTAAAGCCTTACCACTTACCACTAAGAATTTTTCATTTTTAGTATTATGCCAATGATTACCTTTAGTAATACCTGGTTTGCTAATATTGACACTAAATTGTCCTCTGTCTACAGTACGTATAATCTCTGTAAAGGAACCTCTTGCATCTACATTCATCTTCAGTGGATAACTAAATTTATCTGTAGGCATATAGCTTAAATACGTACTATATAAATCTTTGGCAAAATTATTGTTTAGTTTTGGCACACTTAAATCTTTACGGCTATTTTTAAATTCATTTAGTAGTTCTACTATTTCACCAAGTTTAATTCTGTGGATAGTCGGTACATAGCAAAATTTTCCAGCACAATGTTCTTTCCCGCTTAAAGCACCAATGATTTCATCAACCACATCATCAATATATACCAACTGCATATCTACATTAGGATCATTAACTTGTATTGGTAAATCTCTGGCAATATTATTGCAAAATGTTGCTACTGCACTGTTATAATTTGGTTTGCACCATTTTCCAAAAACATTAGGCAACCTATAAACCAAAACTTTAGCTCCTGTTTTTTCTGCATAAGCAAACAAAGCATCTTCAGCAGCTTTTTTTGACTTCCCATATGGGTTATCTAATTCTGCTTGTATAGATGAGGTAATTAGTATCGGTGCTTTGTTATTATGCCTCTGCAATGTTTCTAGAAGTTGATTAGTGAGTTCATAGTTTCCAGTCATGAATTCATTCTGTTCTTTTGGCCTATTAACTCCTGCTAAATGAACTACAAAATCACAATCTGAAGTATATTTGTCTAACTCAGCAAGTGTATTATTTCTGCCATAGTAATAAACAAATATATCACTGTTTAATATATAATTTTTAGCCTTTTGTGTACGAATATTATCTAGTTGGGCAAGCAAGTTTTTTCCAACAAAACCATGCGCACCGGTAACTAAAATTTTCATTATTTATTCTCCCAGTTTGCCAGTTCATTTTTAATGTATGGTAATTCCAGTAACTTCTTTTTAATTTGTTCCACATTCAAAAGTTTCGTATTATTGCTATTAAACTCAGTTAATGTATTCCTTTTTCTATTTCCCTTACTGAAGTAATTATCATAATTCAAATCCCTATTATCTATTGGTACTTCATAGAAGTTTCCTTTATCAATGGCTCTGGCACATTCCTCATTAGTGAGTAGTGTTTCATAAAGTTTCTCTCCATGACGAATACCAATAATTTTAATTTCATTATCTGCATGGTACAATTCTTTTACAGCTTGTGCTAAATCACCAATTGTACTGGCTGGGGATTTCTGAACCATTAAATCACCTGTATGTGCATTTTGGAACGCAAAGACCACGAGTTCCACGGCCTCTCTTAAGCTCATAATAAATCTTGTCATTTTAGGTTCCGTCACGGTAAGTGGCAGACCTTTTTTTATTTGTTCGATAAATAACGGAATCACACTACCACGGCTACACATAACATTGCCATAGCGAGTACCACAAATTAGTGTCTTATCAGGAGACACTGTTCTAGATTTAGCCATGAATACTTTTTCCATCATAGCTTTTGATGTCCCCATCGCATTAATAGGATATGCTGCTTTATCTGTAGAAAGACAAATAACTTTTTTTACTCCTGCATTAATAGCTGCAGTGAGCACATTATCTGTGCCAATAACATTTGTTCTTACAGCTTCCATAGGAAAGAACTCACAGGATGGTACTTGTTTCAATGCAGCTGCATGAAATATATAATCAACTCCATGCATAGCATCTTGAACTGAACTTATATTGCGGACATCCCCAATATAATATTTAATCTTCTCACTAAGTTGCGGAAATTTATTCTGGTACAAATGCCGCATATCATCTTGTTTTTTTTCGTCTCTAGAAAAAATACGAATCTCTGCAATATCTGTATCTAAGAATCTATCTAACACCGTGTTACCAAAGCTTCCCGTTCCACCAGTAATTAACAAAGTTTTATTTTTAAACATTTACTCTAACCCTCTTTCAAAATGTTGCATAATGATTTTATATGAACTACTTACTGTATATTTATCTTGTAGTAATTTAAATGATTTATTACCCATCTCATTACGCATCTGCTTATTATCAACTAATTTCTTTACTGCTTCCATAAACTCTTTCTTATTATCTCTCACTACTTTTATGCCACAACCTGCTTGTTCCACAATATCTCCCACATCAGTATTTGAATCTGTATAAGAAAGTATTGGCAATCTGTTTTCGCAATAGCTCAAAACCCTTGAAGGAAAATTAGGAATGGTATATCTACTATCTAATAAAATAAGACCAACATCTGCACTTTCACAAATTTTTTCATATTCATCTTTTGGTAATGTCTGTATGTATTTCACATTCTGCAAATTATTATCGTCAATATATTTCTTCACATAATTCGATTCTGTTCCTCCACCAACGAACAAGAAAAAAGCATTAGCTATATTAATATTCTTTAATTCAGGCATGAAACTCTGTATTCCCTGTGGCTTACCAAGATTCCCACCAAAAATAAAAACACATTTATCATCTGAAATGCCATATTTCTGTAATAGTATTCTGGTTTTTTCTATTTTATCTTTTCTAACTCTTATAGAATTAGGATTCTCTTCTGTAACACATATTGATGGCAAAGTATTATGTTCAAGTACAAAGCTCATGTTAGCTGGCGACATGCACCCTATGTAATCACATGCTTTATATAACCTTTGCTCTTGCCACCTAAAGTATTTATAAATTAAACCGTTTTGCTTAATGGCGCCAATATCGGCAATACCCTGTGGCCATATGTCCTTTAATAATAAATAAGTTTTAGCTTTATATCTCTTCTTTAATTCACCAAAAACACCTGACAAAGTAATCGGTGGAGTAGACATAACAATTAAATCAAATTGTTCATTAACAAAATATTTATCTATAGCAGATTTGAATTGTCTACCAACTCTAATATTAGAAACACCTTTTTCGATAAAAGGAGTTTGCGTAAGATTACCTGTAGCTATATGTAGAATGCGTATACCATTATTAGTTTCTATTCCAGTTTTAATACCTGTACGTGCTTCTGCTGAACAAGCAACTGTCACCTGATGACCATGAAAAACAAATTCATCCATTAAGTCTGTATATATGTTGTGATTTCCATTTTTAGGCCATGCTATTGTTAGAAACAGTATCTTCATTTGCTCCCCTTAAACTCTTCCATCGTTACACTTGTACTTGAAGAAATATCTTTTCTTTCTATAACTTTTATTATTGTCTGCCAAATAATTCGGCAATCTCCTAGAAATGTAATATTTTGAGTATACTCCACATCATATTTAAATTTTTGCTCCCAGGTTATAGCATTGCGTCCATTAACCTGAGCCAGCCCTGTTAACCCAGCTCTTACATCATGACGATGCTTTTGTTCCTTATTGTACCTTGGCAGATACTCTACCAACAAAGGACGTGGTCCAACAACAGCCATATCACCCATCAAAATATTTATTAGTTCCGGCAATTCATCAATTGATGTAGATCGCAAAAATTGTCCAAATTTTGTAAGACGAATTTCATCGGGGAGCAATTTGCCATATGCATCCTTTTGATTTGTCATAGTACGGAACTTTAGTATCTCAAATATTTTTTCGTTTTTACCCGGTCTCTTTTGTCTGAAAAATATAGGTGCGCCAAGTTTGAATCTTATCAAAAGTCCAACCATAATTAATAATGGTGACAGCACTGTAAGTGCACACAGAGATAAAATAAAATCAAAAAATCTTTTAAGACAATTTTTATACATAATCTAGCAACTCCACTAATATACTTTTGAATTCAAGTTATCCAATCTGTTCTTTATGTCCGCCAAAACATTATCTCCACCATGACCAGGATATATAATAGTATCATCTGGCAAAGACAGCAAAAACGGTTTTGTAGTATCATTAAACTTCTTCATACTCCCACCCGGTAAATTCGTATGGGTAGGATAGTCCCCCATTAAACTATCTCCGGTAAATACACATACTAATTTGTCTTCGTTATCATATAAGCAAATACAGCAACTACCTTGAGAATGTCCAGGTGTAGAAATAACTTTTAAATTATATCCTGCAAATGCTAGTATAAAACTATCTTCATAGGTTAAATCAGCTTCGCAAACAAAAGGCTTAAGTTTTACATTATTTGTCCCTACTCTATGAGTGTCTGCCAATGCTACTCTCATAAAATCGCTATAATATGATAAATTAAGTTTATCATTTTTTATGGCATTACCAATGACTTTAGAACAAATAAGTTTACAATGAAAATTTTCACGAAGTTGCTTAACCCCGGTAAGATGATCAAAATGTTCATGGGTAAGCAAAATAGTAATATTACAAATTTCTTTACCCTTCAAGAACGGCACTACTTCCCCATTATCAGCTGGGTCAATAGCAATGCCTTCTTTACCATGTATAATAGCATACATTCTGCTATCAAAAGGGATAAAAGGAAATGTAGCTAACTCAATATTTGGCAGTTTTAACTTATTATTAATTTCAAGCATAATAGATTCATTCCATAACATCTAAAATGTCTTTGACCGTTTTAAACCCACGAACTTGTTCTCCTGAAATTGTTTTGCTAAATTCATCATCCATCATTACGATAACAGAAAGTTTAGACATAGAGTCCCATTCTACCAGAGAGCTAAGAACTGTGTCTTCTTTTAACTTTCCTGTTTCTAAATCCAAAGTTTCTTCTAATAATGCAATTTTTCCGTTAGTTGTCATTTTTTGTTTTCTCCATTTTATATACTATAAATCAGAAAATACCATTGAACAAAATTTCAGTTTTCCTATATCCATGATAACAGCACACCAAGTTAAACCACTACCAAAAGCCGATAAACAACACTTTCTCTCATTTGAAAGCAAATCTTCTGCTAAGTCATATGTAATAGTAACAGGTACTGTCACTCCACTGCTATTACCAAAACTCTCTACAATATTAATCGGAACCTTCTTGGTTGGAATTTTTAGATTTTGAATAAGCTTTTGCAATATAAATTTATTAGGTTGGTGGAATACAAACCAATCAATAATATCACTCTTAATCCCTGCAAATTCAATAGTATCCGCAATCATGGGTGGTACATCATGTATAACAAACTCAAAAACGCCTGTACCATCCATTACCAAATTGTCTAAACTGCGAACATTACCAGTAGCATCTTTTGTCATAGTTGCTGTCGTCTCAGAGCAAGGCATTCTTGATCCACCTGCCGGTATTGATAATACCTTACTTCTTTTTCCATCCATTTTTATATTAAAATAAATTGAACTAGAAACACCATTTTCTACAACTGTTATAGAAGCGGCATCGCCTATTAGCGGGAAACTATTTCTGTCTTGTTTGGATGTTTTTTTACTCAAAGTGTCCACATTACAAAGCAAAACTTTTTTATTAGGCATATGCTCCAACAACATAAAAGCTTCAAGCAATCCCATTTCGTATCCACAGCAGCCCTGCAAAACATCCATACAAAGGACATCATTAGACATATCGAAATGTCCTTGAATTATGTTGCTGACATGTGGAACAAAATGGTCAGGAGTTAATGTTACTACTACAATTGCACCTATATCATTTAAATTAAGCAAAGAATTATCAATAAGATGCTGAATTCCATATATGCATAAATCAGAAGAAGCTGTGGTTTCCTTTACCAATCTATGTTTTTCATAACCCATGATTTTTTTCAACTTCATGGTCTGTTTAGCTGGAAAACTATAGTTATTAACTTCATCATCAAAATAAGATTCTTTTTCCGGCATTACAGTAAGGATTCCAGCTATTCGTTTATTCTGAAAAACAAGCTTCATGCTTTTCCACCACTTTTTTTCACTAACTCTTCAATGGTATTAATTGTCATAAAATTATCTGGAATAACATCCAGTCCATCAATTTGAATATTAAAAACTTCTTCTAGCGAAGTAACCAAAGTTACAATATCAAAAGAATCTAATAAGCCATCTTCAATAAAATTCTCACTATCTCCATATTCATACTCAGGATGCAACTCATTTAAAATTTTTTCTATTTTATTCATGTTCATACCTCGCAAAAGTTTTTATATTCATTACTTGTTTAATTTAAAACATAAATTCGCGTTTCCAGATTCGTTGATGCAAATCCATGTTTTTTATATAAAGAAATGGCTTTCTTATTATTACTTTCTACCCAAAGTGAATAGAAACAATGTGATGAGTTTTGGATTAGTTCATCCATAAGAAGCTTTTCTCCATATCTCTTTCCTCGACAAAATTTCTTTACAGCAATTTGAAACAAGTATTTCATCTTTGCCCCTGTTTTTTGGAATATTGCTACAGCAGCAATTTCTTTCGTACTAGGTTCTCTTATAACAGTAACTTCTTTTGCTTTAATGTATTCCTCTATTTGTTGTACAGTTGGCAGGTGTGATACTTTTTCATCAAATACTTCATTAAACAATTTATTTATTTCCGAAGCATCTTGAAGTTCTGCTTTACAAGCCATCTCTGTATTATCTTGAAGATTATTAGTTAATTGCGAGTCTTGCTTTTTTAAAGTCATTTTCTGTAGCACAGCATAAGGACGATATTGGTTTCCCACATTTAATAAAATATCTTCACTATTCTTTGCAACAATTTCCATTATCGTTTTTGAAGGAATCTTAATAGCATCTAATTGTGCTACAAGCCTTTTTGCATCAGAAACATAATATAATAATCGGTAAACATCGTTATCTAAGAATATTATAATAAGAGTTTCTTCTGATTCAAAAATTTTAGTTGTACTTTTTTGTAGTATTCTTTCTAATTGTAAAGCATTCAAGTATGCATTGGTCAATAGCATTCTGTTCTGCTTTTTTATGGTAGAAATTTTACCATTTACTTCTTTAATATAAATCATTTAATCTTTCCTTTAATGCCAATCTATCAATTTTACCATTGGGATTTCTAGGCATTTCTTCAACTCTTGTATAGATTGTCGGTATCATATAGCGTGGCAATGCAGTGCTCATTTTCTTTTTAATATCAGCTACATCTGCATCGATATTTGCCTCATAAAAAAGAACTATTTCATTTTTTTCATGGTCATAAACTACACAGGCATTTTTAAAAAGTCCCATTGTGTTTACAACAACATGCTCTATCTCACC
Organism: Acidaminococcaceae bacterium; assembly: GCA_036788835.1. Lineage (GTDB taxonomy): Bacteria > Bacillota > Negativicutes > Acidaminococcales > Acidaminococcaceae > JALCSJ01. Next base: position 16,346 of record DAIQMR010000031.1, read on the forward strand.
TAATTCTATACGGTAGCCGGAATGTTTTACCAATGTATCTCTACGTCCCTTAAAAACTATCTCTCCCAGTTCATTAATAGCTGCCACATCGCCGGTACGATAAATTATTTCCGGATACGAAGTATTTAACGGATTTTGCACAAAGGCTACTGCTGTTTTTTCAGAGTTATTATAATATCCCATGGCAAGAGAAGTTCCTCTAACACACAATTCTCCTTCTTCGCCTTTCGCACAAAGCTTATTATCTTCATTGAGCAATAAGATATCTGTGTTGCGCATTGCGTAACCAATGGGAATTGGTTCGTTATCCTGCAGTTCACGCTTGACTATATAATGGGTACAATCTAAAGTAATTTCTATGGGTCCATACATATTCACAAACATCGCATCTGGCAATGCCCGCCTCCAAACATTAAACTGTTTAGTCGGAAATACTTCTCCTGCAAACCATACTATATGTAAATCCGGAAGTTTAATTCTATCCAACAAACCCAGATTTGCTATATTAACCATAATAGTAGGCACCCAGAAAATATAAGTAACATGCTGTTCTGCCATAAGTTGCAAGATCTTAACCGGGAACGCAGCATACATATCCGGTACTAAAACAATTGTTGCGCCTTTAGACATCATTAAACACAATTCATAGCTATAAATATCAAACACAATAGGAGAAAGGCTTGCTATAACTTCATGTTCCTTAAAAGGCATTGTATCCATAGCCCATTCAATAAAATCAATAAAGCTGCGATGATTAAGTACTACTCCCTTAGGTGTCCCTGTAGAACCGGATGTGTTAATAATACAAAGCTGGTCCGTGTCAATTAATTTAGATAGTTGTTGTTTTATAACAGTTTCGCAGATTTGAATATTGTGGAAATCACAATGGTCAAAATTTATAATATCTTTTGTTTCAAATATAGTGGATAATTTTTCTGCATAGCGGTCTGTCGTAATAATCTTTTTAGGCTTTATCCGTTCTAATATAGCTTGTACTCTCGTTAACGGAGTCTTTATATCTAAGTTCATATAAGCATTGCCGCTATAAATAATAGCAATATCACTTACAACAGCCGCATAACTTTTAGGCATAAAAACAGCAATAGGTTCTTTGATTGCATTATCACAAAGAGTATTTAAAAACAAGCTTAACTTTTTACTATCATCTGACAACTCACTAAATGACTTTTTGCTATTACCATCTATAATTGCAATACGTGCTGGTTCTCTTTCAACTGCCTCTTCAAAATAACTTAGTATGTTAATTCGCATCTGTTATCCCCACTTCCTTAGCAATGTGTTATACGTTCACCATTTTTTCCCTTGGTATATTCGTAGCTTAAATCTTCTTTAGAAAAAGGTTTCTGCAAAAAATAATTTATATCATCTTTTATATGAACTGCTATTTCCCTATAAGCATCTTTTTCGGAAACGCAGGCTGCATTTAAGTTTCCTAATTTTGCTACCTTTAAATAACCCTTTGCTTTCAATTCATCTTCAAAATATGGAAAGTCTGCTGGTAAAACACCTCCGCAGGCAGTATGAATGTAATGGATATCATCAATACTATTTCTATTTTTATCTATAATCTTCCCAGAAAATTTCATATCAAACCTATACGGAACATCTAGCACTTTTTCTACAAAGTGAACATAGGTAAAACATTTTCCAAAATCAGCACCAAAGAATAAGAATTTCACATTATTGGTTCGGTGTATTCGGCCAAACCCACCATCAATTCCTAATGAATGATGTCCTAAGTTACCTTCAAAGACATGATTGTTTTCTCCAATCGCAACCATGGAAAGCAATGGATCCACACTACGCACTGCATCTTTTTGCTGTCGAGCAAACTCATTTAATGCACCCATACTTGTTTTACTATTTAAAACATCATATACTTCGTTGTTACAAAAACTATAAGTAAATGTTGGGAATACTAATGTTGGAACTCCAAGCTGCAAAAGACATTGATATAAGGCATTAAGGTATTCATTACGCTTCATTCCTTTAATTGGTAAACCAAAAGAAATATCAGAATGAATAAATAACATATCGCAATCACTTGCACCTATACTCTTTAGTTTGTCTATAATTTTTTTATCATCCCATACTTTTGTTGTTGCATCTCTAAATATATTCATCATTTGTAAACCTCACAACAATCCACCATCAGCATATATCATGCGTCCTGTAATAACTTTAGACATATCGCTTAGTAAAAAAGCTATTACAGGTGCAATATCCTCTGGTTGTCCCCATCCTAATAAAGATTGAGAAACAATATTATTTAATTTATTCTCATTATTAAACCGTTCCATTGATTTTTTAGCCATTTCTGTCATTACATTACCCAAGAGTATGCCATTTACTCTTATTCCCTGATGAGCCAATTCGCAGGCCATAGTACCTACTGCTGCATTTATTGCCGCTTTTGATGAAATATATCCTAACTCAAATTCTCGTGGTTTTACAGATAAAATAGACGAGAGAACCACGATATTGCCTTTGTTATTATTTTTTTTCTTGGCATAATACCTGACAAGCTCAACAAAACTATAGAAATTATTATTCATGATCTCATTTAAATGGTTTTTATCTAAAAGTCTTAATGGTACCACATACGGAATACCTGCGCAATGTACCAATCCGTCTAACTTAAACCCATCTTCACAAGCAGTTTCAAATAAATTTTTGATTTCAATTTCATTAGTTAAATTTGCTTGAACTATTTTGTGTTCATTACCTTCTAATGATTTAAAGGTTTGCTTTAATCTATCTATATTTCTTCCGTTTAGTACGATTTTTGCTCCCAATTTTGACATATATATTGCAGTTGCACGTCCTATGCCAGATGATGCTCCTGTTATTAATATTTTCTTGTTTTGAAAATCACAAGGATTAAACATACTCTGTAGCAGCTCCTTTAATAGTGTCTTTTATTAAATACATTACTTATAAATCTATTATCTTTGCAGGATTACCAAACACTTTTTTCCCTGCTGGTACATTTCTGATAACCACACTGCCAGCGCCTACATACGCATCTGCCCCAACTTTCTTAGATGGTGGAATAATAACATGGCTAGCAAGAAAAGCTCTTTTACCTATATGAACATGACCAGTCACTCCACAATTTGAACTAATTGTAACGTAGTCCTCAACAACCACATCATGTCCGAGCCAAGATGTAAGGATTGTTACAAAGTCACCGACAGAGCAATTTGGAGGCATTCCAGAATATGGATACATTACCAATCCTTTTCCATACCTACAAAAGGCAGAAATTTTCGCCGTAGGATGAATTACCGAAGTAAACTCTGCTCCTTTAGCCAACATAGATTTCACAACTTTTTCTTTAATATGAGGTTCTGCAATAGCAATAGCAAAGACTTCATCCTCAGTAGGTTGCCATGTTGAAATTTTTCCTATTATCTTATAGTCACATTCTATTCCATTTAGTGCTGATAAATTATCATCAATGAACCCTTTAATCTGCCACGTTGGTTTCACGTCATTTATGTCTTTAATCCATTGCAATAATTCTCGTCCAAAACCACCAGCACCAACAATAATTATATTTTTCATTCAAAGCACCTACACACTATTTCAATAATTATTTCTTGCTCTTCAATTGTCATCTTATTATCGCTGGGCAGACACAAACCTCTGTTAAATATGTCCTCGTTTATTATGCTTGCTTTCATGTCAGCATTGTAAGCATTGGTTTTTGCTCTGCCACTGCCTTCTCTGGTAATAAACGGATTCATACGATAAAATGGCTGCATATGCATAGGTTTCCAGATAGGACGGCCTTCTGCATTGTACTTAGCTAGTGTTTCCAGAATTTCTGTTGGACAGCTCTTACCTGTTTCTGTAATATACATTGCTTCATTCTCACTGCGAACTTGTTTGCACATAGCTTCTTGATTGATTAATAAGCAGCTTAGCCAGAAATTAGGTACGCTATTTACTTGATCATAAGGATTCATTTGCACCGGCAAATTTTTAAAACCTGCTTTATATCTTTCGTAGATGGCTTTCTTCTGGGCAATGTGTTCTTCTAGATGTGGATACTGTCCACGAACTACTCCGGCTATAACATTACTCATTCTATAGTTGTAACCAATCTCTTCATGTTGATACCAGGGAGCATTTTCTCTGGACTGAGTAGACCATTTTTTTGCTTTATCAGCGGCTGCTTTGTCATCAGTCAGAAGCATACCGCCTGCAGATCCAGTTATGATTTTATTTCCGTTGAAAGATATACAACCCACATTCCCGAATCTACCTGTCTGAGTACCTTTATAGGTTGCTCCTAAGCTCTCTGCTGCATCCTCCACTAGGAAGGCACCATGCTTGTCACAGATGGCTCTAATTTCATCTAATTTACCTGGAGTAC
>DAIQMR010000032.1:0-19599 GCA_036788835.1 Acidaminococcaceae bacterium
GTTAACTAAAAGTACTTTCATGTTTATTCCTCCCCTGAAACATTAATAATACTATTTCTGTTATTATAGCACACTTTTGAACCTTTCACGGCTAAAGTAACCGGTGGGTGCGTGCAGGCAGCATAAACCCAGGAAGCTATATTTGCGGTAGTTGACAGAGGTCGAGCTACCTTTGCTGTGTACTTTCCCTTGTGTGGCAAAGTTATGAACAAACTGTATTTCTAGTTATGCAGAGGGTCTTTTTGTGCTAAAATAAAATAGTCGATTATTACATAAGAGAAGAGATTAAAGCATGAGCATAGATACTGAAACCACGAAATCCACAAAGGAAGACGTTTTTGCCAGGCTAAGTGTACCTAAAGCTATAGCTACTTTGGCTATTCCTACCATTATCAGCCAGCTTATTAATCTGGTCTATAATACGGTGGATACTATTTATATCGGTATGACCGGGGACGCCTATAAAACAGCGGCAGTTACTTTGGCTTTTACAATTTTTATGATGACTATATCTTTCGCCAACTTGTTCGGGGTAGGCGGCGGCAGTCTAATGGCCCGTCTCATGGGAGCAGGAAGGGATGACGATGCCAAGCGGGTCAGTGCCTTTAGCTTTTGGTGTTCAGTGGGGAGCGCATTGTTGTATTCCTTGTTTTTAGCTTTATTTTTGGAACCTATTTTGACGGTTTTGGGCGCCTCCACTGCCACGATGGAGTTCGCCAAACAGTATGTCTGGGTAGTGGTGATTTTGGGCAATGTACCGGTTATTGTGTCCATGACCTGTGCCCACTTATTAAGAAACACAGGTTATGCCAAGCAGGCCAGTATTGGTTTAAGCGGCGGCGGAATCTTAAATATTATTCTTGACCCTTTGTTTATGTTCGTGCTGCTGCCTCCCGGCAAGGAGGTTCTGGGTGCGGCCATTGCTACCTTGCTGTCTAATATTGCTTCGATAATTTATCTTATTTATATTATGAAAGTAACAGCCAGGTTTGCACCGCTTAGTATGAGCTGGCAGGATGCCAAAGCTATCGCCAGACCGGAAATCAAGAGCCTTTTCAATGTTGGCGTGCCTTCGGCGGTGCTGACAGGGCTTTTTGACGTAGCCAATATTTTCTTGAATGCCTTTATGTCCTCCCATGGAGATTTACAATTGGCCGCTATAGGCATTGTCATGAAAGCAGAGCGGCTGCCCAATGCCATTAATGTGGGCCTTTGCCAGGGCATGCTGCCTTTGGTTGCGTATAACTATGCCGCTAAGAACTGGCAGAGAATGAATGAAACCATCAGAACAGCCAGGAGATATGGCCTGATTATTGCTGCTATCAGTCTAGTGATGTTTCAACTAATGGCAACGCCTATTGTGAATGTTTTTTTGAGCACCGATGGTGGCACAAGTATTGACGCTGTTACAACTATTGCCTATGCAGCCACATTTTTACACATCAGAAGTTTTGCTTCTATACCTCAATTCCTTAATTATCATACATCCTTTTGCCTTCAGGCAGTGGGGGATGGACGTGATACATTTCTCCATGCGGTGGCTAGGCAAATGGTCTTTTATATTCCCTGGATGTATTTGCTGAATCACACATTTGGAGCCAAGGGCTTGGCAGCCGGTCTGCCCATAGGAGAATGCTTTGGGGCAACTTTTGCCTTGTTTCTATTAAACCGTTGGAAGAAAAGAAATATTATAGGAAAAAAATCAGCCTAATGATATAATTAAACCATTGAGAGGAAAGGGCAGGTGAAAAACATGGAAGTGGAGAAATTAACAGAAAAAGACATTGAAGAATTGTCCGTTAAGTGGCGCCGGGATTTTCATGAACACCCGGAAAGAAGCTATCATGAAGAACAGACTGCACAAAGAATAGCCAATATTTTACGGGAAATAGGTCTTGAGCCGACTATGGCGAAAAAATCCCATGGGGTTGTGGCAACTATAGACGGAGGTAAAAGAGGGCCTATGATAGCCCTTAGAGCTGATATAGATGCTTTGCAGGTAGAAGAACAGGTGGAAGTGCCATGGAAGTCTCAGAATACCGGATTAATGCATGCCTGCGGACATGATTTTCATATGTCCATTCTTTTGACTGCCGCCCTGCGTTTGCTTCAGCACAAAGAAGCTATTCCGGGTAAAATTCGTTTGATTTTCCAGCCGTCGGAAGAAATGACCCCGGACGGGGGAGCTAAATTTATTATAGAAGAAGGTTTTTTAGAAGGCTGTATCGCGGTTTTTGGCCTCCATGTCTGGCCGGACTTTGTTTGCGGACAGGCCGGTGTAAAGCCGGGACCTTTAATGGCAGCTTCCGACAGATTTAAAATCCACGTTATTGGCAAAACATCACACGCAGGGCATCCTGACCAGGGTGTAGATGCTATTATGGCCACTGGGGATATTCTCCAGCAAATCAGCCATATTGTCAGCAGAAAAATTAATCCTCTGTCCACAGCAACTATTAACGTGGGAACTCTGCAAGCAGGCAGCAGATATAATGTGGTACCGGGAGAAGCTAACATGGAAGGCACCATCCGTACATTGGATGAAACAGCCAGGACAAATATTCCAAAATTCATTAAAAATATTCTGGAAGGGGAAAAAATCAGCGCCGGGATTGATTACAACATGGAATATTTTTACGGTTATCCTGTATTGAATAACTGGCCTGTGCCTGCTAAACTGGTAGCTGATACTATTCAGAAAGTCTTGGGTAAAGATGCGCTTATGAAAACAGAGCCACATTTAACAGCAGAAGACTTTGGCGTCTATCTGGAGAAAATGCCGGGAGCTTTTCTGTGGCTAGGGTGCCGCAAAGAGGGAGATCCTATTTACGGACTGCATAGCGCAAAGTTGTGCCCGGACGAAAACACTTTGCACCTGGGGTCAAAACTAATGGAGCAGATTGCTTTAAATGCTTTGTGGGCACTAAATAATGGTGTGAATTTCACTAAGGAATAGGGTACGAAGCAACAATATTACTGGAAGCAATTTTGCTGGTTTTACAGCAGAAAAGCAGGAGGCGGAAAAAACATGAAGATAATGGTAGTAGGCTTAGGTGGGGTAGGCGGGTACGTTGCGTCTATTTTGTGTTCACATCATGAGAGGGAAGTAACACTAATCGCCAGAAAGAAACGCAAAGAAGCCTTGATAAATAATGGGTTGGTTCTCCATAGTGATTTTTTTGGTGAGCATGTTTATCATCCTAAAGTGACGGACAACGCCCCGGCAGAAGGCATACAGGATGTAATTTTTGTCTGTGTAAAAAATTATTCATTGGAAAGTGCTCTTACATCTATCGTACCTTGTGTAGGGCCCAAGACAGTGGTTGTGTACATTATGAATGGGGTTGACCATGGCCAAATTGCTCACAAGGTATTTCCCAAGGGGCGTGCTGTGGATGTAGCCATTTATATTGTCTCTGCTTTCCATCCAGACTATTCGATTAAGCAATTTGGCAAATTTGCCAGAGTATTTGTAGGTTCTGAAGATAAAGAGGCTGCTCAAATGGTTTATGACCTTCTCCATGTAGAAGGATTTTCCGCTCACTTATCTGAAGATATTAAAGTAGACATTTGGAAGAAATTCATCCTAAACTGTGGATACAATGTCATTACTGCTTACTATGTGAGTACTATTGGGGAAGCTTTTGCGAAACCCCATGGCAAAGAAGAATTTAAAGCTCTTATCGAAGAGGCCTGCGCCATAGCCCAAGCTCAGCATGTTAATCTGCCAGGTGATTTTGCGGATTTTGTTTGCAGTAAGGTGTTTAATCAGGAAGACAAAAATGTATCAAGCTCTTTGGAGAGAGATATAAAAGCCGGCAAACAAAGTGAATTAGAAACATTCTGTGGGTATTTGGTCCGTGCCGGTCATGAGCTCAATGTGCCGGTTCCTGTAACGGAAAAAATGTACGAAGGAATTAAAGCTAAGATACACTAGAAGCGGCAAGAGTACTAACAAGAAGGTTTTTGCTGTTTACTTAGACAAGCAAATATTGGTTGACGTAAATAAAAGGCTGTACCAAAACGAGCTTTCAAGCTCAATTTGGCACAGCCTTTTTTAAAAATCATATATTCCAAAATGGAATGTCAAAAATGAAAAGATATCATTTTACAGAATTGTTAGAATGTTTTAGAATTAGGTTCAGAAGATAAGCACGATGTAGAGAAAGAAATTATTTAGAAATTTTGTGATAGGCAAGCAGCCCATCCATAAAGACTTTAACCACAGGCAAAGCGGCTTTGGCAGGAGAAACCAGAGCGTAGGTATTACGGGTAATGGGTGTTTTGTCCTTAAAATACAGAGGTTTAACGTAACCGCGAAAATCTTTTAAACATATTTCAGGAAGGATAGACCAGCCCAGACCGGACTGCACGATTTCCTCACAGGCATTAATATCGCTGATCCACATTTTGGCTTTTGAAGTATCTATTTTATTTTCAAAGGACCATTTGTCAATGCTGAATTGGATATCTGAGTCTGATTTGTGACCAATATAATTTTCCGGCAGGAGATTTTGCAGGGTTAATGGTTTTGTGCTGATTAAACACATGTGCTCCGAAGAGAGTAGATAGCTTTTTCCGAACCATTTGAACTCCCCACGGAGAATAGCCACATCGATTTTTTTGTCCACCAGATAATCATATAGTTTATCGCTGTGGGCGTCTGTAATGTATATATTAATATCGCGATTGTTTTTTGCAAATTTTTTCAAAAAGGAGGGAAAGAAGTAACGAGTGTAACCAAGGGAAGCGCCCACTGCTAAATTACCCCGTATTTTAGATTTAGAGGAAGAGATATCGTTTTTAAAATTTTCCTGTAGTTCTAGGACATTCCGGCAAAATTCCACAAAAAGCTCTCCCTCTTTAGTGAAAGCAACACCTTTTTTGCTGCGAACCAGCAGGGTACAGTTGTACTCTGTTTCCCAACTTTTAATTAGTTTAGTCAGACTGGACTGGGTAATGAAATTTTTCTGGGCAGTATGGGTAATAATGCCGTCATCAAAGAGACTTAAAATGTATTTGATTTTATCAGTATCCATGTTTAATCCTTTCTTGCTTGGGGTCAAATAAAAGAAATCCAAGAATACACTAGGTTAAGGCAAAACTATATTACATTTATGATAGCATCATTAAAACGAATGTGTCAAAAATAATTTTAAGGAGGAATTATTATGCAAATGAAAAAGTATCCATGTGTCTATATGCGGGGAGGCACAAGCAAAGCAGTAATATTTCATCAGGAGGATTTGCCGGAGGATAGGACCAAGTGGGATGAGATTTTTCTCAAAGTAATGGGTACACCTGACGTGAAGCAAATTGACGGCATGGGGGGAACAGTTTCTTCCACAAGCAAAATTGCCATAATTTCCAAATCGGAAATCCCCGGTGCCGATGTTAATTACACTTTCGTTCAGGTGGACATTAAACAGCCAACCGTAGGCTGGAATTCCAACTGCGGTAATATTTCTTCTACTGTAGGGCCGTATTCTATTGACGAAGGGTTGGTTAAGGCTGTTGAACCGGAAACAATAGTGAAGGTGTTCAATACTAATACCAAGAAAATTATCGAAGAGCATGTACGGGTTAAAGAAGGCAGGGCAGAGGTATACGGGGATGCTGTTATAAAAGGGGTACCGGGAACAGGCTCTCCCATTGATATGTATTTTCTGGACCCGGCAGGAGCTGCTACGGGAAAGCTGCTGCCCACCGGTAATAAAAAAGATGTGCTGGATATTCCGGACTATGGGCCAATTGAAGTTTCCATTGTAGATTGCTCCAATCCGGTGGTATTTATCCGAGCCAAAGATTTGAAGATTAAAGGCAGTGAATTAACAGAACTTAATGGCAATAAAGACCTTATGGAGCACATAGAACGGATTCGCTGTCAGGCTGCCCTTAAGTGCGGCTTCGTTAGCAACTGGGAAGATGCCAGAACGCAATGCACATCTATTCCCAAGGTTTCGCTGGTTTCAGAACCTCAAGATTATAAAGACATGGATGGTAATATGGTTAGTGCCCAAGATATGGATCTTTGTGTGAGAGCTATTTCCATAGGGGCTGTGCACAAAGCCTATCCTATTACAGTTACCATATGCACCGGAGCAGCAGCACTGCTGGCAGGAACAGTGGTGAATGAGATAGTTAAACCCAGGGCAGGGACCCACAAGCTTATGGTTGGACACGCCAGCGGTGTTACAGATGTAGATATGGAAATGGCTGGCGACAGAGTAATTAAAGGCGGAGTTTTAAGAACAGCCCGGCGTATTATGGATGGATACGTTTATGTTAGATAAGGAGTAAAAAATGATTAAATTATATAGCGAGCCAACATATATTTTGAAAAATCAATGCATTCATGCCTCTGAGGAAAATGTGGGGATGACAGCTGAAGAAGCACAAAAAAATACCATGACCTATCAGGTGCTGAAAGCACATAACCAAAGCACTGATATGAAAGACCTAAGCATCCGCTTCGATACGATGGGCGTTTACGATAATACCTATGTGGGAATTTTGCAGACAGCCATGGCCAGCGGATTGAAAAAGTTTCCCATTCCTTGTGTCTTTACAAATTGTCATAATTGTCTAAACGCAGTAGGGGGGACAATTAACGAAGATGTTCATAAATATGCTTTGTCTGCCTGCCGGAAATTTGGCGGTATTTTCGTGCCACCTCACGAAGCAGTTATACATCAATATATGCGGGAAATGATGATTAATTGCGGGTCAATGTCCATTGTGTCCGACAGTCATACCAGATATGGTTCCCTAGGCTCTTTGTCCATAGGAGAAGGAGGACCGGAATTGGCGAAAGCCATGTTGGGCAAAGGCTATGCTTTAAAGTATCCGAAAGTAGTAGGGGTATTTATGACAGGGACACCGAAACCCTGGGTGGGGCCAATGGATGTGGTCCTTAGTATTATCGGGCAAGTGTTTAAAAATAATTTTGTTAAAAATTGCGTACTGGAATTTGTGGGACCCGGTATTAAGAATCTGTCCATGGATTTTAGAAACGGCATTGATACTATGACCACAGAATCAGCCTGCCTTTCTTCTTTGTGGACAACCGATGAAAAGACAGAAGAATATCTGACTATGCATGGCAGGCCGGCAGGCTACAAGCACATGCAGCCGGGGAATGTGGCTTTGTATGATAAGGTTGTGGAAGTAGACTTAGATACTATCGAGCCGGTTATTGCCTTACCTTTCCATCCCAGCAATGTTTATAGCCTGGCAGAAGTGATTGCCAACCCTCAGGATGCTTTGGCTGTCATTAATACTAATGCTATGAAGACCTTTGAAAACAATAAAAATCTCCATTGGCATTTAGATGATAAAATCCGTGCTGGGAAATTATATGTAGATCAAGCTATTATCGCCGGTTGTTGTGCCGGTTCTTTTGAGAATATTTATTCCGTGGGAAAAATTGCCCAGCACGTTAACAAGGGCGTGGGAACTTTTAACTTTAATGTTTATCCTGCCAGTCAGCCAATCATGACCGCACTAATGGAAGCAGGAACCCTGGAAACGTTAATGGATTACGGCGTTAGAGTAAAGACGGCTTTTTGCGGACCATGTTTTGGAGCAGGGGATACCCCGGCTAATAATGAATTCTCCATTCGTCATACTACGAGAAACTTTCCTAACAGAGAAGGTTCCAATCCTGCTACAGGGCAATTCGCCTGCGTGGGATTAATGGATTCCAGAAGTATTGCGGCGACTGCTTTTAATGGTGGGGAGCTGACCAGTGCTGCCGATACCTGGGAAAAATTTACTATGCCAAAATATCATTTTAACAGCAAGATTTATGCCAATACTGTGTATGACGGATTTGGCAAGGCTCAGACAGATACAGAGATGATTTATGGTCCGGATATTAGGGACTGGCCGACCATGACAACCTTGGCAGACAATTTGCTGCTGAAGGTGGCCAGCGTGATTCGTGATGAGGTTACCACAACAGACGAATTGATTCCTTCGGGAGAAACGGCTTCCTATCGCTCTAACCCGGAAAAGATTTCTGAATTTACCTTGTGCCGCAAAGATCCACAATATGTGGGCAGGGCAAAAGCAGTGCGTGTTTACGAGCAAGCCCGTTTGGCAGGGGATAAAACAAAGGCAGAAGAATATTTTGAGATTTTAACAAAAGCCGGTATTAAAGTGAAATTGGATGCCTTGATGACAAACACCGGCATAGGCAGTGTGCTTTATGCCAAGCGGCCTGGGGACGGCAGTGCCCGCGAATATGCGGCCAGCTGTCAAAAAGTATTGGGGGGTTTTGCCAATATCTGTATTGAATACGCCACCAAGCGCTATAGATCTAACTGTGTAAACTGGGGGATCCTGCCCTTTACCTGCGCTGATTACAAGATTCAATTGGAGCCGGATGAATATATTTATTTACCCAATATACGTCAACAGGTTGAGCAAGGTGTCAGCGACATTGAGGCCACTGTCATTGGCAAGGACGGCAGTACTCGCAAACTAAACTTAAAGCTTCAAGACGTAACAGAAGGGGAAAAGGAGATTTTATTGGCCGGAAGTTTAATCAATTATTATAAAGAGGGCAAATAGGGGGAACTGCAATGGCAAACAATAAGGTTAAACTAGTTTCCTGTGACTTGCGAGATGGGCAGCAAGCCTGTATAGCCACACGGATGACCACAGAAGATATGCTGCCGGTTTTAGAACCATTGGATAACTTTGGCTTTGCTGCCCTGGAAGTCTGGGGCGGGGCCACATTTGATGCCTGCATCCGTTTTCTGCATGAGGATCCGTGGAAAAGGCTGAAGACAATAAAAAAGCACTGTACCCATACACCCTTGCGAATGTTGTTAAGGGGGCAGAATCTGCTGGGCTATACTCCCTATCCTGATGATATAGTGGAAGAATTTGTCACAACAGCGGCCCAGGATGGAATAGATATTTTTCTGATTTTTGACGGACTAAATGATATCCGCAATGTGAAAATGGCGGCTCAGGCCGCCTTGCAGGCGGGGAAGCGGGTGGAAGGCAATATTCAATTTACCTCCAGCCCGGTGCATAACATTGATTCTTTTATAAAAACCGCGGAAGAATATCTGGCGGTGGGAGCAACGGCCATCCACTTGGAAGACATGGGGGGCATGATTACCCCTACTGTAGCGGCGGCTACGGTGAAAGCACTGAAAGCACGGTTTGATGTTCCCATTCATTATCATGCTCATTGTACAGGGGGCATGACGGAGATAACCTACTGGGAAGTAATCAGAGATGGAGCAGATGTAGTAGATGTGGATACAGCGGCCTTTGCCCTTGGCACGGGGCATCCGGCGGCGGAAAGTATCATCGCAGTACTTCAGGGAACGCCCTGGGATACTGGCCTGGACTATACGAAGCTGGCACCTATTACTAAGCATTTGCAAGGTATCAGACAGAAATATTCCCAATTTGCCACAAAGCTTTCCGGGGTGGATATTAATGTGGTTCGCCACCAGATACCCGGTGGCATGCGTTCCAATCTGGAATTTCAATTATCCCAATTAAATGCATCAGAAAAATTGCCCCAGGTTTTGGAAGAGGTAGTTAATGTAAGAAAAGACCTAGGCTATCCGCCTTTAGGAACTCCTTTCTCACAAATGTGCGGCGCTCAGGCCACCATGAATGTAATGGCAGGCAGCAGATATAAAGTCCTTTTAAAAGAAGTAAAGAATTATATTTTGGGACAATATGGTAAAGCACCGGGAGCAATTTCCGAAGAACTGTATAAATTAGTAGTTCGTAACGGAGTTGCGCCCATAACATGTCGCCCGGCCGATTTAATTCCACCGGGTTTGGCTAAGGCACAGGAAGAGAGTAAAGAGTTCACAAAGACGAAAGAAGACATCTTAACCTATGCCTTGTTTCCCCAAATCGGCAAAGAATTTCTACAACAAAAAGCGTGACAAAAACAGTATCGTATCTTTGTCACTACACACAATGTACACACATAAAAAAACGCGCCCCCGGGCAAAGCCAGAAGCGCGTCTCGCCCTAAGGCGGACTCAAGATCAATGAGCCAAGAGGATAAGATTTACCCTCTCATATAATATATGTCCGCTAGAGGGCAAAATGTGCAAAAATCTTAGCTTTTTAAAGTATTTAATCCAGAAAAGCAACTGACAAAGTATCCGCCAGCTATTCACCTTAATTGTTCCAGTTTCCACATAAAGATCGTAATGATTAATAGATCCGCTGAACCACCGGGACTCATATTTTTTCCCACAAAATCAGTGTTCAAATCCCAAACCTGTTGCAGGCCTTTATCCGTAAGAACCCCGCCCCCCTGCAAAATCTCAACAGCCTTGGTCTGGGCATAGGCTAACAGCTCATGGTTTGTCCTAATAAGAATATTGGAATCTTCTACTGTAGACATTAACAAAAGCAAAGTCTGAATATAGGCGAGATTGGCATCGGTTCTTTTCTCCATGAGCTTACGAAACTCAGGCAGAGCCAATTCCCGTACCGGCTTAAAACCATCTTGCACTTCGCCCCGAATACCTTTGCAGCCATATTTAACATACAGTTTTTCCCCATGTGTATGGGGATGGTATTTATCTATGTGGGCAAAATCTTTGTCCAAAATTTTATGGGTAGCCTCACCGCATAAAAGCAAAATCGCCTCGCTGTCAAAGGTACCCTGTTCTTTAAAATACCACATACTGAATGTTATAACGATACCCAGTGAAAAAATAATGCCTTTGTGGGTATTGACGTTCTTGGTTGCCTGAAACATAGCTTTTTCAGCCGCGGCTCCCAATGGACGAACTGCCAGGAAAAGTTGCTCGGCACTGCCTTCCCAATTAAGGCCTCTTTCTGCCATTTCACGCAGATAGGGAACAATGGCCCTGGTACTGTCCACAAAAGTATTGTAATCCATATCTTCGTGTGCCCCGCTGTTATTAAGGTCAACCAAGCCTGGTTTTGGTGTTGCTTCTACCTCAGCCAAAAGTGCTTCTGTGGCTATATTTCCCACATTATTCAGTAAACTCTGCACCAAGACTTTATGTACATGGTTTGTCAAAATATCTAGGGAATGGGCTCTGCTTCTGGCACATTCCTGAGCCGGTTTGGAACAGACTAGGCACAAACGGCC
This sequence comes from Acidaminococcaceae bacterium, assembly GCA_036788835.1. GTDB lineage: Bacteria > Bacillota > Negativicutes > Acidaminococcales > Acidaminococcaceae > JALCSJ01. The sequence continues at coordinate 11,114 of DAIQMR010000032.1, forward strand.
TTCCATTCCTATTTCTTCCCGGGAAACTTTTATACCATTGGCCTGTAAAACATCAATGTCCATCAGCCGGCCCAGCTCATCGACATTTTCTATTTGCACCATGGCCTTTTTAATCTCCAGTGGTGTTTTATCTACCACAAAAAAAGCTTCCAATCCGGTTTTTTCATGAGTAAATTTTTGCAACAAAACAGCTGCATTCATATCTGCCAGACTTTTTTCAATTGCTCTGCAGCCCGTGATAAATCCTTGTTTTACCAAAGGGGTCACTTTTATGGGTCCCGGGATATTCATGGTAAAGCAAATTAAAGTTGTCTTGTATTTTCTCAAAAGGGCTTGCTGCTCTGCCACTCTTAAATCACGTGCTTCAAGCATCTCTTCTACGTTCACTAGATTATTGATAGGCCTCATCATATACCTCTTGTTTCGCTGTACTTCTTACCCTCTTCCAGTACTAATGCAATAAAATCTTTGGCATATTGCCGCAGATAATAGTCTTTCCTATAGCAAATATAACAATGGCGCCTGTTTTCCACGCCTAATATAGGATATACCAGGCACTGATCCTTAGCTAAGAATTCTTTGTCCAAATAAACTTCCGGACAAATAAAGACAGAATTAGTCACGGCAGTAATACGCTTAGCCACTTCAATATTCGTTGTTTCGAAAAAAATATTGGGGGATAAATCACTGTTGGCAAACAGTGTCTCCTGCACTTTTCTCACACTATGGCCCAAACTAATAACAACAAATTTTTCATCTTTTGCCTCAGCTATTTCAATGGGTCTAACCTTAGGGATTCTTTTAGCCAACTTGGTATGTTTATTAACCACCAGAACAGTGCCTTCTTTTTCCACCAGTTCATAAACCAAATCATCCCTGGTGGGAATCGTTGTAACAATACCAATATCTACATCCCCATTAACCACCGCTTCCTCTGTACGAGGAGACCCATGCTCAAAAATATCCAATTTTATATTCGGGTATTTCTTAATGAATTTTGGAACTAACGCCGGCAAAAGCAGTATGGCTCTATTAAGGGGAATTCCCAAATGCAGGCTGCCATATTCTTCATGTTTAATATCTGAAATCTCATGGAGCAAATTGGCATTAATGGTAATAATGCGTTTGGCTGCCGCAATATATTTTCTTCCGGCTTGGGTAAGGACAATAGGATTGGTGTTTCTAATAAAAATTTGAGCCCCAATTGCCTTTTCTACCGACTTAACAGTTTGACTAAGGGCAGGCTGGGAAACATGTAAATTCTTTGCTGCATTGGTAATATTTCCTTCCTGTAAAATCTGCATAACGTAATTTGCATGTTTAATATTCATTTTTTTCACCTCGGGATTTTTATGAATTTTCTTAAATAACGAATAAATCAAGTATTTAAGTATCTCTGCCATTTCAATAAGATAAATCTTATGTTGATTATACCATTATTTGTATTAGTTTTACAACTTTTCTTATGATATTATCCGAATATAAAGAGGTCAGTAAAGGAGTGATGAAAGATGGAATTAAAAAAGGCAGCCATGGCAGGCACCGTAGAATCATCTGATGCCCAGATTACAGTTGAGCCTGGTACCAAAGGTATTGAACTTAGTATTGAAAGCAGCGTAATCCATCAGTACGGCAGACAAATCAAAGCCGTTGTATTAGACACCTTAGATAAATTGAAAGTGACTAATGCAAAAGTTACCGTTGTAGACAAGGGCGCTCTGGATTGTACATTAAAAGCCCGTGTTGAAGGAGCGGTTTTCCGTTCCATCAATGATGATCCTGATACTCCGAATCCCTGGGAGGTGCTCTGATTATGGTATGTACTAATCCTAATTTCAGACGTTTAAGACGAACCATGATGTTCTTAAATGCACAAAAACCCAGCTTGATTAAGGACCCTTATGTTTACAAGCCCGATTCCATCATGTTGGACTTGGAAGATGCAGTAGCAGAAAATCAAAAAGACGCTGCCCGTTATTCCCTGTATCAAGCTTTGAAAACAGTTGACTACCATGGCTGCGAAAGAGTGGTCCGCATCAATGGCCTGGAAACATCACACTGGCAAGAAGATGTCCGTGTCTGTGTAGCAGGCGGAGCAGATACTATTCGTATTTCCAAGACTGAATCTGCTGAAGATGTTAAGAAGGTAGAGGCTGCTGTTATAGCAGCGGAAAAAGAATTTCACAAGGAAAACGCCCAAACATTAATTATGGCTGCTATAGAATCTACCAAAGGTATCCTTAATGTTTATGATATCTGCAAAGCTTCCGATAGATTATTCGGCGTAGCTTTAAGCGGTGGTGATTATACGAAAGACTTACAGACTGTTATTTCTCGTTCCGGCGTGGAATTAATGGGAGCTCGTCAACAAATGGTTATAGCTGCCAGAGCTACCGGCAAAATGTGTTTCGACACAGTTTATACAGACCTGGATGATATGGAAGGTTTCGTAGAGGGCGTTAAGATGATTAAAGCCATGGGTTTTGACGGTAAATCTATTGTTAACCCCAGACAAATTCTTCCTACCCATCAAGTATTCACCCCTACAGAAAAAGAAATCCGCTATGCTGAACAAGTAGTCACTGAAATTGACACCAAGAAAGCACAAGGGATTGGTGTGTTTACCATTAACGGCAAGATGTTGGATATAGCCTTCTATGACGGTGCAAAACGGACTTTGGCTTTGGCTAAAGCTGCCGGCGTATATAAGGGGGACTTATAAAATGATTAATAAAGTTGGCAGAGATATTCCTGAAGAAATTTTACAAGCAACAAATAAAGAGGTTTTCCAAGGGGCTTATGCAAGGAATAATGTTCCCTACAAAGCGGCAACTCACACCGTTTCCCCGGTTATTGATCCCGGGCACAGTAAAATTGTAAATTCTATTGAAGAAGTTTTAAAGAAATGTGGTATTAAAGATGGTATGACTTTAGGCTTCCACCACCATTTCCGTGAAGGAGATTACGTAGTAAGCATGGTTATGAAGGCCATTCACGAAATGGGAATTAAAGACCTGACTATTTGTGCCAGCTCCCTGGGCAAAGCCAATAATGACCTGGTTCCCATGATTGAAGACGGCACTATTACCAACATTCAATCTTCCGGTGTCCGTGGTCAAATCGGCGAAGCTATTTCCGCCGGCAAGTTAAAAGGCTTGGCTATTATGCGCAGTCACGGCGGCCGTGTCCGGGCTATCGAATCAGGAGAAACTCACTTGGACATTTCCTTTATCGGGGCTCCTACCTGTGATGATTACGGCAACTGCCGTGCTATTGGCGGCAAGAGCGACTGCGGTGTCCTCAGTTATTCTACTGTTGATGCTGACTATGCTGATAAAGTTGTAGCTGTAACCGATACTCTGGTACCTTTCCCCAACATTCCTGCCTCTATTTCCATGAATAAGGTTGACTATGTTGTAGTGGTGGATGCCATTGGTAATCCCGATAAAATCGCTACCGGTGCTGCTAAGCCTACTACTGATATGCGTAAGCTTTTAATGGCTAAATACACTACGGAATTTTTGGTTCACACTCCTTACTATAAGGATGGTTTTGCTTATCAGACCGGTGTAGGTGGCGCTTCCATTGCTTCTACCAAGATTTTGGCTGAACACTTGAGAAGAGATAATATTCACATGGGCCTAGCTCTTGGCGGTATTGCCAAACCAATGTGTGATTTGCTGGATGAAGGCTTAATCAACAAAATGGTTGATACTCAGGATTTCGATACCGGAGCTATTGAAAACATTAAAACCAATCCCAATCACATCGAAATCACTGCTTCTGAATACGCTGATCCTTTCAACAAGGGTGCTTATGTAAACAAGCTGGACTTTGTAATCCTGGCTTCTTTGGAAATCGATACCCACTTCAACTGCAACGTTGTAACAGGTTCCGACGGAGTGATTACCGGAGCTCAAGGGGGACATCCTGATACTGCTTCCGGAGCCAAGTGCGCAATTGTCATTGCCCCTTTGCTGCAAGGCAGAATTCCGGCTATCTGCACTGATGTTACTACCGTCACTACACCTGGTGAAACTGTTGACGTAGTAGTTACCGATTACGGCATTGCCATTAACCCTAAGCGTAAGGATTTAATCGAAGCTATGAAGGGTGTAGATTTACCATTCTACACAATCGAAGAGCTGAGAGATATGGCTTACAAAATTGTTGGCAAACCTGACCCGGTGCAATTCGGTGATAGAGTTGTAGGAATTATTGAAGCAAGGGACGGCACGATTATTGATGTGGTAAGACAAGTAAAGGAATGTGAAGTCTAAAAAACATTTTTCCGATAGATAAAGCTGCCTACACGGAGCAGGCAGCTTTACTTAATAATTATTAGACAGGGAGGTCTAAAAATGTTTCTAGGTGTAGTTGGTTTTTTGATGATTGTTATTATTGTTTGGGCTTTAATGAAATCGAAAGCAAATCCTGTTCCTATTTTCGTAGTTGTTCCTATTATTGCTGCTCTTATTTGTGGTTTTACTCCAGTACAGATTTTTACTTTTGTTAAAGCCGGTGTTGCTAAAACATGGTCCACAGCCGTATTGTTCATCTTCTCCATTGTTTACTTCTCTATGATGGGTGATGTTGGACTATTTGACCCTATGGTTAACTGGTTGGTAAAAAAAGCCGGTTCCAACATCATGATGGTTACCATTGCTACAGCCTGCATAGCTGTAATTTCCCACTTGGACGGAGCTTTGGCTTCCACCCTTTTGATTACCATTCCTGCTATGCTGCCTATCTACAAAAAACTGCATATTAGACCGGTTGTGCTCTGCTGTATTATTGGTGCTGCCATGAGTATTATGAACCTGTTACCTTGGGGCGGTCCTGTAGCTCGTATAGGTGTTGTCCTCAATGCAGACGTTAATGCTTTATGGAAAGAATTAATTCCTCTGCAAGGTGTTGGCCTAGTAATTCTTATGGTTTTCGCCGGTTACATGGGCGTTATAGAAAAACGCCGTGGTGCCGGGTTGGTTCCTACCGGTAAAGCAGCTGAATTAACCGAAAGCATGGATGGCGTTGACAATGGTCCTTCCGCTGAAGATTTAGCCAGCATGAAGAGACCAAAGCTGTTATGGTTTAACGGTTTGCTCACCTTGGTTGTTATCGGCCTGTTGTGTTTCACGAAGATTCCTCTGTATGCTGCGTTCATGTTTGGCTTGGCTCTTGCTCTTATTGTTAACTTCCCCAATGCCAAGGCACAAACTAAGGCTATTAAAATGCATGCTGATACTGCCTTGACCATGCCTATGATTTTGCTGGCTTCCGGCGTATTCCTGGGCGTATTGAGCGGCACTAAGATGATGGGTGCTATGGCTACTATGATGATCAGCCTGGTTCCTACTGCCATGGGCGGCCATTTACAGGATATCTTTGGTATTCTTGGTGTGCCTATTGGTATGTTGTTGGGTACAGATTCCTACTTCTTCGGTTTAGTTCCTCTGGCTATCGGTGTTGGCGAGAAATTCGGCGTAAATCCTCACGATATGGCTATGGCCATGCTTATTGCCAAAAACTACGGCGTATTGGTTACACCTCACGCTGCTACTACTTTCCTGTGCTGTGGCTTGGCAGGTATCGAAATCAAAGATTTGCTGAAGTTCTGTGCTCCCCGTCTGTGGGTTATGTCTTTAATTTCCCTGGTTTGCGGCGCATTATTGGGTCTGTTTGCAATCTAAAAACAATTATCTTCTTCACCCTTAAACAAAGCTGTGATTTTATTGCAGCTTTGTTTTTTTATGCAAAAAAACCCACTACAAGAGAAATTTTTACAATCACTCTTGTAGTGGGATAGAAGTTTTTTAGACTTTTTTACTTGGCTGGATTATTTGGGTGATGACTACCAGACAAATAGTGGTCATCATCATGCAAGTTGACAGGGCATTGATTTCGGGAGAAATGCCACGTTTAACCATGGCGTAGATATAAAGAGGCAAAGTAGTGGAATTAGGCCCTGCCACAAAGAAACTAATAACAAAGTCATCAATGGACAAAGTGAAAGCGATTAGTCCCCCGGCAATAATACCAGGTAAAGCCAAAGGAAAGGTGACATAACGAAAAGCCTGCCAGGGAGTGGCATACAAATCGCTGGCGGCTTCTTCCAAATCAAAACGGCGTCCTTCCAGCCGGGCTCCTACTGTAATAATGACAAAGGAAATACAGAAGGTAATATGAGCGATGATCAAAGTGTTCTTGCCAAGAGACATGCCGGTCTGAGAGAAGAGAACCAATAAGGATAAGCCCATAACTATTTCCGGAATTAAAATAGGTAAATATAAAAGACCATTGATAACACCTTTGAATTTATAGGTATAACGACTTAAAGCAATGGCGGCCATAGTTCCCAAAGTAGTGGAAACCAAAGTGGAAATGCAGGCAATAAACAAACTATTGGTTAACGCCTCAACAACCCGGCGGTTGTTCAGCAGAGCGGAATACCACTTAAGTGTGAAACCGGTCCACACTGCATTAATCCGGGAATCATTGAATGAATACAAGGTAAGAATTAATAAAGGAAGATATAAGAAAGCCAGGACAGCCAAGGAATAGGAAACCAAAAGGGCACTATGCCAATTCTTTTTCATTGTTGGTTACTCCTTTCTGACTCTCCAGTGTACGATAATAAAGCAGAATTAAAACCAGGGCCAGAAGACCTAGCACAATGGATAAAGCACTGCCAAAGGGCCAATCACGAGCGGCTAAGAACTGGTTTTGAATAACATTACCGATTAAGGCACTCTTGGCACCACCCATAATATCAGGCACCACAAACATACCTAAAGAGGAAATGAATACCAGAATAGAACCTGCGGCAATACCGGGCATGGTTAAAGGCAGGGTGATTTTCCGAAAAGCCGTCAGGGGCGGCGCTCCTAAATCACTGGCTGCCTCCAAAAGCCTTTTGTCCAATTGCTCAATGGAGACATAGATAGGTAATACCATAAAAGGCACTAGAGCATAAATCATACCCAGCATTACAGCATAGTCATTATAAAGCAAGGTTAAAGGTTTTGTAATAAAGCCTATTTTCAATAAAAGAGTATTAATAATTCCCTGGGAGCGCAAAATAATAACCCAAGCATAGGACCTGATTAAAAAGTTAATCCAAAAGGGAATCATCACCAGAATCAGGCAGGGCTGCTGCCATTTCTTGGGCAAAATAGAAATAGTATAGGCCAGAGGATAACCCATTACAAAGGTAATGAGGGTTGTAACAATGGCCGTAAAAATCGTTGTGGCAAAGATACGCAGATATAAAGCCTCGAAAAATCTTTGGTAGTTGGCTAAAGTGAAATTGAAAATAACCTGTCCATAAGAATTGCGGGTGGCAAAAGAAACCGCAACAACAATAAGCATGGGCAAGGCAAAAAAGATGGCTAGCCACAGCATACCGGGGGCAACCAATAATTTTCCTTTTTTCATTTGTTCACTATGACCTCGTCTTTTTTCTCCCACCAGACACCTACCCGGGTATCACATTTCCAGGGAATGGTGTCATTTAGATATTGGTAGGCAACAATAGTATCGTTGGAATTATCCATGCGGACATAGATTTTATCAATAGTTCCGCAAAATACCACATCAACAATGGTCCCATACTTTACCGTATTATTCCCTGCACCGGTTTCGTCATCCTCATGGCACAGCTGAACTTTTTGAGGACGGACTGCCAAAGCTTTTGTTTTGTCATTTTCCAAGGAAAAGAAATTGTTTTCCCCGATAAAGCTGGCTACGAACCTGGATTTTGGCGCATGATAAATAACGTCGGGAGAAGCATCCTGCTCCAGAATGCCATTATGCATGACGACTACCCGGTCACTCATGGTTAAAGCTTCTTCCTGATCGTGAGTAACGTAAATAAAAGTTAACCCCAGGCCTTTTTGCAGATTCTTCAATTCCAGCTGCATTTTTTTACGCAATTTATAATCTAAGGCTCCCAATGGTTCGTCCAAAAGAAGAACTTTGGGATTGTTCACCAGGGCTCGGGCAATGGCTACACGCTGTTGCTGCCCACCGCTCATTTGCTGGGGACTTCTGGTGCGGAAATTTTCCAACTGAGTCAGGTAAAGAACCTGATTAATACGTGTTTCCTGCTCATCTTTAGGAACTTTTTTCATGGTGAGCCCAAAACGAATATTGTCCTCTACATTCATATGAGGGAAAAGAGCATAGTTCTGGAATACCATATTAACGTTACGCTTATAGGGAGCAAGGGAAGTTACGTCCTGGCCATCCAAAAAAATTTTACCCCCGGAAGGGGTTTCCAGACCGGCGATCATGCGCAAAAGAGTAGTTTTGCCACAACCACTGGGTCCCAGCAAAGTAATAAATTCCCCGTCATAAATAGTAATGTTAAAATCAGGGATTATGATATTATTACCAAATTTTTTGGTGATATGTTCTAAACGTACCATCTCTTCCATCTTTTAATTTTCACAACCTTTCCGATAAAGTCAACTTATTATAGCATAATA
>DAIQMR010000033.1:0-19362 GCA_036788835.1 Acidaminococcaceae bacterium
GGCGGTGGATTTCGCCGCCTTGCAGGAAGCAATAAATACCTATCCTTTTTTCTCAGGAAAAAATTTTATAATAATAAAAGAGCCGCAAATTCTCAGCAAAGAAAAAAGCCCTGGAGATAAGGCAGGAGAAAGCAAAAAAGACGACATTAAAAAATTCACGGATATTCTGGGAGATATTCCGGAATATACTTATGTTCTTTGCTTGTGCGGCAAATTGGACAAAAGACTAGTTTTCTATAAAACGGTGAGCAAAATTGCCGCAGTAGTAGAATGCAGTTCCATTAAATCCTATTCCTTAAAACCATGGCTGGATGAGCAGGCGGCTCAATATGGAGCACGTTTCGACTATAGGGCTACGGCACTAATTATGGAATATATGTCAGTAACAGAAACTGTTCCTTTATTATTGCTGCAAGGGGAAATAGCTAAATTGGCCATTTATGCAGGGAAAAGAAAAATATGGACCAATGAGGATGTAGCCCAGATTTTCTCCTCTTTACCGGAGGTTTCCGGGTTTGCCTTGGGCAATGCCATCAGAGAGCACAAGCTAGGCAAAGTTTTGGAACTATTGTCCGTAGAACAAAAAAAGGACCGGAATAATTTCATCGCTGTGCTGGCAAGAGTGAGCTATGAAATAAAACGGCTGTGCAAAATCAAAGAATTCACCACAACGGGCGCATCTAAGGATATGATTACGGCAAAGCTTAGGATGCATCCTTATGCGGTTCAGTTATATATGCAATCCTGCCAGAGGTTCAGTTTGCAAAAGCTGGAGAAATGCCTGACAGACCTAAACCAGATGAATATGGAGATGAGACAGGGTGGTCGGCAATGGCCATTGCTTGAAGAAAAATTGGTAATGCTTTTACATTCTTAAAAACATTTTCAAGGGGGAAAGTTAATGGAAATCAGCGTTAGTTCGTTTCAAACAGTGGCAATAGCAGTTGTTGTATACTATGTGGGCAAATATCTGAAACAAAGAATCAGCTTTTTCAACGAGTATTGCATTCCTAACCCTGTTATCGGCGGCATTTTATTCGCGTTAGTTAATTTAGGACTTCATCAAAGTGGGCTCTTGATAATGCACATGGATACCATTCTCCAAAGCTTTTTTATGACAATGTTCTTTACTAGTATCGGTTTTACTGCTAGTATTAAGGTATTAAAAGAAGGCGGTAAAGAAGTATTTAAAATGGTGCTGTTGTGTGCTGTGCTTATAATTTTTCAAAACAGTATCGGTGTTGCACTGGCAAAGGTATTTAATATCAATGCACTTATTGGTCTGTGCGCCGGTTCCATCCCTATGGTAGGCGGACACGGAACATCGGGAGCTTTCGGGCCCATGCTTGAAACAATGGGTGCTGACAATGCGACTACCGTGGCTTTGGCCATGGCTACTTTCGGCCTAATTATGGGCAGCTTAATCGGCGGACCTATCGCTCATAGAATTATTCAAAGGGATCATTTGCATGGTGCTGACCAGGGTGAGGATGTTACCAGCATGGATAAGGAAGCAGTGGTTCCCCTTGTTCCGGAAAGGTTTATGCTGGGACAGGGACAAGTACTGTTCTGCATGGGTCTTGGTACGATTTTAACTCATTTATTCGTGTCTTTGCATGTCGTTTTCCCGGCCTATATTGGCGGCATGCTGATGGCGGCCTTAGTACGTAATATTTCTGATTCTACAGGAAAATATGAAGTACCTATTGCAGAGATTCAAACAGTAGGATCTGTAGGCTTGAACATATTCCTGTCCATGGCTTTAATGAGCCTGAAAATTTGGGATTTGTTCGGTTTAGCAGGGCCTCTGACCGTTATGGCTCTGGCACAAACTGTTTTGATGGCACTTTTTGCTTACTTTATTGTTTACAGGTTCATGGGCAAAGGCTATGAAGCAGCGGTTATGACCTCTGCTGTCTGCGGGTTTGGCATGGGGGCTACTCCTAATGCCATGGCTAATATGAGCGCCATAACGGCTAAATATGGTCATGCACCCCGAGCCTTTTTCGTGGTACCATTAGTGGGTGGTTTATTTGTGGATTTCGTTAATGCTTCCATCATAACTGTGTTTATAAATTTATTTAAATAAGGAGAGTGAATCACATGGATGAGGAAACCAAAGTAACTGTAATCGATGACAAGGCAAGGGAAGAGGCGGCAGACAAGCTGTGCAAATGGGCAACAGCCAGAGCCGGTGTTATTGTTATTATGCCGGGCCTGGGAACGGTGGCCATGCTTGCTAACCAGATTTATATGATTATAAAACTGGGTAAAGTGTATGAGCAAAAGATTACGGAAGCAGGAGCTGTAAGTATTTTAAGTTCCATGGGAACTTATTTTGCCGGAAAGGCTTTGCTGACCCTGATTCCTTTCGCTCCTTTGCAATTACCTATTGCCATGGGTACAACCTATGGTTTGGGCAAAGCTATGACTTCCTGGCTGAAAGCCGGGCGTCCTACAGATTTCAGCAAATTCAAGGATATCTATACTCAGGCTATGGAAGAAGTTAAAAAGAATGTGGATAAATTCAAAAATGACCCCCACAAAGATGAACCTCTGGGGGATGAAAGCAAAAAATTTACAAAATAATTTAGGAAAAAAGCAGGATTTTTCATGGCAAATAGAGAAATAATACAATAAAGAAGAAGGTAACTGTTAAGTTTCTATTTGGGGGTGAGGAATTATGTTTAAGAAGATTTTAGTACCTGTGGATGGTTCTGAATCTGCTTGGCGTGCCTTGGCGACTGCTAAAGAGCTGACAGAAAAATTTCAAGGGGCTTTGGTGGTGGTTACCGTTACCCAACCTATCGACCATCTCAGCATGGTTGTTGCCAGACATGAGTTAAACGACACAATGAAAGAACTTAGGGCTGTTAGTGACAAGATTCTCTCTTTGGCCAAAATGAAGCTGATGGATCGGAAGGAAAATGTCAGTTATGTTGTGAAAGAGGGACATCCGGCCGAAAGTATTGTGGCGGCGGCCAAAGAAAACAACTGCGATTGCATTGTTATTGGCAGACGTGGGTTGTCTGGTGTGGAAGAGTTTTTCCTGGGCAGTGTTAGTGCTAGCGTAGCCCAACAAGCGGAAATTCCTGTAGTTATTGTTAAATAGAGCCGTTATGGCCTTAATTCTACCTGGAGGTGGTTGTAATGTTTAAGAAAATTTTAGTACCTGTAGATGGTTCCGAAACATCCTGGCGGGCAATGGATGAAGCTAAAAAACTGGCTGAGAAATTTGACGGCAGTTTGGTTGTCATCAATGTTGTTCAGCCCTATAACAGTGCTGCATTGCTAGCGGTTCCTTTGGACCAGGCTACAATCACCCAGGGTAATAGTGAGCTGACAAAAATTGGTGATAAGGTTTTGGCTACTGCCAAAGAAAAAATGGCCGATTTTAAAGGTGATGTGGAATATGATTTGGAGGTTGGTCATCCTTCTGAGAGAATTATTGTGGTGTCTAAGGACAAAGACTGTGATTCCATCGTTATCGGCAGCCGGGGTCTCAGCGGCATTGCAGAGTTCTTTTTGGGCAGTGTAAGCTCTAAAGTATCACAATATGCAAGTCTTCCTGTACTGATTGTGAAGTAAAAAGTAAAAGGAGGTCGGTTCTCTATGATTAAGACGATTTTGGTGCCCATTGATGGCTCAGAAGTAGCCTTGAGAGCACTGGAGTTTGCCTTAGAAGTGGGCAAAAAAATGGCGGCTGAGATTGTAGTACTCAATGTGGATATCCCCTATGATTTGAACAGAATTATTCCGGCCAAGGGGAAGGATGCAGAAGAAGATGCTAAACCCATAGAGCTGGGAGATAAGCCTTTGGAGGATGCCGAGAAATTGGTAAAGAAATTCGGCTACGACAAAATATTCTTCAAGCAACTGGTGGATGTGGATCCAGCAGAGAGAATCTGTATCGAGGCGAAGAGAGCAAAAGCAGATTTGGTAGTTATGGGCAACCGAGGTATGGGAACTTTGGCAGGTTTCTTCCTGGGAAGTGTTAGTTCCAAGGTTTCTCAGAATGTGCATTGCCCGGTAACAATCATAAAATGAAAAATGCGTAAAAAAGCTGTGCAGCTTATCTGCACGGCTTTTTTTTGTCTTTAAAATGCACAACCAGAACCTTGGAATATCTTGAATTTGATTGAAAAACCCAGAAATCTAATACTTAAGTACTAGGACTAAAGCCGTGACGGCTAAAAAAAAAAGGAAAGATACAACTCAAGCATGATTCAATTTTTATGCTTAAGCCCATACAATTGTCGTAGTAAATCATTAGCTAATAAATACTGTGCTTGAGATTTCATCACAAAAGAAAGGAATGAGTTTTGTCTATGTTTAGAATCATTGCCACACTGTTGTTTAGTTTGTTTCTGTGTTTAGGGAGCAGCTCCGTTATAGAAGCCGTTCAAGTAACTTCACCTTTTGGCTGGCGGGTGCATCCTATTAGTGGGCAATGGAAGTTTCATGCCGGAGTTGATTTAGGTTATGACTATGGTGATGCTATTGCAGCCATCTATGGTGGGAAGGTGGTTTATTCTGCAGAATATGAGGGATATGGGAATTGCATTATTATAGAAGACGCAGTTCATGATTTTGAACTATATGCTCATTGCAACAGCTTGCTGGCAGAATATGGTCAGATGGTAGCTGCGGGACAGATAATTGCTACGGTAGGCAGTACCGGTTATTCAACTGGTCCGCATCTGCATTTGGAGTATTGGAAAAATGGGCAGTATGTTGATCCGTTAATTTTATTAGGTGAACAATGAGGGGAGTGAAATGCAATATGGAAAGGGTGGCAGTCATTTCTTTTAGTGAAGCGCAGGAACATAAAATACATTTGCTTTTAGCTAAGAGAAATTTGAACACACGTAAAGTTATTGTAGAAGCAGAAAAAGAGCTGGTTTGTGATCAAAAACAATGGCTTGGTGTGGGAATGGTAGATATTATCAGTGGTGATATTAAGACGATACTAAAGGATACAGAATGGGAAGGCAGATTGTTTTATGTGGCGATTCCGGATTCTTTAGTCGCTTATAAGTGCTTTACAAGAACATTGGCCAATACTCCTAATTTAAAAAAGAAAAGTGAAGCAGAAAATTTTAAGAGACAGTGTCTGCAAGAAAATCCCGACAAAAAAAGAGCTCAAGAATATGCAATTACTTTAGCCGGGATAAGCAAGGACGAGCAAGGTTCACATTATACGTGTGCTTATGTTTCCGCACCATTCGTAGCAACAATGGAATTGGCCTTTGCTAAAGCACAGATACCGGTTCTTGCCTTAGAAGCAAATTACTATGGATTACAAAGAGTAGCTCGTTTGTTATGCAAGCAACGGCCTTTTGCTTTTTCCCATAGAGGTAATTACTTTTTGTCTGAACGAGAAAATATTTTTCACTTGTATTCTGCGGCAGAAGATCCTTTTACGAATTTTCAAGTACTAATGGCTTTGAGACAAAAAGCTTTTATGAACAGGCTGAACAAAGACGATATTAGCTTTATAAAGGTAGATGATTTGGAAAAACTGCCCCAGTGGATATGTGCTCCCAACATAACAAACGATTATTTATCTCTTTGCAGTATAGGCACTGTTTTGCGGGGAATAAAAGATAATACTTTTACAAAGGAGACCGGTTATGGATTTGAAAAATTACGGGAATTTTTTAAGCACTGATGCATTGACTTTTAATACTAAAAAGTATCATCGCAATGCTTATATATTAAGAATACAGATGCTATTAGCTTTTTTGGTTTGTGGAATTATCGTGGAGATAAGTGCGTGGGGTTATGCAACAGTGAGATATACAATGCCCGATGCAGAGGTTATAAATGCTAACTATACTAAGGCACAAAATATCAATAAACAAATCAAGGCTGTAGGGACGGAATTGCGTCAAGCAGAAGACGATAATCTCAAGATAATGTCATTCTTTACCATGGTAGCTCAAATAAAACCGAAAAACATAGTCTTTCTCTCAGTCAAAATGGATGACAAAAACATCAAAGTTGAAGGTGAAAGTACAGACCTGGCTTTAGTAAATAAATTTTCTCAAGACTTGAAAGCGGAAAAGTACGAAAATGCGAGAATGGAAAGAATTAGTCAAAAAGGGAACTTAGTAAATTTTACCATAGTAATGGATTCTAAGAATGCCAATAAGAAGAAAACTAAAAAACCAAGTGGAGATAAGCAAGATAGTCCGGCTGAGAAAGGTTCATTAGGAAAAGGAGGAATAAATGTCTGAAGACTTGCAGTGGGGGGATGAAGAACGATATAAGAAAAAGACGAAGATTTGTGGTAGTATAGTTTTTTTCCTTGTTATTGTTTTAGGCGGTTTACAAATTTTCCGCAGTGATAAAGAACTTTCTCTTGTACAAAAGTATGGTGACTTGATAGCAAAGCAACAGTGGGTAGAAGCTTTTAACGCTAAAAGACAAATAGTTGCTTTAAATAATGCCAGAAAGGCCGTTCCTTTACGCAAACTGGAAGAAGTCCGCCAAGCAAAGGCAGAGCAATTTGTGAAACATAATATTCGTGTGAAAAGTGTTTCCAATACCCCTGTTAAAGCGGGCAGTAAGAGTCCGGTACATTTTGCGGAAAGCAGGGCAGAGCTGGAAGGCAACTGGGAGAATATTTGTGCCGGTTTAGAAACGTTTAATCAAGGTGACGACACAAAGATGGAGATAACGCAGCATGATAAAAGCTTAGCTGCAATTTCCAGGATAGAAATCAGGAATAATACCGGTAGTAATGGCGTTTCAGCTAATGTGACATACCGAATTTATTATAAGTAGGAGGGAACTTGATAGTGAATCGTAGGAGAGCTGAAAGGATGAAAATTTTAAGTGCCGTGGTATTGCTTTCCATGACTTTGTGTACATCCTTTGTTTATAGCACAAGAGAAAAAGTAGTGATAAATAATTTACCAAAAGCTAATGAACTGCCGGTATGGCAGCGGGAAAAACATTTCCTTACAGCATCACCTTTCCTTGGCTTAGGAGGGGCAGCACTGTCGTCCAAAGACTCTAACGCACCTCAAGGGTTCCCAACTCCGCCGGGAGTACCGGCTATGCCGGGAACCATAAAAGGGAAAGGCGGCGGTATTGTAGTGGTAGGCGTCTTACCACCGACTGTAGCTATCGTACGGGTTAATGGAGGAGAGAAGGCCGTGCGCTTGGGAGACAGAGTGGGAGCCGGGATAATAGACGAAATAACACAAGAAGGGATTGTTATTAATGAACATTTGTATTCATTAAAAACTGGAGGAAAATAGGATGCATAGATTAAAAAAAGTTATAGCAATAAGTTTATTGCTTTGTAGCTTCAATCAAGGAGTTAGGGCAGAAGAATATTTTGATGTCAATCTGGTGTCAGGCACATCCGTGGTGGAAGCCTTGCGAGCAATTAGTATGAGGGCGAACAAAGATATTGTTATTAATGGCGAAGTGGCAGGAACAATATCTCTTAGCTTAGTGCATACAACATTTAATGATGCTTTAAATTGTTTGGCCATGGTTAGCGGTTTTACTTATATGACAAATGGCAATGTTATTCTTATTTCTCCGGTAGATAAAATGTCCAAGGTAGAAACATACAGAATAAAACACCTTGACCTGGAACAATTGAAAAAGGAAGTAGGAACTTTTGTGCCAAAAGAGAAAATCAGCGTAGATGCGGATCAATCAACTATGACAGTAGATGGCACTACAACACAATTAACAAAGGTTAGCGAGTTTTTACACAAAGCTGATGTGGCACAAAAACAGATTACAGTGCAGGTAAACGTTCTTGAAGTAGATAGGTCCAAGACGAGGGAAATGGGCCTGGATTATACTGTGGGACAGTATGCCAAGGGCTATCAGGGAATCATGTGGGCCGTTACTCCTAATTATGAAGAAAACCAGTCAATAGGAAATGTCCTGGCCAGCCCCTCTGTAACTGTGTTTAACGGTAAGAAAGCAAAACTTCTTATTGGTGATAAAGTACCTGTGTTTACATCTACACAAGAATCGTCTCTTGACGGCTCAACAGCTTCTTTGGACAGGACCATTACCGTAAAGTATGAGGAAGTGGGCGTCAAATTGGAGGTAACACCCCGAGTAAATGATGACGACCTTGGTACTGTAAGCGTAAAAATAAAACCATCCGTTTCTTCGATTAGTGGTTGGTGGGAAACTCAAAATAACAGAGCCCCTCAGATTGCAACAAGAGAAGTGGAAACAGAATTAAGAGTGAAAACAGGTGAAACAATCTATATTGGGGGACTGCTGAAAGATTCTGATATCAAGAGTATTAAGGCTATTCCGTTCCTTTCTAAGTTACCTATTTTAGGAGAATTATTTAAGAAGCGTTCCATTACCAAAGAAAAAACAGAAGTTATTATTGCTTTAACACCGAGGATTGTAAACGATATTAATGGTGCTCCGGAATTCGCTCCACCGAATAATGCTCAAAGAGTTAAGCAAGGTTTACGTAATGCCAAACAGAAGTATGCTCAGAATAACAAAGAAATGCTAGATTATTTTCAAAGAGAAGTAGAAAAAAAGCAGCCAAAGGATAAACGCGCAACGAAGAATTTATCTGAATTAAATGAGTCAAAAGCCGCTTCCGAACCGGGTAAATTTAAAAAAGCCTGGTTGCGACAGAAAGCTATGCAACAGAAATTGAACCTAGAACTAAATGAAAAGGCAGACACGCAAAATGAATAGGAATGGAAATGGTGACGGATATGAAGCCTTAATGCGAAGTTCTAAAACTTTTTGCAACGAGGACCTGCAACTTGTAAAATTTCCCTTAGCTGTATTGGCACTGGTTCCTGAGGCAGTGGCCATAGAAAACAAGATTTTACCCCTGAATTTTGAAGATGGTTGTTTGACTATAGTTACTTCTGATTTGGAAAACTTCGGCAACCAAACCAATCTTCTGTCTACTCTTAATGAAACAGGAGGGAATCATATTGAATCTTTGCGCTTGAAATATAGCGATCCTGTGAATTTACAGGCCGGGTTCAAGAGGGCCTATGGCAAAAACCTGACTGTGGATGTGGGACAGCAAGCAGCAGAAAACATGGGGAGACCGGACACAGAACAAACAGAGCTAGTGGAAAAAATTATTAGAAAAGGCATTGAAGATAACGCTTCCGATATTCATATTACGCCGGTTGCCGATGGTTCATGGGTACAGTACCGCATTGATGGCAGATTACAAGACAGTAATATTGCAGTTACAGAAAAAGACAGAAGCTATGTGGTTAATATCATTAAGGCCATGGCTAAAATGGATCCGGCTAATAAACTTGTTCCGCAAGATGGGGCTTTGGTTTTTAACGGGATTGAACTCAGAGTAAATACCTATCCTACTGTCTATGATGAAAAAGTGAACCTGCGAATTTTAAATGCTAATGCCAAAATGCTGAGGCTGGCTGATATGCACTTTCCTCCCAGAGAGGAAGAAATTTTAAAGGACGTTGTTCAGTATCCTTATGGAATTATTTTAATGACAGGACCTACGGGACAAGGCAAATCAACTACTCTTTATGCTTGCATGCGGGAACGCAGCCCGATAGAGAATGTTATCATTTCCGCTGAGGATCCTGTGGAACAAAAAATCGAAGGTGCGGCACAGGGGCCCATGAAAACAGTAGAAGACAATGAGGCGGTAAGTTTTACCTTCGCAAAAGCACTGAGAGCTTCTTTACGGCAGGACCCGGATATTATTTTCGTGGGAGAAATTCGTGATAAAGAAACCGGCGTTACTGCTGTACAGGCTTCCCAGACAGGACATTTGCTTTTTGCTACTCTTCATTGCCGAAGCGCTGTGCAGTCTGTACAAAGAATCGTGGATATGGGCATTGACAGGAACAGTTTTTTAAGCGAAATGACTTGCATTATCTCACAACGGCTTATTGCCAAAAATTGCCCTTATTGCAGACAGAAAATTGAATCTCCACTTAACAGCAAGCTGCCGGCTAGAGATAGGGCTTTATTAGAAGAAGGAAAGTATTCCTACAAGTCGGTGGGATGTCCTAAATGCAATCATAAAGGTATTTTGGGACGGATACCGATTATAGAAATTCTTACTTTTGATAATGAACTGCGAGATTATTTTTCCGTGCCCCGGGGAATGGTAGAGGCCACAACTTTTTTACAACGAAAAGATTTCCGAAGTATGTGGACAATGGGCATGGAGTACGTGGCCTCAGGCGAAATAAGTTTGGAAGAGCTTTTGGGTTCCTTGAGACCTGATGATGAAATAAAAACAAATGGGAAGGTGGAAGACAGTGGCAATTAGTTTAGTTGACGGAATTTCAAAGCGATTATCAAGACCAAGTGCCATGGATTTATATGTATTATGCGTGCAAATAAAATCGTTTTTAGCAGCAGGACTTGCTTTAAATAGAGCCCTGGAAGAAATAGCTCCCCATCAAAAAAACAAGGAATTGTCAAGAATTTTGGATGAGATAGCGGGAGATATGAATGCAGGCATGAGTGCGGCCGAGGCTTTTCGCAAGCAAAGTATTTTCCCGGAAATATTTGCTCCTACGATTGAATCGGGTGAAAGGGCATCAGGCTTGGATGAAATATTTGGCAAATTGGGCGATCAGATGTGGCTACGGACCACTCTCTATTCTAAAATAAACTCGGCTCTTTTAACGCCTAAAATTGCCGGCGTTCTAATGGGTGTTTTGATTACCGGGTTTGCTAAAATCATGATTCCTCAGTATGAAAAAATGTTTAAGGAAAGTGGCATGGAGATGCCTTGGATTATTCATACTTTTGTCAACGGGGTAAATGGCTTCTTCAATTATTTTTTGCTATGGTTTCTCCTTGTCTATGGTATTTACTACGGCATTAAATGGTATTTCAAAAACCACCCTGATGTTTTAGGAAAGATCAAATTAAAGATGCCTATCTATAAGACATTGCATTTTTCTTTGATCAACTACCAATTTGCTTCAAATTTAGCATTAATGCTTAACAGTGGCTTAAATGTAGTTAGTGCTATTAAGCAGACAGCTAAAGTCGTGGATAATGCTGTGCTGAAAAATTCGATTGTTAAGGCTTCAGGGCTTATTCAAGCGGGAGATACAGTTAGAGATGCCTTAGAAAATTCGGCATCTGATGTTAAGGCACTAGATCCATTAGTATTAGGCTTTATTGACTCCGGGGAAAAAACCGGTAATTTGGTGGAAATGTTGGAAAGAGCAGCCGATATTCATAAAACATTATTGGATGCCACGGTGGATAAGGTGGCAACTAAAATAACATTGGTCGTTATTTTGCCTATGGGATTGTTAATGGTCGGTATGTATGCCATATCTTTAGTGCCAATGATTTCTTATTTCACAAAATTAGTGAATTAAAGTTAGTACATACAACAGTTACTACTGAATTTTTACTTAAATCAAGGATAAGGAGGTGCCGTTGTAAACAATGAAAGTAAAAGAACAGTAGTTAAGCATTGTATTTATTATAAAAAAAATAAAAAAGAATGAGAAAAGAGGAAATATTATGTTAAAAAAAATTAGGAGTATGTTTAAAAAGCAAGTTGTTACCGGTGAAAAGCGTAAAGGTTTTACTCTGGTTGAATTGATGGTTGCCATGTCTATTGTAATTCTACTTGGCGGCGCAGCGTTTTTTGGTTATAGGCATGTACAGCAAATGAGAAGAATTACCCAAGTCAACATTGACATGGATGCTATTTCTACTGCAGCTTTAACCTATGAATCACTGAATGTTACGGGTCAATTGCCAGTAGATTTAAATGCACTAGCTACCGGCCTAACAAAAGAAGAATCTATTGATGGCGATGAACACAAGAATTTGATTAAATCAAACAAGGTTAGTCAGGCTGATGGTACTAAGGGCCAAATCCTTGATCCTTGGAACAGAGCATATGTTTACAATCAAACCGACAGGACCGTTTCTTGTACACCAAAGGATGCTGATGGCACAACGGATTTAGCTACGATTACTAAATCGTTCTAAAATACGTTTGATGAGTACGGAAAGGAAGCTTTGAAGTGAAGGGGATAGTATGGAAACCGTATTAAATGTAGGAATAATATTTATTTTGGTAAGAATAGCATATTTGGACTTTAAATATTACTACATTGCTGATGCAGATGTTATATCAGGAATCTTGCTGTCCCTTTGCTTGAAGTTTTTGCAAGGCAATGTTATCGATGGAGTTCTGGGCATGGTGTTAGGACTAATTTGTTCAGGATTGGTTTATATTATGGCAAAATTCATTTATGAAAAAACCGCTCTGGGAAGCGGTGATGTAACTTTATTTTCACTATTAGGGAGCATCGTAGGGGCAAAGGCTTTTGGCTCATGGGCAGTATTCTTTTCCATATGTTTTTTGTGTGGTTTAACTATTCTTTGTTTAGTTAAGAGACTGAATTGGAGAAAAGCTTTTCCCCTAGCCCCTTTTTTAAATTCAGCAACTTTATTATGGCTCTTATTGGAACATAGTTGTTGGCATTTTAGAATTTAATTGAAATAAAAAGCAACAAGGTAACTTGTAAAATAGATGAGGTGATGAAAAGTGAGACAGAAGGGAAAAAAGAGAAATGGTTTCACAATAGCAGAATTGGCAGTGGGAATGTCCGTTATTATTGTTTTAGCTACAACGGTAGTGGTAGGTCTTTCTAATTGTTTGAATCTTGGCAAACGTGCTTCTGTAGAGGCAGCCTTGACTATGGTGTCTACTGCAGTTAATCGCTATCATTATCTTCATAAGGCATTGCCTCAAAGCTTAAATGATTTGACTAAGCAGGATGCCGGCGAAAAAGGTCCTCTTTTAGAGAAGGATGATTTGCAGGATAAGTGGCAGAATAGTTATCATTACGCGATAATTGAAACTAATACCATGTCCGGATATGCAATATGGTCCAGGGGAGTAAATAAGAAGAATGATAGTGGGAGTGCGCCTCAGAAGTTCACTGGTGATGATATTGGGGTTTTTCTGCGTATGTGAGAGGTGGAGAGATGGAATGGTCATCGATAACGGTATGAAAGCAAGAAAAAGAGCAGGGCATGCTGCGTTTCTGGGTATGGCTATAGTTTTATGTGTTATTACTTCTTTTTTAGGAGTAGGCTCAACAAAGCTTTTAAGTTCTGTCTTTTTTTCGCAAAAACATTTAGAAGCTAATGCTCAGGCACAGGAATATGCTGTTAGTTTGGCAGAGGTTATTCGTAGTACGGATTATGACAAAATTTCTGCACAGGAACGGGGGAAACTCAGTCAGAGTAATTATGAGAGCAGTATTTCTGTGGAAGAAAATAAAAACGATGGCTTGGTTAAAAAAAATATTGTGATAAAAGTTTTTTGGAATAAAGAAAATACGCCTCGTGCCGATCTTAAGCTTTCTAGGTTCAAGTACAAAAATGGTGGGTTTCCTATCGGTACGATTATGATTTGGCCCTGTGTCGGTAATATACCGGCTGATGATGGCGTATGGCTGACTTGTAACGGGCAAGAGATTCCATCTAAATACACACAGCTGATAAAGGTGCTAAATGGACGTACTGTTTTGCCCAATATGGAAAATAAGACATTGCGAGGTTATGGCTGCTCTTATCAGGATGAAACAGATGGCGGTTGGATTTACCAATCAGGAGAATTGCTGGAGGTTCAAGAGAATGCCCAACAAGAGATAAATCCTGAAGAGAATTACTTCTATAATTATGTGCCGGAATTTGTTGCCAATGGAGGTTCCACTAACGGCAGTAGGAGAGATTTCAATTTAGAAAGCTACAATATGCTTCCAAATGGATATTTTGGCTCCGATTTGACAAATTTGGAAATGATAAAAACTGGTTTTGATAATCCAAGTAAAAAGAAGGGGCTATATAGAACGATGGGCTTAAAAGTAGCTCTGGATGCAGCGTCTGTTACGAACGTGGATTTTGTAAAAGAAGAACTTGATTTCAGACCCAACAGTTTTGCTGTGAGTTATGTAATAAAAGCCTTGTAGAAAGGGACGATAGATATGAGAAGGCAAATTATAAAAAAAAGGCAGGGCTTTGGACTGTTACCTGTGGCAATTTGTTTTTGTGTGCTTACGTCTATTGTTGCTTTGGCTCTGATAAAGGTGACGTCAGGTGTATTAGGTGGGATGGAAATTAACCATCGTATGATGACAGCACAAAAAATTGCCGAAAGCCGAGCTGCTCTTTTACGTGGGGTTGAATATGGCAAGTTGACCGCGATGGGAAAAAGAGAAGCAAAAACTTCGGATTATGCCGAAGAGGTAATTATGGGGGCAGAAACTGTAGATGATGGTCGTCATCAGAGAGATATTACGGTGAATGTGTATTACAAAAATGAAAGTCAACCAAAAACTCAACTAGTTTTGACGAGAGCCAATAAGGTCACTAACTCCGGAGAGGTTAATGAATTTGCTCCCATAGGCTCGGTGGCTATCTGGCCTTTTTCTGTAGATAAGCTGCCAAGCACAGGCGATACTATATGGATGCCCTGTCAAGGGGGAAACCTTGTTGATGAAAAATATAGTAAAGCAGCAGTGATTATAAATGGGTGGTTTATGAATAAAGCGGATAAGACTGCAAATTATAACCCATTACCAGATTTCATGAATGTTTTCCCTTGGGGAAGTGGTACTTTTCCTTATGAACACGGGGGTTATGTTTATAATACATGGGCAGCAGTAGGTGCGAGGCTAGGTAATTCATCCTATAGAGTTTATGGGTCATTTTGGACGTATTTGCCCTCGCCTTTGGCTTATTATGGCTCATATACTAACGACACTGCAACACCTTGGGATGGGACAAGTGATTTTACTAATGAAAATGCTTTTAAAAGCCGTTATTATGGGGCACCCAATCAATACAGCCTGGATAAACCTTTTTCAATAATGAATAATAGACAATTTGAAACAAATTATGACAGAGCAAAAAATAGGGATGAGAATCGAGTTTATGTTTGGAAAATAGACTTTAATACAGCAAACGCACCGAAATTGCGGACGGCTGATGAAAATAGGCCTATTAACAGGGCGGTTAATTTTATTATACGTGTTCTTTAGGGAGAAATGCTATGTTAGTACAAATTATGATTATTTTGGCAATGATTCTTATGATTTCTACCACGCCTGTTCTTCCGCAGCCCAGAGCTTTAATAGATCATTTTACCCAAGATGAAGAAAGTAAGAATTATATACTGGCAGGAATGGACATAGATAAGCATCTCATTGACCGTTATCGTCAGCAGGGTGAATTACCGCTTGAGCTTAATGCAGATATATTGGAGCAAATGGGTATTAATGGGGAACTGGTGGATATGATAGCTACGTATAGCTGGGATGAAAGCTCCAAGACATTTAACCTGGCGATGAGGGTAAATGGGGGAAAAAGTACTTGGCAGACGCCTCATTCAGGAGAGACTTTACCGTAAAAAGAAGAAGGTGCTGATATGCTAAAAAAAAGGGAAGGCAAGTTTTTTGCCAAGAGAAGAGGAACAGGTTTAACAGCTGTGGCACTGTGTCTATGCTTAATCACATCGGTTTTAGCGGTTACATCTATGCGTCTTGTGGCCGGAATGTTTGGCAGCAGCAATGCAAACCGCATTAATGCACAGGCCTATGAATATGCTAAAACTAAAGAAGAAAAGATTTTGGCAAAGCATTCAAACGTCAGTAATTCGACAAGGGAGAATATTTCCGGCACAGATTATGCTGACAAGGTTACCATTGTGAAGGGTGCCGAGGGTGGTTCCAGCAGTATTAAAATTGAAGTTTTTTATAAAAATGAGGATATCCCGCGTGCTGCCTTGAAAGTCTCAAAGACGAATCAGAATTCGCAGGGCTGTCCGATTGGCACAATCATAGCATGGCCATCTCATGACTTACCTACAGACGGAGGAGAGTGGCTTTTATGTGATGGTGAAACTATACCTTCCGATTACACTACGCTGATTAGCCTATTAGGGAAGGATAAGACACCGGCTTTATGCGGGCATGGTACAGGTGGCTATTTTTTGCGTGGGTGGGGTAGTGGGCGTACATTACTGGATGAACAGAGAGATGCAGTTGTACCGGTTTCCGGAAGCTTTTTTGTTTATGTATTTCAAAATCATGCTCATTATGGTTCCACTTCGTCGAGTACATGGAAAAGTGGGTATTGGACGTTGAGCAATGCCGGACGAGACCAGCCCCAAGGGGTTTTTTCTTCGAGCGGATACGCCTCTTATAGGACGGAGATTGATCATCGTGATGGCAAGGATTCTTATGATAATTTTTTCTGGAAATTCAAGCACACCTTTAGTAATAAAAATGTGCCGAATATTCGCACGGCTAAAGAAAGCCGTCCATGCAATGTAGCCGTAAATTATCTTATAAAAGCCTTGTGAATAATACAAAAGCCGGGGATAATTTGTCAGTGGCTTTCCAGCTCTATGCTCCTGCCAATATTATCTGCCAGCTTTTTTGCTTATTTTTGAATTCAAATGACGTTAGTATGCCTTTTTGCCAAGTTTCGGGTGGGTGACGGGTTTTAGGGTGAGACGTTTGGCCATTTCTACCGCGTCTTTAAGGTGCAGGTCGGTTTTTGTGCCTTCTCTTTCAAAAATGCACATAGGATTTTCGCTGCCAATTTCGCTCCCCGGCATATAAACATATTCTTTATTATTGTTATCGCCTAAAATTATTCCGGCTTTTAGTTCTTCTGCTATAATTACTGACATGGTTGCCTCCAAAGATTGTTTTATTTTATTTTACTTAGTCGGCCACAAAATAGCAAGTTTTTAGCAGATTTTGTGCTATATGCTGCCAAATGACACCCTGCAAATAGACAGTTATTTTTAGTGGGGATTATATTATCATTTTTTTATTTGCAGGGTATTATATCTTTTATTGTTGACACAAAGCAAGAAAATGTGTTAAAATACTAAACGTCGCCAAGCTTATTGGTTTGGAGATAATGGTGGCTGTGGTGAAGTGGTTAACACACTGGATTGTGGCTCCAGCACGCGTGAGTTCGATCCTCACCAGCCACCCCATTTTTTTTGAGTTTTACCTGTCGTTGGGGCGTAGCCAAGTCGGTAAGGCACAGGACTTTGACTCCTGTATGCGTTGGTTCGAGCCCAGCCGCCCCAGCCAAATGATTCACTAGCTCAGTTGGTAGAGCACCTGATTTTTAATCAGGGTGTCCCGGGTTCGAGTCCCGGGTGGATCACCAATTTTTTTTGCGGATGTGGCGGAATTGGCAGACGCACTAGACTTAGGATCTAGCGGTTTATCCGTGCAGGTTCAACTCCTGTCATCCGCACCAATTTAAGTATTAATGAGCCTTCCGAGGTTTTCGGAAGGCTCATTTTTTGACCCCAAAAAGGGGGTTGAACATTTTTTGAACATTTTTCTCTTTTTATACAATCTTTTTTGCGATAGGTTTTCTGATTTATGATATCACACTTTATTGTTATGATATCTCTTTCTTTTCCTCTTCACGATGTTCTGCTTCCCGCTGATTAAGTGCTTTAACAACATCTTGTTGCATTTCTGAGGTTTCGTGGGTATACCGGGTAAGGGAAAAAGCAGCGGAAGCATGGCCCATGCGGATTTGAATCTTTTTAGCACCGATGTCCATGGCTGCCAGATTGGATGCCGCAGAATGGCGCAAGCTATGGAAGCTCACATTATTGGGGAGATGCATTTCTTCGCGAAGAAAGAAAAAGAAGCGTGTTAAGAAATCTAGCTTAAAAGGTTGGCATTTATTGTCAGAAAACACAAATGCTTTCTCAGCGTTGAAAGGGATGCCGAGCTTAGCATGCTTCTCCTTGGAAATGGCAAGCTGTTTTTGGAGTATATCCATGGAATCGCCGTCCATTAATAGCTCTCTACGCCCATACTGAGTTTTAGGTTTGCCTATGAATTCTCCTTGCTTTTTTGTCAGCTTCGTTGCTTGATACACCTGAATCTTAGATCCTTTGAAATCCACATGTTTGAACGTAAGAGCTACAAGTTCGCCTCTGCGAAGTCCGGTATTGTAATCAAAAGCAAGAAGATTAGCCATTTCCGGATTTTTGTCTTTCGCTCTCTTAAGAACGTCGGTCATTTGTTCGTAATTCAGTATGCCTTTAACTCTGGGAACATGCTGAGGTTTCCGGACACGATCCAGAGGATTTTGTTCTATTAATTCATCCATATATGCCCGTTTAAGGGCTGTTTTAAGGATGGTATATAGGGCAGTCCTTGTCCTGCTGCTTCCACTGGCCCAACGGAATCTTTGGGGTTGCAATTGATAAATGAAATCTCGGGCTATGGTCGTCGTAAAGTCTATTAAAGACAATCGACCAATATACGTGTCATAAATATATGTTTTGAACAGGCTTTCATAATATTCGACGGTTGCAATGCCTTCACCGTTGTCAGGAAGTTCATTCCATCTTTGCTGGATGTAATTTTTCAGATATCCTTCAAGAGTGAGCTTTCCATATGAGATACCCACATATTTCTCATGAGTTTTAATAACTTTTTCGTTAAGTTCTTCTTCTGTATATCCATAGACACGAACCAGTATAGGAGCTCCTGTCCTGTAATTAATGCCGACTTTGATGTCTTCCTGCAGACGACCGTCTTTTCTTCTTTTCTTCTTTTTCATCATGTTCACCTCACACTGCATTGAATCTCTTTTCGCATCTATTATATCATAAAACAGATGAAAATCAATCTCAAAAATAATAATTGATAAAATATAATTATGCAATAAAACAAAATGCTAAGGATAGGTAAAATGCTGATAAAACCTAGAAATAGTGACGAAACGAAGAGAAAAGAAAGAATGGTTGCTAATAATAATACATCTTTAATATGATGTAAAAAATGTAACAATAGGTACAATAACCATAAATCGTTATAAAATGTCCGTTGCTTTTCATCTATAATTAAGATAAAATGAGACTCAGTTGATTATCTCAGAAAATTTAAATGAGGTGATATTCATGACCGGCAAAAGACCAAATGTTATAACTAAAGATGTGTATGAACGAATCAAATGGATTCGTGACGTATATGGCGATACACAAGCAGAATTCGCTCAAAGACTGGGTGTTCCTCAGTCTCAGGTTTCCTATATGGAAGCAGGCAAGAGAGAACCCAACTACGAAACACTTGACCGCTTGATTGATTTGGGCTGGGATCTGGAATGGGTCATTAAAGGAACCCGAGATAAAAATAATAAGCAGCAAAACATTAATGTTAGATCCATTGAGAATATGGTTAGCAAGCTTAAGCCGGATGAAGTACTTTTTATTCGGAAAGTCCTGGAACTTTATTTGAAGAAGAACAGAGAATGTTGTCCGGCACATTAATTTAGGCAGCATTCGTCACTTTAAATTAGTTGAAA
>DAIQMR010000034.1:0-16818 GCA_036788835.1 Acidaminococcaceae bacterium
CCTTGCTTCGCAGATCTCATTTTTTACCATCTTGACATATTACCGCTGGACTTTAGCATTTATTGTCAAACAAAAATTTCGTGCCCTGACGTATTACTTTGTCGGCCCCGTCAGGATAGTCCCCGTTAAAGCAAGCGTAACACATTGTATCCGGATTAAGAACGCTGAGAGATTTTCTCAAGCCTTCCATGGTAATATAGTGCAGACTATCCGCCTTGATAAACTCACGGATTTCTGCTTCTGTCTTTGTTGAAGCGATCAATTCTTTCCGCACGGAAGTATCAATGCCATAATAACAGGGGAATTTCACAGGAGGCGAGCTAATGCAAACGTGGACAGTCTTGGCTCCTGCATCTTTCAGCAGCTGCACTATTTTCCCGCTGGTAGTTCCTCTCACGATTGAATCATCAACCATAACCACATTTTTCCCTGCTACCAGTGCCCTATTAGCGTTCAATTTCAAACGCACCGCATTCAGGCGTTGTTTCTGGGTAGGCTGAATAAAGGTTCTGCCAATATATTTATTTTTCGTCAAACCTTCCAAAAATGGTATACCTCTTTCCAGCCCATAACCGATAGCAGCGGGAGTGCCGGAATCAGGAACAGAAATTACCAGATCGGCATCGATATCCTTTGTTTCCCTAGCAAGCTGACGACCCATATTCACCCTGGCCAAATAGACACTTTCCTTATCAATAATGCTGTCAGGCCGGGCGAAATAAACATATTCGAAAATGCAGTGAGCGCATCTGTCCGGCATTTTGTCCACATACATGAAACTTTCCGGTTGGGCATCATCGTCTTTAATGACAATCATTTCTCCCGGTTTAATATCTCTTACATATTTGGCACCCACTAAATCCAAAGCACAGGTCTCCGAAGTGACTACCCAGCCATTATCCAACCGGCCCAGGCACATAGGTCTAAAGCCATAGGGATCTCTGAAGGCCACCAGTTCTTCATCGTTCATAATTATGATAGCAAAGGCACCCTCGATTTGGTTGGCTGCTTCCGCTACCCGCTCCGGCAAAGTTTCCTTACGTGAACGAGCTACCAGACTCAACACCAATTCAGAATCTACCGTTGTTTGGAAAACTACGCCGTTTTGAGTTAATTTATTACGCAGCTCTGCTGCATTAGTCAGGTTGCCGTTATGAGCCAGGGCCAAATTCCCCTCGTCATAATACACTTTCAAAGGCTGAACATTATAGGCAATGCTGGCACCTGTTGTAGAATAGCGCACATGACCCAGGCCAATATGCCCCTCCAAGCCGGCTATACCGTCCCGGAACACATTAGCCACCAGGCCCATGCCCTTTTTAATACTCATGTTTTTCCCGTCTGTTACCGCTATGCCGGCACTTTCCTGTCCTCTGTGCTGAAGGGCATAAAGTCCCCAGTAGGCATTCAGTGCCACATCGTCTTTGTGAGAATAAATTCCGAAGACTCCACATTCTTCATGAAGCTTATCATTTGCTATGTCTTTTTCCGTTACCATGTTTCCTCCCCTTGTAAATTAATTGTTTTGCCCGGCACGGGTTCTAGCCAACTTTTCCCCTTTGGCTACTACTTCAGCGGCCATTTGTTTTCTGTAAGCGGCCAATTTATCAACCAGTTCAGGATGCTTCCCTGCCAAAATTTCCACAGCAAAGATTCCTGCATTTTTAGCCCCATTAATAGCCATCGTTGCCACCGGCACCCCGGAAGGCATTTCCACAAAACTCAAAAGAGCATCAACGCCATTCAAAGGAGCGGAAGCAATAGGTACTCCGATAATAGGCACAGTAGTGTAAGAAGCTATAACGCCTCCCAAATGTGCCGCTAGCCCTGCTGCCGCAATAATAGCCTCAACCCCGCGGTCGCGGGCTCCTGCCGCAAAGTCATGAACCAGCTCCGGAGTTCTATGAGCGCTGCCTACTACAACTTCTACAGTAACGCCAAATTCTTTTAATACTTTTTCGGCCGGCTCCAAAATCGGCCAATCTGAATTACTGCCCATGATAATGGCTACTTTCATGTTTCCCTCCAAAAAAATAGCCCAGAGTTCTTTCTACAATAATATGCAGCTAAAATCTCTCGGCCTTTTTTCTCCACATTGAATTTTGAATATACCTAATTTTAACAATAGGCCACTTTTATGTCAATGTATATGTGAACTTTTATTAAGAATTTTACAGTTTCGTTCGGTTTTTCCTTGTGTTGACTGTTGAGTCTGTCTACATTTTGCCTTATAATATATAAAACAAAGGATGGTGAAATTTATGACAAAGCTAAATTTACATAAAAAGCTAGTATTTGCCCTAGCCACTGCTGCCCTAACCGCCGTCTGTGCGCTGCCGGCCCTGGCCACAGCTCCTCAGGGTACTCCGGTAGTACCCGGCATGGATAGAAGGATTCCCGGCAAGGTAGAATCAGCCGAACCAGGTACACCCTGGGCCAAAACCAGAAGGTATACGCCGCCGGCTACTAATGAGCCTACAATCAAGCCTCCTGTTGTAAAACCACAGGTCCCTACTCCGTCTCCGTCCACAACCGGGACAAAAAGAGTTTAAAAAGAAGAATCCGGGAAAAAGATAGAACTCAGTCGTTCATCTTTATCTCGGATTCTTTTGTTTGCTAAAACAAAGCCTTGTTAATTATTTACCATAGGAGCTAATAACAGCTTGAGTCAGGTCTTTGCCACCGGTAATAACGGCATTTTCATCTAAAACAGTGGAAATACCTTGAGAGCTGGCTACCTTCTTAATAGCTGCCAGGATCTTCTTTTGAATGGGATCCATTAATTCTTTTTCTCTCTTAGCAATGCGCTCAGTCAAAGTACGATCCAATGCTCTCTTCCCATTATCATCCAAGCCTGCTGCTTTGGATTGGAATTCCTTTTGGGCATTTTGTTGTTCCAGACCGATTGCTGCTCTGGCACTTTGGAAATCAGGATGGCTGGACAATAACCTATTAACATTCACAAAGCCGATAGATTCAGCTGCCATAGCGGTTTTAGGGGACATAAAACCTGCAAACCCAACACATACCAATACAGCTAACACAAGAGATAAAATCTGTTTCTTCACTATAATCATCCTTTCAGCTATTGCCTGCCTTTTATGGCAAACACGAATTCAAATCAGAGAAATTATAGCATTTTTAACTTGTCCTACGCAAGTTATTTATAAAAAAGTCACAGAAATCTACTTTCTTCACAGAAAATTTACCATAACCTGTGTTATAATGTAACTAATAATAATTATGGAAAAGAGGTGCCTCCCATGTTGAAAAAAATTTTAATAGGTTTAGGTGTTGTTGTAGCGATTATTGCCGGTGTTTTTGTTTATGTGGTAAAAGAAGCTTCTACCCCGCCGGACATGGCCAAAGCAGCGGCCATGGAACAAAAAGCTGCTCCGTCTTTAACAATAGCTGCCTATCCGGATGATAAGAAAATAGAGCTTTCCCAGCTGTATGGCAAAAAACCTATTTACTTGAATTTCTGGGCAACCTGGTGTCCCCCCTGCGTAAGGGAGATGCCCTTTATGAATGAACTTTACCCGCAATACAAGGATAAGCTGGATTTTGTGGTAGTAAGTGTAGATTCCAAGCGAAGCCAACTAGATGAATTCGTAAAGAAGACCGGCTACAATTTCCCCATTTATACAACCGATAACGAAAGTGCCGGCAAAGCTTTTGGGCTTCAGGGCATTCCCACTTCGGTGCTAATTACACCGGATGGCAAGATTGCCAAGATTCATATTGGCAGTATGAGCAAAGAAGAAATGGAAGCTTTCTTTAAGGAGGGAGCTGCACTGAAGTAAAGTGCAATCACAGTATGAAAAAGCACGTCTGCGCAATTCGTAGACGTGCTTTTTATGTAGTTTCTCTTCTGCAACGAAGATAACTTTTGGCTTTCTCCGTAAGTCTCCGAAAGGATGTCCGGCAACAGGACCAGCCTACAGTTGGCTGTTATTTTACGAGCTCGTAACCGGCTTTTTCTATAACCTTGGCAAAGTCGCTGTCAGGAATGTCTTTGTCCATTTCTACGGTTGCCTTACCGGCTGTCAGATCCACATTCACGCTTTTCACCCCGGGCATTGCTCCCAAAGCATCATTTACGTGTTTTTGGCAATGCTGACACATCATACCTTTAATCGTTAGAACTTTTTCCATAGTTTTTTCCTCCTCCATCGGTGGAATTTTTATTGTTTCCTTATTTTTACCTGCCGGGCTGAAAAACCTGAGACGCAAAGCATTGGTCACTACGCAGAAACTGCTCATGCTCATGGCTGCTGCTCCAAACATAGGAGTCAGTTTCAGGCCAAAGGCAGGATAAAGAACGCCTGCTGCCAAGGGAATCCCCACACTATTGTAAAAGAATGCCCAGAAAAGATTTTCTTTAATATTTTTAATAACTGCTTTGCTTAGTTTGATGGTACTGACCGCATCCAGCAAATCATTCCGTACCAGTACCGCATCAGCACTGTCTATGGCCACATCTGTCCCAGTGCCTATAGCAATACCCAGATCCGCCTGGGCCAAAGCCGGAGCATCATTAATTCCGTCCCCTATCATGGCTACTTTGTGGCCGGCTTTTTGTAAATCCGCTATGACCTTGCTCTTATCCTGAGGCAATACTTCGGCTTGAACCTGAGGAATATTTAACCGCCTGCGCATAGCTTCTGCCGTGCGTTTATTATCTCCGGTAAGCATTACTACCCCTATGCCCATTTTCTTAAAGAGACCTATGGCCTCTTCGCTGGAGGGTTTTTCCACATCAGCTACAGCAATAATGCCGATGATTTTTTTATCTGTGGCAAAAATCAAAGGTGTCTTTCCTGCCTCTGCCAATTGATTAATTTGTTCTTGTATAGACTCGGTGCTGATTCCT
This sequence comes from Acidaminococcaceae bacterium, assembly GCA_036788835.1. Classification (GTDB taxonomy): domain Bacteria; phylum Bacillota; class Negativicutes; order Acidaminococcales; family Acidaminococcaceae; genus JALCSJ01. The sequence goes on from DAIQMR010000034.1 coordinate 4,874, forward strand.
AATTCTTTAAGAAAAGCACTATTGCCGGCACAATACTTTCTGTCATTAAACCTGGCACTAATTCCTTTTCCAAAGACCGCCTGAAAATCTGTAACGGCAGCGGGAGTAATTTGCGCACCGGCCGCTTCCTCCATAACAGCTTCAGCCAAAGGATGCTCACTGCCCCGTTCCAAACCTGCCCCAATGGTTAGCAGTTCTGTCTTGCTTATTCCTATTGGCACTATATCAGTGACTTTAGGTTTGCCCAATGTTATTGTGCCTGTTTTATCCATTACCACTGTATCTATACTGTGCGCTATTTCCAGGGCTTCCCCCGATTTAATCAGAATCCCGTTTTCGGCTCCCTTACCCGTACCCACCATAATAGCTACCGGTGTGGCAAGGCCCAAAGCGCAAGGACAGGAAACTACCAACACAGAAATACCAATGGACAAAGCGAATTCAAAAGTAGCGCCGCCGGCTAACCAAGCGACAGTAGCAAGCAAAGCAATGGCCATAACTACCGGCACAAAAATCCCGGCGATTTTATCCGCCATTTGGGCGATGGGAGCCTTGGAACTGCTAGCTTCTTCCACCAGCCTGATTATCTGGCTGATGGTTGTATCTGCTCCCACTTTCTCAGCCCTAAACTTAATAAACCCGGTTTTATTAATAGTGGCCGCAATTACCTTGTCACCTGCCTGCTTTTCCACCGGTATACTTTCCCCGGTAATAGCCGCCTCGTCAATGCCGGTACTGCCTTCTATGATAGCTCCGTCTGCGGCGATACTCTCCCCGGGCCTGGTAACCACAATATCTCCCGGCTGCAGTTCTTCCACAGGAATGGTTACTTCCTCACCGTTTTTTTCTATTCTGGCAGTTTTCGGAGCCAGTTTCATGAGCTTGACAATTGCCTCACTGGTTCTGCCTTTAGACTTTGTTTCCATGTATTTCCCCACGGTAATCAAAGTCAGGATCATGGCTGCAGATTCAAAATACAAATTCATACGATACTCCATGACTAAATTCATGTCACCATAGCCCAAGCCATACCCGATTCTATAAATAGCGAATATTCCGTACACTGCTGATGTGCAAGAACCTACCGCCACCAGCGTATCCATATTGGGCGCACCATGGAACAATGCCTTGAACCCATTCTGATAATACTTGCGGTTTAAATAAATTACCGGCAAAGCAAACAAAAACTGAGTAAAGGCAAAGGTTAAAGCATTGGCATTACCGTCCAGAAAAGCACTGATAAAAGCCGGTACCGGAAGTCCCAGCATCTTATTCAGCATCTGATGCATGGACACATACATTAACGGTAACAAAAAAACAAAAGACCAAATCAAGCGGTGCTTCATGGCGGCCATTTCTTCGGCCTGAGCAGAACGGACTGTGTCAACAGCATCAGCGGCCTTAGCGTTTTTATTTTCTCCCGGCAAAGCAGCTCCGTAGCCTGCCGCCACAACTGCGGCAATTATCTTTTTGCTGTCCAAAATACTGTCATCGTATTCTATCTGCATGGTGTTAGTAAGCAGATTCACACTGCACTTAGCCATCCCTTCCAGAGCGCTGATGGTTTTTTCCACTCTGGAAGAGCAGGCCGAACAACTCATGCCGGTAATAATATATTTTTCTTTTTTCATACTCTTTTCCTCATAATTCTTACTTCATTAATTTTTTCAATGTTGTACAGAGCTCTTCTACCTTCGTGTCCTTTCCTGCCCGTATGTCATTGACTACACAGCTTTCAATGTGCTCTGTCAATAGCTCTTTATTGAAGGCATTAAGAGCGGAAGAGATGGCACTGACCTGCACCAGTATGTCAATACAATAGCGGTCCTCTTCCAGCATTTTCTTTACCCCGCGCACCTGGCCCTCAATACGGTTCAATCTGGCCAGAAGACTCTTGTATTCCTTGTCATTCTTATCCCTGATTTTCATTTGCCGGCATTCACATTTCACTTTTTTCATTATATACCCCCGCTAGGTATAAATTATAATACCCCGCCCGGGTATTGTCAAGTGATACAATTTTTTTGCATTTTCCTCTTGCATTTTTTTATTTTATAGTTTATACTGTTAATTAGTTAGTTATTGCTAACCCAAAGTCCCCACTTTCTGGCTAGTTATAACTTTTTATTTAAATTCTTGGTTAGTCTATGCTAACACATCAGTTCACCTCTTCTCTGTTAGCATAGACCTGCTAAAGAAAGGTTCGTGCCATGAAAAATGAAATTACTGCTTTCTATACAGCTTTCGAAGGAGAAATTATTCGCCAGTGTGCCCCTACCCTGGCCGGTATCAAAATTGCCAATTTGTTTGTTTATACCTTTGCCTCCAACGAAGACTATTTTAGGGCGTTGACTCACATTCGCCGCATCTTTAGTCCCAAGGACATTTATCTTGAGGTGCTTCGCTACGATATTGTCAGTCACAAGGCGCTGCTTTTCGTCTACAGGTCCAAAGGCCTCCAAGGTGTTCTTGGCAAAGATGATGTTCAGATTTTTTTTCAGCAACGGGGCTTTATACCTACCACCTGTCCTTTGGAAATCATTGAGGAAATGGCGGGACGACTTCATAATGGTCAGGACTTTCCCCATGAAATCGGCCTGCTCTTAGGGTATCCTTTGGATGAGGTCAAGGCGTACATAGACGCTCCCCATGCTCCCGGATTATGTGCCGGTTGTTGGAAAGCCTATAAGGACCCCTACCGGGCCTTGGGGTATTTTGAAAAATGCCGATGCTGTATCAGAGCTTATTTAATCAGTTATTACCAGGGCAAGTCCCTGGAACAATTAACCTTGGCTGTTTAATGACTGCCGTAGACACTACGTGATGTTCAATATTAACAAATATAAAAGAAAGGTTGTGTATTTTATGAGTAAAGTAGCAGTTGTTTATTGGAGCGGTACAGGTAATACAGAAACTATGGCACAGGCTATTGCCGAAGAAGCCAAGACTAAAGGGGCGGAGGTCTCTTTGTTTACCGCCGGTGAATTTACCGGCAAAGAACCCGGTGATTTTGCCGCCCTGGCTTTCGGCTGTCCCGCCATGGGAGCCGAGGTTTTAGAAGAAGGAGAATTCCAGCCTATGTGGGATGCTGTGAAAGAAAAACTCTCCGGCAAAAATATCGCCCTTTTCGGCTCCTATGGCTGGGGTACCGGGGAATGGATGGAGACCTGGAAGACTGATGCCGAGAGTTCCGGCGCTAAATTAGTAGTGTCCCCCATTATTGCCAACAGTGCTCCCGATGACGCAGCTTTAGCCAGCTGCAAAGCTATGGGTGATGCCTTGGCGGCAGTGTGAAATAATTAGAAACCAGCTCCTTGAACTTAAAAAGGCACTGAAAGCTCAAGTGTGACAAAGGGAACCTCCCTCTGTCACACTTTTATATTACAATATCTTATATTATAATATTTTTTATTTTAATATTTTATGTTATAATATGTTTATTGTTAATATTCTATTTACATTTGAGGGTGCCGCTATGTTAAAGAATTTTAAAGATTTAGCTCCATTGTTAGATTATGCTCCCTGTGGCATAGGTCTCTTTGTGCCGGGAGCAGGTGATCCTTTTTATCTTAACCGCACTTTTTATCAGATTATCGGCTATTCAGAAAAAGAATTCGCGGCTATTGCCGCTAATTCTTTTGAAGCCATAATCTATCCTCAAGACCGGCCTCTTGTAGCCAACGTAGAGAAAGAACTTGAATCTCTCGGCTGTGCCGCCGATTACGAGTACCGTATTCTGTGCAAAAACGGCACTTTAGTTTGGGTAAAGCTCAATGCCTCCCACGTTACCATAGATAACAAAAAATATGTTTTTACAACTTTTTTAGATGTAACCAGAGAGAAAAAAGCCAGTGCCAATCTGGCACTTTTAGCTGAACACATAGGCTCCAGTATTACCATTGTATCTGTCAATCCTGACGGAGTTGAACTTGTTTACGCTAATGAAGACGTCTATCAATTAACCGGGTATACCCCGGAAGAATACAGAACCAACTTAAAAGGCCTATTGGACAAGGTTCTTTACGAAGAAGATTCTCAGCGGTTGCAAAATGAGATGAAGATTGCCCTGAAAACAGAAAAAGCCGGTGAAATAGAATACCGTCTGCGCACCAGGGAAGGAAAACTGCGCTGGGTATCCTGCAAGTATGCGGTATTGCATCAGAGTGCAGAAACTTCTTTGCTCCTTTCTATTACCACTGATATAACTGAAGTATACGGTAATATGCAGAGAGTGCTTGGCCCTTTAGTCGGCATTGATGACCAGAAAGAAAAATCTCTTATGCTGGAAAGCTTGATTAATGCCCTGCCCGGGGGAGTTGCCATTATCAAAGTAGGCACTACCATTATCTGGAAATATTTTACCGATGGTTTTGCCCGCTTAAGCGATAGAACCAGGGAGGAAATGGAAGCCTGCCTGCAGGATGAAGAAATCTTCTACAAAACAGTCATACCGGAAGACTATCCCCAGTTCATAGCTTTATTCAAAGAGAAAAGCAGCAATGGTGAGCCCATTAATTCTACTTTTCGTTATGCTGCCAAAAATGGGGAAATCCGCTGGTGCCATATAACAGCCACAAAAATTCAGGAAGAAGACGGCTGTCCCGTCTATTATGCTATCTTCACTCAGCCTGCGGACGAATCCATGCTTTACAGGCAGGTAGTGGAAGGGGCTCCCGTAGGCATCTGTATCTCAGCGAAAAAATCCCGCCGGGTGCTTTTCTGTAATGCTGCCTGGCGCAGGATAGAAAATATTCCTGAGAATTTAGTTATCAGCGGTCAATGTATCTTTGACCTTGTTCCCAAAGATAGGCAGATTTTTACCCAAGAACAAGTGGATGCCCTTCCGGCAGACACTTTCAGCTCTTTTATGGCAGTCCGCCCCGGGGACATCCATCTCACTATCCAAGGTAAATCCGTAAATTGGAACGGTGTTGATGCCTACGTTCTCTATTTTTCTGACCAAACAGAAGAATACCGGCAGCGGGAAAAAATGAAAAAGCTTTTGGATAATATCCCCGGTGGTGTGGGAATTTATGATTATAAAAATGGTGCTTTGATTTTAAAATATATCAACGACGGCTACTACCGTATAATAGACTCCTCTCGTGCCAAACGGGCTCATTACATAGGTACCGACATTCTGAAAATGATACGGGATGACGATTCTAAGATTGTCAAAGCGGCCTTGCAGCCCCTGGCCAAAGGTCAGGATTTCGTCGATGTTTCTTTTCGTGTTCCCAAGGATCAGGGAGACTTTATTTGGATTCGTTTGGTAGGTGCCGTGGTGGAACGGCGCAGCGATAATGATATGACCATTTACAGTTCCTTCTCTGATGTAAGCAGTCTCATCAATTTGCAGAATAATTTATCCAACAGTCGGTCTCTGCTGGTTTCGGCTCTGACGGCAACTCACATCTCAGCCTGGGAACTTGATATACCCACCCGAACGCAAACCTTGATGCACAGTGCCACTAAGTTTCCCTCTACCTTTGATATTATTACCAACTTCCCGTATTCCCTCTTCGATTCTTCTTTTATAGAAATCCATCCCAACAGTCTGGCCGACGCAAAAAGCCTCTGTGACGATGCCATGGCCGGGAAGTATGCTGTGGGTGAAATTTATCTCCGTTCTTTAGAAGACCCTAACAATGAGTTTCGCTGGGAAAAGATTACTTATACCCCCATTCAAAATATCTCAGGTCCTATAATTCAGTCTATTTGTACCTCTATTGATATTACAAAGCAGAAACAACAGGAACAGAACTATGAGGAGCGTCTGTCCCTGCACAAGGCTATTACCAAAGATACTTTGGGTTTGGTTTCTATTAACCTGACTAAAAACATCTTAACGGAATCTACCGGTGCCAGTATTCTCCTTCGGAATCTGAAGGCAAATACAACAGCCAAAGAGATGCTGAAGATTATCTGTTCCAGCATTCCTGATGAAAAGGAGCGGCAGGAGTTTATGGCTTTATTTAGTTTTGCTAATCTCCGGAAAGCCAATCAAGAAAACAAATCTCATCTCAGTTTATGCCACAAGCTTTCCCATCGGCAGGGTTGGGTGGAAACAAGCTGTGAACTGCTGAATAATCCTTACACAGGCGATTTGGAAGCTATCCTGATGGCACGTGATGTAAGCAGGGAAAAACAATATGAGCAGGTTGTAAACACTCTTGTTTCCAGTGATTATGATGTTATTTTTATTATTGACACGGCTACATCCGTACTGCAGCTCATGTATCTTCCCGCCAACGTTACTTTCCCTGCTTGGCCGGAGCACGCAAAAATTACTATGGACACTGTTGTTGGCTACTTACGGAAGAATTGTCAGGAAAGCAATGTGGAAGAAATCATAGAACAAAATTCCCTCCCCTCTATTAAAAAACACCTGGCAAAAAATTCTCTTTATATTACCAGCTATTCCTTATTGATTAACGGACAGCTCTGCTACAAACGCATGGCCTATTCCTATCCGGGAAACGACAAACGGAGTATTCTCTGTGCCGTTCAGGATTATACAGCCTCCCAACAACAGGAACAGCAACAGAAGCTTGCACTGGGAAATGCTTTGGCCGAGGCCAAACGGGCCGGCGCTGCTAAGTCTGACTTCCTGTCGGATATGAGCCATGAAATCCGTACCCCCATGAATTCCATTATAGGTATGTCCAAATTAGCTCAGGATGAAGTTCTCAATAATCCTCAGCTTGCCCTTCGTTATTTGGAACAAATTGATTCTTCCAGTGATTACTTGCTAGGCATCATTAATGATATTCTGGATATGAGCCGTATCGAAAGTAATAAATTCGAGCTTCATTATGAATGGATTTCTCCCCTGGAGGTTATTGATTCCAGTGTGCAGATGATTGAATCCCAGATGCTGAAAAAAGGTCTGCATTTTCATGTTGTGAAACCATCGAAGACCCATTCCGGCGTAGAGTTTTATGTAGACGCCATGCGCACAAAGCAACTGTTAATCAATCTTTTGAATAATGCTTACAAATTTACTCCGGAAGGAGGTACTGTTTCCCTGGAAATCAGGAACAAATCACAAGAAAATGGCAACGCCGTTGATGAAATTACTGTTACTGATACAGGCTGTGGCATTAGTAAAGAGTTCCAAGAACACATTTTTGAGCCCTTTACTCAAGAGCGTAACGCTGAAACCAATGCAATTCAGGGGACGGGCCTAGGTCTGACTCTAGTAAAAAAGATTATTACTGCTATGGGCGGTACAGTAAAAGTTGCAAGCGAATTAAAGAAGGGCTCCACTTTCACTTTGGAATTGCCTTATAAATATCGCCTGAAAGCAGCCCCCACAGAGAAAGATTCTATGGTGAAAGCCGACGAAAGCCTGCTGCAAGGTGCCTGTGTCATGTTAGCAGAAGATCATCCTCTTAATTCCTTGATTGCCACCCGTCTTTTAGAGAAAAAACATGTTGAGGTTGTTCCCGTCAGCAATGGGCAACAGGCCCTTGACCAGTTTTCGGCCTCTCCTGCAGGACGTTTTGATGCCATTCTCATGGATATAAGAATGCCCCTCTTAAACGGCTGGGAGGCAAGCAAAGCAATCAGGGCACTGTCCAGAAAAGATGCTAAAACCATTCCCATTATTGCCATGACTGCCAACGCTTTTGAAGACGATGTGAAAACCTCCCTTCAATGCGGCATGAATGGGCATTTATCCAAACCCATTGAACCGAAAAAGCTCTATGAAACATTAACTCGGTACCTAACCAAAGCAAAACAAAAATCACAATAATAATTTGAAATAGCGTTCGTAAATAACAAAAACAGCGGATGTAACAACAATGACAAAATAGTCATTACTGTTGCATCCACTGTTTTTTTGTGACTCTGTTATCTGCCTTTTACCGCGCTGATTAATGCCATGTAAAGTTTGCGAGGCTCAATGGGCTTTGCCACGTGGTCGCTCATACCGGCCTCCAGACACCTATTTACATCTTCTTCAAAAGCATCTGCCGTCATAGCTATGATAGGTATGGTCTTAGCATCTTCCCTGGCTAGTTCTCGCAATTCTTTTGTGGCTTCATAGCCGTTTAGTACAGGCATCCGCAAATCCATCAGGATAGCTGCATAAAAACCGGGAGCAGAAGCCTTGAATTTGTCTACCCCATCTCTACCGTCTTTTGCTGCATCTACAAGCATCCCCTTTGCTTGCATCAGCCTTGTGGCAATATCAATATTAATCTTATTATCCTCACAGAGCAGCACCTTTTTCCCCTTGAGACAAGCTAAATCCTCTTCCGTCCAGTTTTCCTGTTCTATTTCTTTCTGTGGTGCCACCTCCTGCATATGGAAACGCAGGCGGAAAGTTGTACCCTTGTCCTTTTCACTGTCCATGGTAATAGTGCCGCCTAATAAATCTGTAAGCTGTTTAACAATGGAAAGTCCCAGACCCGTACCCTGTGATTCGTAGCCGGGCCGTCCTTCCTGCACAAATGGTGTATAAAGTTTTTGCTGATATTCCTTTGACATACCGATGCCTTCATCCCGTATAGTACAGAGAATATCGGGACTGGGGCCTCCTGCCGGATCATCTTCTACTATATACCATACATGTTTGCCGGCAGCAGTAAATTTCACTGCGTTGGACAATAAATTAAGTACGATTTTTTCTATTTTCACCTTATCGGCCATAACTGTCCGGGGCCGCAGCCTACTGTCATCCATGGTGAAAATAACCCCACGTTCGGCAGCGGCACTGCTAATATCAGCCGCCAAAACTTTATTGATTTCAGCAGTGGTAACGGGTTCGGCCTGAATTTCCAGCTTGCCGCTGGCAATCTTGGAAATAAGTAAAGTATCATTAATAAGCTCCAGAAGCAGCTTCCCTGACATACTGATTTTCTCTAAATAATCTTTGGTTTCAGGCTCAGCTGCTTGTTTTCTCGCCAAATAAGTATAGCTGATAATGGCATTTAAAGGAGTTCTCATATCATGGCTGATATTGGAGAAGAACAGATTTTTTTCATCTGCGTTTTTCTTTAAATTTTCCAGTTTTATTTTTTCCTTATCATTTTCCGCCTTTTTATCAGCCAGTAAGACCTTTTCCTGATAATGCCGCCGCAAACTTACCAACAGAACTATAAGCAGAACAACCAGAACAGTCATTATACCGGCAAAAACCACCACTCCCCAGATAGGCATCTTTTCAATAAAGGTCATCAGACTTTCCTTTACGAAAATATTAGATGCTATAAAACTGGCAAACTTCGGATTCATGACCCTATACTCATGAGCCAGGATTCTATAAATATCCAGATTGTCCGGGGAAACCGCCATATATAATCTTCTTTGAGCTGCAAGGGTAGTCAGGCTGTAATCATCTGTTCTGTTGTTGTTGAACAGCCAATTAGCCATAATATTATCGCATACCATGCAATCCGCCGCCCCTTGCTGAACGGCAGCAAAACATTCCTTGGCTGTGGGAAACTCAATAACATGAAAGCCATAATCTATGACTAACTTGTCCTTTAAAACAGATTTATCGCCTGTTAAAATAGCAGCTACTTTCCCGTTCTCTTTCCCGAACTTAGTTATTTTCACCATTGGCTGATTCTCCGTAAGGCCAATCAGCCGCAATTTCCGTCCGGAAGCGAAACGGGGGCTGCCGCTATAAATTCCCAGGATATCAGCCTGTCCGCCTGCAACGGCGTCTTCTGCCGCTGTAGTATTAGGATATATTTTATACACGAAATCAATGCCCAGCTTCTTGCCCAAAGCATCGTAAAAAGCCGGAAGAATCCCGGTCGGTTTCTCCCCCAGGTCCTTGTGAAAATAGGGCGGAGACTGTTCTGTCATTGCTACTATAAATTTTTTATGTGTCTTCAAATATTCTCTTTCCACATCGGAAAGAACACTCTTAATATGGACACCGGAAATGACATGCTCATAATACAATTGCTGCTCATACATAGGCTGAGCATAAAGCAATTGTTCTAAAGCATCATCGAAGCTCCGCTTAATTTCCATTTTGTTTTTATTGAACATGGCATAACATGGCATATTGGCAAAATGCAATAGAGGCTGACAGCCTGGCATAACAGTATTATCCCATATTATACCGTCTGCGTTCCCATCCTTTATGGCAGATAATGCCTTCCCAATAGTAGGATAATATTGCACCTTGGGATAGAGAGCATTCTTCCGGCACCATTCCAGAAAATAAGTTGCTGCCGCATCATCTGTTACTGTGGCAACCCGCATATTATTAACAGAAGCGGCATTACCGTATTCATATCTGGCATCATTCTCATTAACCAATAGTGAGAGAACTACCGTAGCCGTAGGCAGATTGGAAAAAGCATATCGCTTCTCCCCGTTTTCCGTTCTGGGTACTGCAGTTTCCACATCAATCCAACCGGCATCCAGAGCCTTGTTTTCCTCGGCATAATTAGGAAACTCCACAATCTCCAAATCAAAATTGCCAAACATCGCAATACTGTGCAGGATCTCACTAATATATCCGTCATACTCTCCGTAAGCATCTTTATAGAAATAGGACTTTTCCTCCACATACCCCACCCGCAAGGGCACACGCCGCTCTTTATCCTGTGCCGAAACAAGGCATGGCAAAAAAAGCAAAAAGAAAAAAAAGAGAGCCATGAAGTTGTGTGTTTTCCTTTTTTCTTGCAGCATCTTCTAGCCCTCTTCCCTTTATTCTTTATTCTTTAATCTTTTTATTCTTTAATCTTTTTATTCTTTAATCTTTTTATTCTTTGATCTTTTTATTTCTTTTCATGTTATAAAGTTGCTGGTCCACATAATGGATACATTTACGATATTCGTCAAAATTAATGCTCTGCATTGTCTCTGCCCCAAAGCTAATACTGGCAGGATACCGGAGCTTACGTTCAACTAGCTGTTGGTTGACATTGTTCAACATGGTAAGCATTTCTTCTTTGTTCTTTTCAGTACTCAGAAAAACAAACTCATCACCGCCGATTCTGCACAGGGACTCTCCTTGCACCATGTGCCCTTGAATAACGTCCACTATTGTCTGCAAATAATCATCCCCCGTGGCATGGCCGAATTTATCATTAACGGATTTAAGATCATCACAGTCTATTTCCGCCACGGTAAACTTCACGCCTTTTTGCACGTATTCACCAACCATGGCACGATAATGCCGTCTATTAAATGTACCCGTTAATTCATCGGTGATAGAATTTTTATAGTTGGTTGCTGCCTCTTGACGTTCTTTTACTAGATTTTCAAAACTGTACATATAGCCTAAGATTTTTCCCTCGCCATTTTGCAAGGTCTTCCGGGAAGAACTAATGATAAGATTCTCCCCCTGTTCATTGATGTAAGCGAAAATCAATGTAGCTTCATCGGCCTTTTCTTCACGTTTTATCAGGCTAATCTTACTGTTTTGAGCTTCTTCCTGCAAATGACTGGCATACTGTCCTTCTACCAATTCCGGCCTTATGTCGAAAATATCACAAAAACCCGTATTTACAACTTTAACAATATCTTCGGTATCTGTTACCATAAGAGCCATGGGCAAGGAATTCAAAATAAGCCGTAATTCCGTTCCCTCATTCCAAATATCTGTAATATCCCGGGCATACCCTACTGTACCGATAACCTTGTTTTCTTTGTCAAAAACAGGAGATTTATAGGTGTTCAGAAAATGCATGCCATCTCCCTGTTTAACCTTTTCTTCAAACATAAAGCTTTTCCCTTGATTAATAACAGGGGCTTCTGTTTCCATACAGACAAACTCACCTTTTTTGTATTCTTCCGGGTCTATATTCCAGATAGAACAGTGATCGTGTCCCTCTACCTCATCTCGCTTCTTCCCCACAACTTCGCAGAACTTATCATTTACTTTTACATGAATGCCTTTAAGGTCTTTGAACCAAACCATATTGTTAATCGTCAGATTCTTTTCCCCAGAAAAGCTCTTTTTCAGTCAAATA
>DAIQMR010000035.1:0-15991 GCA_036788835.1 Acidaminococcaceae bacterium
TTTAAAGTGACGAATGCTGCCTAAATTAATGTGCCGGACAACATTATGCCCATAAGCTTTTGCTCATAGGGGTTGAAGCCTGACTCTTTCACTGCTTTGGCCACGGCATCTTCATCCGTATACTTACGGTTGGAACGTCCTTCCACTACTTTCCATCCAGTCCACTCCTTGCCGCTGATAGCTGCTTTCAGTGCGAATTCCTTGATGTCATTTGCCCAGGAAACCAAACCTTCTGCTTTAGAGAGGATATTTTCTATTTCATCATCCTCCAGAGTTGCCGGCATGGAAAAGTCATACTTGGCAAGCTCAAGGCTGTACTCAGCCCGTTTCCGGCAGGTGGCTTTTATCTTGCAGAACCTGCAGTGGTCGCCTGCCTTAAATTCACCCGTACCCTCAAAGGCCTGCCTTGCAGCGGGAACAAGCACATTTTCTGCCCATTCTAGGAGTTTCTCCTTCGAAAGAACAAAGGTACTGATGTTTTCCCTTCTCGGCTGATAGATTGTCATGCTTACGTTATCAATATCGTAGATGCCGTCAAACATCTCCAAGGCTCCCAACGCATAGCACATGAGCTGAGGATTATTCTCTGCTTCTACCAATAGTCCCTTGCCATACTTCAAGTCGCAGATAGCCAAAGTTTTGTCAGACGCTATGACACAGTCTCCTGTACCGAACCCGTCCGGAACAAACCTGGAAAAATCAAGTCTCTGCTCAACCAGAACCAACGGGTCGGCACAGTCTGATTTCGCCTTTTCCACTAGCTCCATAATGAAGGAAGTATAGCCTTCGGAGCTTCCTTCCATTTCTGCATCGTAGAAAGAAAGGTCTTCCACAGGGTTTTTTATCTTTCGCCCCAGGGCGCTCTCCAGCTTGTACTGGCAGAGGCTATGGGCATCCGTACCCTGCTGGGCATACTCGCTTGCCTTGTCATCCGAACTGATGCAGAGCTTTGCCGAAGGCGGGCAGTTCATCCATCTGTAGCTTGATGATGCAGATAATATAGCGTGCTTTGCCATTACAGTTCACCCGCTTCTTTCATAAGTGCCCGGTATTCATCCGGGTTAATGGCTGAAAGCTTATCCGCCCCGTGCTTGACAAGCAACTGTCTGATTTCTGCAGTATGGCCATTCTTAGACTTTCCTGCCAGTACCGCCCTTACCTGCTCCAGGGTAAACTGCTCTTCTTCTTTCTTGGCCACAGGAGCCTCCGCCTTGTTCTTCACTTCTTCAGCCTGTTTTTTCACCATCGCATCAGCTACGGCATTCAGACTGTTCGCCAATGCTGTAAAAGCTTTGGCAATTTCACTCATTCGTTTGTCCTCGTTCATCCTTTGTCCCTCCTTCCTTTTTTTCACAGATTGTGAGCTCATCCACGCTGTCGCCGGGTATTAGAACGGTGATTTTGTGCTTATCGCCAAACAGCAGCTTAAGCAGCCTGTCCCGTATGGTGATGCTGCGGCAGGATACAATCCCACAAGCCTGTGAATCCTTAGAAACATTAATCTTGAGATTGTGTTTCATGGGCTACTCCTTTCCGAGAGCTTCATTCTTTTCTACTCTCACCTAGTAGCCTTGAAAAGTACCCCAAAAGGACGGTGTTGAAAAAAAGCGCAAAAAAATAAGGCCATCTACGGAAATTCCGTAAATGGCCTTATAAACTCTTTTTTATTATAAAATTGACCTCGTTAAATGGCCTGTGAGCCGTTTAATTTGGGTGGTTGGATAACTTGTATCTAAGTGAAAATTTGATTTAAAGAAATATACATTTTTATCTTCGACAGAGCGCAGATAGTTTTATACATATATGTTTTTTCAAAGCGATTAGCTTTCCAAGCGCTCCTTGGCATCTGATGCTAGCTTTATCAGCAATTCTTGATTGGATTTAAAATCTGCTATAGCACGAATTTTTAAGTTATATCTATTCCATGCTGAATTATACGAAATATCAATACCTCTTTTATCTAGCTCGTCTTCAACCTCTTGATTTTGAAAAGACTTGATTCTTAGGGACAAGAATGCTTTTTTAGGAATGAATGAAACAAAATTCTTGGCCACACCGTCCTTGGATAATCCTACATAAAACTTATTATATTTCAACTCGTACCCATCTTTAACTTCACCTAAAGCATCAAATAATTCATCCATTAGCCTCATCATTTTGGGCGTTGATTTATCTTCCCAATAATTCCTATCAGTAGGAATCACAACTTCTTCTTCGTCCGAAGCCAGATTAAGCCTATCAATAATTTTAGTAAATATCAAAGCTATAGTTCCATCGGATGTTTTATATGCTGCTATCTGCATAGCAATAAGTGGTATTGTACCATTGAAAAGATTGATAACATTTTGAAATCTTCCAGTAACTTCTTCTGCAATAATAACTGCGCAATGGTCATATTGCGGATATCTTTTTTTCTCCGCGTCCCAATATTCAATAGTTCTAATTATATGGCTTGGATCTGTACTGCCCAATTGTAGTTCAACTTCATATCTTGTTTTATCATTATCGGAGAATAATAGATCAAGTCTTCCTCCTTGAGGTTGAGACTTTTCTTTCATAATAGGCGTAAGATCCCCTAAACCTAATACATCTGAGTTTTCATAAATATAGTCCTGGATTACTTTTTCAGTAATTTCCTTATTATCTTTCAAAGATATCCTTTGCAAATTCTTAATTGCAGCCATTATGAACGTCCACCCCAATCTGTAAGTTTAAAAGTGCATACATCCGCTATTCTCAATAATTATACCACAATAATTATCATGGAGGCTATTTTACGTAAAAAATAAGGCCATCTACGGGAATTCCGTAAGTAGCCTTATAATCATGTTTTCACTATTAAATTGACCTCGTTAAATGGCCTGTGAGCCGCTTAATTTAAGTGCCTGGATAACTTATACCTATGAAAAATGCAATTTAAAGAAATATACACTTAAAGCCGTTTATTTCTTGATAAATAAACCTGCTGCGACAGATACAAACCAAGCAAATATCGCAAACTTAATAATGTTTATTCCAAGAGATGTATTGAACAACATTAATCCAATTCCAATTAAAAGCGATGCTCCAATAATTGCTTTTAATGGTGCGCCCTTAAATTTCAATAAACACACTATAACAATTATTACCGCCAATACTGGCAAATCCATACTTCCAGAAACTTTTTGTATACTGTTTAACATCTGGCGTCTCCCCCAATTAACATCTCATATCCACTAAAGCAGCTTTTTTTTCAAGAACTTGCCGCAAAAGCCTTCTGCACCCTTTGGTGTAAACTTATTATAAATCGGGCAAATTTCTTTTGCTGATGCATCAAACTCCAATACATTCACGTTTATAACATGTACATGACTACAACCTGGATCAGCCCAATGACTGCAGAAAGCACATCTTTTCATATTTGCCGGAACTCTTTTCCATGTCATAGTTTTTCTCCTTGTCTATCTTTCCACAAGAAATATCAAGCTGGAGTAACTTCAAAAATACCTTTGCCACGTTTAACTTTCATTCTTTTACCACATTTAGTACAAGTTGCATAGGAAACAGAAACATTTGAATCGTCAATTCTATACGTTATTATCCCTTTTTGCCCACAATGTGGACATGTTGCACGTTCAGTTGCCATACATATTCCCCCCTTTATTTTAATTGATATGCTCTCACTATATCGCTTCAGCAATCACAAACCACGTTTCATATCTTCAGTTTTCTTCCTCATCATTTTCATTTTTTCTTTTATTTCCCTAATTTTAGCAGGATCTTTTCCTTTTCGTTCTGCTTCCTCAAGCTTTTTCTCAAAAACACGCATTGCAACCTCTCGTTGCCTAATTTCCTCCTTTTTTGTTGCTTTCCCCACATAATTTGCAATTTTCTCAAAGTCCATGTTTCTACCTCCTAATAGTAGTTTTACTTGCGAGTTTACAAATCTATTAGTTGTATATACTTCATCCAACTTTTAAAATTGAATTTTAACTTTCCCCAAACAAAATTAATCAAAATTTCCAAAGTCTTATCTCAGAGACATTATTGCCGCTAACCACAAAAGTTATAGACTTTCCTGAATTAGGTGCTATATAAAATATGCTTTTGTTGCTAGCACGCTGTGATACCCCATAAATAGCATAAACATCTGATACGGATGAACCTACCTTGATTCCATCAGGAGTAACTAAACCATTATTGCCTGAACTTACCACAGATACAGCAATGCCATCGTGATTTCTAAAGGTTACAGATAAGCTATCGCCGTATTTATACGTCGTTGTGGGTCCATGATCCGGATTATTAGAGTGAGTAACGCTATCAGGCCTCCCATAGATGCCAACTACATAATCACTTGTACACCCAAGTGTGACACCCCCAAGAGCTATCTGCTCCGCTGTTATTGCCCAACAAGTAGAAGTCATTAACATTAAAGCACACAAGATAACTGCAATCTTTTTCATTTAATTTCCCTCTCCTGTTCGTAATTGTGATACTCACCAGCATTAGTCAGTCTCACATCATTGTCATTTTGCAAATTTCTTTAATTATTTTTTGCTACAAATTTTCTATGCACCCAGCCAACTTTTCCATCATTTCTTTTTATATTTATCCAATCTCCACTGCTTCCTAAAATTGTAACCTTCTCATCCTTATTAAAGACGCCTAAAATTTTTGCACGAGTACTAGGCGACTCTCTAAAATTAATTTCAGTATCGTTTATATATCCCGGAGCCCCATTAATTTTAAAATCAACACCTTTAATTGCCAATTCAAACTGTTTCCATGTGCCTTTTCTATTTAGTTCATCCACTGCGTTCATCTCGGTAATTTTTCCATCACTGGTTACCAAAAAATTTGCACTTGCATTTATTTTTTTTGCTTCTTGTCCATAAATCTCCCTGGTCATAGAAAAATCATACAAAACAGGAAAAGTGGGATTTTCCCCTTCCGACTTTGTAAAAACCAATGATTTATCTTTACTTGACGTACCATACCAAAATTCTAACGCACTGGCAATTTTAACATCTTTGAAATTATCTCCATGTTCCTTCTTTAAATATTCCTTATACTTTTTTAATGCTTCATTCCTTACTTTTTCCACATTTTCCTTTTTAAAGAAAAACTCGCTTACATTTCTTTTCACTTTACCATCAGCATATATAATACCACTTCCAAGAGATGCGTTAATGCTAACAAGCTTTCCTGAAGATATTGAATAGGTATATTGCTCTACACAATCACATTCATTGCTGAGCGAACCGACTGTTATTTCGTGATTATCTACCTTTTTGAGCCTCTCTGGACCTAGACCGCATTTTATAAATATAGCAACAATATCTCTTAATTGCGATTCATTCAAATTATTTCTTTTTGCTATTACACTATAACGGTCTAAGGTTTCCTTGGGAATACTGCTTGGTGCCAATTCATTTACTTTTTGTGAAACAGAGCTTACTGCTTTTTTAGCAAGGTCTGAACTACTGGACCCACAACCAGCCAAACTCATTACCAATAAACAGCATAGAAAAGATTTTGCTAATTTCATTTCAAATTCCCCCTTTGGCTTCCCCATTATATCAATTGATCATGTTTAATTAACTACTTTTACATTCGGATTATCAAGAACCAGTTTACCATTTTCTCTGATAACATCCCAAGTTCCTTGAAATGTCCTGTTTATAGTACCACCAGAACTATTTCTGTCCGTTGATTTCAACACAAAGTTAACTGTCACACAATCACTATTTGCGTTATCTATTTCTGCTGAATCAATGCGCTGAGAAATAGTATTATCATATCCACGTACCCAAGTTTCATATTGGAAGTCACCCTGCCAATCCGTTGAAAGCTTATTATATGCTTCTCTGAAACGTCTTCCGTTCAATGCATTTATATACCCTGTAACACAGCCTCTAGCTTCTTCAGATGTAATTCCTCCAGATTGAGTATTATTAGAGACACTATATGCCATAGCATATAAATAGTTTAAACAGGTCGCCTTGTCATTGCCTTTTATTGCGATATTATACACATGCCTCCCCACACCACCCATAACAACATAGGTAACAACGTTATTATTATCCATTCCTTGCTGGGTGATTACATAACCATTACCCAGTCTATAAATATCACTTTGATAATTTCTGGTGCGACGTTTTTTGGACTCATTCTCCCATATATTTTTCTCCTGCAGTGCAAGCTCCTTGTTGAATGCAGTTCCAGAACTATTGGTGTTTTTTACGATTACAACGATAATTTCAACGTTGTATTTATAATCAGAATACCACTTAAACAAGGCTTCGTTGTCTTCTTTTGTATTCGTTAACTGAGCAGAGTCTCCTAGAATATATTGTAGTTTTAATGCCGGCTCCACATGAATAATTTGCTGTGATAATTGCCCCTGTGGCAAAACTTTATCATTATTCTTTTCCGAAAAATTCTTTGTACCCTTATTTTCATCATTAGTGTTTTTTAGACTGTCTGATAAAATATTACTTGGCTCTTTTGTAGAATGGTTAGACGAACCCCAAAAGAAATTCTTGGCTACCATAAAAACAACAATGATGATTGCAATGCGTATCAGCAACTTAAAGAACTTAACTAAGCAACCCTGTGATTCATTAGCTTGGTAATATTCTGTATTATCGGAAGGCGAATAATTATATTGATTTTGTTCCTTTTGCTCTTCTTTGTTTTCTTGCCAAGTTTGGCTATTATTTGATTCATATTCCTGGTTCTGTGTTGTGTTACTATTTCCGCTATATCCCAAATCATATTCTGCCCTTTTATCCGGATTAGAAAGGACATGATAAGCCTCATTAATATCAGCCATCTTGGCCGCTGCCATTTGTTTATCAAGCTTAGTCGTATCAGGATGATATATTTTTGCTAAAGTAATATATGCTTTTTTTATAACTGCCTGAGATGCTTTAGGGTGAACTTCTAATATTGCATAATAATCCTTCATAGGCTTAGCCCTTTCATAAAAATCTTCTCCGAATGAACCAGTCTTACTTTTTGTTACTTGTTTACGTCTTCACTCATCTTGTTTTCAGCGCTGGGCACAAGGTACTCTGGTGCTCCGTTAACCTTGAACAAGCCTAATTCCGTCATTTTCAAGAATAATATACTTTCCATAACCAGAACAGTTGCCTTGTGAAAGATGTACGAATATATACAACTCTCTAGTCCCAGCATTTTCACGAATCGTAAAATAGTATCCTCCAACGTATTTTCCGCCTGAACCCGGTCTTACATTTACTATTTCACAATTATTTATATATCCATTGTCAAAACTTACCACAACTTGCCCTTGAGGATTATACCAATTTCCTTGAAGTCTATTAAGCACTTCGTCATATTGTGCACTTGCTGTAGCACAAAACAACAAACAGAGTAATGCAACCATCAGTCCTATTTTTTCATTATCCACACATCCTTTTTTGTATTTATTCTTTTTTCCCGTCTTCAATCATCTTGGCTAATTCAGGATTTATTTCTACAGCTCGTTTAAAATCTTGTTCTGCTAATTCTTTTTTTCCTATTTTTATATAGGAAAAACCTCTTACTGCATAAGCTATAGCAAAGTCCGGTTTTAACGCAATTGCTTTGTTGCAATCGTCAATAACCAGATTAAACTTTTTTAGTTCTCCGTTTATTGTTGCTCTTAACATATACGCGCCTTCATTATGAGGATCAAGTGCAATAGCTGATGAGATATCCGCTATTGCTTTATCATTATTTTTTAGCATTGCATAAACTGAACCTCGTTGCAGAAATGCCTCCGCCATTTTATAATCTAGCCTAATAGCTTCGTTGAAATCCGTTATTGCCTTATCATATTTTTCTAAATCTACATATGCGACGCCTCGTCTTAAATATGCATCAGGGACTTTAGGAAACGCATAGATGAGTGTGGTACACTCCTCTACAACTTTTTGAGCATTATAATCCGCCGCAAAAGACACACAAGGAACAAGGAATAATAACAAAAAAATCAGAAGCATCGTCTTTCTCAAACTTTTTCTCATCGCATAGCCCCTCTCATTTTTTTAGTATTTCGCATAATTAAATCTAACTATGCATACTATTAAGTTTTAAAAAACTTTATGCATATCCATAGTTGTTCAATAATCCGTAACCATATTAAAAATAACCTAATTTTATTATACTACACTTTAATATTTTTTTCATTACCTACCATGCACTAATATACAATCTTTTTATCTCCCCACCACCATTCCAATCCCCAGTCCGCCTATCAAGCTCCATACCCTATTTTGCCACAGTACTCTCTTTTGAATCCTGCGTTCTTTTTCTATTTGCAGCCTCAATGTCTCTAATGAGGTCTGCAATATCTGTATTGAGCTTTCGGCTTTCACTAGCGAGTTCTTGGCATTCGCTAATTCTGTCTGAGACTTCCTCAGCTGCTCTTTGGCCAGATTCAACTGCGTCCTGAGCTCTTCTGATGGAGTCTTCAGCATTTTCAACTTCTCCTCTAGCGTCATTAACAGCACTTCCTGCTGACTTAGCTTCTGTTTCAATTCTGTCCATTGTGCTATCGGTACGTTCACTGATGTCAGTTGTTCCTCGGCCTGACACATAGCACCAAACAATGAACCCCATGAACAGCAAAAGCAAAGCAAGGTAAAAACAACGGTTTTCTTTAAAATATTCCTTAATAGATTCCACAAGTCCATTCCCTCCTTTAGTTCACTACAGTCAAAACAACATCTATGCCGGCATTTACGCTGGCAATAATCTCTTCGGACATTTCCACGCCTTCCTTGTTCTGCATACGTAGACATCCTAAGGTCTTATACCACCCTTGGTAGTCAGCATATGGGCATGGGCTGTTGGACCCGCCTCCGTGGATATCTCGGCCACGTTCATCACCTGTGGTGATATAAAAATTGCCGTAGGCAGGTCCATACTTCCCATTGGTCACCTCGGCAGTTATTCCGTGATAGGTTCCTTTAGGAAGGCTCTCTCGCTCCTGGCCTTTAGAGTTATAGCCCGGCCAGAAGTCATCCCGGCATTCGTAGTCTCCCATCTCGGCATAATCCGTATCCAGCATATACATTCTTTGCTTATGTCTTTGAAACTGAATCTCTTTTAACATTCTTTCTCGCCCTCCCCCGGCTTGGTTTCTCGTACTGTATTGTGTTCTGCTTCATCAAATGCGTCCGGGATACCATCCCCGTCAGAATCAATGAAGGCCTTACCTAGAAAGCCAACTGCCGCTATGGCCGCAGGTCCTAAGAGCACCTTTACCATCTCGATTATGCTAATTAAATCCACCTTGCCTATGGCCTTAGTATTAAACAGCACTCCCAAAACGAACAAAAAAATAAGCAGCGCATAGATAGCTATGACACTGCAGACAAGCTTTACCGCCGGCTGGGTTAACCTAAACTCCAGCACCTTATCCGTCAACTTCTTAATCCACTTTTTTATCATCTGTAACATCCTCCTTGTAGTTTGGCAGGGCATTAATCTCCGCCATTAAATCGTCAATAACCCCATTTGCGCCAAGAGCCTCATAGCTTTCATACGAAGCTAAAAGGCTCTCTTTTGCGTATATGGGTATCCACTTTTTCTCTTTCACGTAATGGTTATAGGCCTGGATAATGCGGTCACGCAATAGAGCCTGTAACCCCGCTTTCAAGGCCTCGTTCATTTTCTTTCTTGCCCTGATCTCTGTGAGGACATAAGTCACCAAGGCCCCTATAACCATACTGGCCAATTTATCTAATACTTCCATGGCAATTCCTCCTCTCTGCTTAGCTAACTATCTGCAGCATAAAATTAATGATGTTCCCCAGTTCCTCGCTGTCCCACTCAAACACATTAGCCGTGGAATTCAATACGTCATAGGGAACTGTATGGATAATGGACTGCGTATCTAAATCACAGATACAGTATTTCTTGTCATGAATGGTCAGGATTTGGTTCTCCGCAATCTTAATAGCATCGGGAAATATATTAGTCAGGCCAAAGCCTTTATACTGTGCGCTTGGATTATATGGGAATGTCTTATCTCCCACAAGGTAGGTAGCATAATACATCTTCGGCTCGTTGTATGGGCTGCTTAAGCTGCACTTACCCGTAAGACTAATGCCTCCATGAAGCGTCAGTACATTGGTTATATCGTAAGACTTGGTTTCCGTTTTTGCAGGAGTAGATGTGATATTCACAACGCTATATGTGCTGTTCACAATATTGTAAGACTCCCCTGTGTATCCTCCCGTGGATATGCACTTAACATAGCTTATCCATGACTCCAGCATTTCTCTCATGTTACCGCTCCAGCAGGTCACGCTTGAGCTAATTCGCAGCATTTCAAAATTAGCATCGATATATTTCCACAGATAGGCACTTCCTGTCAGCACCTCTGAAAACGTAAGTCCATACTCTGTTTTGGTAAAATTATCCCCATTTCTTACCGACATATATTTTCCCGCATATCCATAGATTACTAGGTTGTCATCGTTAATGACGGAATTATTCATAAAGCCAATATGAGTATCACTCAGCCCATGACTTTCCGAGCGTGAGAAGGTTGGCGGTCCACCCTGACCATCCGTTACCCAATAGCTAGGTTCAGATGCCGTGTAGTCCTCTCCATGTTTTGCTGCGGCAGCCATAGCCAGGCCGTATGCTTCATCTCGTGCTCCGGCATTAGACTGCTGACCTCCCGACACAGAAACATTAAAACTAATAACAGAATAAAATCCCGAGATATAGTTTGTGAACTTCTCTATTATGGAGTTTGTAGATATTAGTTCTCCATCGTTATATGTCTCGAAATTACAGAAGTCCCCGCCCACATAGCCATAGGTCGCTTTCTTTATAACCAGCTTGTCCTCATCATACTGGAAACGATATATCTGGTTATATGCGCCCTTAGGCTTTGTGATGTTAAATGTCTTGCTGCCTTCCTCATAATCAAAGGTCTGAACTTCACAAATCTCATCATTACCGCTTGTGGAATAACTATCCACCTTGGTCTGAGAGAGCAATGCCATCTTCTTGCAGTCATCAGAACAGGTAAAACGGAACTCTCCTACTGTCCAAAAACTAGACTCTATATCGACTATCGGCACATAGGTCAAGAGGTCGTAAATGACGAAATGAATGAAGGAACCGGATTTATAAGCAAAGACCGTATACTTTCGTTTTGCCCCAATACTGCTAGTGCTTATTACTACAGGCAGGTTACTCTTACGTTTATGACCGTAAACGCAGGAACCGTCCACCCAAACAACATCTCCTGCCTTATGCAACTCATCTCCAATGGGAGTCTTTGGTCCAGAGTCTGTAACAACCACTGTCCCGTTAACTGCCAACACATTTTCCTGTCTCATTTTCCCACCACCACGGCTTTAGTTTTTGTATCGTTTAAAACCACCCAGACCGTTTCCCCGTCTGAAATGTCCACGTCCACGGCTGCGGCATAAGAGTACCAGGTGCCTTTGACCAGAACCTGGGAGCCGGAAACATAACCCCTTTGAGTTACAGTGCCTTCCGATCTGTTAGCCATTATTTTTCTTATAGAGCTTGCCAAAGTCTGTACTCCCATCAATACCACCTCACCATAGTAATCTGCTGCCTTGTCCCATCCGTCTTCACAGATATGTTGTTGCTTTCCAAATAGTAGATATTGCCTTTATATGTAATGGTAGACATGAAATCAAGTATTCTGCTTCCCAAATAGCTGAAAGAAATACTCTCCTCAGTCTTGCCATTTAAATCTTCAATGGCATCACGAATCCTGTTCACTGTATCTTGGTCAGACACGTTAAGGCTCATGTTGCCGTTAAAGCGTCCTGAGAGCTTAGCCATCTTAGCCTTAACCCTACCGCCACGCCTCGACTGATATGTTGAGTTTTCCTTGATAGCATAGGGTGATGCCAGAGCTCCGGGATTGCCGGTAACCACTTGTGAATTCACAAAGATGCCGTCTTTATAGACAGTAACGGACCACTGGCCTTGTCCCATATCGGAATAATAGGTTATGGTCTCATGCTCATCTGTTTCCATCCAAGGCTCCTGAGTGCCGTTCTTGTCTATGATGCTATATCCTCTCTTAACGCAGGACGTGGCTTCTGTTGCCTGAATAAGGTCAACTCCGTTCACTGCCATGCTGTTAAGCAGAGTTGAATTGTTAACTATAGTCTCCGTAACCTTATAAGGAAAAGATGTTATATCTGAAGGGCTGGGAATATCGGAATTGTTCTTTGTCTCAGTCCTTTTAAGTTTCTTGCTTACTAAATTAGCCGGAGGATATACTTTGCTGTAGTCGTAGGTAGTGGAGCTCACAACCGTCCCATCCGTGGAATTAAAGTTCTCCGACTTCAATAGCCCGTATGAGTAATTTAGAGTTTGCTGACCGCTGTTATCCGTGTACTGCCCTGATAGGTAAACGGCCGGAGAAGTAACCTCCGTTGTGCTGTCTGCCACATCAGAAATATCCCCTGTGATGTAATAGTCCTTAGAACTGTCAAAGAGGATATCCATTCTTCTATAGCTTTCTGAATAGGTCATGTAATCTATTTCTGCCGGAGTTATTTCAATACTTTCATTAGGTTCTTTTCCCCGCTCAACTGCATAAATAATGCCGCTGCGCTCGAACACATTAACAAGGGTAGTCGGCACAATATCCGTCCAACCAAAGAGCTTCTGGATAACCGAACCAAAAGTCTCAATGGCGCTATATGAATTGTTGTCTGCGTACTTTATGCCGGTAGGAATAAAGTTACTGAAACAGGCAGCAGGGCCTTTCCCCATGTCACCTATCAAGTCACTGAATATCCTGCTGGCATTGGCATCAACGCTAAGTCCCGAAGTAGAATAATCCTGCCCCAGAAGTTTATTTATGTCATAGTTGCCACGGACCGCATATAGGCCTGTATTCTTACTGTGGGTATAGCCCGCAACAGTAAAGTTAAAGATTAGTCCTTTGACATTGCCCTCCACATTGCTTTTCAGTTCCGGGCAGCTTACGCTTACGCCAGAAAAGGTGTCTGACAGTGTTTTAGAGGCAAGAGCAATATTGAAGCTCTGGTAGGGTGTGGTTGACGGAATCGGAGCATCCTCCGGCTGTTTCCAATGAACCATGGCTGCTGTTGCTCCCCAAGAAGCTCCTACCACATAGCCTTCCAGGCGGTCTATGTAAATATCCGTCAAGGCCGTAGTTCCGTAGAAGGCCCCGTCCACGATGCTTAAGATACAACTGGAAAAAGAAATGGTAGGAAGTGCTGAGCAATTGACAAAGGCTCCGCTGCCCACCGTTTTTACTTTTGGCACTGAAACAGATGACAAAGAAGAGCACCCCTGAAAAACTGAATCTCCCAAGCTTTCACAAAGAGGCAAAGCCATGCTTTCTAATGCAGTGCAACTCATAAAAGCAGCAGATGCTATGGATTTACAGTTTGGCAGCGATGCTGTTCTTAACGCACTGTCCCAGCCAAAGGCCAAAGTCTCTACGCTTTCAACTGCGGTCATCACAACCTCTTCCAGCTTAGAGCAAGACATAAAAGCCTGTGTGCTTATCTTCTTACAGGCAGGAATGCTAACATAAGTAAGACCGGAAAGCTGGGCAAATGCGCATTCAGCGATGGTTTCGCATACTGGCGCATCCACGGAGGCTAAGTTGCTGCACCCCTGAAAAACATAAGTACCGAGTGTCTTACATTTTGGTAAAGTTATAGAAGTAAGACTCTCTGCATAGTAAAAAGCTCGTTCTCCTATGGTTTCACACAAAGGTAAATTAAACGTTGTTACTAAATCTCCGACATTCTGAAATCCCCAATCCTTTACTTCTGTGCAGGCAGGCAAGTTTACTTCTGTTAAAGCTGAGCTACTGTAAAGTCCTTGGCTCTCCACTACTTCACAGACCGGCAAAGATAAACTGGCTAGAGCGTTACAGCCATTAAATGTATATTCCGTTAGTTTTTTTAGCTTTGGCAAAGAAATAGCAGTAAGTGCCGAGCAGGAAACAAAACAATTTTTGCCAACACTTTCACAGTTAGGAAGGTTTACATCAGTTAAAGCCGTGCAGCTGGCAAATGGTGACTCCCCAACAGATGTGGCATTTTCAAAAGTAATGCTAGTGAGGTTTGTACAAGCGCCCAGTATGTTATCCGCTATTGAAGTTGCTGCTGTGTTAGTTAATTCAGTTATTGAGCCGTCTATGATCTGGCCAATAATCTCATCTTCAGTTAAATCGTAAGCCACCCGCTACCCCTCCTTTACCACATTAATTGTATTTCTCACATCAAGCCTTGCCATATCACCGGAACTTGTCCAATAGCCGATAAAGACACGGTCATCAGAAGCACCAGTAGTAATAGTCACAGTTTCAGTAGCGCCATTCTGACTGGTTGATGTGTTATCGTCCTTGCTATGAATTACGTAATTACTCATGACAAGCCCGGATAAAGCCGGCATTCCGTTATATGACCATGCCCTGAATCTTGAGTCCATGCTCATGGTTATTGCATAAGTGGAATTAGCTTCTGCCAGAAAATACGTAACGGCATTGGAAGTATAATCTGTGCTGCCATTTACGTAATTAAATTTATGATCCGCATAACGCATATAGCCATTGATGTCTGTAACCGTGTCATCATAAAGATTAATAGGCTCATCTCCTGCCCATGTCACTGTGGCATTAGTTGCACCCCAAGGAGAACCGGTAATGGTATCTATTTCTTTGCTGATACTGATAGTTGTTATGCTTGTACTTGCGAAAGCATTTGTCCCAATCTCTGTAACGCCTGCGGGAATGGTTACGCTTGTCAGGCTCGTGCAACCACTAAATGCTGTATCCCCTATTGTGGCAACGCTCGAACCAATTATTAGTGTCGCAAGATTCGTGCAACCGATGAAAGCATTATCCGGAATTGCTGTAACGTTACTAGTGATAGTCACTTTTACGATGTCTATGTTATTTTTATAACTTTCCAAGAAGCCATCATTACTGTCAATAATGAGTTCCGTTCCTGCCCAAATTACTGTGGCATTAGTTGCTCCCCAGGGAGCGCCGCTTATAGCCCCTTCCGCCAAAGCAATAGTTATCTTCGTTAAGGCTGTGCAGCCGGTAAAAGCCGTACTTGCTATTGTAGTTAACGTATTTGGCAAATCCACACTTTTCAAAGCCGTACATCCTTGGAAAGCCATCGACTCTATAGCCGTTATTGCCGCGAACTTTGCTGTCTTTAAAACAGTGTTACCATAGAAACCCCTGCTTCTCACCTTGGTGGCATAGGCATTATCTACGTCTGTCATGGTTTTCATTAAGAAACTTGCTACCTTAGCACTTGCTGTATCGTATGTCGGCATAGGCTACACCCTCCAAATCTCAATGCTTGCTTTGACGTGACTCGGAAACAAAACATGGCCAATGGTATAGTTTTTGACCACAACCCTACATCCGGCTAAGCCGTTTCCATCGGGTAACCCAATAGTTACTAATGTCCTGTTAATCCAATAGCCTTTTACCAACACCCAATTGGCAGGAGAAAATAAAGCTGTAAAGGAATACTTGTCACCCGCCGTATAGGTCCCATTATCTATGGCCACGGCACCGCCCAAGGTCTGAACTAAGCTCTGCCTATCATCAGGAGTAACGGCATAGTCCTCAGGCGTGTTATATGTAGTTGCGTCACCAATCCTAATAGCCATTGTCCGTTCCTCCTAATGCCTGCAAAATAGCGGGCTGAATAATTTCTGCCACCTTATCTGCTAAGGCAGCTAGTTCACTTTCGTTTTTAACCACAGGGTTATCTATATTCACGTTAATAACGGGATTTTGCACATTGTAGTTCTTGGTAGTGCCTTGCCCCATCTGGCCTAACTGCGGCACGGGCATGGAGCCTTCCAGTCCCGGAACTAACTGATTTGCTTTATATTTTTGCATCTGCTGATACATCTGAATAAGCTCAGGCGAAAAGGTGTCTCCCGGCTTAATGCCAATCTTCTCCCTGTCCTCCGCCAGCCATTT
>DAIQMR010000036.1:0-13539 GCA_036788835.1 Acidaminococcaceae bacterium
AATGACGATAATACCAAATTGTGTTTTTGGAATATATGCTCCATCATCTTGTTCATCTGTGGTGTAGGAAATAAAACTATAGATATTAGTACATTGGTATCCATCATTATTCTCATGTTATTTTCCCGCTCTTTCTTTCCGTATTTTTTTCACCAGAGCGTTTACATCATCTGCCGACTTAATACCCGCTTTTATAGCAGCACCCGCAAATTCATTTTGAATCTCTTTTAATGCCGCCATAGAAGAATTCATTATGACTATTTTCCCTGCTTCCTCTATAAAAAGCACTTTATCTCCCGCTTTCACTCCAAGTTTTGTTCTTACTTCTCTTGGTATTGTAATTTGCCCTTTCGTTGTAACTTTTGCCAATTCCACAACAAGCACCTCCTTGCAATGCATTCCTTACTTTTCTTACTTATAGTTTATCATGTTTTTTCAAATAAAACAATGACGTGAATCCGCCTTTTTGAGCGGCCTCGTCCAACCACGCCTATCATAAAGCTCGGCATCATTTGGCTGCAGCGCAAATCATTGACTTTAAAAGATATGAACGGAGAAAACATGCTACTATTTTCAGAAATAGGTTTTTGGGCTGCGCTTGTCAAAAGCAAAATGCCTGATTCTCATTTTCTTGTCCAGAATGAGCGTTACTCTTTTTCAGAATTGGTTGCCAATTCCATACTGCCTTGTTTTACTTCAGACCTTGTCATAGCCAACACTAAGGGCCTTTTGCGTATTATCCAATCCATCCCCTCCCCTAAAGCAGAACCTTTTAAAATGTGGCTGGCACAGGTTGGCAGTGAAAGATTAGATGAAATTGCCGATCCGGAAAACGCTATTGTGCGTGGCGCAGACTTTTATCGAGCCAAGGGTTATACAGAAGGTTGGATTAACCAAAGGATGCAAACGATAGAAATGCGCAAAGAGTTAACTGACGAGTGGAAAAATCGTGGTATAGAAAAGGAAAAAGATTACGCAATTTTGACAAATGAAATGACTAAGGCTTGGAGTGGATTTACGGTTGGGGAATATAAGCAACTTAAAGGATTGAAGAATCGTGCACAGTGGTTCGCCGTACCCATTCAGCAGCGTCATTCTGACTTGCTTCATGGACGGCTATCACAGGGCATCTACCAAATGCTATTCATCGTCCCTACGGGCCTCGACTAGCAAGGTAGCATGCGCCAAATCGCTTACTTCTAAGACGCTACGTGATAGGAGCGGCGTGAAGAACCGCAAATTTAAAGCACCGATTGCCGAGATTGCTCGGTAATCGGTGCTTTTTGCAATTTATCACTCTGATACTTTCAGTTCGCGTAACAGCGCATTTTGCAAAACTTTCGAAAAATTAATCTTATGTTTTTCACCAATAGCGTTGAGCCAAGCAGGGATAGTAAGGGTCTTTTTTATAGACTTACTATGTTTCCTCATATAAACTACCGGATCGAAATCCACCAAGACCAACATTTCATTCTTTTTGAGATTTTTGGGCCTGTGTTTTTCATCTATTACCGGATAATCTTCAATTTTAATATCTTCAATGTATAAGCCAAGAGCATCTAAAGCATTATCATATGCTTCTTGTAATGTGTCGCCATCGGTCAGGCAACCGGGAATATCAGGAAACGATACCCAGTATTGACCCTTCTCTCTATGAAAAATTGCCGGATATAATATTTTATTCATTTTTATCTCCTCTTTAATCCTGCGTCCTTAAATAATTGACTTTCTAAGCCGCGTTTCAAATCCTTATTATGATACGGTACAATAACAATCCTCCCATTTATTGGATGAGCAAACTTATAATGGAAACCATTACTGCTTTTTAATATAAATCCTTTGTCTCGCAATATTTTTATGAACTCTTTTGGTTTTAGTGGCATGTCTTTTGCTCCGTCTAGTAGTGTTTAGTTTTATTATACTACGTATTATACGTGTTAGCAAGTTTTAAACAAAGGCCATTCCTTCCGGGAGTAATGGCCTTTTTGTTTTGAACGTAGGACTTTGGAATTAAGATATATTTTTTTTGCAGAAAGATAATACTTAAGTCTGATTTTTCCTTTCCCTAAGAATGTTACTATGAAAAAAAGTACATTCTTAAGGAAATTTTGTTAGGAGGGAACAGATGTTGAAGAAAACAAAAAAACGACTGTTAACCACCGTAGTGCTGGCAGCACTTTTAAGCAGCAACGGGATAGTGCTGGGGGCTGACGCCAAGACTTTCCGCACACCGGAGTATGAAACCATGGGCGCTCTTGATTATATTCATGCCGCAGATGCGTACGCCAAGGGCTACAGCGGCAAGGGCGTCATGCTGGGTATCATTGACACAGCTCTGCGAAAGGAACAAGAGGAGTTCGCCGGCAAAAAAATTAAGAGCAATTATACTTACGGAAATGAAATTGTTTGGAGCGATGTTTATCACGGAACCAGCGTGGCCAGCCTTATGACCGCCAACAAAAATGACAAGGGCATTCATGGGGTGGCCTATAGCGCCGATTTGCTTACATCTAATGCTCTTGCTACAGGCGATAATGAGGCTCTCTGCCAGAGCTTTGATTATGTGGCAGCAGATGCGGATACAAAAGTGGTGAATTGCAGTTTTGGGGAACGAGGCATCTACCTGGAATATCAGACCCTGGCAGACTATGGCAATGAGGCAGGGTCTCAATATTTCAACAATTATTACACTGAAGGTATGGTACAAGAAGGTGGGTTCGCAGAAGATACGGGCAGGTACTGCTATCTTAATAATTTTGTTAATTGTTTGTCCGGTGATAAATTAGCGGTGATTTCCGCCGGCAACTATGGATACTTATCCACCTCTTATCCCAATTCTTTTGCTTTTTATTATCCGTCTATACGGAACAAAACTCTCAGCGTCATATCATGCAATCTGCCCGACTATACAGGGGTGGGTGGCACCAACGGTGCCAGTGATTTCAGCAATCTTGCCATGTTTGGGGAAGACTATTCTCTAGCGGCACCAGGGATGCAGATAACAGGTACGTCTTCGGATACCACGAAAGCGGATAGTGTTTTCTCCGCCAGCGGTACTTCTTCTTCGGCACCACTGGTAACCGGTACTTTGGGACTGGTGCAGGAAGCCTATCCTTATTTGGCTGCCAAACAATTAGGAGACGTGGCCCTGTCCACAACTTCGCAGATAGAAGTAAATAAAAATGAAGCTGCCTTTACCCTCCGGACTCTTCATTCCCAAGATGGGACCACTGACACCAATGACGGTGTGAATATTTACTGCTACGACAACCGTGCCAGACCTACCACAGATGCAGAATGGAAGAGCTTGCTGGCAGAAGCTTTGCATGTTTCCGAAAGGCTGTTGTTTGTTTATGGGGAAGGGTATGGCTTTATGGATAGTTCCGGTCAGCTTCTGATGGATAAAATCTATTTTTATAATAATATGCCCATTACTGTTATGTTTGGCCAAGGCCTAGTTAATGCTGATAAGGCTACTAATGGCGTGGGTGCGCTGAATGCCAAGCGCCTAGGGGGCGAAGACTTAGACACTGTTTATACTAAAGATTCTAATGGTCAAGCTCTCTACAAGGTAAATACACGTGGGTACAACAGCAAGTGGTCCAACGATATTGGTGAGACCAGGGTGCTGCTGCCAGGTGCAGGAGCTGATGAAGACAATGACTTGGCAGCCAGGCAGGCTTTCTATCGCCAATATGGGGAGGAGGCAGCAAGACATTCTCTTCTGACGGATAAAGCATCAGACATAGAAGACTATATTACCAAGTATAACGAAGAACTTGCTCAGAACCCTTTACGGAATCTCCCCGTTGGTTTATACAAAGAGGGAGAAGGCATCTTGCGCCTTACAGGGAATAACAGCTATCAAGGTGCCAGCGTGGCAGCGGCAGGAACGCTGCAAATCGATGGTACAGTTGCAGGGGATGCGTATAGTACAGGGGGCGGCATTTTGACTGGCGTAGGGAATATCAAGGGCAATGTTTATAACGACAACATCGTCATGCCTGGCTCTTACGCTGTAAACAGTCTCCATGATACCAATCCCCAATTTAGCATTGGCACTTTGCATATTGCCGGAAACTTAGCAGGCAGCGGCACCTTGGTCATTGCTGTGAATGATACCGAAAATAGCAAGTTGGAAGTTGGTGGTTCTGCAGACCTGTCTCACCTTAGCGTCGTACCGAGTTCCGGGGTATTACCGATTCCGGGCAAGACTTATGAATATTTAGAGGCCGGTAGTATTAAGGGCAATGTTCTGCCTAATAAGATAAGTTCCTTTATTACGCTCACGGGCACGGTAACAGGCAGCAATGCCAGTTTTACCGCCGAAAACAAGGGATTGGACAGCGTGAGTGATCTTACCGTATCACAAAGGTCCCTCCTTAAAGGTTTAGACAAAATGGCTATGAACGCCATTACTACAGATCAAACCTCTGTTCTCTCTGCAACGCTGTTCCCTTTGTATTACACTGAAGAAGGTGTTATTAGGGATACCGGTGCTGCTTTGGCAGCGGAAGAAAGAGCCAATCTTCTGCAGCCGGGACCTCTTGGGGATTTAAATGTAGCCGCAGTTGATGGCCGTTTAAATGCTTTTTCTTGGAACGAAGATGAGAATATGCCGGACGGTAGCAAACTGCCTATAATACTGGATGAAGATAACCATGTGTGGTTGCAATTCTTTAAAGGTCGTGAGGGAAATAGTTATTCCGGCAGTCTGGATTATAAGACACAAGGAGGGGTGGTGGGCTATGATTTTAGTCCGGAAGCAGATGCTAAAGTGGGCAGCTTTTTCAGTTATGGCAAAACAAGTTATGAAGGCTCTTATATAAAAGGAGACAGTCATGCCGGCAGTCTGGGACTCTATGGCAGCAGAAAGGACGGAGACTGGGATTACAGGGGCTTGGTAAGCTATGGCCAAAACAACTATAACTTGGATCACAGCCTAGCTTTTCTGGGAGAAAAACTAAACGCGGATTTTCAGACTAAAGTTTGGGAGGGCGTCTTCCAAGCCAGATATACTCTGCCCGCCAACAAAGACACCAAATGGCAGATAATGCCATATGGGAAGGTTGGCTATACACATACCGGACAAGATGCTTATGAGGAAAATGGTACAGGTTGCTTTAGAGAAGCACTGGCTTCGGCAGCGAATAGTTCCTGGCGAGCTGAAACAGGCATAGAATTTAAATATAATGGTGACGGGAATAGTGTTTTGTTAGGTCACCTTGGCTATAAACGCATCTTAGCCGGTGCCCGTTCTGAGCTTCGAGGCAGCTTTATGGCGGATCCTACAGCAGAATTTACTTTAGAAAGTGACAGCCCCCAAAATTATCTGACCTATGGTTTGTCAATAAGTGGTTCTTTAGGTGGAGATTGGACGGGGCAGCTGGGAATCAGTGGCGAATATGCATCACATAGCCACAGTGAAATCATCGGTGCCATGGCTAAATATAATTTTTAAGGGGACGTGAGCTAAAAATGGCGTGAGTCCGCCTAAAAAAGGGGCTATGACTATATAATACGAGGGGCTGTAACAAAAGGAGGTAAAAAACCTCATTTTTTGTTACAGCCCCTTTACTCATTTTTCACTTATGTTGTGGCACCATTGCCTGTGTCCTTTTCTCTTCATCTGTTTCAGCGATTACTGTGATGCCATGAGGAGTTTTTTGCCCACTTTCATCTACGTGGACAAAAGCCATAAAACCGTCAAAGACGAATTCCTCGCTGCCCATCAGATGAACTTGTATATAGGCCGTGAGACTGGTACTGCCGGCTTTAACGATTTGGCTGTCATAGCGAATGATACTGCCTTTAGGTACCGGCCTGGTAAAGGTCATGCCGCTAATATTAAAGCAAACCAGATATTCCGGATCACTGAGAGCCGCTGCTGCGCAGTAACCAGCCTCTACCAGCCAATCTGCGGCACGCCCTGCATACAACGTCCCATGATGATTCAAATCCTCATTTTTCACCAAATGATATATTGTAATACTTCTAAAGCTCATATTATTGTTCCGTCCTTTCTCTTTTCCTTTTTTATTATCAAAGTTTTTTCCCGTGACGATATATGCCTTTTTGGATAAAGAACATTCTGTTTGTATCGCAACGGTTTGAATTTTCTTAAGTAACTTAGTATAATGAACACATAATAAGAATTAAGAAGTGTTTGTCAAAACAATTACCTAGGAAAAATCGTAGTAGCTAACAAAAAGATTATACAGCAGATTATACTAATTGGGAAAGTGTAATTTGCTTTTTTGTATTTCCCTCTAGCGCCTTCCTAGAAAGCAGGTGATTTTGCTTTATGAAAGCACAGAAAAGAAAAACATTACAAATGGCATTGCTCTTAACCTTGGTATGTGGCTATGCTCACACAGGCATAGCCAGCCCTACCGTGGCAAGCCAGTCCATTGGCCTGACCGGCGTCAGCAATGCCCGGCAGCTAGGAGGCTATCTTGGTGCAGACGGGCAGAAAATCCGCGATGGTGTGTTAATTAGAAGCGGGAAATTGCAAAACGCTTCCCCCGCAGACCAATCCAAACTAGTAAATGTTTATCACTTAAATCAAGTAATTGATTTGCGCAAGGTTGAGGAAAAAGCGAAAGAGCCGGATGTAGTAATAGCCGGTGTCACAAATCGTGGCGTTAATATTTACGGGGAAAAGGACAAGAACGCCCTGACGGAAATAATTGGCTATAATGATATTCAGGCAGCCAATCCGGCTCAAGGTTTGGTCAATGCCATTAACGATGGCATCTATTCGCCCGATATGTATAAGTGCTTCGTGGAAACAGCTGTTTCCCGCCAGGCCTATCACGAATTCTTTAATGACCTTATTGCCAACGGCGACGGCACCACCCTCTGGCATTGTTCCAGCGGCAAGGACAGAACCGGTATTGGTGCTGTGCTACTGCTTACGGCCCTGGGTGTGGACAAGGAAACAATTAAAGACGATTATCTGCTGACCAATGCTTTCGTGGGCAATGAACTGAATTACATGCTCTCTGCCGCCAAACAAATCACCAGTGATGCCTATGTTTTAGCTATGATTCCCAAATTTGTGGGTGTAGACGAGGAGCTGCTGAACGGTTTTTACCAGACTGTAGACAAAGATTACGGCTCTATGGATAATTTTCTCCACACTGGTATTGGTTTGACGGATTTAGATATTATGCGTTTGCGGGTTATTTACCTGGACTATGCCAATGCAGTAAGAAGCGGGACTTTGACTATAAACGGCACTTTATCCGGAAATGCCTATAGCGTAGCCAAAGGCACGGTACAAGGAGCCGGTGACATACAGGGAACCCTGTACAATCTCAATGCCGCCATAGCCGGCAACAGCAACCGCCAGGGCAATCTGTCCATGGATAATCTTTTCAGCAACGGCAGCTTAATCGCTCAAAATACTGAGACG
Organism: Acidaminococcaceae bacterium; assembly: GCA_036788835.1. GTDB lineage: Bacteria > Bacillota > Negativicutes > Acidaminococcales > Acidaminococcaceae > JALCSJ01. The sequence continues at coordinate 7,418 of DAIQMR010000036.1, forward strand.
ACAAATACGAAATTCATAGTGCGAGGCACAGCTGATCTGACTGAATCCACTATTGGCATTACCGATGCTGACATTGGCAAAACATACACGATATTAACAGCGGGACATATCACAGGAACGGCATTAACTACCCCATATACAGGCTTACTCTCTTTCTACGGCACCCAGACTGATACAGAGCTTGCTGTGTCCCTGAAACCCGCCAACAACGTAGGTGACGCCACCGATGCCCAAAACCAGGCTTTCGAAGGATTAAACAATATTTATAATAATGCTGATGCAACCCGGCAAAAAACCATAGAACCTGTTCTCATGCTGTCAAGTACGGAAGCAAGCCAAGCCCTTACTGATTTAGCAGGACAGGACTACAGCAGGTCTGCAACTTTGGTCCAGAGAAGCACTGTCCTTAGCAATGTGCTGACAGAGCGTAGCAATCAATGGTCCGGAGTTAATGCCGATACTGATAATAACGAGAATAATCTGTGGGGAAAATTTTCTAAGAACTGGGGAAATATAGATTCAAATGCCGCTAATTTGCACGGCAGTACCATGACTCTAGGCTACGATAAAACATTGAACCACCAATGGCGTGGCGGTGGCTTTGTCTCCTACGGGAAAACAGACTATGGCAATACCAGCGTAAATCTGGGCATTGACGATTGGCGTGTAGGCTTCTACGGAAACTACCATCAAGGAAAACACAGTGCCCTTGCCTATCTGGATTATGGCTGGATCAAGAACAATATGAGACGTTATCTGAGAGGCATAAACTGCGGCCTGGAAGCTGACTATAATGGTCATCTTTGGGAAATTGGCGGAGAATATAAGCAGACTATTGCCGGTTTGATGCAGAAAAATGCCTGGCAGCTCAGCCCCTTCGTCAATACCCAACTATCCTATTACAGACAAAATAGTCATGAGGAAAGCGGCAGTGCTCTTTACGGTCAGCATGTAGACGGCTGGCATAATACTTATTTGGCTCTGGCTACAGGGATGGAGTTCAAGAGAACTCTCTCTCCTAAACACAATTTGCTGCTTCGCCTAGGGTACAAGCGTGTTTTAAGTGGCTCTGACCCCAATCTCACTTTCCGCTACTTAGGGGATGAGAGCCACGGCTATACCAATGAAACAACTTTAGATAAAGATTTTCTGCAAATTAAAGCCGGCATAGACTGGCAGCTGAGCAAAAGATGGTTTCTAAGCGGTGAGTGCCAATGGGACAAAGGAAGGCATAGCAATAACCTGATGGCAGGAATAACCTGTAGCTATAAATGGTAAAATTTTTAGACCGGCACAAAAAAGGTTGTTGAAAATATTGGCCTGTTGAAAAATAAACACAAAAAAGACCTACAAAAGTAGGTCTTTTTTTAGTGATACAAAGGTAACTGTCACCTTTGTATCATCCGATCAGTCCGTCTTGGACATCTTTGTGGACTTTGTAGACAAAGGGCAGGTTGCCCTTGACTTCCTGCATACACTTTTCTAAATCCCTAATAGCTGTCTGAATATAGCCGGAATCGTAAGTAATCCGTGACCCGGCATTGTTCATGGCTAAAAGGCTGCTATCTTTGGTGCGAAAAATAAATTGTTCCAAGTTGGTAAAATAGCTGCCCTTTTGGGCGATTGCTCTACGGCCAACTTTGATAATAATCAAATAGTCCGCCTTAGCTTCCCTAGCCGCCGCCAAAACTTCAGGCATAGTGTAATCCACCGGGAATTTTTCTTCCGGCAAAAACACATAGCGAGGTAAAACAGCCCTGTATTCATCGGCAGCAAAAAGCTTCAGGTCGGATACTATCGTAGGTGGTTCGTCCTTTTCAAACAAACCATCCACCATAACCGCAACTACCGGTGCCGTACCTGCAAGCTGCTGCTGGGCAGGAGGATACATATAGCCGTTGGCCACTCCGTCTGCCACTACATCATAGTAATGTTTAAAGGCAAAGTCGAAATAGTTACCCAAAGGATGACTCATATCGGAAGCCTTCCTGGAAAGCTCGAAAACATATTCTTTGCCAAACTGTTTGTACTTGCCTGTCAAAGCCAGCACATTGGGTACCACATCATGTTTCGTTCTTACTCGTACAAGGTCTATCTTATTGCCATAGGTATCGGCAAAAGCTTCATTGCCCACTGCCGGTGCCCCGAAAGTAATGACCGGTACTTGGTCCTTATTAACGCCCATGGAAACCAGGCGTTCACCCAAGAGCGTGGCCGCAGCACCACCTAGACTGTGTCCCGTAATAATCATAACATAGTTAGGGCCCGATTTTAGCTTAGCTAAAATATCGTCTTCTTTATTATCACCATCTATATCCGCATGAAGGTTAAAAGCGCCCATGGTAAACTCGTGAAATCCCCTGTGTATCTTAGGCAATTTCGTACTGTTGGGAGGGTTGCCGGCCGCTATTTGCTTAAATTCTTCCACCGTAGTTCCACCATAAGGGACCAGCTTGAAATCAAAATCCTGTTTCCAGTCACCGGCAGAAGAACTCCCTCGAAAAGCCAGAATACTATAGTGTTTCCCCTTTATAGGCTTGGGATTAAAGGCAATCATGAAATTGGTTTCCACTCCGTCTGTAATGGTCTTATAAGGATGAATCTGCCAACCATATTCTCTCATATAGTTGTACTCTGTAGCAGTGCCCCCCGGCACATATGTCCCGGCACAGGCGCCTACAGCAAAGGAAATCAATCTGGCATCTTTATATTCTTCCATAAACTGTTCTTTGGTTATTTTTTGAGGCTCATATGCCCCGGCCCGCTTAGATGTAGCATAAACTCTCACCTTTTGTGGCGTAATAACTTGTTTGCTTACTGTTTCCCGTTTCTTTGCCGTGATTTGAAACATACCATCGCCGGTAAGCCGGCCGGCTCCCAGAACAGGAGCGGCCACAGTTACCGTCAACAATAAAGACAATACAATAGCACTGACTTTCTGCATTTGCTGTCACTCTTTTCTAAAACTACTTGAAGAAAGCACTTATTAAATCTTTCAAGGCCTCTTCGTCCTTAGCACCCATGGTCTCCCGGCAGGAATGCATTGCCAGAAGCGGCACTCCTACGTCCATGGTTCTCATAGACAATAATGCCGACTCCATAGAGCCTAATGTTGAACCGCCTTTAATATCTCCATTGTTAACAAACATTTGGTAAGGAATCTTGTTTTCCTTGCATAGGCCTACAACTACTGCCACCGCATCTGCATCACCGGCATAGGCCTGGCTGGCAGCCTGTTTAATCAGAAAACCGCTGTTAAGAAGAGGCTTGTTGGTAGGATCGCATTTGTCCTTGTAATTAGGATGCAGAGCATGGCCTACATCTACAGACAACATGAAGCCTGCAGCCATATCCGCCAATAATTCTTCTTCCTTATGACCATTAATGGCATAAATTCTTGCCAAAATTTGCATAAGCACCGCTGACTCGGCGCCCTGTTTTGTCCTGCTGCCAACCTCTTCGTTGTCGAAAAGGGCGGCAATCTGAACGCCCTTGGTAGCATGAGAAGCAACAATCCCGTCCAGGCAAGCCTTTACTGAAGTCATGTTGTCCAAACGTCCTGCCGACAGAAATTCATCTTTCAACCCAAAGGAACAGCCCGTTTCCACCGGATAGGCAGACAATTCAAAGGAAAGAATGTCACCCGGTTTGCATTTTAATTCTTTAGCTAGAAACTTAGTGAAAAACTTCTTATCTTTTTCATCTGCTCCCAGCATTTCAGCTAAAGGCAATACGTCCTTTTGCTTGCTCCACTTGTAGCCGTCATTAACTTCCCTGTTCATATGAATGGCCAAGCTAGACATACTAAGCAGGGGTCTCCGGAAATCTACTAATTTAACAACGGGCTTAAAGGGATCTTTGCTCTTTAAGGCTACTTTGCCGGCTAGGGACAAAGGCCGGTCCATCCAAGTGCTGACAATCATCCCACCATATGCTTCCACATTCAAGGTTCCGTAACCTTCCGTATTAATTTCCGGATTTGGTTTAATTCTAAAGCAAGGGAAATCTGTATGTGCCGCCGCAATCTTAATGCCTCTGGTATCCTGCTTGCCTATGCGAAAAGCCATTAAAGCTGAATCAAACACCTTCACATAATACTTGCCGCCGGGCACCAATGTCCATTTGCCAGCCATTTCCAATTTAGTAAAGCCCTCTGCTGCCAGAAATTTTTCGCTAGTCAGGACAGTATGATACGGGGATGTGCATGTTGCCGTAAAATCCAATAATTCTTGTGCTGTTTTATTCATGATTATCGTCCTTTCTTCTTGAATTCTTATAGGCTAAGTTTACCTCAATTTTGCGTTTTATGCAATAAAACCGTGCATGATTTAATAAAAAGTGTTATAATTGGAACAAATCACACACAAAAAGGAGTAGTTTATCATGAAACCAATTAAAGTACTTTCCTGGCAATCCTTAGCACTCATGACCTTCACCTGTCCTGTTGGGCATTGGTTTCATTCTCCCTCATCTGGCAAAAAAAGAACAGGCAGAACTTAATAGATAAAAAAATAAAGAGCGCAATTTCTAAAAAGAAATTGCGCTCTTATTTTTTTAGAATACCAATTGTAAATCAGTCAGTTCTTTTTTTAGATTAGCCACTTTATCAGTAACCATTTTAGCAAACTCTGCGTCCTTAATAGAACCAACATTTATTTCTACATTATAGACCGCTGCATAAAAAGCTGCGTGACTGCAAACGATGGCCACTTTAGCATCACTGGCCGCATTAGGATTGCCTACAGTTAAAACCTTCTGAGCTAAAGAGATAACAGGCAAGCAATGCTCTGCTACATCTAAAGGCAACAATGTGGCTCCTTTTGTCGCTTCTTGAATAGCCCTGCTTCTTGTTTTCTTTTCCTCGTCAGTTCCTTTCGGCATTTTGAAAGCACCCATGATTTTGGTAAAAGCTTCCGTATCTGCATCTATGCCGGTTACAAAGAAATCTTGTAATTCTTCAGCTTCTTTTTGATAAGCAGCCACCTCCTTTTGCACAGAGGCAAACTTCTCACCTTTGGTTAGATTCATAACCATAGCACACAAGGCCGAGCCCAAAGCTCCCATAAGCGCAGCTACAGAACCGCCGCCCGGGGCCGGAGCATCACTAGCCAAGACCTTTACGAATTCATTGACTTTCAGCTCAATTAATTTCATTTCATTCTCCTATCAGATGATATTCCATTACCTGTTTCTGGCAGTCGAAATTTTCTATTTGGAGATAATATTCTGCCGCATCAATCAAAGCTTTGGCCGGGGTAAGGCCTACAACCTCGCTGCCAATAATGTGGACTCCCCAACGTTTTGCCTCTGCCCTAATAGCCTCAAAAGTCCGATACAGAGGTGTCCCTTCGTAGTTTACCATATTCATTGAAACCTGAGCAATATTTCTTTCCTCTAATTTTACACCAATTGCTTTGCAATATTTATAGCCTCCGCCGCTGGCACGAATAACCTTGGCAATTTTCTTGGCAATTTCCAGGTTATCTGTATCCAGATTAACATTGAAAGCTACCAAAGGCATACGTGCACCAATAGCTACAATGCCGGCAGTAGGATGAATCTTCCTTTCACCATAGTCAGGTGCCCACTCCGGCTGCAATAACTTTTCCGGCATTCCTTCGAATTGACCTTTGCGGCAAGTTGCCAGATTGCGGCGCCCTTCACTGGCAGCGCTGTCTTCGTACAAAAAGCTGGGAACTTTTAATTCATTCCAGATTCTCTCAGCAACACGCTTGGACATGGCGATACATTCTTCTACTGTCACATTTAAAGTAGGCACAAAAGGAATAACATCGGTAGCTCCCATACGAGGATGAGCCCCTTCATGTTTGCGCATATCGATAAGTTCAGTGGCTGTCTTTGTTAATTGAAAAGCGGTCTCTTCCACGGCCTGAGGATTGCCAACAATCGTAACAACACATCTGTTGTGGTTTTCATCTGACTGGAAATCAAACAAGCTGCATCCCGGTACGCTTTGAGCCACTTCTTTCAACTTATTTAGAATTTCTTGGTTTCTGCCTTCACTAAAATTGGGGATACATTCAACTAATTTTGTTGTCATAATAACTCTCCTCGTATAATATATTTACCTTAACAAAATAAGGTATAAAAACTTTATCTCA
>DAIQMR010000037.1:0-13334 GCA_036788835.1 Acidaminococcaceae bacterium
AATTTTATTTGACTGAAAAAGAGCTTTTCTGGGGAAAAGAATCTGACGATTAACATCTAAAGAGAAACTCCAAGTACAAAAGTCCAATAAACAGGTGACAGGCGCCGCAGATACACCGCAGAAGGAACCAGAAGAATTGGAGCCGCCTGAAACCTTGAACGGGCAGATTGTCTATAAGCGCAAAACCTTATATAAGGAAGTATGGTCACAGCCGGTTACCAAGATTGCTAAGAAATATGGTGTGTCAGATGTCATGATTCACAAAATATGCAACAGCATGGCAATACCTGTGCCGCCAAGAGGTTATTGGGCCAGAATTGCCTCCGGTCAGAAAATAAAGAAACCTTCACTCCCGGCATATATGGGGGATGCCGTAAGATATGGTCGCAATTGGGAAGAAGTAAGCAAAGAAAATAAAAAGCAAAAAGAAGCGCCTGCCGGTGACCCATTGAACTTTCTCGGAGCTGAAGTACGCACAGATGTTATGAATATGGCCTCGGAAATGCAGGTAGTGGATGATGGGCATAAATTGCATCGGGTCTTACTGCAGCACAGGGTGTCATATAAAAGGTGGAAGCAGAATCATCCTAGGGATGAGATGGCTAACTGGCACAATGATTATTACCGCAGCGTCAAGGAGGGAGAACCGGCTCTATGGGAAAGTGTTTCTGAGCAGACACTGCCAAGAACGTACCGCATATTAGATTGCATATATCGCGGGCTTGAGGGACTAGGGGGCAGTGTTAATGAGGATTTCTCCGTAATAATACGAGGTGAGCATGTAAAATTTGATGTGACGGAGCAGAAGGTAAAAACGCCACACGTAGTGACTAGGGAAGAATTAAAAAAGATTGAAGAGTATGAGAAGGAGAAAAGCCGGTATTCGTATGCGTATGAACCAAAATTTCGCAAATATGACTATCTCCCTAACGGCAAGCTGTCGTTTGGAACAAGAGAGCACGGGTTTATTCGGGATAGCTCAACGAATATAATTGAAACAAGAGTCGGGGAAATATTGCTCATGCTTTATAAAGAATCTGAATCGGTCCGTATTGCCAGGGAAGCAGAGGAAGCAAGAAAACGAGCTGAAGCAGAACGAGAACGCCAAGAAGAACTGCGAAGAGAGGCTTACGATGATGAGGTTAATAAATTATCTGCCTTATTGAATGAGACATCAGACTATGACGTAGCTTGTCAAATTCGGTCTTATGTGGCTGCGGTAGAGGCTAAACCTGAGCTTGTTGCTTCCAAAGCTGAATGGCTCACCTGGGCCAAAGCAAAAGCGGATTGGTTAGATCCTACCGTAGATAAAGAAGATTCGGTTTTTGGAAAATTAAAACATGGCAAAAAGACAGAGGAAAAAATGCCTAGCAGGTATGGACCAAGCTGGCGGTAAATTTAAGAAGGTTTGTAATTGGACAGAGATGATTGTAGCGATAGCGCAGTGAAGAATCATAGCAAATAAAAAGACGCTTTTCCTTAATTGGAAGAGAGTCTTTTTTTATTTTTTCCCTCTTGACTTAGAGTGAACTCTCAATGCTATATTGCAAAATAAGAAATTTAATATATTAAAAGTGAGGAGAATAAAAATGTATAAAAAACTGTTAATGGCAGGGGTTTTGGTTTTAGCTGGTTTAATGAGTGCTGCTTGTGGTGGGACAACAGCTACAAAACAGGTGGCAGCAAAAAGTGCCGAAACAACAGCTGAGTTCGGCGCTGGTAATCCTATGGAAAAAATAATCCTGGAGGCTAAAGGTAAAAAGTATGATGCTGAATTAGAAATTAATAATCTTACCAAGCAACTAAGAGGTAAGATGCCAACAACACTTAAAATGGAACTCTTGGAAAATTGGGTATATGGCAATGATCCTATTAAAGCAGAGGGTAATTTTCAAAAGAATATGAAAAAGGGTGATTTGGCATACTGCCGTTATGGTTATTTGATCCTTTTCTTTGAAGACCAGTCTGCAAATTCTACAAGCGATTTTGTAAAAGTTGGCAGGATAACTTCCAACCTGGATAGCTTGCAGGAACTAAGTAAAGGTGCTGACGTAAAGTTTTCTCAAGCACAATAGTCGCAATTATAGAACAGTTTATGTAAGGTAGGAGAGCATAATGAAAAAGAATCTAGGATCAGTTTTAGCGTTATATCCTACACCTTTAGTGGTGATGGGAACAATGAATGGCGATAAACCAAATTGGACATTGATTGCCCATGTGGGAATTATTGGTCATGACAGATTAATGATTAGTGTTATGAAGGAACATTTTTGTTCACATCTGATTTATAGCAATAAAAAACTATCTTTGAATATTGTCACCAAAGATTGGTTGGAATTGGCTGACTACGTAGGATGCAATTCAGGTGCTAAAGTAGATAAATCGGGATTATTCCCCTGGCAATTAGGACATAATGATACCCCTGTTATTGAGGCTGCCAAATTAACTTTAGAATGTCGGGTTGAGGATATTTATGACCATCCTGTTTTTAACAATTATATTTTAAGCATTAAGGCCACCTTGGCGGAAGAGGATATTTTAGACGAAAAGGGTAAAATCGACTATAATATTCTTAAGCCGATTTTGTTTGAATTTCCCACATACAGCTACTTGCAAACAGGAAAAATACTGGGAAAATGCCGGCAGATGCATGAGGCAGGACCTGACGAAGACAAAATTATTTTGTAAAGGAGCTGGAGTAAATGTCCTATACTATTGGTCAAATCGCAGAGCTTATCCATGAGTCAACTTATACCTTGAGATATTACTCAAAGGAGGGTTTACTGCCTTTTGAGAAACGTAATGAGCATGGTATCAGAGTATTTGAAAAAGAAGATTTAGAACTTTTTAACGTAATAAAGTGCTTAAAGGCAACCCACATGCCAATAAAAGAAATAAAAAAGTTCGTCCAACTATATATGGAAGGGGATGCAACCATTCCGGAACGCAGGAAAATGTTTGAAGAAAGAAAGACAGTGGTAGCAGAGGAGCTCAAGAACATCAAAAATCTTTATGATGATGTTAGCTACAGATGCTGGTTCTTTGAGCAGGCAGAAAAAGCCGGAACCGTTGATGTAAAATATGAGATAAAACTGGAAGATGTGCCAAAGCATTTGAGAAAAATAAAAAAGGTCTTTGATGCTGTGCATTTGCATAATCCCCAAGAAAAAACGGAAAAGAAATAAAAAGAAAAAGTTCCAAATTCAGTGAACATTACTGAGTTTGGAATTTTTTTATTTATCCCTCTTGACTGAGAGTTAACTCTAAATGCTATATTGCGAATAAGAAAGAAAATTTACCGCAAGGGCAGGAGGGATATTATTATGAAAATAAAAAAGCTGAAGATTGGTATAGTGTTGATGATATTAGCAGTTGCGGCAGGCTTGTATGTTGGTAAAAGAGTAGCTTATTGTCACTGTTGCCATGCTAAGGCTGTAACGAGAAACTATGAACCAAATATCTCGCCTCGAAAAATGCATCCCACCTTAACCTGGTCACCTGTTAATTTAGCTGTAGCCTATGAATTAGAGATGCTGACTGATGCAACTAATTTATCGGCAGGACAAAGGGCAAATAATGTTTTATTTACCACAACAATGATTTATACCAATGCCTACAATATTAACTTGGAACCATATAAAGATTATAAACAATTGTATTGGCGGGTAAGAGCCTTAGATATTGATAAAAAGCCTATCAGTAATTTTACCAATCCTGTTTCCATAAATATTACAGGAAAATTAGATGGACATAATTATCCGGAACCAACTGCTCAATTAGGAAAAGGACAGGGAGGCACTCTGCTTTATCCCGTATATGCATGGATTCCCATGGAAGGAGCAGCAAAATATGAAGTAGAAGTACTGAGCAATAAGCCGGAAAATCCTGAGGGTACAGCACCTTCTCGTTATAGGATTTGGGCGAAAGAAACTACTCTATCGGATCTGTATGACGAAAAACCTCGTGTTGGCGCAAACAGATTCTATTGGCGGGTAAGAGCTTTTGATGAAAAGGGTTCACCCTTGGGAACCTACAGCCCGGCTTTAAGTTTTACTACGAATCCGGAAGAAAAATGGGACATCGGTGTTTTCGGAGACAGTATTTCTCATGGTGGCGGAGATATGTCTTATTCACCGGCGGATTTGTCGTATAGCTGGATTCACTATTTAGATAGACCGGCCATTAATCTATCATGCAGCGGTGATACCAGTGCTACTATGGTAGCTCGCTTTGATAAAGACGTTTTGCCTTTTGGGCCAGAATATCTTTTCATTATGGGTGGCACCAATAGCCTGCGGGCCGGCGTTTCCGCATCAGATGTAATTGCGGACTTAACGGAACTGAGGGATAAATGCCTTGTTCATAAAATAGAACCGATTTTCTTAACACTGCTCCCTATTAATCCGACTAATATTGAAAAGTGCTTTAATGAGCCAACAGCTCCCGGCTGGCAGCAAGAAATGCGTAAAGTCAATGCTTTCATCAGATCACAGCATCATATAGATGTGGCAGCGGCCATGCCTTTTGGTCAGCAAGAACTACCTAGCAGGATGGGAATAGATGGATTGCATGCTAACGCAGATGCCAAGAAAATAATGGCAGCAACCATCAATGCTGATTGGGCAAACATTTTAGTGTCCACAAAACAGCCGAGACAAAACTTTCTCGCAAAGCTTTTCTAAAGCACAATAAATGCTTTTAAAGCATAACTTGCATATAAAAACAAAGTATTTGATATAACTAAGCTTTATTTTTATAATGTTGGTGAAAGCTGAAAAGCAAGATAAATGGTTTGGTTAGAAGAGAGAGTACACTAGGAGGAAAACATGAAAAAAATAACAATAGCCCTTTGCCTAGGGCTGACTATGCTAATAGGAGCATGTGGAACATCAGCAAAAAATGCTACAGGAGAAAAACCGGCTGCTGGCCAGGCTGCAGCTCAGACCGTTACAAAACTGAAATATCAGGTAACCTCAGCAGATGCACCTAAAGTGTTTTTTGTTAAAAAGGTAAGCCCAGAAAGTTTGGTTAAGGTATATGAAGCAGTGGGCAGGATGGCCACAGGCAAGGTGGGGTTGAAATTGAGCTTTGAATCACCCGGGGGGCCATACTTGCCGCCTACATTCCTAAAACCTTTGCGAGACAAGGTTAATGGAACATTTATAGATTCTAATGGTTTTTCGGCACCGCGGAATACCACTGCCGGTAATCTGCAAGTAGCTAAGGACCATGGCTTCACAGCAGTGGGTCCTGTGGATGTTTTAGACGCCGATGGAGAACTGGATATGCCCGTAGTGGGAGGCAAGCACCTGAAATATCATAGGACTGGCTCCCATTTTGCTAATTACGATTCAGTTATTTCTTTGGTAAGATTCAAGCCTCATCATATTCGAGATTATGGTGGAACTTTAAAAAATCTAACTATTTGTTTAGCATCGATATCAGGGAAAGCAATACTCCATAGTGGCGGGAAAGTTGAGTCCGGCTTTACAGAAGATTCGATAGATGTATTTTTGGAATCTATGGCGGACGGTGTAAAAGCAGCAGAAGATTATAAGAAGGACCATTGGGTATATATTAACGTCCTTTCTGCTATTGATCCGGATGACAGCTGTTCTGATGCAAAAGCTCAACAGGATATTGGCATCTTGGCATCAGTAGACCCAGTGGCATTAGACCAAGCAGCAGTAGATATGACTTTTGGAGCTGTACCGGATGAAAAGACTCGGGAAGAATGGGAAGAAATTCATCACACTAGAGTGCTCGGCTATGCAGAAGCTATCGGCGCCGGAAAGAGAAATTATCAACTGGTGGAAGTGCAATAATAATCAAAACAAGTTCAGTAAGAAGTTAAATATATTAAAAGTAAAGGAGCATATAAATGTACAAAAAAATATTAATGGCAGGGGCTTTGGTCTTAGCAGGTTTAACAATCGGCGTTTGCGGCGGTGCAACAGCACCCAAGCAGGTGGTAGAAAAAAATGTTACAGCAACGGCTGATTCCGGCATTAGTAAACATATGGAAGAAATTACTCTAGAGGCTAAAGGTAAAAAATATGATGCGGAACTAGAAAGCAATAATCTTACTCAACAAATAATAAGTAAGATGCCAACAACACTTAAAATGAGGGTCTTGGAAAATTGGGTAGCCGGAGATGAGCCTATAAAGGTTGAAGGAAATTTTCAAAAAAACATGAAAAAAGGTGATTTGGCCTACTGCCGCTATGGCTATTTGATTCTTTTCTTTGAAGACCAGACTGCGAAGTCTACCGATGATTTTGTGAAAGTAGGCAAGGTAACTTCCAATCTAGGCAGCCTGCAAGAATTAAGTGAAGGTGCTGATGTAAAGTTTTCTAAAGCACAATAAAAATAACTTCTACAGAAAGGTAGGAAATAAAAATGAGAAAAATATACGTATTGTTAATGGGTGCTTTATTGTTAATGGGGGCAGGGTGTGGAGCAGCAACAACTAAAGCTGAACCAAACAAAGCCGCTAAGAAGGCAATCACCGCGACCAAAAGCGTAATACCGGAAACTGTAACGACAACGAAAAATGGCAAAAAAATACTAATAGCCTATTTTTCTTGGAGTGGCAATACGCGTAAATTAGCACAGGAGATTCAGAAAAAAACAGGTGGTAATTTAGTAGAAATAGAAACAGTACAGGCCTATCCAAAAGATTATAATGACACGGTTGAACAAGGGAAAAAAGAACTACAGGAGAAAGCTCGACCGGCTTTAAAGACAAAAATTGAGAACTTCAAAGATTACGACGTTATTTTCCTGGGTTCTCCTGATTGGTGGGGGAATCCACCCATGGCAATCTTAACTTTTGCGGATAGTTATGATTTTACCGGTAAGACAGTTGTACCTTTCTTTACTCATGGCGGTGGAGGATTGCAGAGCTGTTTGAGCACATTGCAAAATGAATTACCTAAGGCAAAAATAACTAAACCATTAGTAGTAAGCGGTGGCCGTGTGGATTCTTCCAAGGGAGAGATTGATACTTGGCTAAAGAGCTTGAATCTTTAGAACAGCAAACGATGTAAGCCTTGTGGATAGGAGGCGAGGATACTATGGAAAATGTTATAACTTTACCTAAAATTAAAGAGGCTGAGCCTGCCTTATTGTTTAGCAATAATGATCTGGCACATTTGTTTATACCATTAATTATTGAACAATCCTTGGTATTTATGGTGGGCCTAGTGGATTCCATTATGGTTTCCTCTCTGGGTGCGGCGGCAGTTTCCGGTGTATCATTAGTAGGCCACATTATGCTCCTCTTTATTTTTATCTTCAACGCCCTATCCATAGGCGGCGGCATAGTAATCGGGCAATACTTAGGACGCAAGGATGTAACATTAGCGCGGGAAACATCTAGGCAAATGGTCAATCTCTTGACCATTATTAGTATTGCTATGATGGTTTTACTATATATGGGCTGTCATTTTATCCTTCACCTGCTATTTGGTTCCAGCTCTCCTGATGTGATGCTGAACGCAGAAAGATATTTGTTCGTCATAGCTTCTTCTGTACCTTTCATAGCAATCTTTCAAGGTATAAGTACCGTTTTCCGTATTAGCGGCAACACAAAAACCCCCATGCTGGTAGTTTTAACCATGAATATTCTTAACATCATAGGAAATGGAATTTTTATTTACTTTCTCCACTGGGATGTTACAGGGGTGGCGCTGTCTACTTGTTTTGTACGTGTTCTATCGGTGCTTATCATGTTTTATAAGGCCCAGGATGGAGAGTTTGGTTTAAGACTTGGTAATGTATTCAAGGCTGGAATCAAGAAAAATTTATGTAAAAAGATTTTACGCATAGGGGTTCCTTATAGCGTGGAAAATAGTTTATACCAGGTAGGTAAGTTAATTGAAATGAGCATAATTGCAGGACTGGGTACAATGGCCATAGCTACTAATGCGGTGAGCGGCGCCATTACCATGTTTCATTTGCTGCCGGGACTTGCCATTAATGTGGGGATGACAACTGTCATAGCCCGCTCTTTAGGCGCAGGTGAAATAGAACAAAGTAAATATTTTACTAAAAAAATAATCACCATTATTTTGCTCAGCTCTGCTTTTATCTCATTGTTAGTATTTGCTTTTTTGCCTGTCATCATGCAACTCTATGGGTTAGCTCCAGAAGTTTTAGAACAGGCCCAAAAGATAACTAATTGGCATGGGGTATTTGCTGTTTTAGTCTGGCCCTTAGCGTATAGCTTACCTGTAACACTGCGCTCGGCAGGTGACGTGAAATATCCCATGCACGTGGGAATTATTGCCTTAGTTATCTGCCGCGTTATAGGCACCTTTGTACTCTGTAATTATTTTCATTTTGGTTTATGGGGTGCGTGGATTTGTCTTTTTGCTTCTTGGATTTTTAGGGCAGTTTTCTTTATGTATCGCTATGCTTCAGATGCTTACCTGCAGCACCAAGTGATATAGTTTAGATAAATAAGACGCAACGAATAAATGCCTTTAAAGCATATCTGGCATATAAAAACAAAGTATTTGATATAACTAAGTTTTATTTTTATAATAGCGGTGAAAGGTGAAAAGCAAAACAAATGGTTTTGTGATAAGCAAGATTATTAAACTAGGAGGCGATTGATATGTCAGTAGGATTTACAGAAATGATGTTGATAGTGTTGTTTGTGGTAGTGGTCTTTGGTGCTAAACGTATTCCGGAATTGGCCAGATCTTTAGGTAAGGCCCAGTACGAATTTAACAAAGCTAAAAATTCTGTTGAAGAGGAAAAGGCAGAAATCATGGCAGAACCCTCTACTAAAGTAAATACTGAGGCCGGAGTCAAAGGAGCAAAATAATGAATAGGGAAGATAGACCTTTCTTGGAACATCTGGAGGCGTTAAGGCGTACCATAATTGCGTGTTTTATGGCTCTCCTTGTGACCTATCCCTTAGGCTATTTTATTACACCTTTTGCTATTGATGGCCTGACAAAATGGTGTTTTCCTACTAGTCTAGGCAAGCTTCACTATTTTGGCCCTATGGACGTGCTTTTGTTGAAGCTTCAGATGGCCTTGGTGATAGCGTTAGTGTTGGGCTTTCCCTGTTTCATATATCAAATCTGGAAGTTCTTACTTCCCGCCTTATACAAAAATGAACGTCGTATGTTAGCAGTAGGAATATTTTTTTCCACACTGCTCTTTAGCCTAGGGGTGGCATTTAGCATTACTGTAATGCTGCCTATGGCCATGAATTTTGCGGGAAGTTTTGCCACAGCAGATTTACAACCAATGTTAGGTTTGAACAACTTTTTAACCTTAGCAGGGTGGTTCATGTTAGCCTTTGGGGTTATGTTTCAAATGCCTATGGTGGTATTGTTAGCGGTTAAACTTGGCTTTGTAACCAGCGGACAGTTAGAGAAGAAAAGACCCTATGTATGTACAGGCATTTTAATTTTAGCGGCTATCTTAACACCACCGGATGTAGTCAGTCAGGTAATGCTGGCAGTACCAACCTGGTTTTTATTTGAAATAGGATTAAAAGCGGCCAAGTATGTGGAAAAGAAAACAGAACGACCGGCTTTTAAGGAAAGTATGAATTGAGGTGTATTTATGGATAGACGAGACTTTGTTAAAGTAAGTGGAACAGGACTTATGACCTTGTTTTTAAGCGGTTGCGGTGCAAGCTTTTTTGGCAATAAGAAAACATCAGCAGCTCAAGGAAATATAACATCAGGAGGCAAAAAAATGAAAGTAGTTATTGTTACAGGAAGTCCACATAAAGCAGGAACATCTGCTCTTTTGGCAGATCGGTTTGAAGCCGGAGCGAAAGAAGCAGGACACGATGTCTATCGTTTCAATGCAGGACTGGAAACAGATATTCATCCTTGTAAAGGCTGCGATTTTTGCGGTATGGATGGTCCCTGCGTACAGAAAGACGCTATTGAAAAGAATTTAATAGGTAAATTAGTGGATGCAGAGGTTATTGCCCTGATTACGCCCTTATATTATTACGGAATGTCAGCTCAGCTAAAAACCATTGTAGACAGATTCTATTCAAGGACAAGCAAGATAAACGGGAAAAGAAGTATCCTCATGGCTACGGCTTATAACAGCGCAGACTGGACCATGAGCGCTTTAGTGGACCATTATGATACATTGGTTAGGTATATGAACTGGAAAGATTTGGGCAAGGTATTAGCCATTGGCTGCGGGTCCAGATCTCTTATCGAAAAGTCCAAATTCCCGGATCAGGCATATAATTTAGGAAAGAGTTTATAAGGAAATGAGGTAAATAATGGACAGACGTGAATTTATAAGAAAAGGAATGCTTGGTATATCTACCTTAGCGTTAGGTGGAGTTGCTATTATGCTAGGGGGCTGCAGCAGCGCCAGTGCCCAGGAAAAAGGTTACTATATAACGGATAAATGTGTTGGTTGTCATAAATGTTTATCGGTGTGTCGCAATAAGGCCATTGAAACCACTTCTAGCGGCTTAACTATCAATCAGAGCAAATGTGTGGGATGTGGAGCTTGTTATCAAGCTTGCCCCCATCAGGCTATTGTGGAAAGGTAGAAAAGGAATATGTTCAGACAATAGTAAACAAGCTAAGCTTAAGGGTAAGACTCCTCAAGCCTAGCTTGCTTTTTCACATATTGACCGGTCCATGATATAATTAAACTGTCAGAAATTAGTTGCTGCCCAGCTGGTAAAGAAATGGGGGAGCGGATATAGAAAACACAAAGTGAGGTTTGTGATAATGGAGATACGTGTACTCAAATACTTTTTAACTGTAGCCAGAGAAGGCGGAATTAATAGAGCAGCGGAAGTACTGCATATTACTCAACCTACTTTAAGCCGTCAGTTGGCCGAACTGGAAAAAGAAGTAGGTGTAACCCTCCTGCAAAGAGGTGCTCGGAAAAGCATCTTAACCAACGAGGGAATTCTCCTTCGCCGGAGAGCTGAAGAAATATTGGCTCTGGTTGATAAAACTGAACAGGAATTAGTTGAGCAAGAAGAGCAGATAGAAGGCCGTATTACCATAGGTGGTGGCGAGCTTGCCTCCATGGAAATAGTGCCACGTCTTATTGCTGGGTTTCATAAAAAATATCCTCTTGTGACTTATGATATCTATACTGCCAATGCAGATTTAGTAGCAGAGCAAATGGAAAAGGGTCTGGTAGATATTGGTGTTTTGCTGGAGCCCGTTAATATGGAAAAGTTTTCTTTTATTCGTTTAGAACAGAAAGAACGTTGGGTGGCAGTGATGAAACCCACTGATCCCTTGGCTAAGAAAAAGAGTATTAAAGTATCTGATTTGGTAGGACAGAACCTTATTTTACCTAGACGGGTAAATGTTAAGAATGAACTTGCCAGCTGGTTTGGCAGTTCTTATAAAAAACTGCACATACTTTTTACCAGTAATTTTTCTACCAATGCATCTATTATGGTGAAAAACGGTCTGGGCAGAGCCATTCTCATAGATGGTTCTTTACCTTTTGTGGATAAGAAACAAATAATAACCAGACCCTTGGCTCCCAGTCTTACGGCTACCAGCGTTATTGCCTGGAAACGGGAACAGCCCTTTAGTCCTGCTACAACTAAATTCATAGAACATATTAAATGCTTTTTAGGCATAGAGTAGCCATAAAAACAAAGTATTTGTTATAATGCAATATGCTTTATATAATATGGGTGAAAGGCGTGATAACGTCTGCACCCATATTTTTTATAGCTTGACTTAAAATAACAGAAAGGAAGCTGACAAATGAAAAAGACATTAACTTTATTATTGGGAGGATTGATAATGATGACATGCTTAACAACTACTGTAAAGGCGGGAGCCAAAGAGGACCAGGATTTTTACAAGACAACTAACCGTTTGGTTTATGAGGATATTTACAAAAACAAAAAAGTAGGCTTAGCACCAAAAACTCGTGAAATGGTGACCTTGGCAAATCTGATAGTTAATTATAATGAGGAGCTGGTGAAAGAGCACACTGCTTTAGCCCTAAAAGTAGGACTTACTCCTATTGAAATCAAGGAGACCATGTATCAGGCAGCTCCTTATGTGGGAATTTCCAAGGTTTATACGGCTTTGGATCAAGTTAATGATGTTATGAAAGAAAAGGGCATTAAACTTCCAATGGCTAGTCAAACTACTGTAACAGAAGTCAATCGTTTGCAAAAAGGTATTGATGTGCAGACGGAGATTTTTGGTGATGTGATTCCGAAAATGCGCAGTTCTGCCCCGGAAAATCAAAAAGCCCTGCAGGACTATTTATCCGGATATTGCTTTGGTGATACCTATACCAGAACAGGATTGAATATTAAGGCTAGAGAGCTGATTACTTTTACAGTAATTGCTGCCTTAGGTGGATGTGAAGGACAGCTTAAGAGTCATGCAGCAGCTAATTTACGTGAGGGAGTATCAGCTGATGATTTAATTGACACATTGGTTGTTTGTATGCCTTATAATGGGTTCCCCAGAACGTTAAATGCTTTAGCTTGTGTTAATGAAGCAGCAAAATAGATGAAATTAATTAGGAGAGAATATGAAACTAGAAGAAATAAAAAAGGCCTTGAATCTAGAAGACGGGGAATCTGAAGAGCGAGTTAGGTCCTTGCGCAAGAAAAGGGGAGCGCTTTTAAGTGATATTCATAATCGGCAGCAGATTTTAGATAAAATTGATTACATTTTATACAAAAAAGAAAAAATGAGAAGAAAAAAATGAGAAAAACAGGGAAAATGCAAAAAGTATTAGGACTATTATTAGGAGGGTTAATTATGACAAGTTGTGTGATGGGTACAGCAAGTGCAGCTTCAGAAAAAGAATTTAATAAAACAAATGTTTTTGGTAAAGGAGAACCGAATACTGCTTATGCAAAATATTTTATAGGAGAGTCGTTCTTAAACATTTTGACAAAACCGGGTACAACACCGATTTTTATGGCAAATGTAACTTTCGAGCCAGGCTGCAGAAATAATTGGCACATTCATCACGCAACTAAAGGTGGTGGACAAATGCTGATCTGCACAGCAGGCAGCGGTTGGTATCAAGAAGCAGGCAAAGGACCTGTCAGCTTAGAACCGGGCATGGTTATTAATATTCCCACTGAAGTTAAACATTGGCACGGGGCTAAAGCAAATAGCTGGTTCAGCCATATTTCTGTCGAAGTACCGGGAGAAAACACATCTAATGAATGGCTGGAACCGGTTTCCGACGCTGAGTATAAGAAACTATAGTTTCTTTTTTTCCAAATGCTTCAGATACTTACCTGTAGCACCAAGTGATATAGCTTAGATAAAATTTTGTATCAAAAGCCACTTCTTAGACATAGTATCACTCGCACCACAATA
>DAIQMR010000038.1:0-12915 GCA_036788835.1 Acidaminococcaceae bacterium
TTCAGCTAGTGCATTTCTGTCCATGTTCAACTACTTTCTGTTCTGTCCATGTTCAGCTACTTTCTGTTCTGTCCATGTTCAGCTACTTTATGAGTGCATAATTTTTATAGATACTTTGCTGCTTCTTAATATTTTCAATTTTGAACCTCCCATGACTAAAGTCGCGGGATTCTTGTTTCGCTGACGACTGCGCACAGCACAAGCTCATGCGTCTGACACCGTCTCCACAAGCGTTACTTCCCGTAGTTCCTACGGTAGTTTAATCTTTTATCAAGAGATCTGCATCCCAGTGGATCAATGCACTCACTTGATTTTTGTTAGGGCCAAAATATAATATATGTTCAATACAGCACCAATGCCATAATCAGCATTTGTAGCCCATGCCGCACCCTCAATACCGATGTCAGGATTACCCACACATATATAGCTTAGACCTATTTTAATACAGGCTGCTACAACTATATTTCTGCTTAGAATAGGGATTTGCCGCATGCCTTGTAGAATTACAGAGGTGATTTGCTGCAAACTCAAACCAATTACCGATAAACTCATGATTTTTATAATACCGCCGGCCTCTCCAGCATTATAAATAGTCTGAGCTATACTAGCTCCTCCCCAATATAAAATCATACAAAATGGCAAACCTAAAACAAGGGCAAAGATACAAGACCATTGTGCCTTTGTTCTAACCTTACGAAGGTTATTTACCATTCTATCTCTCGCAATAACAGGCATTATATTAGTAGCTAGTGCTGAGGAAAAAATTGTACATACGGAAACAAGGGGCAAGGCAACACCTGTGTAGTAACCATAAAACATAGTTCCCTCTTGCACTGTGTATCCTGCTGCAGCCAAACGATTAACGACTATAAGTGAATCTAAAATTCCTACCAACGGATTAAATAAATTTACTGCAATAATAGGTCCTAGTACTCTCCCAAATTGTTTAATAATATTAATAGTTTGGACTAATGATAACTTTCCCACAACTGAAAAAACATCAACTTTGCTTTTTTGCTTTTTGAAAAAATATAACATAACCACTAATCCTGCAATTGCCCCTAGGGCAGCACCTAAGCTAGCCCCTCCTGCGGCATAAGCAATCCCTTTTTCTAAAAAAGCAAAAGCAAGCAGGAGCATGGCAATTACTCTCACGACCTGTTCGGTAATTTCTGTCATAGCAATAGGGAGCATGATCCTATAACCTTGGAAATAGCCACGAAAACAAGCTAAAATTGTCACAAAGAAAACAGCCGGTGCAAGCGCAATAATAGAAAAATATGCTCTTGTATCTCGTAGCAATTCATATTTAGCCAAAAGTTCGGCAACACATAAAAGGCCAAGAAAAAAAGCCACACTCATTACTAAAGAAAAAACAAGTATTACCTTAAATGTTTTTTCTAAATTTCCATAGTCCTTTTGAGCCAAGTGTTCCGAGGTTATTAGTGCTACTGCCGTGGGTATTCCTGAGCAAGATAAAGTAAGGGCAGCAAGGTAGAAGGGATAGGCCATTTGGTAGAGTCCCATTCCTTCTCCGCCTATTATTCTTGATAAAAAGATCCAATTAAGTCCACCAATGATTTTCACTGTGAATCCAGATAACACCAAAAGAAACGTTCCCCGTATTAATTTATGCTGTACTATATTCTCTTTGATTTCCAAAAAGACTCTACTAATTTTATTTTTCCAAGCAGTCATCTTAACTTTCCATTAACAAATAACATATAAATAGTGCTGATGCTACCTTCATGATAAAAAGCAGCATCTTACAATCATTACATTCCAAACTACTTTCCTTCAGCATAGGCGGCACCTTGAACTATAGCTTCTTCATTAATGGGAATAAATTTGGACTTATTTTCCCCGAAAACTTTGGGAAATGCTTTAAAAATATCTTCTTGGGTAGGGAATTTTTCCGCAGCCAATAAGGCCCCTATCATAGCCATATTAGCTAACTTAGGATTATTTAACTTTGCTGCAATAGTGTTGGCGGGAATATTCACCACACGCAAATCCTGCCGTTCCACAGGAGTTTTCACTAAATCCGAATTTATCAGCAAAACTCCTCTAGGAAGCAGAGAGCTTTGAAATTTCCGCAAAGAAGGCTCGTTCATTACCACTACTGCGCTGGCATCATTAGACAAAAGAGGCGATGCTATAGGTTCATCGGAAATTACTACGGTACAGTTAGCAGTTCCGCCCCGCATTTCCGGACCGTAAGATGGACACCAGGACACTTCTTTTCCTGCCAGCATGGCAGCATACGCCACTAGCTTTCCCATACTGAGAATGCCCTGGCCCCCGAATCCGGCAAAGCAAATTTTCTGCATCATGGCCTTTCGCCCCCTTTCGTTTCGCATTGACACACATCATCTACAACCTCTTTGTGACTATCAGTCGTATCTGTTCTCTGCTCACCTTTATGCCGATCAGCTGAATCTATCCTTTGTTCACCTCTTGTAATATCTTTATATACACCTAATGGATAATAGGGAATCATATGGGTGCTTAAAAACTTCATAGCATCCAAAGGTGTCATGCCCCAATTAATTGGACAATCAGACAATACTTCCACTAGACTAAAACCCAATTTGTCAATCTGTGTTTGAAAGGCCTTTTTCAGTGCTGCTTTGGCCTGTGTCACATGGCTGGGATTATCTACGGTCACTCTGGCAATATAGGCAGGACCATCCAGAGAACTCAACAATTCACAAACTCTGATGGGGTAACCTTGTTTATGGACGTCCCTACCCATTTGAGCCGTGGTGGCTTTCATCCCCGGCAATGTTGTAGGTGCCATTTGTCCACCGGTCATGCCATAAATACCATTGTTAATAAACACCGTGGTAAAGTTTTCCCCACGGGCTGCAGCGTGGATAATTTCGGCCATACCAATAGAAGCTAGGTCACCATCTCCCTGATAGGCAAAAACCAGACAATCAGGACGAGCCCGTTTAATACCCGTAGCAGTAGCAGGTGCTCTGCCGTGGGAAGCCTGAATACCATCCATGTTGAAATAGTCTGTCGCCAACACTGCGCAGCCTACCGGAGCCACAACTATGGCTCTGTCCAAACAGTCAAGTTCCTCTATAACTTCGGCCACCAGTCGATGGGTAATACCATGACCGCAGCCAGGGCAATAGTGAGTCTGTTTTTCCGTTAATCCTTGTGTTCTAGTATATTCAGGCATTGTGACCCCTCCTTCCCCAACGATTCTGACCGACACCGTGACCATGTTGGTGTTCCTGTCCTGATTCGTGTTCGTGACTATCTCTGTGTTTTGGTTCAGGTTCAGATTCACTATCACTGCCAGCTGTGTTTTGCTCTAATTTCCACTTTTTATGGGCAGCTTCCACTATTTCGTAGGTTACCGGCACAACACCTCCGGTCCTACCGTAAAAGCTCACTTTGCTGTCATCCATAATTGCCAACCTGGCATCTTCCAGCATTTGTCCCAAACTCATTTCCACAACCATGAATTTCTTGATTTGTGGATTTTTAAAAGGTTTCTGAGGATAAGGCCATAAAGTTTTTGGCCTAATTAAACCAACCTTGTACCCTTCTTTTCTCAAAACATCTACGGCAGACTTGGTGATTCTGGCTGTAGTTCCATACGCCACAAAGGCATATTCGGCATCAGCCATTTTGTATTCTTCCCAAACCGTTTCCTTACCGGCAATTAATTTGTACTTAGCTTCCATCTGAAGATTAATTTTTTCCAGTTCTTCTGCCTGTAATTCCAAATTAAGCACTAGATGTCTTTCCCCTGTGCCTTTGCCTCTAAGGGCCCAATTCTTTTCCGGGATTTGAGGTTTCCTGCCATGGTCCATTTCTACAGGTTCCATCATTTGCCCGATTAAGCCATCCGCCAAAACTACTACCGGTGTCATATACTTATCCGCTAAATCAAATGCATCCATCATCATATCTACTGCTTCCTGGACGGAAGATGGTGCTAAAACTATATTATGATAATCTCCGTTGCTGCCGCCTTTTACACACATATGGTAATCTGCCTGACTAGGTTGAATCCCTCCCAGTCCGGGACCGGCCCGCATCATATTCACAATAACGGCGGGCACATTGGCTCTGGTTATATAACCCAATCCTTCTTGTTTCAACGCAATGCCCGGAGAAGACGAACTGGTCATTACTCGTTTTCCTGCCGCAGAAGCTCCGTAAACCATATTTATGGCAGCTACTTCCGATTCAGCCTGAACAAACACTCCCCCGGCCAGAGGAAGTTCTCTGGATAAATATTCGGGTATTTCATTTTGAGGGGTAATAGGATAACCAAAGAAGCAAGTACAACCTGCATCAATGGCAGCCTTACCCACTGCTTCGTTACCTTTCATTAATACTTTAGCCATGTCTGCCTCCTTATCCTATGATTCCCACGGATATCGCTGCATCCGGGCACATTTTGGCGCAGCTGCAACATCCTATGCATTTGTCAGCATCTGTCACTACGCAAGGATTATAGCCATTTGCGGTTATTTTATTCTTATCCAATTGCAGTATTTTTTGAGGGCAAAAAGCCAGGCATAGTCCGCAACCTTTACAATATTTTTCGTTTATTTCCACTTTTCCTTTAGCCACACATATCTCCCCTTTTACCACATACTGTAATTCTTATTTTTCAACCTGCTGTACCTTTTCTTTAAACTTTAAATATATTTCCAGCCAATCATAAGCACTATTTTATTTTTTCCTTTGCTATTTTTTAGCAGCGTTAATAATACCCCAGCCGTATTCTTCTGCCGCATCATAAGTCGTAATATTTTTCTTTTTAGCCAAAGCAATAATATTTCTGGTAGTGTTATAAATATTATCCACGCCTTTGGCTACGGTGTCCTGATTATAGGTATTCGGTGGTATTTCCGCTCCGCAATTCAGCACCCCACCAGCATTGATAATATAATCAGGCAAATACAAAATGCCTGCTTCTGCCAAAGCTTCTCCTGCTTTATTGTCAACCAGGACGTTATTGGCACAGCCGCCCACAATCTTGCATTTCATGTCTTTGGCATTCTCTGCATTAATGACAGCACCTAAAGCACAGGGTGAAAAAATATCGCATTCTGTAGTCAACACCTCTTTAGGTGTTATAGGGGTTGCCCCTAATTCGTTAACGGCTCTTTCAATTGCTTTTCCATTAATATCAAATACTTTTAATTTACCGCCGGCTTCATGAATATGTTTGGCCACACCATAGCCAACGCTACCCAGGCCCTGTACTACTACGGTAAGGCCTTGCAAAGAATCTGTGCCAAAGACTTCTTTAACCCCTGCTTTTATACCCATAAAGGTTCCTTTTGCCGTCCAGGGAGAGGGATTGCCGCTGACCTCTTCTGTACCGGTCACATAGGGTGTGGCCAGTTTCATCCAGGCCACGTCCTGAGTATTGATATTAACGTCTTCGGCAGTATAAATTTTCCCGCCAAAATTGTTAATGAAATTGCCAAAAGCCATAAATAATTCTTTACTCTTTATTTTCTTGGGATCACCCATGATTACGGCCTTGCAGCCACCGTTCTTCAGTCCGCAGCAAGCATTCTTCAGACTCATCCCTCTGGAGAGCCTCAGTACATCATATAAAGCATCTTCTTCTGATTCATAGTTCCACATTCTCGTCCCGCCTAAAGCAGGTCCCAGATTCGTATTATGCAGTGCGATAATTGCCTTCAATCCGGTTGCCTCATCTCGTACGAAAGCTACTTCCTGATGTCCGTAAGCTGCCATTTCTTCGAAAATTTTCTTCATTGTTTGTGCCACCTTTCTGCTAGTTAGTTCGCTAAATTTCTCAGGACTAAAATCTTTGACTTCTTACTCTGTTTTTTGTTTTTTGTTTTTTGTTTCTTGGTTCTGTTACTATTTCTGTTTCTCGTTTTCCTGCTGCTTTTGCTTGTTCTTTTTCTTACTCTTCGCCTTTAGAAAATGTGTAAAAATAACCAAGTATCGCTCCAACAAAGGCAGGTCCTACCCAGCCTAAGTCAAATCTATGGAAAGGCAATATCTCCACAAAGGAAAATATTTTTATACCATGTTTAAGGGCTAATATTGAAGCACTTACTAAAAACGCGCCTAATGCACCGCCTTTAAACACACTATCTTTTGTCTGTTTATTTACAACTAAACTCAAAACTATGAGAGTCAAAATCGGTGCGTATAGTAAACTTAGCACTAAGGCAGCGTAGTTAACAATGGCTTCCACTCCCATAGTGGAAATTACCGCACTGAAAATACAAACAGCCGTCACTACTGTTTTATAACCGATTTTATTATTGCTCAACTTTTCTATGTATGCTCCTGCAGAACTGGTTAAACCGATAGCCGTGGTCAAGCACGCCAAAGCTACCATTACGCCGAGAATAATAATTCCCCCTCTGCCGAATAACAATCTGACACTCTCTGTAACCAAATTAACCCTGGTAATATCAGGATGAAATATGGTTGATGTAGTTGCCCCTAAATGAGTAAGACCACAATATACTAGCAGTAATCCAGCCCCTGATATCAGACTGGCACCAGCCACCATTTTATTCTTTTGTACAATATCTGTATAACCCTTGTCAGCCAAAGTTTTGAGAATAATAACCCCGAAAATAAGGGCAGCCATAACATCCATGGTCTGATACCCGGCCATAATGCCGGAACTGACTACATTAGCTGTATTGTGTCTAACTACAATCTCTCCCAAAGGTGTAATAAAGCTTTTTATTCCTATGGCTAACAGAGAAAGGAACAGTACCGGTGTCAAAATCTTCCCAACTATATCCAGCACTGATGCTTCCCTAACACTTAGCTGCCATACTAGCAAGAAAAAAATTACGGAAAATAAAGTGATACCAAAATTACCCAGCCACGGAATTACGGATAATTCATAGGTTGTAGCTGCGGTTCTTGGTATGGCAATAAGAGGACCAATACACAGGATAATAAGCAAAGACATGATTTTTGCCGGCCAAACACCAATCCTGCCGGTAACTCCATCAATATCGCTGCCGCATTTCAGCATAGCAAAAATTGCGATAATTGCCAGGCCAATATCTGCCATATAATAGCAGAAAAAACTTAATAGCCACTGAGAGCCTGACGTATACCCCAAATAGGGCGGAAATATAACATTACCTGCACCAAAAAACATGGAAAACAGTGCCAAACCTATAACCCACATTTCTTTTATGCCGCTCATAACTCACCCACTTCCAGTTGATTTTAAATTGATACACGTTGATTATCGTTGATACTCACATTCCGTTTTCTAATGCTTTTAAGTCGATGTTTTTTCTGCTGATTTTTGTTTTTTTCGCTTACCTTTATGATAATTGAACTACCCTTTGTTCGTCAAAAACGCACCGCCCTACTCAAAAGAAACAAAAAACGCTGAAAGTTTCGTTCAAAGAAACTTTCAGCGTTTTTAGCTTTATTTTTTTAAGTTAGCAAGGCAAAATCGACGTAAAAATTGAATTTGAATACTTCGATTTTTTACAATTTCTAAATTATTGAACATCCCACGACTAAAGTTGCGAGATTCTTGCTTCGTTGACGACTACGCATTCTACAATAATATAGATCATTTTATCTAATTTATTTGCGCAACAATCCATATATGCACAAATCATAGACGTTATCACCTTTTACTACTGCTTCTGCCAGTGTTCCTTCCAGCTTAAAATTATTCTTCTCTGAGACTTTTCGGGAAGCAATATTAGGGGCATAAATACGAGCCATAATACGTCGCAAAGCCAATTGGTTAAAAGCCATGGGACACATTAGCTCAACAGCTTTTGTCATAATGCCTTTCCCCGCATATTCCCGTCTTAAACAATAGCCAAGTTCTCCCATCTGATAATACACATCCGTCTGCTTCTCCACAGAAATAGAACCTATCGGTATGTCATCTACCCAAATAAGTTTATAAAGAATAGTCCCTTCTCCTTTTTTCTGCAGATTTTCCCAACAGGCTTTCGCATCATTATCAGTATAAGGATAAGGCATTCTATTACGCATATATTTCCGGTCAATGTTATTGCAAATCTCTACCAAAGCAAGCAAATCCTGTTCTCTTAAATTTTTCAATTCTATTTTCATGGCAAATATCCTTTCTAAAACGCCTTTAATTTATAACAGCATTCTTATCTAGTATTCTAATTCTGAAAACATACATCAACAACAAACTTGTGATGCCCGTCATAACAATCATAGAAACCTGAAATCCAAAAGCATTTACTAACTTCGACAATCCGAGCATAAATATACCATTGATTAAATTGTTAATCATACTGCCAATAGACAGATTTCTTGCTTTATGTTCCTCAGTCCTGCTCGAAATATATTCCTGAACGAAAGGTATTACTCTGGCTTTCAAATACGCATATAATAAAATGAATGGTACGATCATAAATAAATAATTAAAGCAAGGAATGACGAACAAAATAGGCATTAGAATTACTGTCATAGATTTCATCTTGCTGTTTATTCTAGAAAAAACTATAGACGAAATACTAATCAAGCAATAAATAAGTCCAAAGTATTTACTGTTAATTTCAAGGTTATTTATGAAGAACTGCGAAACCAAATAACCAGACGATAGAATTCCTAAAAGCAAACCACAAGCGCAAACTTCGACCAATCTACCATTTACTGGGTTAGTTTGATCATCTGTTTTTCTTATCTTTTTTTTGTTTTTATCATATATTACAACTAAGCTAATTGCCTTCTTTTTACTAAAATGATATAACATATAAAATACAGCCGACATAATTGTTACAACAGCCTCAATAAGCATAACCCATAAACCTGTACTATCTGCTTTAATTATTACCCCAGATAATACATATGAACTTAACATACTAAGAGTTGATATTGCATATATATTATAAAAAATGGTTCCATCTTTTACACTATTAATGCTTTCCAATTTCGAAATGCTTCCAATATCAGATCCACTTATACAAGACGTAAAAATTCCCAGCATAATTTGAACTACAATTATAGAAATCAAATCGTTTGAAAAAGCAAATATGCCAAAAGTAATAGCTAACCCTATTACACCAATTATTACAGATTTATCATGACCAATTTTATCACCTAATATCCCCGTAGGCACTTCAAACAATGCAATAACAATATTGTAAATACTTTCTAGCAATAGTATCTCAGATATACTAATTCCCCTATATTTATAAATGGAAATTAGCACCGGCAAAAAAATAAAAAAGCTAGAAAAAAAAGTGTATAAATAAAAATATCTTTTTGCTATTATTAGTGATTTTTTACTAGGTTCCATAGAAATCTTCCTTTATGTTCCAAAACTAATAATGCAATTATGATAAAAGAACTGTTCCAATATGTCAAACAAGGCCTCGTTTCTTCTCATTAAACTAAAATAGTGAAATATTTCGCTGAGCGAAACATTTCACTATTTTTTTGTTAAATTTTAATTGCTGTATCTAAAAATGAACCATTTTTTTGAATATGGATATTTATATTTCACCATCTATTTTTTTACAGCAGAATTTTTGTTATAATAAACTTGCTTTTAACACAACCAGATGACACGAAAACAATCGTACTATTATTCACAGAAAGGATACTGCCATGATCACTAATTTTTCCAGCAAAGTCGGCGCTAAAATTCGCACTTACCGCAAAGCCCGCAAAATTTCTCTCAGTGAATTATCTGCAAAAATCAACAAAAGCAAAGGAACAATTTCTAAATACGAGTCCGGGTCTATTGCTATTGATATAATGACCCTCTACGAAATCGCCTTATTTTTACAAGTGGATGTTGCAAAACTGGTAGAGTATGTTGATAATGAACCTATCATTCCACCTAAAATATTCGACAATAAATTGCCGTCGACTCTTTATATGTATCACTCACACCATCAGAAATATTACACTTCCATAATCAACCTAGGTATAAAACAAGAAAACGGCAATATCCCTACAACGCTATATTACAAAACCTCTGACAGCGAAGCTGCCAGCATTAAATGCACCAATATTTACCATGGCACTCTTGCCCGTTCTGCTACCCATTTGAATTTCAGTTTAACAAATTTTCATAACAAAGCCGATATACTCTATCTTCTCTTCCATATACCCATGGAAATCACAGAAGTCTATTCAGGAATGCTTTTAGGCTTGCAAAGTTCCAATATGCGCCCTGCTTCTACCAGAGTACTACTGTCAGATCATCCTCTTGGCAAAAATTGCTTAGAACACAATTTAAAGCTTTCTCATAAAGACTGGCGTAAATTAAAAACCGGTTCCTGTTTTACAATCAATGAATAGCAATAATAGAGTAAAACCCGTTTATTTCCGTAACTTTTTTTGGTATTATTTACAGATATACATTTTCTTATTATTAAAAGTATTTATTTTGCACATTTTACCCTTCTGCGGACATTTATTATATGAAGGGGTAATTACATAGCCTCTTTAATGCGAAGGTAGAAGTACCTAAGCAAATGCAACAAACGCCCAAAAGGCCCAAGAGGGATATCTCCTCGTGCGAGGAGGCCCTCTTGGACCTTTTTTGTGTGTACGATGTCTGTATTAGGCTTTTAGTTTAATATATCTATCATAGGTTTACTACTTATCATAGTATGTTTTTTCGTCACCAAGTAGCTGGCATTGACCATTATTAACTTCTACAATATTAACTGCGCAATTATATGGCACGTGTCCCTGCCAGAAGTCGCTTCTATTCTCATATAAAGGATTAAGCAAAGCTCTCATGGCAAAGCCATGGGTTGATACCAGCACCGTTCCATCTATATCTTTTTGTATAAGTTCCCGGAAGAACTCCTGAGTCCTAGTACAGACCTGGTCAGCATTTTCACCTTCCGGTAAAGTACCGGATTGAAAAGGATTTTCTAAAAATTGCTTTACTTTTTCTAGGGGAATTTCTGCCTTTTCGCCTTTAATGTATTTGCCTTCCCAGATACCCATATGAATTTCTTTTAAACGGTTATCAATGGTAATTTTAGTATCACCGTTGCCGCTATTGTTCAAAACAAGTTCTGCAGTTTTCCTTGCTCTAATCAATGGACTGGAAAAGGCAGCATCAAATTTAATTCCTTGCAAAGCCTTGCCTGTTTCTATGGCAAGCTTAATACCAAGATCATTTAAAGGCTCATTAATCCAGCCTTGCAGTCTGCCTTCTTTATTAGCATTTGTTTCCCCGTGTCTGATAATGTAAATTTCCATTTTTTCGCTCCTAAACTTAGTGCTTTAATTCTATAACAAAACAGGCTGCCTCTACCATCATATTGTTACTTTGTTCCTATATATCATTGCGTCTTTTGCCTTCAAATATTAGATAAGCAATTTGCTGCCTTGTCCACAAGCTTGTCTCCCAG
Source organism: Acidaminococcaceae bacterium (assembly GCA_036788835.1). Lineage (GTDB taxonomy): Bacteria > Bacillota > Negativicutes > Acidaminococcales > Acidaminococcaceae > JALCSJ01. Next base: position 11,373 of record DAIQMR010000038.1, read on the forward strand.
GCTAAAATCTGCTCTTTACGCTTTTTGAAAATACGCGAAGGTTGTTCCGAATTATCGTAAACATGACAAATATCACATGTTTCCAGCAACCGTGGAATAAGTTTCAAGCCTCTTTCATAGCGCTGCCTAATTTTAGTAGCTGGCACGGAATGTCCTCCGCATTTTGTTCTTGTCTTAACTCGAAAAACATTAATTTCAGGATCTACTGTTAACACATAGTAACATCTAATGAAAAAGCCTTTTTTCTTGGCCTTTTCCAATAATTTTAAATTACGTTCTGTAGACAAAACTGTTTCAAAAGTAAAACTGATTCCTTCTCTTACACATTTTTCTCGCAATTCTTCTGCTTTTTTAGCTGCCGAAAGATTATCAACATAAGAACATGCTTGAATTTCATCCGCATTAATATACGGTTTAATAACTTTAGTCAAAAGCGTTATAGTACTTTTCCCGCTGCCGTTAGGGCCGGCAAAAACAATAATTTCCGGTTGCTTGCGATTATTTTTCATCGGGATACTCCATGTAAACTTTACCCGTTACTTTATCATATCTGGCAACAGGCTGGCCCATAAGTTTCTGCCGCTTAATCGCTAACTTAACCGCTTCCCTAAAAAGCTTATCTTGTTTAGCGTCTGCTTTGGTTGGTTTCGTTCCAAAATGAATTTTGCGTCCTCTGATTGTGATTATTGTAGACATTTTGACCTCCCAAGATAATTGTTTTTTGAAATTCACTAAGTTAATTTTATAGTATAATGAGAAAAAGAACAAGGAAAATAAAAACATATAACAAAAACACACATGCGCATTTGCATGTGTGTTTTTGTTGGATTAACCGGCAGCTACCTATCAGCCTCCGCAGCTCCCTCTTCGGTCGCTGCTGCGCCATAACTTCGCGCCACAACCTCTCACTTCCCTTACGGTCGTGAATCGGTTGGAGCTCATTTATCTCAGGTCCCCTGCTCGGATAGGCATTTGCAGACAAAAAAATACCCACACCATTGGTGTGAGTATTTTTTAACCGGCAGCTACCTATCCTCTCAGGCCGTTTCCAGCCAAATACTTTCGGCGTATAAGGGCTTAACTGCTGTGTTCGGTATGGGAACAGGTGGAACCCCTTAGCTATCGTCACCGGATTATGGACCGCGCTTTTAATGGCGTGATCGGTGAAGGTATGAGCCTTCAAAACTGCATAGAAGAAACATTTTTAACGAGTTTGAATCTTGGTTACGGTGAAGTAACTTTTCAATAAAGCTTTATGGAAATTACGCACGATGCTCCTTTTTCAGTCGCATCTACGGCGTAACTTCGCGCCACAACCTCTCACTTCCCTTTCGGTCGTGAATCGGTTGGAGCTCAGTTAAGTCAAGCCCTCGACATATTAGTACAGGTCAGCTGAGAACATTGCTGTTCTTACACACCCTGCCTATCAACCTCATAATCTTTGAGGTGTCTTACTAGATTGCTCTATGAGAGATCTCATCTTAAGGATGGTTTCACGCTTAGATGCTTTCAGCGTTTATCCTTTCCGAACGTAGCTACCCAA
>DAIQMR010000039.1:0-12122 GCA_036788835.1 Acidaminococcaceae bacterium
GTTTATCTTTGTTAAAGCTCCTATCACCATATAAAGCAATTGGTATCATAAAATTGTTGGAATAGTTGGCTATAAAATCAATGACTTCCAGATATTCTTTATTGTGTGCTTTTCGCAAACCGCGGCCTAATTGTTGAACAAAAATAATTGCCGATTGAGTTGGTCTAAGCATCACTATTTGGTTAACCTTAGGAATGTCAACGCCTTCATTAAAAATATCTACCGTAATTATGTAGTCTAGAGGCTTTTTATTTGGATCATCTGTTTCTAGACGTTCCATTGCTTCTGATCTTTCCCCAATGCTGGTGTTCCCAGTTAGAGCAATGGTGTTCATATGATATTCATTATTCAAAATTTCTGCTAAGCCATTGGCCTCTTCAATACTACTGCAGAAGATTAGTCCCTTGACTCTACCACGATCACAGCCATACTCTTTGGTTTTTTCTACAATATGGCGGATTCTTTCCCTAGACGTTAATTTGCTGAAATCAGAGTTATCGTCTAGTTCTTTACCATTAACAGTTAAGTCCGTAATGCCATGATAATGGAAGGGCACCAGCATATCTTCCTCTAAAGCTTTATTCAATCTAATCTCGTAAGCAATGTTGTGATCAAACATTGTGAAAATATCAAAGCCATCTGTGCGTTCTGGTGTTGCAGTCATACCTAAAAGAAATTTTGGTTTAAAATAATTCAATACTTTTTGATAAATGTCAGCACCAGACCTATGAACTTCATCAATAACAATATAGTCGAATTCATCCGGAGTAAATTTCTTTAAACATTCATCCTTATAAAGAGTGTAGATAGAAGCAAAAACATAAGGTGCATCTGTCTTGTTACTACCAGCATACAGCCCCATTTTTACAGTCGGTCCAAAAACATTTTCGTAGCTTTTCATGGCAGCCTTTAGTATCACATCTCTATGGGCAATAAATAAAAACTTTTTAGGCTGCACTCTTTTAACATCAAATGCTGATAAATATGTTTTCCCTGTACCAGTTGCAGAAATCAAAATCCCCTTGTTTTCGCCACGTTTCCGCAAATTCTCTATACTCTGCAATGCTTCTATCTGCATCTGGTTAGGATTAATTTTATTTAATTGGATAAAGTTCTCTACTTGAGCAGTTCTTCTCTTAAAATTTTCTCCGTAAATTTCGTCATACTGCTGCAACCAATTTTCCGTGACTTTTGTTGCTCTACTAAAAATATCTTTAAACTCGTCGTTTATTTCTTTTATGAGAGAACCATCTTTTGCAGAAGATAATTTAATGTTCCACTCGTTGTTTTTATTAAGAGCGTTTCCCGTTAAATTGCTACTGCCAACAATCATAGAATATTCTGCTGTTGTTCCAGTCCCTCTTTTAAACAGGTATCCCTTGGCATGAAAGTTTTCATCAGTTAATATCTTCAGTTCGATATTAGGCAGAGCCAACAATTTTCTTAAAGCCATGGGCTCAGTAAAATTCTGATATTGTGACGCCAAGATTTTCCCATGAATATTTCTTGCAGCTAATTCTTGCAAAATGTCATATAAACAAGCTACGCCGCTATTAGTAATAAAGGCAACAGAAAAAGCAAACTCTGAGCATTGTTCTAATTCTGCAATAATTGCATCCAATACTTTAGTTTGCTTTTTAAAATTATTAGTTAACATATGAGGCAAATAACGTTCATCCGCAGCTAAGCTGCCATTAATAAACCCTGCCTCAATCCCTTTACGTATTTTTTCCGTCCCCAATTATCTCACCCTCTAGACAGTTTCTCCACAATCGGTTTGTCCGCTTCTGCCCAATCTAGTTTTGTGAGTTCGTCCCTTTTTAGCCACTTATAATCAACATGTTCTGTTAAAGTAAATTTTTTATTTTTTACCGGGCATAAAAATGTATGCATAGTAATTTTAAAATCAGGATATATATGATGAATAGTCATATAAAAGTCTTTGTCCTGCACATTAACATCCAATTTTAGCTCTTCCGTTAATTCTCTGTGTAAAGCTTGTGCCGGAGTCTCACCCGGTTCTATTTTCCCGCCAGGGAATTCGTACTTAAAAGAAACATAGTCATATTTTCCTTTGCCACGTTCCATGCATAAGATTGTATCTTCAAAGGTAATGATCCCTGCTACAACCTCTATTTCTTTCACGATAGCATACCCCCTAATGTATTCATTATACACTAAATTTAAAAGGTTTTATAGTGTCGGTATTTCACCCATTGTTCACACATCTGCCCTTGTTTTGCCACACACCATTGCTATACTAAGGGTGTAGTAAAGATTACCCCTCTTTACCACACTTCCCATCAAATCATCATAAACAACTTCCTTTTAGGAAAAGCCGCTGGTTCCCCATCAGCGGCTTTTTCGTTGTTAAATATGTAGTTCTGGTTTCACCTTTCTCTTTAGCTTTCAATACTTGCTATTTCTTTGGTCAAAGAGCTGCGAAACATGTCAATGGCGCTGTAGAGGATCACCACGGTCACCACCCACTGGAGCAAAGAGGTGTTGAGGCTTTTCACCAGAAAGACGGCTACCAGCACGCCCGCCACCCCGAAGGTAGATGTGAACAGGGTTATTTTCCGGCTGTAGCCATCCAGCTTCACGAACTGCATGGCCCCGATGGGCACGGAGAATGTGCAGGCACCCATCATAATGGGAAAGGCGGCAAGGGGGTTAAGGCCCATGGCGTAGACTGTGGCCATTGTCAGTGGGTATGAGCCGATGCCGATGTTGTTTAAGGCCCCATAGACGAAGCACAATATGGCAAAAAGTGTCAGTTGGGTTCCCGCCAGACCTACTTTGTCGCCGCCGGTGGGATAGAAGCCGAATTTATTGGCCAGAATGGCTAGAGCCGCCAGGAATAAGCCAACTGCTACGCAGCGCTTGATGATTCTAGCGGGCAGTTTCACCACGAACCGAGGGCTCACGTAGGCGCCTAACACCTGGCAGATGATGGCTGTGAGCAGGGTGAGCCTGTCCACGGTGATGGACGAAATGTAGCACAGGGCCATGACCGCCACGGGAATGACGCACTCGGTGTTCAGTGTGCCCGGCAATTTTTTGTCGCTGACCCATTTTAGTTTTGGGTACAGGGACGAACAAATGGCAAAGTCCGAAATGCCAAATGTGGAAAGCAGAAAAATTAAAAAGGACGATAGGACCATGGCCCTAGGGTTACCCGGTTCTGCCATTACCTCACTACGGTGCCCCGAAAGGTCGCGGACAAAACAAATAACGAATGCTGCGTTCACTACTACTACCAGTGCTAAAACGATTTGTAGAGACATTGTGTTCCTCCTTCAGTGGGAATAGAGTTGCGAATGGTGGATGATCTGATGTGAATATTATAGCAAAGTGCGGAATTTTAACGCAAGAAAAATTTTCGTGGAAAGCTAGTCCCAGAGCCGTTCTTTGCACACATCGTGTGTATAGAAAAAGCCCGCCGTTTTATCGTCGGCGGGCTTTTTCGTTTCACCCATTGTTCACACATCCGCCCTTGTTTTGCCACACACCATTGCTATACTAAGGGTGTAGTAAAGATTACCCCTCTTTACCACACTTCCCATCAAATCATCATAAACAACTTCCTTTTATGAGAAAGACACCAGTCCCCGCTGGTGTCTTTTTCGTTGTCTAGATTCAGTTGTTATTCGTGGCAATGACCGCCACTTTGAATTAATATATTTTCGTAGTTGCTGCCACCGTAAAAGAAAGCTGAAATCTGCACTTCCTTCTTTCGTTCTAAAACACGATAAACCATAATATAATTTTTAATAACTACTCTACGATAGCCCTGCCGCTTTAACCGTTCATCTGGGCAAGCGCTATACATAAAAGGTGTTGAAGCTAGATTGTTATAGCTGGAGTTAACTTCGTCCAAAAAATCTTTGGCTGCTTTTTTATTTGCAAGATTATCAGTAATATACATTACGATGTCCATTAGTGTGTTTTTTGCTGGATCAATTACTATAACTTTATACATGCAGCTCGGCCCTCATTTTCTTTAGACTTTCCCGCGCATCTGAAACCTTTCCTTGTTTAGCTTGCTTTTCTGCTTCCGCTAATTTTTCGTATACCTCAATACGCGCTAATTTTTCATCGTACGCTTTAAGGCTCATGATAACCATATCGCCATAGCCATTTTTTGTAATGTAAATAGGTTCATTTTTTTTATGGCACATATTTGAAATATTAGCTGTGTCTTTTAAATCTCTGATTGGTATAATTGTCGACATTTTTATCACCTCTTTATGGGATAATTATACCACAGTAAAAGTGTCAGTTCAAGCCAAAACTTTCCCCCACCAAACCGCCCTCCGCCATTTCACCCATTGTTCACACATCTGCCCTTGTTTTGCCACACACCATTGCTATACTAAGGGTGTAGTAAAGATTACCCCTCTTTACCACACTTCCCATCAAATCATCATAAACAACTTCCTTTTAGGAAAAGCCGCTGGTTCCCCACCAGCGGCTTTTTCGTTGTTCAATTAATAAAATTGTCTTGATAAGCATTAGTTTCATATGTTATAATGCAATAAATGGCGAGAGGCAAATTGCCCCTTCCCGAGGTATTATACAAGGATAGCCCCCGGTTAAGAGTGGCTATCCTTGTATTTTTCAATACAAAAACCTACTTCTTCATAACACGAAGGAGTATACTAACTATTATGCTTAGGAACATTACTATAATGCATAATGTTTCGAAAGTTGTCATAGCGTTCACCTCCCTTCCTAAATATCGGGAAGGGATATTGGCTCTCACCTTTTTTTATAATAGCATAGTATAGCAGTCAGCGCAAGAAATATTTTCCTGCTAACCAAGTACCAGAGCCATTCTCCGTACATTGTACAGGTGCATAGTGCTTCAACCAATAATTAAAGTTTCACTCTTTATTAATATTTTTGCCCTTGATTTGCCACAAGTTGTGGGTATACTAATGGTGTAGTAGAGATTACCCCTCTTTACCACACTTCCCATCAAATCATCATAAACAACTTCCTTTTAGGAAAAGCCGCTGGTTCCCCACCAGCGGCTTTTTCGTTTGTCAAGTGGAGCTCCACTCGATGCACAAAAATATTTGCTTTTTCTTCACTTTCTCGCAACTTTTTTAAAAAACATATTATTATATTGTTACATTTTTTCCAAATAATCCAATATAATAATACTTGTCTCATATGTAAACAAGGCGACGAAGCAAAATACAAACTAATAGGAGATCGAGATAATTTGAAAAACCATATGAAGGAAAAAATTATGAAAAGAGTCAAAGAGCTGGAAGTAATTAAGAAAAGAACTTGCTATATTGCAGCGGACCGTGGTGGATTTTCTCGTACCCTCGCTACAGCCATTCTTCGTGGAGAAGCGAATCCAACTGTAACTATGATAGAAAAAATTTGTGTCGGTTTTAGCATCACTCCACGGGAATTTTTTAACAGTAAGCTTTTTGACGAAGTAGTGGAATAAAAATACACCAACGAAAGGAAGAAAACAATGACAATCTCATTTAAAAAATTCAACACACTACTTAAAAGGAAACATCTTTTTAAAAAAGAATTGGCTGAAAAAGCCGCTTTGCATCCATCTACACTAAGCAGGATATCTTCCGGTTCGGGAAATATTCGTATTACGACACTCCACGCTCTCTGTAAAGCCCTTAATTGTGATATTGGTGATGTATTAGAATTTACATGGGATAAGTAAATCTGCGATACTTATTACCGCTCATACGAAAACCTCTGTACCATTATGGTGCAGAGGTTTTTTGGCGTATATCCGCCAGCATATTGGCGGATATACGGCCTTGTATAATCACCCTTTCCTGGCAACAATGAAGATAGATAATACGCATATTAGCGGAAGAAAGAAGGTGATGAGGTGAGAAGAATAAGGCTGCCATTGCAGCAGCATATTGGAGCGCCATGCTTGCCAATTGTTCAGATGGGAGAAGAAGTCCATCGCGGGCAATTAATTGCTAGCCCCCAGAAATTGGGGGCTAGTTTGCATGCTAGTTTTAGTGGTATTATCCGCAAAATAACGCCGCAAGAGGTTGAAATAACGCCTAGTGCAGAACAGGATTTTACTTCTTATGTACCCATTCCTAAATGTAAGACGAAAATTGCAAGCATTGCAGCAGCGGGAATCGTAGGTACCGGTGGAGCCGGTTTTCCTACTGCCGAAAAGTTAAAAGTAAAAATTGCCCAAGGAGTTTTCATTGCTAATGCAGCAGAATGTGAGCCTTTGTTAGGCCACAATATTAAACAAATTGAGGATAATGCTCATCAGTTGGTACGGGGCATTAGGTACTGTATGGAAATTACCGAAGCAGCTAAGGCTTATATTGCCATTAAGCCAAAACACAAAAAGGCTGTTTTAGCTTTAATTAAGGCCGTTTTGCCGGAACGAGATATAGATGTATTCGGATTGCCGGATATGTATCCCGCCGGTGATGAAAGGGTTATTGTGAGAGAAATTCTGGGAGTAGAATTAGGGCCCGGAGAATTGCCTTCCAAGTTCGGCATTTGTGTGGATAATGTGGAAACAATTAAGCATATTGTTGAAGCTGTTGAAATAGGTAAGCCTTTTATTGATAAGGATGTGACCGTTTCCGGACGAGTGGGACAACCTGGGTCTGTATTTATGGATGTGCCCCTTGGCACAACTGCAGGTGATTTAATCGCTAGAGCCGGCGGATATGTGGAGCCCCATGGTGAGATTATTAGGGGCGGTCCTCAGACAGGGCAAGCCTGCCATCCTTATGCACCGCTCGCTAAGACCACAGGTGCGTTTCTAGTGGCCATGCCCTTCCCTCAGGAAAAACGCAAGGCAGGAATCCTGGTTTGCGAATGTGGCGGTTCCGAAGAACGGCTAAACCATATCGCCCGGGAAATGGGTGCCCAAGTCGTTACGAAACGTTTGTGCAAGCGGATGGTTGAAAAGAATGGACGATATAGATGTGATTTACCCGGTGTATGTCCGGGGCAGGCAGAAGCAGTGCTGGCATTGAAAAAGAAAGGAGCCCAAGTTTTATTAATCGGAACCTGTTCCCATTGAACTAATACCGTTATGGGTATAGCTCCTAGGCTAGGGGTTCCGGTTTATCATCATACTGACCATGTACTGCGTTCTGTGGGACACAAGCTCTATCGTTCTATAGCTACAGACAGTGAAAATGGTTAGGAGGATGAATATGTCTATTACAGCAGAAATGGTAAAAATGCATGAAAATGATCCGGCAGTGTTATGTTGTCGTACGGAAGCTGGTATGACGCTGAGGGCTGCTCATTTGGAAGATCCCGGCATCTTTCCTGATTTAGAAGAATCCGGATTGCTGAGAATCCCTCAGGACGTCTTAAAGATTGGACAGGTAGTTGGGTCAAAATTGCTGACGACTACAGATGCTTTAGTCCCGCTCACGGCTAGTATGATTGACGGTGTACAGACAATGGCCGCAGAAGGACAAAAGCAAGTAATGAAAGCAGCAGACGGTCATGAAGCTGTGTCTCTTGACATTAGCAGGACTATGCCCGTGGAAAGCCCAGACTTCGGTCAGAACATAGGAACTAGTCAAACAGTCAAAATTCATATTGCTGAAGGCAAGAATATTGCTTTGGAGATACCCATTCTTTTAAGCTGTAGTCAGGAAGCTGAGAAAGTAATGACAGCCAGAGTCGTACCGGATAAGTTAGAAGCTCCTCAGAATACTGTGCCGGAAAAGCCGGCTATTAAAATTCGTTCTGTACGCCATGACCATCTGCAGATTGATAAGGTAGTTTTTGGAAATGCAACAAAAATCGAGGGCACAACTTTAACCATGCGTAAAGTACCTAAAGATATGTGCAAAAATTTGCCGGAAACAAAAGGATTAGTGGAAGCAATTTCGGTAGATATTATTACTCCGGATCGCTATGGTGAGTACAGCGATACCATTATGGATGTACAACCCATTGCCACCAAAATGGAAGGTGACGTGGGAGAAGGCGTCACTAGGGTATTAGATGGAGTGGTATTTATCGTGACCGGCACGGATCATGACGGTGTACAGATAGGAGAGTTTGGTTCTTCGGAAGGAGAAATGGACAGGAATATTATGTGGAATCGTCCCGGTGCGCCGAACAAAGGCGAGATCTTCATTAAGGCAAAAGTAATAATTAAGGCTAAAGCTAACATGGAAAGACCGGGGCCTTTGGCGGCCCATAGGGCTTCTGACCATATTTGCGAAGAGATTCGGGCCGCGATTAAGAAAGCGGATGCCAATCTAATTACTAAGTCGGAAGAAATCGCCCAATACAGGCGGCCAGGCAAACCGAAAGTTCTGGTTGTTAAGGAAATCATGGGTCAGGGTGCTATGCACGATAATCTTATTTTGCCCGTGGAGCCTGTAGGTACGTTAGGTGCGAAACCTAATGTAGATTTAGGCAACCTACCCATTATGGTGTCTCCTACGGAGCTTTTGGACGGTTGTATACATGCGCTAACTTGCATTGGGCCGGCCTCTAAAGAAACCTCTAGGCATTATTGGCGGGAACCATTAGTAAAACAGCTCCTAGCCGAAGAAGAACTTGATTTTGCAGGAGTACTGCTAGTAGGTTCGCCCCAGGCTAATACTGACAAATTCTATGTTTCCAAACGTGTGGGCATGACGGTGGAGGCTATGGACGCTGACGGAGCCATTGTCACAACAGAAGGTTTCGGCAACAACCACGTAGATTTTGCCTCTCATATTGAACAAATAGGTAAACGGGGCATTAAAGTGGTTGGTGTTTCTTATTGTTCACAGCAGGGAGCCTTGGTTGTGGGTAACGAATACATGAGTGCAATGTGTGATAGCAATAAATCCATGCAGGGTATTGAAAATGAGATATTAGCTAATAACACACTTTGTCCGGAAGATGCTATCCGTCAGATTGCTATGCTCAAGACGCTTTTAGGCGGTGGCACGATTACACCTGCGGAGCGCCGGTGGAACCCTGACGCCAAAGCTAATAATATTAAGATTATTGAGGAAAAGCTGGGAATAAAGATTGACCTGGTGGAAAACGAGCAAAGTCTGCCTAAGAGCAAGAAACGTTTAGAAAAGTATGAACCGGAAATGGCCTCCGGAGCATAGGGAGGAATGTGCTATGGACCCTGAACATACATTAAAATACATATCCACAGAAAATCTTTACAGAGGAGTTATTAAGGAAGTTCGTGGGGGCAGTGTGGTGATTGATTTAGACGGCAGACTAGGTAAGATTCACCTGCCCAAACGAATGATTATTTCACGTGAGGCCTTAGCCATAGGACAAAAAGTAGGCTTTCTTTTGACCTATCCGGAAGTTTTGGAATCAGATACTTAGCAGAATTTATACGAGGAGATGATGAAATGAAACTGACAACTTTTCAAGGATTGCAATCAGAAATATATGTACCCATTACACCGGAATCTGTGTTTACGCTGTGTACCAAAGAGCTTAAAGATATGCGCATTGCTTTGATTTCGGCCTGTGGGGCGCATTTAAAAACCGACCCCCGTTTTAATCTGTCAGGAGACACCACATACCGGGCGGTCCCTGATACCACGCCAACAAGGAATATGATGATTTCCCACGGAGGCTATGACAATACAGACGGGAACAGAGATATTAATAGTATGTTTCCTTTGGATCGACTCCACGAATTGGTAAAAGAGGGTTTTATTAAAGAATGTGCGCCCAAGCACTATACTTTTATGGGAGGCGGCGGCAATCAGTCTGTTTTCCGGGATGAGACAGGACCGGCCATTGCCAAGCTTTTGTCGGAAGATGCTGTGGATGGTGTACTGCTCACAGCTGGGTGAGGCACTTGTCACAGAACTGCCGTGATTGTGCAGAGAGAGATTGAGAAATTAGGTATACCGACGGTTATTATTGCGGCATTACCTCCGGTGGTACGACAAAATGGCGCACCAAGAGCTGTAGCTCCTCGTGTGCCTATGGGTGCCAATGCTGGTGAGCCCCACAATATACCTATGCAGACAGGCATTGTGAAAGGGGCTTTGCAAGCTTTAAAAGAAATTGAAACCCCAGGTAAAATTTTACCTTTGCCATTTGAATATATTGCGCATATTTAAGAGAGCCGGATGTTTAGATATGTGTTATTTGCGATGCAGAAAGGATAAAAAGATGAGATTTTCCAGAATGATTTCCGCGGTGGATACACACACCGTGGGAGAAGCAGCGCGCCTTATTATTGGCGGCATCCCAAAATTTCCCGGGAAAACAATGGAAGGGAAAAGAAGCTATCTGGCTAAAGAAAAGGACAGCATCAGGCGAGTACTGATGCATGAGCCCAGAGGCCATACTAATATGTTCGGTGCCTTTATTTGTGAACCTGTCAACGAAGAAGCGGATTATGGGATTATCTTCATGGATGGAGGCGGGTATTTGAGTATGTGTGGGCATAACACCATTGCTGCCATGACTGCAGCCGTAGAATGTGGCTGGGTGGAAGTGCCTGATAACGCGGACAGCGTAACCGTAGTGCAGGATACACCGGCGGGACTGGTACAGGGGCAAGTACATCTCAAAGATACGTCTACTGTACATTCGGTATCCTTTGAAAATGTGCCGTCCTTTCTCTACAAAGAAAAAGTGGCTATTACAGTGCCCAAATTGGGAACGGTGCATTGCGACATTGCCTTTGGGGGTAATTTCTTCGCCATTTTGCCGGCTACGGAAATTGGTCTGGACATCGTCCCGGAAAATGCCGGTAAATTTGTGGAAGCAGCCTTGGCGATTCGTAAGGCTGTTAATGAGCAAATTATTATTCAGCATCCCTCTCTTGAAAACATTAAGACAGTGGAATTAGTAGAAATTTACGGGCCTTCTAAAACTTCCAGGAACACTGTGCAGAATGTAGTAGTGTTTGGAGATGGACAAATTGACCGTTCTCCCTGCGGCACCGGTACCAGTGCGAAAATGGCTGCTCAGTATGCTAAGGGCAAGATGAAAATCGGTGATAGCTTAATTCATGAAAGCATTATTGGCACACAATTTAAAGGTGAGATTGTCAAAGAGGTTCCCTTGGGCCCCTATAAGGCCATAATACCTAAAATCACAGGTTCAGCCTGTATCACCGGTTTTAATTCCTTTCTAATTGATCCTACTGATTCGCTCCGCGACGGTTTCTTCTTGCCGGGATAAGGAGTATACAAATGGTGAATATTGTTTTAGGTATATTGGGAATTTTGTTGGTAATTTATGCTTGTTGTTTTGTCAGGGATGTTATAAAAAACCACGATAATTTAGGCGGCGGCAATTGGGCCATCAGCACGATAATCGGGTTTATCGCAAATTTCGGAGACACTTTGGGAATAGGCAGCTACGCTACGACGACTATCGCTTTGGGTATAACCAAACAGCTGAAGAGTGATAAGCTATTGCCGGGAACGTTGAACGTGGCAAACACTATGCCCTGCATGGTGGAAGCCTATCTTTTCATAAAATATGTCAAAGTAGAAGGACTGACACTACTTGCTCTAGTTGTAGCAGCCATCTTAGGGGCAGCCGTAGGGGCAAGAGCTGTCCCTAAATTTTCTGAGCAAAAGGTACAGACGTATTTAGGATTTGGTCTGTTAATCACAGCATCCTTAATGGCTGGGAAACAGTTGGGTCTCATGGATTTTCTAGGAACGGGCAACACGGCTGTAGGGTTGTCAGGCGTGAAACTCGGCATTGGCATCGTAGGTAATTTTATCTTCGGTGCCTTAATGACCATCGGTTGTGGTTTGTACGCACCCTGTATGGCTATGGTCTATCTTCTGGGGCTCAATCCTATTATTGCCTTTCCCATCATGATGTCTTCTTGTGCGGCTTTAATGCCTGTAGCTAGTATGGAATTCATTGCTGTAGGTGACTATGCCAGAAAAGTCAGCCTGGCTATTATGACAGGTGGAGTTGTAGGTGTGTTCATTGCCACCAAATTTGTCACTAGCTTGAATTTACAGACTTTGAACTGGCTGGTGATAACGGTAGTAATCTACACCGGATGCCTCTATGTGAGAAAAGGTTACAAAGGACGGAGCGAGCCTGAGCCCCAGGATGTTTTAATAATAGACGGAGATGAAGAGATAGAGTAGTTTAAACCTCCCACGACTAAA
>DAIQMR010000040.1:0-11238 GCA_036788835.1 Acidaminococcaceae bacterium
CGGATCATAAGAAAGCCACGGATAAGACTATAGCGGATAATAAAAAAGCTTCGGACCAGGCTATAACTAATACTAAACAAGAAGCACAAAAAGCCATAGATAAACGGGACAAAATAATTAAAGCATGTCAAACTACCGATGCAGCAAATAAACAAAACTATACAGACATGAATAAAAAAATGGCAGTTAGTGCTCAGGACATTGCAACTAACACTAAGGACATCGCGACTAACACTGAAAGCATTGCAACCAATACAAAAGATATTGCTGACAACCGAGCAAAACTGCAAGAGCATTCCTGCAGTATTAGTGAATTGCAAACAGACGTGGCAGAGCACACGGACCAAATCAATGAATTGAACACTGGCCTGAATAGATTAGGCAATAAAGTCGGTGCTTTAGACACTCGCTTGGACAGAGTAGGCGCCGGTGCAGCAGCCTTGGCTGCTTTGCATCCACTGGACTATGATCCGGAAGCTAAGTGGGATGTAGCGGCTGGCCTAGGAAATTACCGAGGCAAAAAGGCTTTGGCGCTTGGTACGTTCTACAGACCTAGTGAAAATGTGATGATTAGTTTAGGCGCTACAGTTGGCAATGGTGAGAATATGGCTAATTTAGGCGTGAGCTTTAAATTAGACGGCAGCAAAGCTCCACGCAGCAAAAATGCCATGGCCCGGGAAATCATGGACCTGCGGACGCAACTCGCGGCCCTGACAGCTAAAGTCAACAACATGAGTAGATAAGTACAGACGACGCAACCGAGTAACACGGTCAAGTAAAGTACACATACCAGCTGTACCATGTCAAACAGCCCTCAATTAAGAGGGCCGGTTGGCGATTTTTTAAAATATAGAAAGATAAGTGGTGGGATTTCGGCGGGAATGTTATAATGCTATTGTACCATTATGTACCTTGAACCTCCCACTGCACACACGTTATGCACACAAGAAAGCACGCCTAACTCACGACTAAAGTCACGAGTGTGCGGCGTATAAGAGCATCAAGGACAGGCTCCAATGGTACACGATTTTATACTAACGAATGAATAATTAAGGGGGAGAATTATGTTAAACGACACATTAAAATTTAATCCCATGGATTATCCGTATGGTTCCAGGCACAGCGTGATGTATGCTAAGCGGGGTATGGTGTGTACGGCTCAGCCGTTGGCGGCTCAGGCAGGGCTGAGAATTTTGCAGGCAGGGGGCAATGCCATAGATGCGGCCATTGCCACGGCAATTTGTCTGACAGTAGTAGAACCAACCAGCAATGGGTTGGGGTCTGACGCATTTGCTTTAGTCTGGGTGCAAGATAAATTGTACGGCCTTAATGGCAGCGGTTATTCTCCGGCGGTCTTTACTCCTGAAAATTTAGAGGACCGTGGCATTACGAGCACAATTCCTGACAGGGGATTTGTACCTGTTATGGTACCGGGTGCTCCTTCAGCCTGGGCCGAGCTGCATAAACGTTTCGGCAGACTGCCCTTTGCACAATTATTTGGGCCGGCCATAGAGTATGCGGAAGCAGGCTATCCGGTCAGCCCGGTGGTAGCAGGGTTTTGGCGCAAAGGATTAGATTTGTTTTCGCAATTTAAAGATAAACCGGAATTTAGCGGTTGGTTTAGTACTTTTGCCCCAGAAGGAAAGACACCGGAAGCAGGCCAGACGGTACAATTACCTGACCATGCCAAGACATTAAAACTATTGGCGGCCAGTGGCTGCGAAAGCTTTTATAGAGGGGAAGTCGCAGCGGCTATAGATAAATTCAGCAAAGCAACAGGTGGTTTATTAACTAAGGAAGATTTGGCTGAGTACAAAGCACAATGGGTGGAGCCTCTTCATATTGATTATCGTGGGTACGATGTCTGGGAAATTCCCCCTAATGGCCAAGGCATAGTAGCACTTATGGCTCTCAATATTCTAAAAGGATTTGAATTTAAGGATAAAGAATGTGTGGGCACGTATCACAAGCAAATTGAAGCCATGAAATTGGCTTTTGCCGATGGGAAAGCCTATGTGGCGGACTCACGCCATATGCGAACGAAAGTGGCAGATATGTTGTCTGAGAAGTATGCGGTTACACGTCGTTCTGTTATTGGAGAAAAGGCGGCGGAACCCACAGCAGGCAAACCCTATAGCGGTGGTACGGTTTATTTGTGTACAGCTGATGGAGAAGGAAATATGGTGTCCTTTATTCAAAGTAATTACAAAGGCTTTGGTTCGGGCGTCGTGGTGCCAGGGTACGGGATTTCTTTTAATGACCGTGGCTGTGACTTTTCCTTAAATCCTCAATCCGACAACTATGCTCAACCCAGAAAGAAACCTTACCACACGATTATTCCCGGTTTTCTCACCAAGGACGGCAAAGCTGTGGGACCGTTTGGTGTAATGGGTGCGTACATGCAACCACAGGGGCACGTACAAGTTATCATGAACACCATCGACTTTTTATTTAATCCACAGGCAACTTTAGACGCTCCTCGTTGGCAGTGGATTAAAGACAAAACAGTTTATGTGGAAAAATCCGTTAGTAAAGAAATTGTCCAAGGCCTGAGAGCCAAAGGACATGACATACAAATAGTTGACGACGTGAGTGGTTTCGGACGGGGAGAAATTATTTGGCGGGATGCCGCCGGTGTTTTGTGCGGGGCTACCGAACCACGTGCCGACGGTACTGTAGCCATGTGGTAAGCAACAAAACTGTGACAAAAGGATCTGTCCTTTTGTCACAGTTTTCGTACACACGTAGGCAAAGTGATACAAAGGTGACAGTCACTTTTGTATCACTTACTTTTCTATCACTTAGGTTGGCGTATATCCGCCAGCTACTGGCATAGTTGCGTTCCGCATATTGGCGCGAGACAGCCAGACATTGGCGGGTTCACGGCCTAGACAATAACCTCTCATCATAGAACAATTAGAATATGTAATTATTCTAATTAGTTTATGATGGGAGGTTATTGTATGTCAGAAAAGAAGAGTAAAATATGGCGCAAGAAAAAGGTTAGGGAGATTTTAGCCGCACTTCTTTGTGGATGCATGGTGCTGGGACAAATATCGCCGGTAGGGGCGCAAAGACAATCAACTAGTGAGGATGGTAAAGAAGCAGTAGCTGAAGGAAGTAGTAGTAGCGCAAAAGGCGAGGGAGCTACGGCTGTTGGCAGTATTAATGTTGCACGGGGTCAAGGAGCTACGGCTGTTGGCAGAAAGAACTACGCAGAGGAAGATTATGCTGTGGCATTAGGCGAAAACAATAGGGCAACACAGAAACTTTCTGTGGCGATTGGTGTTGATAATATAGCAACAGCTATATATGCATCAACAATAGGAGTTCGGAATAGAGCTTTTGCAGAAAAAGCTAATTCATTTGGGTATGGAAATACTGTAAAAGGTTTTCGCTCAGGAGCTTTCGGCTATCAAAATGTTGTTGAAGACAAGGCACAAGATAGTTATGTAATTGGTGCAGAATCCAAGGTATCAAAGTCAAACACATTCGTCATAGGGGTCAATGCGCAAGGCAACCATGAGAACAGTGTAGCATTGGGTAGTAATGCTGTCACAGACAATGTGCACACGGATGATACTGCTCAAACGATAATATTTAATATCGATGGCAGGAATGAAACGTCCACCTATGCCGGGAAAATAAATGCAGCAAATGGCTCAATAAGCATTGGCATTAAAGACAAGGAAAGACAAATCCATCATGTGGCACCGGGTAATATAACCAATTTATCCACGGATGCGGTTAATGGCAGCCAGTTATATGCGACAAATGTAGCTTTGAAGAAAATTACGTACATAGTGGGAGCAAGGAAAAACGGAAAGTACATTAAAGAGGCTTATTCTGTAAACGAGAATATTCTTGCCCTGGATAATAAGCTAGAGGAGTATGTCAAGAACTTGGGCGACCAAGATAAGAAGTTAACAGAGCAGGGGAAAAAGATGGATGGTTACAAAAAAGAAATTGATGGTCATACCACGAAATTAGGTGAGCACGACACGACGCTAGGTGAGCAACAGGAAGCAATCGAAGGCCATACCACAAAATTAGGAGAGCACGACACGACGCTAGGTGAGCAACAGGAAGCAATCGAAGGCCATGCCACGAAACTAGGTGAGCAGGATAAAGAGTTGGGCGACAAGGATACAAAGATCGCAGATTACGAACAGGAGATAGCTGGCTACAATCAAACGATTGAAGATTACAAAAAACAAATTAAGAGTTGCACACAAAAGAATGAGGCTTGCAAGACAGATACTAAGAACCATGAGAAGCTGTTTGTCGAACACAAAAAAAACACTGATGAACATGCCAAGACTTTGGCTATTCATGCCGGAAAGTTTAGTGCCATTAATACGACAATGGGCACGACTAAAGCTGGTACATACGTTAGCGATACAAATAGCATAGGGCAGAATATTAATGCTCTGGACGAACGGGCAAAAAGCAATGTGGTGGCAATTAGCCAAAACACTGCTAATATTCAGCAAAATAAACAGCAGATAACTCAGAATACCGAGAATATCACTAAAAACACTAAAGATATAACTCAGAACACTAAAGATATTAAACAACACGGCGTACGCCTGGATGAACACGAAGGCCATATCACTCGCACTAGAGATGACATTGATGCCATAAACTCAGACTTAGAAATTATGAGTGGGACCATGGTCGGTTTAGACAACAAAGTGAATCGTTTGGATGACCGCGTGGACAAAGTCGGGGCAGGTGCTGCGGCACTGGCGGCTTTACATCCTCTGGATTATGATCCAGATGCTAAATTTGACATAGCAGCGGGAGTGGGCAGCTATAACGGAAAACAAGCCTTGGCACTAGGCACTTTCTATCGTCCTACAGAAAATATGATGGTTAGTTTAGGAGCCACCCTGGGCAATGGGGAAAATATGGCAAATCTAGGTATTTCTTTTAAGCTAGACGGCTGCAAGACTCCCAGAAGCAAACACGCCATGGCTAAGGAAATAATAGAACTACGTACTCAAGTAGTAGATATGTCGGAAAGTAAAAAAGCTACAGATAAGGAAATAAGTGATTTGCAAGCACAGGTTGCCGCCTTGGTAGCGAAAGTAAATAGTATGCAAAAATAACGAAAAACAGTGACAAAAGTAATACGCAAAAAAAGATGCTGCGCTGGCAGCATCTTTTTTATTGTGACAAAATGCCTGTCCCTTTTGCCAAACTTAGTAGCCTTTAATCAATTCGGGATTTTTAGGCTCGAAACGGCCGGTGAAGAAGCGCAGAACCTTGGGCTCGTATACCCATTTCAAACCGCAAATATCGTGCTTCCTGGCATACAGTTGGATAATAGCGTCTGCTACATAATCCAAATGGGCGTAAGTATACACGCGACGGGGAATGGTCACACGAATGGTTTCCAGTTTTGGCAAATGATTTTCACCGGTTTTATTGTCGCGGCCAGCAGAGATAATGCCACGCTCCATTGTCCGCACTCCGGAGTATTCATACAGAGCGGAGGCCAAAGCCTGAGCCGGGAAGTCCTGCTCTTGATCCAGGTGGTCAAGGAAAGCTCTGGCATCCACGAAAATAGCATGTCCCCCATAGGGTTGGATCATGGGAACTTTGGCGGCAGCTAATTTTTCGCCTAGATAGCGAATCTGGTTTACTCTGTGGCTAATGTAGGTGAAGTCTACGGATTCCCTAAGACCAATAGCCATGGCTTCCATGTCACGGCCGGCCATACCGCCGTAGGAAGGCATACCTTCAAACTGTACTACCATACCGCAGGCGCGTATGTACAAGTCTTTATCGTTTACGCACATGAAACCACCGATATTGGTGAGACAGTCTTTCTTTCCGCTCATTGTACAGCCATCACCATAGGAGAACATTTCGTGGACGATTTCTGCGATGGTTTTGTCTTCGTAACCTTTTTCTCTTGTCTTAATAAAGTAGGCATTTTCCACACAACGGGTGGCGTCAAACATGACTTTAATGCCATATTTATGTGCTAACTTAGAAACTTCACGAATATTGCCCATGGACACAGGCTGCCCGCCAGCTAGATTAACAGTGACGGCCAAGCAAATATACGGAATCTTGTCGCTGCCCACTTCGTCAATCAAGGCCTGAAATTTTGCCAGGTCCACATTGCCTTTGAAGTCCAGAACAGCTGACGGGTCGTGCGCTTCATCGATAATTACGTCTCTGAAGGTCCCGCCGTTGCGTTCCTGATGGAATCTGGTTGTGGTGAAATACATATTGCCGGGAATGTAGTCGCCGGGTTTGATGGTCAGGGAAGAGAGAATGTTTTCGGCACCGCGGCCCTGATGAGTAGGGACAACGTATTTGAACCCAAAAATTTCTTTGACAGTATCTTCTAAATGAAAGAAGTTCCTAGAACCGCCGTAGGCTTCGTCGCCCATCATGAGCCCTGCCCATTGGCAGTCACTCATGGCGTTAGTACCGGAATCCGTCAGCAAATCAATAAAAACTTCTTCAGACTTTACTAAAAAAGTATTGTAGCCGGCGGCTTTAATAGCAGCCTTCCGCTCTTCCTTAGTTAGATTACCGATTTTTTCTATCATTTTGATCTTAAACGGTTCTGGTGCAAATTGTCTTTTTTCCATAATT
Organism: Acidaminococcaceae bacterium; assembly: GCA_036788835.1. Classification (GTDB taxonomy): domain Bacteria; phylum Bacillota; class Negativicutes; order Acidaminococcales; family Acidaminococcaceae; genus JALCSJ01. The sequence goes on from DAIQMR010000040.1 coordinate 6,616, forward strand.
TAACGCCTCCTTTATTTTGAACAGCTTATGCTGTTGCTTACTCACTGGATGAATTAAGAACAGAAGCCTTATGAAGGTATTTGCTTTCATAGTCTTTCAAGGCGGCAAAAGCCTGTCCGGAAAGAGGGAGAACCGCTATCATATTAAAGATGGTCATAAGGGCTACGCCCAAGTCTCCCAATTCCCAGACAATTTCATAGGCAGCAATACCGCCCATAAAGAGCATAATAAGAGCAAAAATCTTATAGCCGGTTTGTGCCGTCCAAGTATCGCCAAACACAAAGGCTACGTTGCCTCTGGCATAGAAAAGGATGCCGGCAACATTGGAAAAACTCAGCAAGAAAATAATCATGGCCACAAAAACACTGCCGAAACTTCCCATATGGTAATTCATGGCCGCCTGAAGAATTTCCATACCGGCTAAGCCTTGGGTCACTTCTTCCGGGGCCAGCAGCATTACGAAGGCACTGCAGCTGCAAATCACCAGAGTGTCAATGAACACACCGAGAGCTTGGATTAATCCTTGACTGACAGGATGCTTCACATAGGCAGCTGCGGCGGCACAAGGTGCAGAGCCGCTGCCAGCCTCATTAGAAAACAGGCCTCTTTTGACACCGTTCATAATGATTACACCCAAACCACCGCCAATGACCTGACGTACTCCAAGGGCCTGAAGAAAAATATTGCTTAACATGTGTGGAACAAGAGCAATATTTTTGCAAAAGATAAATACAGTAATGGCCAAATAGGCACAGGCGACGAAAGGTACAGTCTTACTGAGAACTTTGACAGTAGCGTTTTTCCTGAGAATTATCGCTCCGGAAATAACCACCAAAGCGATGGTGGTATTTAATTGAGGGATGCCAAAGGCGTGCTTGAAGGCTGTGGTTACAGAATTAGCTATAACCTGGCTGATACCGGCCCAACACAATAGACCTGACAAAGCGAAAAGCAGGCCCAAAATATTGTAACGACAAGCACGAATGAAACCGTGCCGGCCATCTTTGCTAACAAAGTCCGACTGGCTGGGTAAATCTTCAATAAAAGCGTCTTCGTGTTTAATCTGTGTTATGAGCCGGATTCGTCGCATGAAATAGGCCGGCCCGCCCCGATACCCACCATATAAAGGGTCTTTCTCTTTATAAATCTGAGCTAGAGTTGACTCTACGAAGGCACTGGCAGAACCGATTAAAGCAGAAACCCACATCCAAAAGACGGCACCGGGACCGCCTACGGAAATGGCTGCCACCACCCCGGCCAGATTTCCCATGCCAACCCGGCTGGCCGTGGCTACAATTAAGGCTTGGACACCGGAGATAGAGCCTTCCGATACGTTTTCAGGCACATATTCTCTGCAAGCAGTCCGCAGCATTTCCGGGAAAAGCCTAAAAGGAAGGAAGCGTGATTTTACAGTGAAATACAACCCGGCAGGAATTAAAATCAGAACTAAAATTGACAAACCGAATTTGGTATCGCCATTGTTGAAACTCAAAACAAGCAGATCTCCCCAAAATAGTTTATTGAGAGAGATAATTATTTTTACTACAAAATCAGACAGTCCATGAAATATTTCCATCAGCAAATACCTCCCCGTGCGGAAAATGTATATTTCTATTATGGCAAGAAAAGATACACAATGGCAGGTCGTATGTCCGCCAAAAAGCAAATGGCGATATGACGCCAGGGATAATACAAAACAAGATACAAAAGAGAGCCGCTTTTGTATCTTGTTTGACGTTGCCACGCTTTCACAACTTGTGATAAAATATAGGCAAATATTTAGGAGGCGAAATTGATATGCCACAAAAAACCCTAGATGTAATTAAAGAAGAAAGAATTATCAGCATTATGCGGGGTGTTCCTTCTGATTGCGTATTCCCAACTATCCAGGCATTGTACGACGGAGGAATAAAGTGTTTCGAAATCACTATTAATCACAGTTCAGAGGTGGCACGAGGAAGTTCTTTCACGGACATCAAAAAAGCAATAGATAAGTATGGGGATAAAATGTATATTGGTGTGGGTACTGTACTGACCCCGGAGGAAGTGGAGAAGTCTGCGGCGGCCGGTGCTCAGTATATTATTTCGCCTAATGCAAACGAAAAGGTTATTAAAAGAACGAAAGAATTAGGACTGATTTCCTTGCCGGGGGCCATGACACCCACGGAAATAGTAAATGCTTATTCCTGGGGCGCAGATATTATTAAAGTATTCCCGGCCGGTGATTTGGGGCCTAAATATTTTAAATCTTTAAGTGGACCCTTAGGGTATATTCCGGTAATGGCGGTGGGGGGTGTAAATCTGGATAATTTAGCGGACTTTTTCAAGGCAGGAGCCATGGGTGCCGGTATCGGCGGCAATTTAGCCAACGTCAAACTTATCCAAACAGGAAACTTTAGTGCAATCACCGCAACCGCTAAAACCTATGTGCAAATAGCACAAAAAAAGTGAAATAAAGGTGAATGATGATACAAAAGTGACGATTACTTTTGTATCATCTTTGCATCAAGGAGGTAGCGTAATGAGTAAATTTCTTGCAGCAGTAATTCAATTAGACAGTCAGGATGACGTAGAGAAAAATTTAAAAACAACCATAGGGTTTATAGGCGAAGCTGCCCAACGAGGTGCCAAGTTCATTGCCATGCCTGAGCATATGAACTATTGCGGTCCCACGCCGGCCGACTATGCCGAAGAAGTACCAGGCGGCAGGACATTTCGGCTCATGGCGGAACAGGCCAAAAAGTATAATGTCTGGCTCCATTGCGGCAGCATTGTAGAAAAGAACCAAAATGATTCCAGACCCTATAATTGTTCCATGGTTATTAATCCCCGGGGTGAACTTGTGGCGAAATATCACAAACTCCATCCCTTTGACGTGGCCATTACCGGCGGCATAACCAATAAAGAGTCTGACAGAATATGCCCCGGAGACAGGATTGTTACCGTCGATACCGATGCCATCGGACATTTAGGCTTATCCATTTGTTATGATTTAAGATTTTGCGAAATTTACCGGATTATGGCTTTGGCAGGAGCACAGATTCTTATGGTGCCGGCCAATTTTACTATCAACACAGGCAAAGATCACTGGGAATCGCTGCTCCGTGCCAGGGCCATTGAAAACGAATGCTATGTGGTTGCCCCTGCCCAGACGGGTATCAAGCCACGTTTCCAATCCAATGCTAATTCCATGATTGTGGACCCATGGGGCAATGTTATCGCCAGGGCTTCGTCTTTGCCTCAGGTTATCACGGCGGTTATCGACCTGGATTACGTAGAACAAGTGCGCAAGCAAACCTTTACGTTGGCCAATCGCCGCCCGGATGTGTACACAGTGACATACTCACACACTTAATCACTAGGTGATTTGAAGGGCACATTTTGTCGTGGGTGATACAAAACGGACTGCCACCTTTGTATTATTAAAAAACTTTAAAAAGGTTTAACTATGGTGTATAATATTTGCATAAGTAGTATTTGGGGGGACAGAGACAAGTGCAGATACAAGCACGGAAATATTTATTACCGGGTTTTTTAGTTTTGCTGGATATGGTGATTTTGGGTAGTGCCGCCTGGTTAGCTTATTTTATACGTTTTCCAGATATGACTGATTTTGCCAAATACGTACCGGAAATGATAGCTAATTTTCCGGTGTACTTTCTTTGCAACCTTTTGTTCTTTTTCCTCTTTCGCCTGTATAACAGAGTTTGGAAATATGCAGGCCCAAAAGAGGCTTTTTCTATTGTTGGGGCGAATATCTGTGGGACTGTAGTTACTACAATACTTATGTACCTTGGCGGTATCAACATATCTTTGTCTATTTGTTTCTTGTGCTTTTGCCTGGACACCGGTGGTATTGCGCTGAGTAGAGCTATTCTGCACTATATACTCAATTTGCCGGTAAATGAAACAATTCCTGCTACCAGACTTCGTGTGCTTATTTGTGGGGCAGGAGATGCAGGAAATCTGCTCTTTGATAAGATTTCCCGCAGTACCAATCGTACAGTGGTAGGTTTTATGGATAGTGATCCCAATAAAATTGGACAGTTGGTGAATGGTGTGCCGGTTTTCGGGAACAGGACCATCTTAAAAGATATCGTAAAAAAATATGCCATCGATGAAATAATTATAGCCATTCCTTCCCTGCCCTTGAAAGAACTGCGAGTCGTGGCGGATTTTTGCAACCAGACCAAAGTTACTACCAAAATCTTGCCTAAGACCTTCGCAGAACCGACTTCTCGGGAAATAAAATTCAGCGACTTGCGGCCTTTGAAGATTGACGATTTATTGGAGAGAGAGCCAATTGTACTGGATAATCAAGCTATTGGCGCATATTTGAAGGACAAGGTAGTGATGGTGACCGGAGCCGGTGGCAGCATTGGCAGTGAGTTGTGTCGTAATATCATGACCTTCGGTCCGGCCAAGCTCATTCTTCTGGGGCGGGGCGAAAACAACATTTATGAAATTCATCAGGAACTGCTACGCCACTACGACAAAACACTGCTGGTACCGAAAATTCTCAACGTAACTAACAGGGAAGGCTTGGAAGCAGCATTCCAAAAGTATCGACCACAGTGTTAATCGTCAGATTCTTTTCCCCAGAAAAGCTCTTTTTCAGTCAAA
>DAIQMR010000041.1:0-10378 GCA_036788835.1 Acidaminococcaceae bacterium
TCCCCCAATAACCACAAAGAGATTTATAGCGTCATGGCAAAATACAGTTTCTAAACAAAAAAGAGAGGCAAAGGGATTAAATCCCTTTGTCTCTCTTTTTTCACACACATAAATTGGTTTTCAACAATTATTTGTCTTTAGGTGCAGCTTTAGCTGCGTGGTTTTGGGCGATAATATCCAAGAACACCAGATCTTGTTTGCCGTTATTGCGCAAAGCATGAACTTGACCAATGTGGCAAATGGTAACATCGTGTGGTTTTACTACGTGTTCAACACCGTTCATTTCAGTGAAAATGCCGGTACCGGAAATAATCAAATAGGCGTCTTCGTTATTGTAATGTTTATGTACACCAATGGAGGCACCGGGTTTTAAGGTCATCCAGCCGATTTCTTTAACGGCATTGTCTTTTGTTGCGCCTTGATCTCTGGTGAAAGCGAACTTGCCATAGAGCACACCTTTGCCGCCGGCAACATTTGTCTTATTGAGAGTTACCAACTTGTTTGCAGGGAAATATTCCTGAGCCATAACCAGTGCATCGTGGGCTGCTTTGTCGGCAGCTGCTTTGTTTGCTGCTGTTTGGGGAGCAGCGAAGCTCATTGAGGTGATACCTAAAGCTAAAGCCATTCCAAGAATCAACGATTTTTTCATTTTTTTGCCCCTTTTTCAAATAAATTTTTGAAAATCCTACGCTAATATTATATCACGATGTGCACATTTTGGGTTATAATTAAAAAAGAGTGATAATAACAATTTTTCCTGGAAAGGACGATAAATATGAAAAAATGGCAAATCCGTTGTGCTGGTCTATTCTGTGCGGTTTTAATGGGTTACGGAAGTGTGCTGCCACCCATGGCCTGTGGAGAAATTGAGCGGATAAGTATTCAGGAAATGCATAACGAGTATGAACGAATTAGCAGGGAAAAGCAGGACAATTTGTTTTGGGGCCAAGGTCTCCGGGCTATTTATCCCAAGACGTGGCAAGCTGCACGAAAGGATAATGGCGTCCTTTTCTCCTCTGCCAAGGGCAAAGAATCCATCGAGGTTGAACTTTTGCCGCAGGCTTTTTTGCCGGAAACTTTTCAATCTGTATGTACAGCGTATGCAAGAAAAGCCGGCGGGAAGAAAATTACGATGACAGATACAGAGTTCCTTTTTACAACTGCCGGGGGGATTGTACACCATCTCCGTCCATTTGGCTCCAAGCTTGTCATGCTCACCTTTGGTGGAGGCAGGGCACAATCTGATACCAATTATAGCCCGGAGTTTAATACCTTGCTTCACAGTATCGCCCCTCAGGACTACGACTTGGAGGCCACAGACCTCACCGTACAATGCAAGGACAACGTTATAAAAGTCAAAAAATTAACTTATACTTACCCAACCATAGAAATCACGGACAATAAAGCTGTTGCCAAGAAGCTTTCTCATACATTTGCCGTAAAAGCAGCTTGGGACAAAAAAAGATATTTGCAGGAAACAGGCAAAAACAATATTCTAACTGAAGAAAATAAGTATACGCCAACTTTTCATAATAACAAATATTTATGCTTTCTCCAATCCGGCTACAACTTTTTCTCTAAGTCTGCTCATCCCATCAGCTGGAAAATCGGCATTACTTTCGACCTGACAACCGGTGAGAAAAAATCCTGGAAAGAACTGGTTCGTCCGGAAGACACAGCCAGCTTTACCGTGGAAGCCATTACTGCTAAATTACTCGCCACTGCCAAAGAGCAAGACATCCCATTATACCGCGAATTTAGCCGCTTGCCGCAGTTGCCTAAAAACTATTATTTGGACAAAAACGGTATAATCCACTTTATTTTTGGGCAATACGAAGTTGCTCCCTATTCCAGCGGTATAATCGATATAAACATGGAAAAAATGGTTAAGGACTGAACTCCAAGATGATACTAAAGTGATTGCGATATTCTCCCAATCATATTTGTATCATATGATCATATTGGCGGGCCGACGCCACAAAAATGCATATATTGGCGGACTGACGGCCTAGTAAAGCACCTATAAAAAGCGGATAATTTTATAGGTGCTTTTTGTGCAATGATAGAAAATCAGAGGAGGTAATCATGGATATCAAAATTTTAGACGAAAAAACTATTAGGGCGGCGTACACTATGAAGGACGCCATCGCAGATTGTAAGGAAGCGGCCAAACTGTATTCGGCAGGGCAATGCAATATACCATTGCGGACAAATATAAATATTCCGGAGCATCACGGGCAGAGCCTCTATATGTACGGTTACGTACCAACAGTTGGTGCATCCGGAGTAAAAATTGTTTCTGTTTATCCGGACAATATACAAAAAGGTCTTAATAGCGTACCGGCTACTATGGTACTATTGGATGCCGAGACCGGTGCGGTTAATTGCCTATTGGACGGAACAGCCCTAACCAGAATTAGAACCGGGGCCATTGCCGGAGCAGCAACCGATATCTTGGCAGGCAAAGATTGCACGGTGTTCACGCTTTTTGGTACTGGAGGTCAGGCTCTTTCTCAACTGGAAGCCGTAATAAATGTCCGCCCTATAAAATACGTCAAAGTTTATGATGTGGACTTTGTCAGGGCAAAAAAATTCGCCCACCAGGCAGAGGAAATGTTCGGTGAGCAATATAATATAAAGGTCAGAGCTGTTGATAATACAGAGGAAGCCGTACAAAATGCGGATATTATTACCACTGTGACCACATCGACACGGGCTGTCTTTCCAGGAGAACTGGTGAAAGAGGGGGCTCATATTAATGGGGTTGGCTCCTATCGGCCGGATATGGCGGAGATAGATGAGTACATTGTCACCCATTCCAAAGTTTACGTTGATACAAGAGACGGAGCCTTACAGGAATCAGGAGATTTGCTTCAGCCTATTAAGAAAGGAACCTTTTCTGCCAATAATGTGGTGGGAGAAATCGGCGATGTACTTAATGATAAAGCAGTGGGCCGGGAAAATAACACAGAACTTACTTTTTTTGAAACGACCGGTAGTGCTGTATTTGACCTAGTGACCGCACAACGCATATACGAAGTATGTAAATAATAAAAGCCGCTGGCACTCTGGCCGGCGGCTTTTCTCTACATTACCGTATTTCCAATTGTCAACTAGAAGCCGAAGTACTTGGCCGCGTTGTTGTAGCAGATGTCTTCTACCATTTGGCCCAGGAACTTCATGTCGGCGGGATATTCGCCGTTTTCCACTTTATTGCCGATCCAGTTACACAGTATACGACGATAATATTCGTGTCTGGTATAGGACAGGAAAGAACGGGAATCCGTCAGCATGCCTAGGATATTGCCTACAATTGACAAGTCTGCAATGCTGTCCAGCTGCTCCAGCATGCCGCGTTTAGTATCGTTGAACCACCAGGAAGCGCCCTGCTGAATCTTCCCTCGCACTTCCGGTCCTTGGAAGCAGCCAATAAGGGCACCAATCATAGCGTTGTCATTGGGGTTCAAGGAGAAGACGATTATCTTTGGCAGCTTGTTTTTGCTATTCAAAATATCCATAAAGTCTGCCAAACCTTTACAATTGTTTTGGGGCGCCGTGCCGATACAGTCGAAACCTGTATCCGGGCCCATGGCCTTATACATTTTAGTGTTAGTATCCCGCAAGGCTGAATAGTGAATTTCCATTGCCCAGCCTCTGTCGGCGTATTGCTCGCCCAAAAAGAGCAGTACAGCGGTCTCGTACATTTCACTTTCTTCTTGGGTGAGGTCTTTTCCGGCCAGAGCTTTCTTAATTACGCTATTAACCTTGGCATCTGCTGCCACACGGCAGAATGCATATTCCAGGGCGTGGTCTGTAGCACGGCAGCCCAGGGACTCAAAGTAATCCAACCTTTGTTTCAGAACCTTGCGGATGTCGGCAATATTAGCGGCAGACTTTAATCCTGCCACCTTGCTCAACTCTGCCATGTATTTGGCCCAGCCGGGCTTAGCAATATGCAGGGCCTTGTCAGGACGCATAGCAGGATAAACCTTGGCACTGCATTTGCCGTCTTTGGCAATTTTTTTCTGCCATTTCAAATCGGAAATGGGGTCATCAGTGGTACAAATAACCTTAACATTGGAGGCTTTGATAATGCCCTGCACGGACAATTTAGGCTTTTTTAGCTGAGCATTGCAGGTTTTCCAAATGCTATCGGCAGTAGCAGGGCTCAGAGGCTTGGTCACTCCGAAATAACGCTGCAGTTCCAAGTGTGTCCAATGATACAAAGGGTTTCCAATAGAACGGGACAGAGCCTCGGCAAACATGTCGAATTTCTCCCTGTCGCTGGTAGTAGTACCGGTAATATAGGATTCGTCCACACCGTTGGAGCGGATCAGGCGCCACTTATAATGGTCACCTCCCAGCCAGGCTTCCGTAATATTCTTGAATTGCTTGTCTTCAGCAATTTCCTGTGGGTTGATGTGGCAATGATAATCTATAATGGGCATTTTAGCTGCATGATTAAAATACAGCTTTTGTGCTGTCTTAGTTTCCAGAAGAAAATTTTTATCCATAAACTTTTTCATAGAAGGCATGCTCCTTTATTTTTTACTTCATTACACCCATAAAACGTGGCAGCCACATAGTGAGGGCAGGAATATAAGTAACCAGCATCAGGCCCGTAAACATGGCTCCGTACATGGGCAGCAAAGCTTTTGTTACTCTTTCAATAGGCAGCTTGGCAATACCGCAGCCTACGAACAGGGCAGAACCGACAGGGGGAGTGCACAGGCCGATGGCCAGGTTGAAAATCAATACCACACCAAATTGGACCGGATCCATACCGCAGGCTTTAGCTACCGGCAGCAGGATGGGTGTCATAATAACGATAAGAGGCGCCATATCCATAATGCAGCCTAGGAATAAAAGCAGAATGTTCATGAAAAGCAAGATTAAGTATTTATTGGTACTGATGCTTAGCACGAAATCAGTGATAATGGTAGGAACTCTCAGGAAAGCCAGCATCCATCCGAAAGCACCGGCGGAAGCGATTAGGCTGAATACCATAGCCAGAGTCTTTACCGTGTTCAAAAGAACTTTAGGCATCATGCGCATCTTTAGTTCCCCGTAGAACAACCAGGAAACAAAGAAAGCATACAAGCAGGCGATGGCTGCGGACTCAGTGGCAGTGAACCAACCGAAGGACACGCCGAAGAGGATAATAAAGGCCGTACCCAAAGCCATAATTGCATCTTTGGTAACCAGGAAGGCCTCTTTCAAGGTCATTTTTTCCCCTTTAGGGTACTGCTTTTTAATAGACATATAAACGGAAATTACTAATAGACATAAACCAAGTGTCACGCCGGGAAGGAAACCGGCCATAAAGAGAGCGCCTACAGATACGCCGCCGGCAGCCAGGGAATATATAATCATATTATGGCTGGGAGGAATCAAAACGCCCTGACAAGCACTGGCTACGGTAACGGCTGTGGAAAACTCCGGGTCAAACCCGGCCTTGACCATCATGGGAATTTCTACTGAGCCTAAAGAAGATACATCGGCTACGGCAGAACCGGAAATGCCGCCGAAGAACATACTGGCTAAAATATTAACATGGGACAAACCGCCACGGAATCTACCGACAATAACATTGGCAAAGGCCAGCATACGATCGGCAATACCGCCTACGCCCATAATCTCACCGGCTAAGATAAAGAACGGAATGGCCATCAGCGAGAAACTGTTGATGGCTTTACTCATTTGCTGAACCATGGCCATCAAAGGAATATCAGCATAGAGCATGGTCAGAGCCGTGGAAAAAGCCAACACGAAACAAATAGGTAATCTTATTATGGCTAGAAAAGCAAAAGAACCAAGTAAAATAGCAATGGCTATATGTGTGTCAAACATTATGCGGCACCTTCTTTCTTGGTTTTTTTAATTAGCTCTGGAATATCATCCTCATAGAAATGAGGGTGTTGATATCTTTCTAAACCAAAGAGGGAAATCAGACTGAAATAAACGATGAAAAAACCACCTACAGGAATCATCAAATACTCAACACCGGCTGGCCATTGAGTAGCCGGGAGAGTAGAACTCATAGTAGATTTTACCAAGAGAGCACCATAATAAACCATAAAAGCACCAAAACTTAAAATAATGAGATAGTCCAGTTTAGTCACTATTTTGGCAAGAGTGGGCGGCAGCAGGTTGAAAAAGAACCCTACGGCAATATGCAGGCCTTTTTGCACCCCTACGGCCATGGAAATAAAAGCCATCCAGATCATAAAAAACAAGGCGACTTCTTCGGACCAGCGGATACTGGTACCAAGAAATTTACGACAGATAACTTGTGCAGAAACTACTACTACGATAATGACCAATACTACCTGAGAATATTTCAGAAGTATTGAGTAGAGGAAATCAAACACGTAGGTAATACCCGCCAAGACAATGTTCAACTTTTTTTGTTCTTCCAAAGTAATACCTCCTTTACGAGGACATAATTCCGTGAAAGAAAGAAGGGCACTGCCTCAAGCCTTCTCAATGAGAAAACTGTTAGTAGCACCCTCCTTAAATTATCACTGTAGAATCTATTTTTCTAATAACATTATTTAACTTCTTGAATTTGTTTAATCAAGTCTTTGTTGTCCCCGCCGTACTTGTCATACAAAGGCTTTACGGCCTTTACGAACTCGTCATGTTGTGCAGGGGTCAGCTTGGTGATTGTGCTGCCGCCATCTCTGACTTTCTTTTCGGAAGCTTTTTCGCGGTCTGCCCAAAGCTTGCGTTCAACCTTGCCGGCTTCAATAGCGCATTCGCGAATAATCTTTTGGTCATCAGGACTGATTTTGTCCATAGTCTTCTTGGAAATAATCATTGGTTCAGGAACACGATTATGCTCATCTAGCATGTAGTTCTTAGCAACTTCGAAATGTCTGGTGCTTTCATAAGAAGGCCAGTTGTTTTCTGCTCCATCAATAACGCCGGTCTGCAGTGCGGAATAAACTTCACCATAAGCCATAGGAGTGGGGTTGGCGCCAACAGCCTTAACCATATCCATCATCATGGAAGACTCTTGCACACGAATTTTCATATCTTTCAGATCAGCCATGCTCTTAGCAGGGCTCTTGGTGTAGAAGTTGCGGGCACCGGCATCAAACCAGGTCAAACCAACAATGCCGGATTTATCAAGGGTCTTCAGCAAGTCTTGGCCAATCTTCCCGTCCAAAACTTTCCACATATGAGCTCCATCACGATACAGATAAGGTAATTGCAGAACGTTTAATTGTTTTGCGAATTCGGATAAGGGCGACAGGCTAACACGGGCCATATCAATACTACCGAATTGAATTTGTTCAATAACGGATTTTTCATCACCTAGTTGAGCACTGTCATAAACCTCAACAGTAATGCGGCCTTTGGTTTTATCTTTAACCAAATCGGCGAACTTGCGGGCTGCAGCAGTTGTGGGATAGTCTTTAGGTTGATTTTCTGCATAACGCAAAACCATCTTCTTGCCGGCAGCAGCAGGTTTTGCCGCTTCTTTCTTAGCGTCTCCGCCGCCACCGCAACCGCTGAGGGCAAAGGCACTAACCATCGCAAGTGATATTGCTGCTAAAACTCTCTTCTTTGTAAGCATCATAATATTATCCTCCTTGATAATTTTGTAGACTTACATTTCCGTTTTTGGATATGCACATTTATGTAATCCCTTACATTTCGATTATACCATTTTTACAAGAACCGTCAACAGAAAATAGTGAATTTTTGCAAAATTCTATACTATTCGCACAACGGAAAAAACAGCGGTTTTTCTTGTTTTTCAAGCTAATACACACTTTTTCTCACTTTTAATAGGGACTTGCACTTTGGCGAAATTTGTGTATACTAAATAGTGAGATGTTTCAGAAAAGTGCAAAATCTTGTAAAAAACAGTAAGCCCTTACATTTTTAAGCTTGCCTTTTTTCATTGTGGATTCTTAAATTATCAATTTTCAGAAGGGAGGATGCAATGACAATCTATGATATTGCCAAAAGCTGCGGCGTTTCTATAGCGACTGTTTCAAGAGTTCTAAATGGCAGCGCTAAAGTCCGGGCAACCACTAGGGATAAAGTTCTGGCTGCCATGGAAGAGCAAAAATATTCTCCCAACCCATTTGCCCGCGGGCTGGGGCTGGATTCCATGAAAACGGTTGGTATCTTGTGCACCGATATTGCTGATGCCTTTTTTGCCAAAGCGGTTTCTTTGGTTGAGCCCAACCTACGGGCCAGGGGTTTTGACGTTATCTTGGGCTGTACGGGAAACGACCCGGATGACAAAAAGAAATATGTGCATCTGCTGATAGAACGGCATGTAGATGCCATAATTCTCATAGGATCTTCTTTTAAAGAAATACTGGACCATTCCCATTTGGCCAAGGCAGCGGGCAGGGTTCCCATTTTTACCATTAATTGCAGCGTAAAATTTCCCAATGTTTATTGTGTTGTGTGTGACGAGGCAGGGGGATTTTGCGAAAGTGCCCAGCTCCTGGCAAAACGCGGCTATAAAGATATTCTTTATCTGTACGACAGACTTACCTACAGCGGACAGCAAAAGCTCAAAGGATTGCATGAGGGTCTTAAAAAATCCGGCCTGAAACCCAATCCCCGCCTGGAAATAGTTGTGGAGAGAACCTTGTCTGATGCAGGAAATGTGGTAGAACAGCTTTTGGCAAAGAAGGTACCATTTGATGCCATTATGGCATCTGAAGATATTTTAGCTATCGGGGCTCAAAAGGCTCTGGTGGCCAGGGGATTGACCATGCCGGTAATCGGCTGCAACAATTCTATGCTGGCAAGCTGCTCCACCCCGGCTTTGACCAGTCTGGACAATAGACTGGAGGCTCTGTGCCCCGCTACCGTGAATGTACTTTTGCAGGTGTTGGAGGGGAAGGGGAAAATGACCCCTTCTGTGACAACTTTCGAACCATTTTTGTGTTATAGGGACAGTTTAAAAAAATGAAAACAAAAAGAAAAAACCCCACTTAGTGAGGTTTTTCTTTTTGTTTTGTAGGCAGTTCAGACTGCGGCTATGTGGTACTGTATCGATAATGTTTAGATAAATTATCCCAGAAAATCGTCCCGCTTAGGGGCGAAGGTGTCTACAATCACTGACTCTTCCAAGGCCAGCAACACGCCATGTTCTACATTAGCCGGCATATAGACAACATCTCCGGCCCGGACAATTTGGTCCTGTCCGCCGACGCTGAATTTCAAGGCCCCGCTGATTACATAGGTGATTTGTTCATGAGGGTGCTTGTGCAAGGCGGAGGTTGTTCCGGCGGCAAATTTCAGCTGACACAACATGAGCTGGTCACAATAGGCCATAATCTTGCGCTCAATACCGGGCTCCGGCCTTTGAACCTCAGGTACATCATTCTTCACGAAATAGTCCATAGCTTTTACCTCCTATCGCTTCATTATAGCATATTCTAAGAGAGCAAGGGCAAGCCTTTACAAAAGAAATCTTTTTTTTACATATTTATATATTTTATCAACTTTTAAAAGATTTTTTTTGCTATAATTATACTAACAGCAATTACATTTTCAAAGGAGGGAAGGACAGTGTTAAAAAATAGGAACAAAAAATTATTGGCTGGTCGTATTGTATTGGCAGTGGTTTTAAGCACAGCGTGCCAGAGTATGACATATGGGACGGAGCATAAAATATCGTATGTCAGCGGTGGCGGTAAGACAATGTTTGAAGTACTGTATTTCAATACGGGAGATACTGCCTATATGAATCCCCAGGATACAAGCAGCGAGAGGCTTGCCGGCCCTTCTCAATATAATATGACCGGAAGATATCAGTCGGCCTTAGAAAAAGGCTTGTCCTATTGGGCAGAGCTGCTGGGGCAGTCAGCACAAAATTCTGCGCCCATTCAGATCTTTTTAACAACTGAAAGCCAGTATGGGAATGCTTCCGCTGGTACCATAGGGGTAGATTTTACTAAACAGATTACTCTTTATGAAAACTATTCAAAACAAGCAATACAAGACGGTTATGCCCTTTCCCACTATAACCCTTTTGACGGCAGTACTCCTCAGGGTCTAGCTTCTTTCTCCGATATAACAATAGGGGAGTATTTAGGGGCAGATCGCATCGGGTCCACCGGTGGCTGGTATGTAGATGCCGAAACTGTTCTGCCGAACAATGAGCAGGCAGCGGACTACATTGGTACTGTACGCCATGAAATGGGCCATGCCCTGGGTATTTCTGCCAATACTGACTATGAATTAAATGAGCAAAATAAACGAAAAACAGATGATTACGGTAATCTAATAATGTATTTTTCCACAGACGCCGATACTTCCACAAATGCCTGGAATATGCATTTGTATGACCAGAATCTGAATAAGGCACAGCCTGGCATGCGCATTGTTACAAATAATTACT
>DAIQMR010000042.1:0-4424 GCA_036788835.1 Acidaminococcaceae bacterium
TTCATCACTACCACTCGCTGACAAAAATTTCTAATTACCCTAATGTCGTGTGAAATCATAATAATAGCAAAGCCGAACTGCTGCTGGAGTTTTTTTATTAGTTCTAAAATTCGTTTTTGCAAAATCATATCTAAGGCAGATACTGCCTCATCACACACTAATAAATCCGGTTCTACTACTAAAGCTCTGGCAATAGCTACCCTCTGACATTGACCTGTGCTTAATTGTGGTGGTCTCTTATTCTGCATTTCTGACGGAATGCCAACTTGCTCCAGATAGTTTTGTGCTTTGACTTCACGTTCTGATGAATTACCCAAATGCATATAAGTAAGTGGCTCGCATACTAATTCCAACGCTGTACGACTAGGATTCAAGCTGGCTCTGGCGTCCTGTAAGATAATCTGCATTTTCCCGCATACCCAGCGCCGACTTTTGCCTTGCAGTTGAGATATGTTTTTCCCATGATAATTTATTTCCCCACTTTCCGGCAAAGTAAGACCCGTGAGACATTTAGCCAGTGTAGATTTACCACAGCCACTTTGGCCAAGTACTCCTAAAGTTTCACCATCGTGTAAATTAAAAGATACTTCTTTCAGGACTTTCTGTGCATTATTTATTCTACTGAAGCACTTACAGAGACCTTTTACTTCTAGCAAACAGTCAGAACAATGTTGATTCTTGGTCGGCACAATCTGTATATGTCTTGCCTTTACCAATTCTTTGGTATAGGCATGACTAGGCTTCATTAGCACTTTCCCAGTCAATCCTTCTTCCACTATTTTCCCTTTGTTCAACACAATAACTCTATCGCTGATATCATAGGCCACACCCACATCATGAGTAATTAGCAAAATTGCCACATTAAATTTATCTCTGACTTCTTTCAGCATCACCAATACATCTTTTTGGCTAACCACGTCCAGAGCCGATGTTGGTTCGTCTGCAATAAGCACTTCCGGTTCTACACAAAGACATAGTGCAATGTATATTCTTTGACACATACCGCCGCTAAGTTCAAAGGGATAAGCATCAAAAATTAGTTGAGGTTCAGAAAAATTCAATTTGCTAAGAATTACCAGACCTCTTTTATCTGCAACTTCTTTTTTCCCCATTCCGTGAGCAGCCAGGGTTTCCTGAAAATGTTCCCGAATTGTTTTAAGAGGATTAAGTGCCAGTTTGGCATCCTGATGAATGAGGGCAATACGCTTCCCCCTCATATATTTCCATTTGTCTGTCATGTTTGCGAAAGGTATCTTTCTTTCATCTTTAAAGCCAAAAACACCTTTGCTTATCCTTGCCGAAGAAGGTAATATGCCAAGCAAAGCCTTTCCGCAGGTTGATTTACCTGACCCGCTTTCACCCAACAAAGCAACAATTTCTCCCTTTTGTAAATCAAAGGAAAAATCATTTAATACTTTCTTGGCTAATGTTCCTTGACCATAAATTACTTCTAATTTTTCTACGTTTAAAACATTATTTGTTAGTTCTTCTCTCATAGTAACCTCACAGCTTAATTTCTTCTAAAGGATCCAACATATCCCGCAATCCCTCTCCCAATAAATTAAGTGACAGCACTGTCAACACTACAAAAAATGCCGGGCCAAAAAGTACATGGGGATGTTGAAAAAAATGTGCTCGTCCATCCGATAGCATACTGCCCCACTCCGGTGTAGGAGGTTGAGCTCCCATTCCCAGAAAAGACAAGGCTGAAATTGAAAGAATTAATGTTCCCAATTCAAAAGTCGCCAGCACAAAGACCTGACCAATAGCTCGTGGTAAAAGCTCACACAAAACTATCCGCCACCCAGGTGCTCCCAATACTCGAGCAGCTGCAATACTATCATTGCTTTTCACCTGAAGCACGATGCTGCGTGCTAATCGTGCAAAGGGCACCCACCAAACCAGCAATACTGCTGTAAGCAGACTAGTCAGTCCTGCGCCCCACAATCCGGCAATTACCATGGCAAAAATCATAAAGGGAAAAGCCAAAAGAACATCTACAACGCGCATCAGAACAATATCAAAAACGCTTTCGTTGTATAAACCGGTCACAATGCCAATGATAGTACCAATAAATAGTGCCGCACCCAATGCAATAAAGGAAGATACCAATGTCACCCGCCCGCCATATAAAGTTCTGGTCCAAAGATCCCGACCATACCTGTCTGTTCCCAAGAAATGTTCAGCACTAAAACCTTGCAGCCTCTGGGTCTGTTCTGCTGCTTCCGGCACATAGTCCGTGAAAACCGGGGCAGCAATAACCAGAAAAATGATAATCAGCAAAACACTTATTCCGGTCACCACTTTCACAGATTTTAATTTTCCGTACATATGGCATCGCCTTCTTCCTTTTTTTCTTCGAATACTCTTCCCGTTTTTCTAATACGTGGATCTGCCAGTAAATAGGCAATCTCTACAAGCAGATTAATGATAATTACAGCAGTTACCGTAAGGACAGTATAGCCCTGAATCGCCGGATAATCGTGAAACAAAAGGCTATTCATGGCATAGTTTCCCAGTCCCGGCCAGTTGAAAATGCTTTCAATAACTACGGATCCGCCAATCAAATGGGCAAAAGATAAAGCTACTGTCGTAATAATTGGCAATAGTGCATTACGAAAAGCTCCCTGCACTATAACACGTGTAAATAGGCCACGAGACAGCGCTGCTGCCACGTAAACCTGGCGAAGTTCTGTCAGCATAGTTGCCCTAACCATACGAATAATCTGCGG
The DNA here is from genome assembly GCA_036788835.1 of Acidaminococcaceae bacterium. Taxonomy (GTDB): domain Bacteria; phylum Bacillota; class Negativicutes; order Acidaminococcales; family Acidaminococcaceae; genus JALCSJ01. The sequence goes on from DAIQMR010000042.1 coordinate 2,733, forward strand.
AGCACCTACCAAGCCCAAGGTCAGAGCAGGCAGCCATAAGCGGCCCTGCTCTGCTGTAGAACTTAAATCATACCAACGCCAATGAACAGAAAAAGCATAAAGCAATAAAAGAGATAAAACAAAACCCGGCAGCGATGCCAATATTACGCAAATCACCCGCACAATACTGTCTTGATGACGATTACTCTTGATAGCGGAATATAGGCCAAACAGCAATCCTAAAATCACCTCAAAACACATAGCCGACGATGACAGCAACAGGGTGGCCGGTACCCTTTCCGCCAATTCAGTAGTAATTGGCCTGCTGCTTTTAATGGAATTACCAAAATCCAGAGACACTACTTTTTTCAGCCAAATACAGTACTGCATCGGAATACTGGCATCTAGTCCCTGGGCTGCCCGTAGTTCCGCCTTTTTTTCTTCCAGCATTTCCAAATTTATGCCAGTGTCATTGGGTATTTGTCCCATGATTAAATCAATGGGATCTCCCGGTGCAAACCTGACTAAAGCAAAAATAACCATAGAAGATAAAAACATAGTTAAAATCGCACTGGCGATTCGCCGTAATAACAATTTGCTATCCACAAGTCATCACCTTCTTAGTTACACTTTGATTCTAAGCTTATTATTGACAACATTTTCGTACTGCCTAAAATGAGGTACAAATCCCTCTAAGCTGTTATGTACTGCGCTAATCTGCGGCCTGGGACAAATATACAAAGCCGGTGATTGTTCTGCCATATAGACAGATATTTTTTCAGCTAGTTGCTTCTTTGCTTTTCTGTCTGTGGTTTTGTCCAGTTCTTCCAGCAATTCAGAGGTTTTAGCATCTTTATAACCACCGTAATTACCTGCACCATTAGGTGCATACTGAGCTTTGAGCAATGATGTAATATTACCGTAAGTTCCCCATGCTTCTATGGAACCATCCCAGTCTCCGGTCTTTCTGGCTGTTGTGATAACACCATAATCTCCGTGCTGCACAGCCACATCCACTCCTATTTTTTTCCATTGCATCTGCAAAGTTTCTCCTAATGCCTGATCATTACGGAAAGTCCTCAGGAGAAATTGTAATTTTTTCCCGTCTTTATATCTATAGCCGTCCGAATTCATCTTCCAGCCTGCCTCATCCAAAAGTTTATTTGCTTTTTGGATATTGCATTTATCAAAAAAGGCTTTTTTTACACTGACAAAAGCAGGATGAGATCCCAGCCAGGTAGTTACAGGCTCACTCTTGCCCTCCATACCCATTAAAATAAGTTCATCTCTGTCCATAGCCCAACCGAGTGCTTGTCTCACCCGATAATCTTGTAAGGACGGTTTTTGAGAATTTAAATAAATCGTCTGAGTCTGAGCCCCCGGAACTAAGACAACATGAGATGGACTTGTTTCCGTAAACCGATTGCATGCGGTCTGTGGTATATCCATAACAACATGATACCGGCCACTCAAAGCAGCCATAACTCTAGCGTCAGAATCGCTTACCTGTTCATGAAGAATTTTAGGAATATGAGGTTTTTCTCCCCAATGATTTTCGTTACGAATAAAAATCATCCGTTCAGCAGGCTTGAATTCGGCAATTTTGTACATGCCGGTATAGTCTGCCGTGGCCACATCTTTATATGTGTATTGAGGTTTTGTATTATGAATAAGCAACTGAGAGTTGGACAAATTCATTGGGACATCCAGATT
>DAIQMR010000042.1:4524-10292 GCA_036788835.1 Acidaminococcaceae bacterium
TCTTTGTCACTGAGAACCTGTTCCTTACTTTTTCCTGAATCATTGCTTGTGCATCCCAGTAAATTTCCCATAATGGCCAAAACTCCAACTAAAACCAACTTGCTAATAATCTTTCTACCGTTTTTTCTGCGTAAAAATAACATCTAGTATTATTCCTCCTTTTTGTTATGTTGGTTAGTTATTGCTAACTATATGAAATTTTAACATGTTAACTAAAAACTCGTCAACAACTTTCGTGCAGGTACAATGTGTGATAAGGGCCGCTTCACATTACTTTTCTGTAATGCATAAAAAAAGAACTATAACATAATGATAAAGCAATCATTGTGCTATAGTTCTTTTGTTTGTTCTTTGTCTCTTATTCTATTTCTCCTACTGCTAAGTCATGTCCCTCTTCTTTGCTGAATACAATGTTTTTGTCGGATTTTATTTCTACGCCAACTTCTTCGTTTACTTTAAAGTCTACACTGCCAAAAACCACTGAGGTAAGAAACAGATCGTCAATTTTTAGTTTTACTACAGTTTCCATACCGGATGGCAACGTAGAATAAATCTTGGCTTTAATTTTACCTTCTGCACCAATGCCGATATTTTCAGGGCGAATGCCCAAAATATATTCTTTGCCCGGTTCCGGAGTTTGAGATGTTTTATCCGGCTTTTCTTTGGCAGCAAACTTCAGCTTAAGAGTTCCGCATTCCAGCTCTGTAGTATCTCCGGAAGTGGCTCCCGCCTTTACCGGCAATAAATTAATACTGGGACTGCCTATAAAGTCCGCCACAAATGTATTAGCCGGCTCGTTGTAGACGGTCAAAGGCGCAGCATACTGCTGCAGAATTCCCTCTTTAATCAGGCATATTTTCGTGGACAAGGTCATGGCCTCCAACTGGTCGTGAGTCACATATATAAACGTAGAATCAGTTTCCATGTGGAGTCGCTTCAGCTCTGTCCGCATTTCCATACGCAGCTTGGCATCCAGATTGGACAGAGGCTCGTCCATAAACAAGGTCTTGGGCCCTGTGGACAGAGTTCTGGCAATGGCCACTCTCTGCTGCTGGCCACCGGACAATTCTGCCGGATATCTATCCTTGTACTCGGAAATTTTCAACATCTTCATGAGCTGGTCAGCCTTGGCCGCCATCTTGTCCTTAGGCCAGTTAAGATTTTCCAGGCCAAAGGTAATGTTTTGGTACACTGTCATATGAGGCCACAGAGCGTAGTTTTGGAATAAAAATCCTACATTGCGTTTTTCCGGGGGCACATCTATGCCCTTATCCGAGGAATAAACTACTTCCCCATTAATGGTTATTTCCCCGCTAGTGGGTGTTTCCAACCCGGCAATCATCCGCAGGGTAGTTGTCTTTCCACAGCCGCTGGGGCCTAAAAGTGTAATAAAAGAATGGTCGGGAATTGTTAAATTCAGATGGTCCACCGCCGCATTTTTCCCGTACATTTTAGTAACGTTTTTTAAAATAATCTCTGGCATATTTTCATCCTTCTCTTTCTCAGCCAATGCCCTTATCAATGGAAGCACCGGTCAGTTTATTTACCACGAAGTTGGAAAGCAGCACTACTACTACAATGAGCAAATTAATGGCATTGGCATATTGATTCCAGCCTTTTTCATTGTATTGGAAAAGCATGGTCGTAAGCACCGCCGTAGAAGGGGAAATCAGCAAAATGAACAATGACAATTCCCTCATGCAGGAAATATAGGGCAGTAAATAGCCCGACAGGAAACTGGTTTTTTGAATGGGAATAATAATTCTTATCATCCTTTTCCACCAGCTGATGCCCATAATCACCGCCGCCTCTTCGATTTGCCCGCCTAATTGGAGCATAGCGTTGACGCCGGATTTAGAAGCAAAGGGCAGATACTTCACAGAACCAATAAGAGCCAAAATAGCAAAGGTCCCGTATAAAGCCGGAATGGGCCCGTGTGGTGTAGAGAAAAAGGACAGATAAATAGCTCCCATAGCCATACTAGGCAGTAAATACGGGAAGAAGGTCAGATGACTAACAGCGCTGCTGAGCCAAGTTCCCTTTTTGCGTACAATAGCATAGCCGGACAAAATTCCTATGGTACCGGCGAAAAAGGCGCAAATCAGAGACAGCATGACGCTATTGGCCAGGCCTCGGAAGATGCTGGCATTCCGCAAGATTCCCGGCTCTCCGTTGGCAATATCCACAGAGCCTTCCCCTGTCCAGAACACGGTACTAAAGTTGCTCAGGGAATAATTGCCCGGTTCCACTACAAAGGATTCCACCGCAAAGGTTATTAACGGTATCACCGTCACACACAACAAAATGGCCATAAGTCCATAAGATAACGGTTTTAGCAACCCTCGCAAATTATACAAAGCCACGTTAGAGCTTTTGCCCGTAATGGTTGTATAGGACTTTCTATTGTCCAAAACTTTTTGGTTAATCAGCATAATCGTCACGCCTATAGCAATCAGAATCAGGGCCATCAGATAGCCATAGCCAGGATTCAGACCTTGCAGAGTCCGGTACATCTGGGTAGTCAGCACCTGATAACGAACCGGCATCCCCAGAAAGGCAGGCACCGCAAAAGCACTCATAGAGCTGGAAAACGCCAGCAAAAAAGTGGAAAGAATAGCAGGTTTCACCATGGGCAAAGTTATCTTTTTAATAATCTGCCACCGTGAAGCGTGGAGCAGCTGAGCCGCTTCTTCCAGATTAGCATCCATATTTTTCAAAATGCCCCCTATTAAAATATAGGCAAAGGGCGCATAGTGCAGTCCCTGTACTAGAGAAATGGGGAAAAACCCGTAAGCAAACCAATTAGGCGTCTGGATGCCTGTCAGGGTGGTAAATAGGCCGGGAATACCGCCAACCAAAGCATTGCGGAAAAAATCCAGCCAGGCCAGAGCCAAAGTCCAGGCTGGCATAATATAAGGCACCACGAACAAAGAAGATAAAAGTGTCTTGTATTTAATATTAGTTCTGGTAATCAGCCAAGCCATGAACCCCCCGAAAGAAATAGCAAAGAAACAAGTAGCAAAGGAAATGGCAAAGGTATTAAGCAGGGGTTTGTAAAAAATACTCATACTGTTTTCACCATCAAACAAGACCTTGCGCCAGTGGTAAAGGGTAAAATCTCCCGGGTGTGTTCCCCTAATCCGCATGACTTCACTATGATGGACTGTAAATGTATCCATAATAATGGAGAGCATGGGAATGAAAGTCAAAGCTACCAACAGGACAAAAAGCACTACTAAAATTACGTTATACGGTTTATTAAAAAAGTTTCGTATCCGAACCTTGAGTCCCATGAAACTTCCTCCTACAAAAAACACTGCACCGAAAGCTTGCAAATCTCGGTGCAGTGTAAATTTAAATTTAGATTAGATTAACTTGCTGAGAAATTCTTCCACTTCTGCCCGATTTTCAAAGATGTATTTAGGATCGTCACCCACCATAATCTTGGTCCAATCAGCCAAAGGCTTATCACCCTTAGCGCCTTTCAGTTCAGGATTGCCGGAATAGGAGCCCATATCACTTTGCCAGTATTGATAGCCCTCTTCAGTGAGCAGGAACTGGATAAACAATTTAGCAGCAGCGGGATGTTTGCAGTCTTTCACAAGCAATGCATATTCAGGATAATAAAACCCGCAGAAAGGAGCTACTTTATCAGCGACTCCTACAGCCAGATTCTTCTTTTCTGCATAACGAATCTTGGAATAGTTCAGCAGACCAATGCTATTAATATTTTGACCCTTGACACCCAAAGCCTCAGTCATGGAAGTATCACTGGAACCCATAACCAGGCCATTGGAGAAGGCCATCTTAATCCACTCGTAGCCTGCATTCTTCGTGGTCAGGGTAAGCTTCTTGTGATACAAATCTTCGTAAGCCTTGGCCAGTTTCTCCGCAATTTCCGGTTTAGTCAGCATGGTTAGGAAGTTAGCATTAATGCCTTCCTGCATAGGGCTCTTAAAAAAGAATTTTCCCTTGTTTTTAGCTTCGGTCAATTGCCATATATTAATAATGGGGGAAGCTTTACCATTTTCATTATTGTAAAGCAGGACTTTATTCATGTACACAAAAACTAAAGGACTTTGGTTTCCCTTGGGTATAACTTTCACCAGATCAGCTGGCACATAGTTTTGCAGATACCCGGTGGACAAAAGCTCACCGTAAACACGTCCGCTGTCTTGGGCAATGACAAAGTCAGCCCCGGCTGCTTTGGCTTTGACCTCAGTAGAAATCTTATCAATAAGTTCGAAATCTTTCATATCCGTTGCTTCGACCTTGATACCATACTTCTTTTCAAAAGCGGCCCCGGCTTTGCTGATACGGCTGGTAATAGAATAAACTTTAACGGAGCCTTCCTTTTTGGCCAAAGGAATCAAATCAGCCGATTTTTCGCTTTTTACCTGCACGATTGTGCCGGCAGGCTTACTCTCTGCAGGTGCAGCCGCCTTCTTGTCACCGCCGCCGCTGCTTCCGCCGCAGCCTGCCAAGCTGAGCAATGCCAGCCCTAAAACTAACGTCTTTGCCAAACGCTTTTTGCTACCCAACATCATGTATTCCCTCCTTATATTCAGAAAATACGAATTATTAGCTCGCCTATATTATAAGCCAAATTTTAGGAAAAAGATACGAAAAGTGTGACAAAAGGGACTGTCCTTTTATCACACCACAGAAAACCACTGTGGCGTTACAAACAGACCAGTCCCTTTAAGCACATTTTCTCTTTTATCTCACTTTCCCCTCGCGCAGTACGATTTTATCCAGTATTTCCGCAGCCTTAAATATTACTTTATTGCACTTATCCGTTTCATTGCGATACTTAGACTTTAAATTACAGCAATCAATGCAACCCATTTCTTTTTGAAATGTGCTGATAAACTCACTCTCTAGTTCTTTTATGCGCTCGCTTTCATGGGCATTACGTTTAACATAAAGATGGCTCAGAACCATAACCCCGCCGGACAGCGTTCCGCAGACTGCTTCCACACCCATGCCACCACCGAATCCGGCTGCCAGCTTCAATGCCTGAGGCGACAGTTTTAAGTCATAGGCCCAGTTAGCACCGTAGACAATTTTCTCGGCACAGTTCAAATCCAAATCGTTGCCAAATCCCTGTTCCAGTAGTTCTTTAAGCATGTTGTTTCCTCCTTAGTTCTATGTGGTAATGCTCCTTTTGTCTATACACAAAACGCCGCATAAAGCGGTTTGCGGTGTTTGCTATATTTCCAAGTTTTTAAAAAGGCAGTAATTTTTCTATACATAGCCAGCCCCCCTTATAGGTTCTACCCATAGTATAATCTAAATTCCAGTTATTTTTAAGATATTTTATGCTTATTTTTGCATTATTTTACGTCAACATTTTATGTTTTTAGCATTTTTTAACACGATAATATGTAATAACTGGCAAGACAAACAGAAAAAGTACACACATTGTACACACGAAAAAAGGACGCCCCGGGCAAAATTGAGACGTCCCTTTTCCCTTACGGAAACTCTTCTGATTACGGGGGAGATAAATTTCCCCTCACTTAATATATGTCCGCAGACAAGTAAAATGTGCAAACTTTTTAGCTATATTTTGCTTATAATCGTGCCCATTCGTAGGCAAATATCGGACAATTTGCGTAATAGGTCATTTCTGCTCTTCACTCTTTCACTTTAATTATCAGTTCAATTTCGCAGCATGCGTCGTTTGGCAACACGCTACAGCCAACAGCGCTTCTAGCGTGAGCCCCGATATCGCCAAAAACATCATACAAGAGTTCTGATGCACC
>DAIQMR010000043.1:0-10287 GCA_036788835.1 Acidaminococcaceae bacterium
GCCCCGTCAAAAATCTGTTGGGATCGCTCGCTTTCCGGCACATCCCCGCACACAGACTTCTCCATGGCATCTTTAATAGCATCCTTATAGTAGGATTCATCCCCCCAGGCCACTATTAAATTAGGCATCCGCCCATCCTTGACTACAGTCCCCAGAAATTTTTCTGCATTTATAATCATAATTATTCCCCTTAGAAATACTTTGGTTGTTTATTATAACTATAGCATGATAGTTTTTCTCCGTCAAAGACCACTTTTATGGCTCCTTCAAAGTCCGTACGAAGGTAGGGAATGCCAAGGTTTTCAAGCCTTGCCAAGACTTCTTGATGTGGATGTCCGAACTTATTTTTATGGCCTACGGAAATAACAGCTGCTTTAGGGGCAACAGCCCTGAGAAAGACCTCCTCAGAAGAGGTTGAAGACCCGTGATGAGAGATTTTCAGCACATCGCCGGACAATGACGGTCTCTCTTCTAAAGCGGCCAGTTCGGTTTTCCCGGGTGCATCCCCTGTAAAAAGCAGATTTTTCCCCTTATGGTTAATCTGTACCAGGAGAGATTGTTCATTGCTATTCGGTATGGTAAGATCAGGCTCAGAAGCTTTTATAATATTAATTATACAATCTTTGAGGGTGAAAGTTTTATTTTTTTGTATTTTGTATACAATTTTTCTCTTCTTGATAATTTTCTCAAGTTTTTCTAAATCTCTACTGTTATCCCCGGCGGGAACCAGTATTTTACCTATTGGTACAAATTCGGCCAAAAAGGCCGCTCCTCCTGCATGGTCATGGTGTCCATGACTTAGAATCAAAATATCCAGCTTCTTCACACCTAAATACCGTAAAACCGGCAGTATTATACGTTCTCCCACCTCAAAGTTCCCGGCCAGTCCCCCTGTATCCACCATAATGCTCTCACCGGCCGGCGTAAGCACCAAAGCACAATCCCCTTGGCCTACGTCTAAAAAATAGGTACTAAATGGTTGGGGCCGGAGGTATTTAATTCCTATGCCAAGTGAAAATACCAGTACGCAGCATAGCAATATTTTCTTTCTTGTAGGAGAAATTAATTGGCTGAAAGGCCAAAAGTTAAAAGCAGCCCCTAAGAACAAATAATAAATCACCCAAAGTATATCCGGCAGCTTACTAACTGCCATCGTTGCCAGGGGCATGTTCCCCATTAATTTAATCATGCTTAAGGCTCCGCCTAAAAGCTGGGCCGCCGTGATCAGGAATAGTTTCCCCAGTACTGGAACAATCAAGCTTATTAATAACCCGGACATGGTCATAGTCAAAACCAGACTTAAGAGAGGAATAATCAGCATATTGGCCAAGGGAGAGATTATCGACAATTGGTGAAAATAATAAACCAGAACCGGCACCATTAATAATTGAGCTGCTAAAGAAACGCCCAAAAGTTCCGCCATTCCGGCTGGTAAATATTTCCCCAGCAAAAATTTTAAGGGCGAAAAAAACCACAGCAAGCCTCCTGTGGCCAAAAAAGACAGCTGAAAACCCACATCCAAAATCCACCATGGTCTTAGGGCGAGAAGTAAAAGCAGGACACCGCTCCATACTGCCCCGGCATCTTCCTCCCTATCCATGGCTTTTCCTGCTAACAGAGCTAGTCCCATAATTACGGCCCTTAAAATGGATGGTCTGGGGCCACAAAGCAAAACATAGCCCAAAAGAAAAAGAACAATAGGTATAATGCTCTGTTTTGCAGTTAACCCAACTTTTCTCAGCACTGACAAAGCAAAGCCTATTAAAAGTGCTACATGAGTCCCGGAAACAGCCAACAGATGAATAAGTCCTGTGGCAGAAAAGGCCCTCAATACATCTACAGAAATATGACTTTTTTCTCCCAGCACCATGCCGGACAGTAAAGCACTGTCCCCGGCACTCATAGACGACCTTAATATCTGCTGCATTTTACTGCTGACCAGGGCTCCGTAATACCATATGTCTTTTACAGCCGGACCGATTTTTATATTTTCTGATGTAACGATTAGACTGCCTATTTCATTTCTTATTTTAGCCCTTAGCTCTTGAGAAGGCAGACCGGGATTAGCAAAGCCTCGGATTGGTTCCAGTTTCCCTCTGACCTTGACCGTCCCCCCCAAAGGCGGCCTTTTATCCTGAGGCCATTTGTTTGCTCTTACTTTAATTTTATAATTTGTTGCCTCCCACTCCATGGTAAAACTCAGGCAACCGGGAAACACCTGCTTCGCTGTTCCCGGAATTATCTGTCCCTGAAAAGCTCTCTCATTGCCATACATTTTTTTTATTTCCTGACCCCAGAAATCGTTACCCTTTGTGCCTAAAAAACCGCCTAACCCCAGAGCAAAAGAAAGAACCATGCACACGAAAAAGTTCATGCTACACCTCCAAATATGCCCTGAGCTGCTTAAACTTTTTCTCGCCTATCCCTATGACTTTTTGCATATCTTCTATTTGCGAAAATGGTGTTTTTCCCCGATATTTAATAATGCGTTCTGCCAGAGCGGGTCCAATCCCCGGCAGCTTTTCCAATTCCTTTTGGGTGCCAGTGTTAATATTTATTTTTCTGTTTAACATCAATTCCCTTGTTTGTGCTGCGTTATATGTCCCTCCAGATGATTGTCTTGGGTCTGATTTTTTCTCTTTGCTTCTCTTCTCTCGTGCCTCTCGCAAAAATGGAATATTTAGATGGTTTCCGTCTTTAAGTTTTTTAGCCAGATTAACCTTGTCTTTATTGGCATTTGCCAAAAATCCCCCTGCCAAAATGACTGCATCCTTGCCTCTGCTGCCAAGAGGGATATAATGCAATCCGGGATTTTTGACGGCCCCACTGATGTAGACACAGATTTTCACGGATTGCTTTTTTTCTGTTTCTTTCGCTTGTTGCTCAATATTTTTCTGTTCATCCAACGTGCCTTCCTGTATCACAGCAGGTTTGCTCTGCCAAATACTGATTGCCACACAAATAAAAACCAGCAAACAAATTACCAGAATCTTTTTCTTTTTCAGGTCCATAATATGCTCCTTTTAGACAAAAAACAGACCTTTCACTTTAATACATCTGCGTTAAAGTGAAAGGCCTGCATTAGCTGAGTATTGTAGTGTGAGTGTGAGCCTTATTTAATTTTTAATTTTATCTTAGCCTTTGACCACGATATTAACCAAACGTCCCGGTACGGCAATAACCTTAACAACTTTTTTAGCACCGATAGCAGCTTGAACAGTAGGAGATTCCAAAGCAGCTTTGCCCAGTTCATCTTTACCTAAGCTGGTGGAAACCATCATTCTGTCTTTTGGTTTACCGTTAACTTGTACCAATATTTCTACTTCATCAACCTTAATAGCTTCAGGATCGTATTTCGGCCAGGGTTCTTTATGAACGCTGTGTTTAGCATCGATTACTTTGTTCCAGAGTTCTTCGGTAATATGAGGTACGAAAGGTGCCATTACCAAAAGTAAATTGGAAATAGTTTCATAAATCAAACCTGCATTAACAGTTTTAGCAGTGTCTTTGTAGTTATACAAAGCATTTACCAATTCCATCATGGTACTGATTGCGGTGTTGAAATTAAAACGCTGCTCAATATCTTCGGTAATCTTTTTAATGCTGCTGTGGAGAACCAGACGCAGCTTTTTGTCTTCTTCATTCAAGTTGCCGGTATCATAAGAAGTTACATGCTGAGCCAGCTCAGTTTCGAAGTGAGCCACAATACGCCATACACGATTCAGGAAACGGAAGGACCCTTCTACTCCCTGGTCGCTCCACTCCAGTTCTCTTTCGACGGGAGCTGCGAACATAATAAACAGTCTGGCAGTATCTGCGCCGTATTTAGCAATAATTTCTTCGGGAGAAACTACGTTGCCCAAAGACTTGCTCATCTTAGCACCGTCTTTAATAACCATGCCCTGAGTCAGCAAATTGGTAAATGGTTCGTCAATCTTTACTAATCCTGCATCACGTAAAACTTTAATAAAGAAACGGGAATAGAGCAAATGCAAAATAGCATGCTCAATGCCGCCGATATATTGGTCAACAGGCATCCAGTAATTAACTGCTTCAGGACTGAAAGGTGCTTTGTCATTATGAGGATCTGCATAACGGAGATAGTACCAGGAAGAACACAGGAAGGTGTCCATGGTATCAGTTTCTCTGGTAGCAGGACCGCCGCACTTAGGACAAGTGCAGTGAACGAAACTTTCGGATGTAGCCAAAGGAGATTTGGCTCCTGCTGTGAACTTAACATCTGTAGGCAATTTAACAGGCAAATCTTTTTCCGGTACCAGAACCTCGCCGCATTTAGGGCAGTATACAATAGGAATCGGAGCGCCCCAATAACGTTGACGGCTGATTAACCAGTCTCTCAGACGATAATTAACCTTACGTTTGCCTAGACCTTTTTCTTCCATATAATCGGTGATAGCACCCATGGCTTTATGCATTTCCATGCCGGTGAATTGGGCGGAGTTAACTAATACGCCGTCTTTTTCTTCATAGGCACAGGTCATGGTATCCAGACTCAAAGTCTTGTCTTTAGGCTGTAAGGTAATAATTTTATCAATGCCATATTTGTCGGCAAACATCCAGTCGCGCTGGTCACCGGTAGGCACACCCATTACAGCGCCGGTACCATAATCAAACAGTACATAATTAGTAATCCAGATTTGTACTTTGTGGCCGGTTAAAGGATGAACGCAATCATAACCGGAATACATACCTAATTTTTCTGATTCGCTGGAAGTACGTTCAATATCGGAGGTGTTACGAACTTTGTTGCAGAATTCTTCTAATTTAGCTTTATTGGGATTATCCTTAAGAATCTTTTCCACCAAAGGATGTTCCGGAGGAATTACTACGAAAGTAACACCGTAAATGGTATCAGCACGGGTAGTATAAACCGGTAACTTAGCGCCCAATGCCGGGCAGTCAAAGCTGAATTCCAGACCTTCGCTGCGGCCAATCCAGTTTCTCTGCATGGTCTTAACCCGTTCAGGCCAGCCTTTTAACAAGGACAAATCCTTCAGCAATTCATCAGCATAATCAGTGATTTTAAAGAACCACTGAGACAAATCTTTTTTCACTACTTCATGATGGCAGCGCCAGCATTTGCCATCGATAACCTGTTCATTGGCCAAAACAGTATTGCAATGGTCACACCAGTTAACAGCTGACTCTTTCTTAACTGCCAGGCCTCTCTTATAGAACAGTTCAAAGAACCATTGGGTCCATTTATAATAATCTTCTTTGCAGGTAGTAACTTCTCTGTCCCAATCATAAGACAAACCAAGTTCTTTTTGTTGTCTGCGCATGTTGGCTATGTTATCCATAGTCCATTTAGCAGGAGGAATATTATGTTGAATGGCAGCATTTTCTGCCGGCATACCAAAGGAATCCCAGCCCATAGGATGGAGCACATTAAAACCATTCATAGTTCTGAAACGGGCCACAACGTCCCCGATAGAATAATTGCGGACGTGTCCCATATGCAGATTACCGGACGGATAAGGGAACATTTCCAGAACGTAGGACTTAGGTCTCGGATCATCATTGTTTACTTTGAAAGTCTTTTGCTCTTCCCAGGTTTTTTGCCAACGTTTTTCAATTTCATGGGGAGCGTATTTCTCATTTAACATTTAAAAGCCTCCTAAAATTACCCTCTTTTAGCTTGCATTCCCTAATTTTTTTCTGTAACATTAAGATGTATGGTTTAGCAAACATTTAATATTACAATTATATATTTCTTGACACATAAAGTCAACGAAAGGAAGCCTATATCTTGTCTATTTACGCTATTGGGGACCTGCATTTTTCCGGAGAGCCGCCTTCTAAGCCAATGGAGGTCTTTGGGGAAAACTGGCAGGGTCATCGTGCCAAAATAATTAAAAACTGGGAGAGCACCGTACAGCCTGATGATACGGTGATTCTCTGCGGAGATACTTCCTGGTCCATGGACCTGCCGGATGCTATCGCTAAAGATATGCAGGCTATTATGGCTCTGCCCGGGAAAAAGATAATGCTTAAAGGCAACCATGATTATTGGTGGACCTCTAAGCAAAAAATGGATGAATTATTAGAACATCGTATAGAGCTACTCCACAATAATTTTTATCAGGTGGGGCAAACTGCCATTTGCGGTACCAGAGGCTGGAATCTTCCCTCCCTGCCCACTTTCGGTGAACATGATGAGCTAATCTACAAACGGGAAGGTATGCGTTTAAAAGCTTCTTTGGAGCAGGCTGCTGCCGCAGGATGTTCTGATTTTATTGTGGCTCTCCACTACCCGCCTTTGTATGCTGCCGGTGAAACTTCTGTCTTTACAGATTTATGTGAGCAGTATCATGTAGCTCACTGTGTCTATGGTCACGTCCATGGTGAGGCAGCTCACTATCTCAATATGTTCCAAGGACTACGTAACGGCACAGACTATCGTCTGGTGGCCTGCGACTACATAAACTTCGAACTGTATAAAGTAGAAAGTTGACATTACGGGGACTGTCCTGGTTGACATTACGGGGACGGTCCTGTTTTGTCAACTTTTTGCTTTCCTGTCGACGGTGGACACTAAAAAGCCGGTTGCGCTCCCTACGGCTCTAGCCGATCTGGTCGCGTCTGCCCTTCCCTTTTTAGTGCTCCACCGTCGTTTTAAATGTAGAAAAGCGCTGTCGGATAATTTGTCAGTCGCTGTGACCCAGGTTGTGAATTTTCTCGCTACTCATCTTCGTGGCTCCTTTTCGTCGCCACTACGAAGAAAGCGATTTGGCACGATTCTTCACTGCGCCTACGGCTTGTGAGCGAATCGGCAATCTGCTTTTCGCCGACTCATGTGGATATCAGCCCGCTATAGGTGCTGCGGACCGATATCCACTTCGTTAGCGGCTCAGCAGCGTAGCAAATTAGCCAACCTGCTCTATGCTCCTGCCAATATTATCCGCCATTTTTTTTTACAGTTCTTCAGTTCGGCTATCATCAGGTTTTATTAGAAACACAATTAATATGACGATAATATTATAAAAGACAAGAGTGTAATCAGCTCCGATTCTGCTACTAAAAAAGCCTGCTACAAATATTCCCAATGGAATAAAAAAAGATGACCCCAAAGAGCAAGTCGCAAAAAAGCGCCCCTGAAGCTTGACTGGAACACCCGACTGGAATTTGGATATTAACGGAACATTTACTAACGTTGTAATTACACCAATACAAAACATTAAAATTATGAAAAGAGAAAAAAACACGACCCAATTAGCCCTAGAGAAAAGCATTATAGATAGTATCCCGATTATTGCCAGCCCTAGACTATTAATCATAAACAAACTACTTAATTTGACCTTCTTAATGTTCCTGTTTTGAATAAGCAAAAAGCTTGCCAATAAACTCCCTAAAATAAATGCAGTTGAAGAAAAACCATAAAATGATGTGGGAATACGATATTTGCCAATTAAAATTCCCACAAACATTACTTCTTCATTTGGTGCGACAAAAAAGTTTAGGATCATAGCAATAATTAGTAACCCAAAAATCTGTTTATGCACACTTAACCATTTAAATACTTCTTTATAGTCTCTAATAGATAGAGGCTTTTCTGTTTTTTTCGCAATATTATCATCGGAACACTCTATAAACAACTCCAAGGTCGCTGATACAAAAAAAGAAATCGCATTTATAATTAAAATCCCCTGAAAACCTATATAAGCAAATAAAATAGCTCCAATAGCCGGGGTTCCTAAAGCCGCAATGTTGTCCAGCACGCTCTTATAGCTATTCATTTTTAGCCTATTGTTTTCATTGGTTAAGTGTGTAAAAAGTACTGAGCTAGAAATTGAAAACATACTGCCAATTATTAAGTAAGATGCTGAAAAAATAGCGAAAGCAATAAAATTATTAACTCCCAAAAAATGAAGGCTGGCCATAACGCCAAAAAAGAATGCCGATAAATAGTCGCTTATGACAATGCCATGTTTTTTATTCATATTCTCAACTAAAACTCCCATTTTCGGCATCAAAATCATCGAAGGAATTTTTATTAACATAAAAAATAATCCTAAGTCTAAAAGCGAATTTGTAATTTTATATAAATATAATGGCAATGCGATTAAAAAGAACCCATCTCCTACAGCAGAAATAAAGCGGCCGATCAGTAATTTTTTTATGTTATTATTCATATTTCATTTTATCCTCTGTTAGAGTGCATGGACACTACGGGGACGGTCCTGTTTTGTCAACTTTTTTCTGTTAAACATGCACAGCAAGCGTGCTAATGAGTATTATGACAATAATGAAATATTGAAAGCTATCTTAACTCACCATACATGTTCAGTGTAAAGACTCTGCCAAAAGTGCTCATTGTTTGATTGACGTTATTAACTACCAATACACCATTATCTGTTATACACTTAAATTCTTTTCTAATACTACGTAATTCATCAACATTAGTCTTGTTCTTCACATCAAAGTGAACATCTATTAAAACATTGACTATGCTTAAGCCCTTTAGTATGAAAACAGCATTATGTTCTTTGTGGCATGATGTCAGATATATATCGTCACAAAGCGAATAAGCACCCGCACTTACTCCTATAATATTACCGTTGTAACTTTTTATTTTATCGCTTAGCGTATGAATGATTCGATTTTGCTCCGTTACATTTCCTCCCATTAAATAAATTAAATCATACCTGTTAAAAGAATTTATTTTTCCATTACTGCATCCATAACAATGCCATTTTAATGTTTTATCTGTATATTGATGCAATAACTGCAGAGTAGTTTTTAAGTGTTTAAAAGTTTTTTCTTCATCTGCTATAGATGAAGGTATAAACAAAATGTTTTTTGTTTTTTGTAATTTTTCCCCAAAATATACTATGCTTTCTTCGATGTTACTTACTAAATAAATCATCATATCCACCAGTTATAAAAATGACACTATAGGGACTGTTTTGTCAGCGTCTTTCAGCTGAGATACATTTAAAACGTAGAATAGCAGGCATGCTAATGATAATTATGGTAAAACTACCTAGAATATAGAATAAGAACGTTTGCCATGTATTGTTGACAAACATATGATGAAGTTTCCAAAGCATATTAAATTCTTTGTTAGAAGCCATAAGCAAAAAGGCTAAGAAAACAATTATTGATGCAATTGTATGTGTTGAATTAGCATGTAAACGATTAATACGTGTAAGATTATAACCGGCAAAAGCAACTGGCAAACAACAAAGCATAACAATTACACTTTGCCACAATAATGTAAAAAAAATAAAGTAAAAAAGTAAACAAGCAATTAAATTAAATACAACAAGTACAGCAAAAGTAAAAACAAGCTGGGTACCCAAAAGGCCTAGGAAAAAATACATTGGAGTCTTATTAATAGAAAAAACAATCCTTAATACACCGCTTTCCCTTAGACGCAAAGCATAGATTCCTATTCCAAATAAGAATGAACAAACTGCTATATAAGTCCACCAGAACCCCAAAATATGAGGCTGGTGTGCAATGCTGTTCCTTTGTAAAAATAGCATTATCGTGGGCATGGAAATACTCCAAAGAAAAGATATTTTATCCTGCCAAAGCAGCTTTATATTTAGCAATACGAAAGCCATAATTAAGGCCATATTCTCTCCTTGAGCAATCATTTCCCTTTCAACTTTAGTTTTTATATTTCCATTGCAATGGAATACTAGATAAATGATGCACCTTGCATCCACAGAACATATCAGAAATGTTGTCTTCATGGGATACTATAACAAATCTTTTCCCTGCATCTATTTTTCGCTTAATTATATTAACCATTTTAGTTTTGTTTTTCTTATCCGTACCAGCAAATGGCTCGTCTAACAAGTACCAAACAAAATCCAGGGATAATATAGTAAAAAAGTAGACTAGCCTTTTCTCGCCCCCTGATAAATAACCAATTTGACTATTCCATAAACGCGTTAAGTCAACAGGTTGTCCGTTTTCTTGATTAAAGTTTTCTAGGTATGCATACCCATTGGATATCCCTTTTAGTTTCAGAAAGAACAAAACATTATCTTTGACTTTCAACCTGTCAAAAAAGAAATAGCTTTGATTCATATAAACCAAATTATCGTTGCCAACAATTTTCAGATTATCGTCAACTATAATACCAGCCAAAATATCTAACAGTGTAGTTTTACCGGTGCCATTATCTCCGATGATAATATTGCAGGCTGTTTCCAGTTCCCAACTTGTTTGGTTTGTTTTGTCATATATACGCATCGTTAATCACAGCCTTTTACTTATCTACGGTAAATTACTGTTCCTCATAATTCTTTTCTT
>DAIQMR010000044.1:0-10131 GCA_036788835.1 Acidaminococcaceae bacterium
AACACTGGCTCTAAAAAACCGGACTGATGGCTCAACTTATCCCGGAATACTCAATAAGCCTCCTGATATTTATGCTATATCAGGTCCAGGTTTTCGTCCGCACCCCCAAGTGTGCACTTTACTTGACTGCTTACAAGTTTTGGCGGGAATCGAATCTTGGCGGAATTTGAGTACGATTTGGGGACAATGATGACATTACATTTTGGATTAGGATAGTGGCTCTCATTTACCAGTGATACAGGAAGGATAATCCGGTAAATAAGGCCAACGTTATGGTTATAAGGACATCGTACGGAAAAGGAAATGAATATTTTAAGTGCTAGTAGGTGTGGACGAAAAAGTGAGGCACTCTGCTCATCAATTTTGTGCCAGGCATTGTCACGACAATGAGAGGTATGTTGAATTTGAATTGAACGAATAATTTTCAGAATAAACGATTAATTGGTAGGAAGACAATGCTCGTAAGAAGTTTTATCTGGATGTATAAAAAAATGAATAAACGAACAAGAGTTTGCAAAAACACTAAATAACCGGAAAGGTGTGCTTTAAAAGTTCGGAAAGACTGCACTTTTTGAGTGGAATATTCACAATGCAAATGACTAGAGGGATGAAAATGAAAATAACAAAACTAAAAATCAAAAATTTTAGGGGAATAAAAGAAAGTAAAATTTCTTTTTCGACTGATGCACATTTAGTTTGTTTGATTGGTGCTGGTGATAGCACCAAAACAACAATATTAAATGCCATAGAGTGGTTGTTATGGTCAAATTGGAGTCTAGTAGCCACAGACAATGACTTTTATAATTGTGATGTTACTAAAGCCATCGTGATTGAAGGAACTTTGACTGAAATACCAGATAAATTAAAAAGTGAAGATAAATTTGGACTATTTCTTAGAAATGATTCGTTTGTAAAAGGATAAATCTTGGGTCTGTACATCGCTGCAGGTATAAGCATTGTCAGATAATCTTCCGTCTGCTAAAATGATGGAACAGGCCAAAAAGGTCAAGGCAGTTGGCGGCAAGTACTGCTTCTGCCCGGCTTGCACAGCAGGAAAGGCAATCTTGGATATGATGGAGTAAAACGTTTTTACGGTTGCAGTGCTGGCACTGTGACCTTTTGGAAGGCTGCTTATCATGAACAAAAAAACTACATGGTCAATTATTACAATTGCATATGTGCTGTGTATATGGTGGCTGTCTTCCAGAGATGCATCAGAATCTGGACGGGAGAGCTGGCTTGTGGCCCAATATCTTCAGCAGGCTATGGTTTCCCTGAACTACTACATTAGTAATAGTGAGGCGGATCACATCGTCCGCAAGATAGCTCATTTTACAGAATATTTTATTTTAGCAGGCTTGGCAGTGCACTTGTCCTATCTGTATGCCTGCCGGTGGAAAAACATTCTGGGTTACATTCTTTTTGGTTTGCTCCTGGTGCCGGTAATTGACGAATTTATTCAGCTGTTTTCAGCAGGACGGGCCGGTATGGTTCAAGATATTTTATTGGATTTTTTCGGGGCAGTTACGGGCCTGGTTGTGACAAAACTGTTACATAGGATGACGGATAGGTGAGGACCGTTTTAATGGTAAAAGTGTAGGGAATATTGTTGACGCATCCTGCCATCGTCGGTTAAAATAATTTTAGGGGAAATAAAGAAGGCAGGAAAAGCATTATGATAAGTGGCTCAAAAATTCATTGACGTTTACAAGGCTTATACTTATAGTTATACTTTCGTGTTATAATAGTACTATAATATTAACAAGTGGAGTATAATTATGCTTACTAATTCTGAATGGCGTAATATAAACGATGTGGTTTTGTTGATTCACGGAAATACGGATTCCAGAACTATGCGGGAGTACTTTTTGCAGGCAGTGGGCACCCTGATTCCCTACGACAAAGCCTGCTTTTATTTGTTCACAGTGAACAAAGACGACACTCTGGCTATTAGCGATCCTGTGACCATAGGTATTTCCAAAGAATCCATGTATAACTATGCCAAATTAATCAATACGGACATTGTGGGTAGTAGGGTAATGAAACTCCATAGGACTAAAGCCTATCGCAGCAGTGATTTGCTGCCAAAGATAGAAGTGAATAAAGTAGGCTTTTTGCGGGAAAATAATATTGCCTGGTACAGCGGCATTGTATTGGCAGTGGCTCAGCATGTATTGGGAGAAGTGGTCTTTTATCGTAGCAAAGGCAAGCCGGACTTTTCCGATCAGGAGTTGATTTACTTAGATATTATTAAAGAGCATTTGTTGCTGCGACTTCAGCGTATATCTGACAACCCGACCTTGAATGTTCCGGTGTCATTGATTTCTCTTGGTCTGACTAGGAGAGAATGTGATATTGCGGGACTTGTGCGTAAGCAGTACACCACTAAAGAAATCAGTACTAAGCTGATGATCAGCCAGTATACGACTAAAAAACATTTAAACCATATTTTTCATAAATTAAACGTTAAAAATCGTTACCAATTGGCTAACCTGCTCCAGCAAATCAAGGACAAATAGGATGGAAGCAATACTGGATAGCAGGTTGGAAGCACACACAAACAGGACTGTAATCACAATGACTAATTTGTCATTTGATTACAGTCCTGTTTTTTTGTAATTTCACATTTAATCGCTTTTCCCGTTTTCACATATATCAGAAAATTCTTACGAAGCAGTATAAAAGTAGTATAAAAATGCTATGAAAACAGCAGGCAAAACGATGTATATGGTACTAATATGCATCGGTAGGGTAATTCTTTTTCTGCGTAAATTTGCTTATACTTGAGATAAGAAAAGGCAAAATTTGAAAGGAGATTGTTAATATGCCTAAGAAAAGCAAGACAGTAGAAAGAGGAGCAGCAACAACTTATGTACACACAGGTACAGGAGAAATGTGCTATGAACTGAACAAAGCATTAACCGTGCCGGAAACATTTCCAATTTATTTGTCCTCTGCTTATATTTTTGATTCCATTCATCCTATTGATCAGATTTGTGACGAAGGAGCACCAGGTTATGCTTACTTCCGCCTGGGCAATCCCAATGCTGATGCTACCGGTCGTATTTTGGCCGCAGGAGACGGTGCCGAAAAAGGTCTGATTTTTGCTTCCGGCATGTCTGCCATTACTACATCACTTTTGGCAGTTTTAAAACCCGGTGACCATGTTCTGGCTTCGCCCGTACTTTATGGTGAAACCTTCTATTTCCTGAAATATGAATTGCAGCGTTGGGGTGTAGAAACTACATTTATTGATTTTGATAAACAAAAAGCGGAAGATTACATTAAACCCAATACCAAATTGATTTATGGTGAAACTATTGCGAATCCGCTAATGTCTGTACCAGATATGAAGTATCTTGCGGACGTTGCCCATGCACATAAGGCTTTGTTCTTTATCGACAATACCTTTGCTACTTCCATCGTAGCGAAACCTATAAAATTTGGCGCAGATTTGGTTATCTACAGTGCCACCAAATATTTAGGCGGCCATGATGATATTGTAGGCGGTGCCGTTGTAGGTTCTGCTAAATTAATCAAGAAAATCAATTTCTTCTTAGGTCTCTACGGTGGAAACCTTGGGGCTACAGAGAGCTGGCTTTTAGCACGCAGCTTGCGCACGTTATCCTTACGTGTTAAGAAAATGTCCGAGAACGGCTTAGCCTTAGCCAAGTTCTTTGAAGCACATCCGAAAGTCGAAAAAGTTTACTATCCCGGTTTGAAGGCCTCTCCCAGCAAGAAATTGGCAGACAAGCAATTCGAAGGCAATGGTTACGGCGGTATGCTCAGCGTTAATTTTAAGGGTGGACAAAAAGAAATAGATAAATTAATCAAGAACCTGCACATTGTTCACTTTGTACCGACTTTGGCTGGAACCGCAACCACCTTGACATATCCACCCAGAGCTTCCCATCGTGATTTGACTGCTGACGAGTTGGCAGCTATCGGCATTACCTACGGACAAATCAGATTGTCCTCAGGGTTGGAAGATATTGATGATTTGCTCAACGATTTCGATCAAGCGTTAGCTAAATTATAATTTGCGGACAGGAGGAATTATCATGCTTGGTGATGCACCATCCGGGGGAAAGAAAATTAAATGTATTGATATTTTGGTTTTAGGTTTTGCTTTTTTTGCTACATATTTTGGGGCGGGAAATTTAATATTTCCACCTCAACTTGGCTTAAATAGCGGTAGTGCGTATTTAGCCGGTATGACCGGTCTGACTTTATCAGGAATTTTTCTGCCGATTTTTACTTTAATTGTTATCGGTTTAAACGGTGATGTTCATGCAATTATGGATCATGTGGGTAAATCTGCGTACAACGTCCTGCTTTTTGCCCTGATGATTGTGTGTACTTTCGTATCCATACCTCGTACTTGCGCAACGGCTATTGAACTGGGCGTGAGAGGCAATATCCCAGGCGCACCATTTATTCCCTTGGTTATTGTCTATTTTGTAATTGTGTATTATATGGCTTCGGATAAAAATAATGTTATGGATAAAATGGGAAAATATTTAACCCCTCTTCTGGCCATTATTTTGGTAGTGATTGCCATTATGGGCATAGCCAATCCACTTGGTACACCTATTGCCCCGGCGGTGCCTAATCCTTTCACCAATGCTTTTCTGGGTGGATATAATACAGGCGATGTCCTGGTCAGCTTTATTATGGCAGCAGTTTTTATCAATTCAATTAACGGCAAAGGCTATATGGAAAAAGGTGAACGTAACAAGGCGTTAATTTATTGTGGTATTGTAGCTTTCATTTTGTTGTTAATTATTTACGGCAGCTTGCTGTATATGGGTGCCTGTGTCAGCGGTGACTACCCCCAGAACATTGGTCGTGCTGAGCTGTTGGTCGCTATTATTCAACGGGTTGGCGGTGCAGTAATGATGCCTATGGGCATTGCCGTGGTCTTGGCCTGCGTGACTACCGCCATTGGTCAGGTAGCAGCTGTGGCAGATTTCTTTAACTCAGCCACAAATGGGAAATTGAGCTATAGGAATGTGGCTATTGTGTGCTCAATTTGCTCAGCGTTGACAGCCCTTCTTGGTGTGGATGGTATCGTTACATATGTCGGATGGATATTCGGCGTGTGCTATCCTCCCTGCCTGGCTTTATTGGTTTTGGGGTGCTTATCCAAAGTTGTTCCCAATGAGGGAGCATATAAGGGTTCTGTCTATCTGGTTACTTTGTACGCTTTCTTTGAATCCTTTCCTTTACTCAGCGGTTTAGGCTTTGCTAAAACCATTGTTAAGGCAATGCCGTTGTCCGCTTGGGGTTTCGGTTGGATACTGCCTTTCATAGTAGGATTTGTGGCCGGTGCCATTCTCTGGAAAACCAGTGGCAACGCAGTAAAAGCAGTAGAATAATATACTCCTGCCACTATATGATTTGAAGTGGGGCTTCTCGGGCAGGCAGCCTATTGGATGCATTAAGCGAACTAAGATGATATAAAAGTGATAATCACTTTTGTATCATCTTTTTTACTGCCCAGCTGTTATTACCAACCCATAGTAAATATGGTATAATACACTTATCGTAAGTTATTTAATTGTCTGAATAGGAAGCATCTATCGTTTAAGAAAAGAGACACTATTGAGATGAAAACACGAGAGAATCTTGCACAACAAAAAAACTTAATGCAAAATATGCCCGGAGTGGCGGCGGTGTTTAAGATCAATCACCAGGTTCAGTGCCTTTACTACGATGAAACTGTGTCGGCAATTGACTGCAGTATCCGCCGCAATTTGCATGCTTTATTTAAGGTGGATAGATGTCTCGATCATCTGGTTGCACCTGAAGATAGGGCACTTTTCGATAGAGAGGTTTTGCAAAAGGCTCCAACCGGCCTGCCCATTAATGTTACTCTTCGCTATATAAAGTGGGGTGGGGACAAGGCAGATCATCTTGCCTGGATGCATCTTAGCGCTGTAAAAATTCGTGATGAGGAGGGCTCTGCCATTTATTACGCCATTATGACGGCTCCTCCCAGGGAGAATATGCTGTATCGCAGCATTGTGGAGGATTCTCTTACGGCGGACATGGTTATGGACAAGGCCAAGGGTACCATTCTTTTTACTAATCAGGCTTTCCGCTCCTTGTTATGCCAGGATGAAACAACTGTTCTTTCCGGGAAAAATATTACAGACGTTCTCAGCCCGGAGATTTCTAAGGCTTTGTTTCAACAGGTTAAATCTCTTAAAACCAATAGTTTCCATGAGAAAATTATACATACAAAAGACGACAAGCATTTATTATCCAAGGCTAAAATCATAGTTTGGACCGGGATTGAAGCTTGTCTGTTCTATATGCTGGACCAGACGGAAATTCAAAGGCGCAACGAGCGTCTTTTGGAGATAATGGATATTATTCCCGGTGGTATCGGCATTTATATTCTCAAAAATGGTAAACTGAAGCAAATGTACCTCAATGATGGTTTCTTTAGGCTTTTGGGAGGCTCCGAAAGGGAGATGACTGACGGGGGGAGGAAGAGTTTCGGCTCAATCCATCCTGCCGACAAGCATTTGTTCAAGGAAGCTCTTAATAAAATAAAAACTGGTTCCAAGCAGTTGGATATTACCTATCGTACCAAGAATGCTGAGGGTAATTATTTTTGGCTGCGGATTTTGGGACAGGTTCAAGATAGTAAGAACGAAGGACAGATTGTTTATTGCAGTTATTTTGACGTAGATAAGCAAACGAAGCTACAGATTGATCTTGATAATGACAGAACAGTTTTACAGATGGCTATGCGTACGGCGAAAATGAGTTCCTGGGAATTCGACATAAAAACGAAGACTATTTATCAGACCGAAGTATCCCAAGCCCAGCATGGTTATGGGTCGGAGGTGCATAACGTGCCGGAGTCTTTGATAGCCGATGGTTATATTCATCCTAAGAGTGTGAGTACATATCGCCGCTTATTTAAGCGCATAAGTAAAAATGAAAGAATTTTACAGGGTGATATCTATGTAAGAACCTGGGACCAGAAGGGCTATTGGTGGGAACGTGTTATTATGACACCGGTTTTTGACGCCAATGGCAACCATGTCCGTTCTCTAGGAGTTAGTATTGATATTACCGAGCAGAAAGCCATGGAAAGCAAATACGAGCAGCAAATGGAGATTTTTAATGGGGCTAATAGTGCTAATCTGATTACTAAGGGCCTTTATAATGTTAGCCAAAATACCGTGGAATATTATGATGATGCATCAGTCAATTCCGTGGACAGAAGTAAAATCAGTTCTTATGACAGAGCCCTTCAGGGTAATGCGGATTTGGCAGCTGTCAGTCAGGAGAGAGAGCATTTTTTAACTATTTTCAATCGTCAGCATTTATTGGAGCAGTTTAAGTCAGGTGTAACAGAAGTGACCACTGAATATCAAAGAATTGCTGCCGATGGACATATTTTCTGGGCTCAGACAACAGGGAAATTGTATTATGACCCGGTGAGCGGAGATGCTAAATGCTTTATTTATTCTTATGATATTGACGAGCAAAAGACTGCTCAGGAAATGATTAGCACAGTGGCAAGATTAGAGTATGATTATCTTGCTTTATTGGATTGTCAGACAGAGGAATATCAGACATATGCCAATAAAACTAATCCTCTTGCTACTCTGCCCAATTTCCACTCTTCGAATTATAAGCAGGAAGTAGCTGACTATGCCAGAGAGTTTTTGGTGCCAGAAGATGTAGAACAGAATATTCATGATATGTCTATTGCTAATATTCGCAAGCAGCTGAGTCATCAGGAATTCTTTATTTCTTATGCTTCTGTGCGCAATAAAGATGGCAGCATCAGCAAGAAGAAGCTGAAGTTTTCCTACATGGATAAAAATCGGGAAAAAGTCTTGATTACCAGTATGGATGTTACGGATATTTATGAGAGAGAACAGGAGCAGCTGAAGAAAATCAGGGAAGCCAATAATGCCAAAACCGAGTTTCTATCCCATATGAGCCATGATATTCGTACTCCTATGAATGCGATTATTGGTTTGTCCGAGCTGGCTCAAGATGATGTGGGTAATGCCCAGGCCATGAAAACCTATGTATCCAATATCCGCTACGCCGGGAAGTTCCTGCTGGGACTGGTGACAGACTGCCTAGATTTTGAAAAGCTTGCTGCCCATAAAATGACCCTGCATAATGTACCATATCCCTATCAGGAATTTCGCAGCAGCATTTTGCTGATGATTGAGCCTTTGTGCAGAAAAAAGAATATTGCTTTCTCATTTAGCGAAGCGGCACCGTACACTGTGTGTATAGATAAAGTGCGGTTTGAGCAAATTTTCTTTAATTTACTTTCTAATTCAGTTAAATATACACAGGAGGGCGGGAAAATTGACTTCGTTGCCGTTAGCAAACTAAGTGACGATAAGAAGTTTGTGATTTGCGATTTCTATGTTCGTGACAATGGAATCGGCATGAGTGAAGAATTTCAAAAGCGTTTGTTTGAGCCATTTGAGCAGGAGTCTGCCAATGCCACATCTACCCAGCAAGGAACAGGGCTGGGATTGTCCATTGTGAAGGAACTGGTACAGCTCATGGGCGGCACTATTCAGGTTAAAAGCCAACAAGGTGTGGGTACTGAGGTTAAAGTGCATCTTGATATGGAAAACATTGAGAACGATGCAGACATCATTAAGGGTGTACAGGTGTCTGTTGCCCAAGGTGAAATGGCAGGGAAAAAGGTCCTGCTCTTGGAAGATCAGGACCTTAATATGGTGATTGCTAAAAAGCTTTTGGAAAAGCAGAAAATGGTAGTGTACAGTGCCACTAATGGCAAGCTGGGCTTGGAACAATTCCAGAAAGCACCGATAGGCTTTTTTGATGTGATTATTACAGATGTCCGGATGCCTGTGATGAATGGTATAGAGATGGCTAAAACCATTCGGGCTATGTCCAGGGCTGATGCTAAGACGGTGCCCATTATTGCTATGACTGCCAATGTTTTTGAGGATGATGTCCAAGAGACACAGAAAGCGGGCATGAATGGCCATCTGTCTAAACCCATTGACCCGGAACTAATGTATAAGGAAATCGTCAAGGTATTGCAAAAGTAAAAATGCAACGGTGACTGTCACTATTGTCACCGTTGCATTTTTTAGCGCATAATGTATTCTTTGAGGTTATAGCCTGTGGGTGTTTTGGTAATGAGGGCACGGAAACGGGAGCCGATTATAGGAGAAGTCCCCCCTGAGGAACCCATATAGATGGTTACGTTAGCCAAATATGTCCCATCCCCGTTGTCCATGAGGAAATCTGTTTGGGAAAAAACGTTGGTGGCACTGGTGGCCTTGGGAACTAAGTAAAGATTATCTTTAAGCGTATAATTATTTATGTCGTGGATAGTCAAAGGCAGGCCAAAATATTTTTGTACCGTATCGGTTAAATAGCTAAGGGGAATACCCCAAATTTTGTCACTCATATTTTTCAGGTTCTGGTTGTATTTCACATTATAATTAACGGCGAATGTTAATAATTCGTCATTGGTAAGAGTGCCTTTTCTGAAAGCATGGAGACCTGCGCTGGAAAAGGCTGTGAAAAAAGCGTCAAGTTCTTTTTGCTGGACAGGATCTAGTTCTGCTGCCTGCACTACAGATAATGTTTGAGCAGGGAAAAATGAAGCTAAGGGTACTGAGGCATAGCTGCCCAGAGTTAATATGGTTGCGACTAAAAATGTTCTTAAAGGTTTTTGCATAGTAAAACACTCCTTGTTCAATTTTTCATCATTCTTATTATACTATAAATTTGTTCCAAAAGTGTGTTTTTTGCCATATTTACAAAAAAAGGACCGGCTCAGGAACGGTGAAGGAGTTCCCGGAGCCGGTCTAAAACTATGCACAAGCCTTCATCTGGAGAAAACCTCTAGGGATAAAGAGGTTGGGGGGGAAGAAGGTGGTGACCATGGGAGCATTGGATGCTAGGCTTCTCATAGGAGTACTGCCATGTTAATGGTCACACTTGGCATAGTAATGACATACAACTTCTACCGGGTCGACATAATGAAGAGGAGAACGGAGCAGGAGAAACCCGGTAGATGATGTCTAAAATAATAGCGCTTCATTTACCAAACTAATGAAGTGTCGTCGCTATGATTATATTAAACATGAAAATACG
>DAIQMR010000045.1:0-9890 GCA_036788835.1 Acidaminococcaceae bacterium
AATCCGGTGTTAGTATGGAAATTAAAGAATAAAGAAGCAAGCTAGCCTGTGAGGATTAGTGGTCCCGAAGGTTAGCTTGCTGTTAAGTATTATTTAAAGCAGTTCTTTATTATCCAAAACAATTTTGCCAGCAGTGCAAGCAGGGCAAAAACAATACTTGCCACCTTCGGCTTTTACTTTTCTAGCAGTCTCCGCTAATTGTTGGGCTGTAGCAGCACCGAATATTTTTTCTCCTGTTTCTGATGCGAACAATGCTAAAACAGCATCAATAGTCTGCACATCAGCTTCCAATTCTGCTACCAATTTCTTAGCAGCTTCAGTTTGCTTTGAAGTATCTACGGAAGCCAAATATTCCTGACATACTGCCTTTAATTCAGCGCAACAACTGGGTGCTTCCATAACTTCCTTCACTTTTAATAAAATTTCTTTTTTGTCCATAATCTTTTCCTCCCAATTAAATTATTTTATATATACAACCACGTTAGACTTTCAACCATTAAATTAGACGTCTAACTATATTGTCAAAAAAATATTATTGCATATTTTCTAACACTCTACCTAATAAGTTCTCCAATTGCTTTTGCTCATTATCACTAAAACCTTGAAACAACCTTGCAGCTAGATGAAGTGAAATATTGTAAAAAACATCTTGAAAACCTCTGCCTTTATCCGTCAATCGTACATAAGACACCCTTGCGTCTTCTTCGGACTCTTCTTTCTTGACCAATCCCAAAGCAACTAGTTTATTTACCAATACGGTTACCGTAGGCTTTGTTCTATGAATCTTATCCGCCAACATCTTCATGGTAACATCTTCCTGATGGAATAATACCATCAAAATATCGCCATGGGATGGAACTAAACCGGTAATATCATTTTTGTACAGCTCATCCATAATATAGGCATTGGCCCGTTCTTTAATTTTGCTTATTTGAGAAATTGCATTTGATATTTTCATGTTTCCATTATAGTTAGATATCTAACTTTTGTCAAGTAAAATCTACACCAAACAATCAAGCCGGTCTACGAATTTTCGAACTCGTAAACCGGCTTATTTAACATCTATTCAGACCACCCAACTATTAAGTTTTACAGAAATGTTCTGCTTATCGCCATCTGTTTATTTTCCTTAAGGCTAGCTAATTATTGGTGCACTTAATCACATATTTATATCTTCCCTATCCGGTAAATCCGCTGTTATTTTTTTTGCCTTTGTAAAAAGCCTTATAAGCTGTTCAAAGCCCTTCTGTTCAGAGTCGAAAAAATAATAATTTTTTGTACCTTCTCTGCGCATTTTTAATATACCGGCTTTTTTTAATATCTGAAGATGATGGGAAACAGCTGGGCGAGATAAATGTGTTTTTTGCGTAATATCAAGAACCCTTACACCTAAACATTGCTCCATTTTCATCATTTCAAGGATAAGATGCTGTCTATTTTCATCACCTAATGCTACAAGTATATTTTTACATTTTTCAAATTCAGTTGCTAATTCTTCAATATCTGCCTTTGTATGCATTTATATTACCTCGTGGCCAGAAGCTAACTGAAAGTGATATTTAACAATGCCTAAGTCCATACTCGTATAAAAGCCTATTCCCTTAACCTTTGCACTTACTGTTCCATCATCTAGTAATGTGAAGTAAAATTTCTGCTGATTAACTGCAGTTGGTGCCAGCAAAGCTGCTGCAATGCCTTCTTTAAACCATTCCGGCATATTATCTGCACAATTACAGACTTCAGCTATGCTCTTACTCTTATGCTGAACACCATTATTTTCTCCATATCCTAAAGCAATTAGGCAGGCTTGCTTTTCACCATTTTTTATGTCGGCAGCACTTTTTCCATGTGTCATAGCTACCCAGCAGGTATTCAGTCCTAATTCTTGTGCTTTTAGTACAACCATTTCTCCATAATACCCTGTCGTTTCATCAAGTTTTCCACTCTTTGGACCAACTAAGGCAATATAATTATTAACTCCCGTAAACTTTCCGTAATGGGCCATCATGCTATCAAAACATTTAGGCTCATTAAAGATAAGCTGTATGTTTAACCCTGATTCTAAATTGCATTGTTTCACAAGAGCACGGAGAATATTTCTCTTATCTTCTTCAATAGGCTTACTACTATACTGACGCACGCTGTGACGTTCCATAATAACTCTATCCATATGATTACCTCCAAATATTGCACTATTAGTTCAATTGTTTAAACCATTGTACCATATTTCATGAATAATACATTATTGGTAAAGAAAATCGAGATGAATAAAAAAAATCACCGTCTTTGACGACCACTTCACAGTGGAGTTCAAATCCGGTGTTAGTATGGAAATTAAAGAATAAAGAAGCAAGCCAGCCTGTGAGGAATGATATTTCCTTAAGGTTAGCTTGCTCTGTGCTTACTTTGACAAACTGGAATTTATCAACCAGTATATGCATCGCTTACAGAGTTTTTGAAATTCTGTTTTTCGAGCCACTGCTTTTCTTCGTCATTTTCTGGAATATCAATTCTTTCAATCTTGAAGATAACGGGTCTTGTTCCATCATTACAGCAGGCAATCATCATTCTCTCATCGTTTGTCCATTTGTGCATAATTGAACCACCCTGCAAAGCAGTATATACATATCTGCTGATACAATCCCATGCCTCACCACAAAATTTTCCATTCATTAAATGATAGAAATCATCTCGCTCACCATTTCTTTCCAGCTCAAATGTATCTCCAACCTTGAAATACGGACAAGGTCCCGATTTTGGATTAGCAAGAAACTTCTCTTGTAAATCAGGGAATACCTTTGTTTCTAATA
This sequence comes from Acidaminococcaceae bacterium, assembly GCA_036788835.1. Taxonomy (GTDB): domain Bacteria; phylum Bacillota; class Negativicutes; order Acidaminococcales; family Acidaminococcaceae; genus JALCSJ01. Next base: position 2,811 of record DAIQMR010000045.1, read on the forward strand.
CAGTTATTTTGCATTTATGCTGCATATTATATCGCCTCCTCAAATTCTAATTTGTACTACTCTACTTGCCATTATACCATCTTCCGCGCAAACAAGGTAGATAGCTATATCCCTTGTCTGTTATTATAATTCAAGCCGGTCTACGAATTTTCGAACTCGTAAACCGGCTTATTTAACATCTATTCCGTCAACCCAACTATAATGTCAAAGCATCAAATATCTCTTCCTAATCTCTCACATCAACTTGCATTCCAGACTTAAACTCTACTGTGAGCCTATCCTTATGGACGATTATTTTCTCCACAAGTTTTCGTACCATGACTTCGCTGTATTCCTGAGGAGCTGCTTTCATATCCTGCAAAAACTTATTGGTATCAATCATCCTCTTCTGCTGCCCTACCAGAACTGCATTCTTTGCCAGAACCGTCTCTTTCTGTTTACGGAGACGCTTTATCTCATCCCCTAGCAGGGAATAATCCTGTCGCTTATTGGCCACTTTTAAAAGCTCTTGCTGCAAAACATCCATTTTTCTGTCTATCTCCTGCACTTCGATATTATCAATTTTTCCGATAACAGATTGGATGTTGTGCTCCAATATGGTCATGAACTTTGACTTGCTGGCAAAGACCTTCTGGACGGCATCAACCACGGCTTGTTTAAGGTCATCTTCCCATACGGTCCTGCCTGAGCAATTGACTTCACTCCTATCAAGCCTGTTGGCGCACCGCCAAACTATGGACTTGCACCCGTGATTGTTCCAATGAATACGCCTATAAATATCTCCGCAGCTGCTGCAGTAAACAATAGTAGAAAGAGCGTAACGGCTGCTATAGACTCGTTTCTTGCCGTTTCCCCCAAGCTTTATATGTCTCCTGCGTTCCATTTCCTCCTGCACCTGCCTAAACAAATCCTTTGGGATTATTGCCTCGTGGTTATCCTCAACATAGTACTGAGGAACCAGACCGTCATTTTTCACCCTTTTCTTGGTGAGAAAGTCAATCGTATAGGTCTTCTGCAAAAGGGCATCCCCCATGTATTTCTCGTTTTGGAGCATTTTGGCAAGGGCATCTGGACGCCACTTGGTTTTGCCTGCTGACGTTAGAATATGTTCAGCCATGAGTCCTCTTGCTATTTCAATGAGGCTCTTCCCCTCAAGATACTCCCGAAAGATTCTTTTAACAACGGCGGCTCCTTTAGGCTCCACCACAAGAGCACCCTTTTCGTCCTTGGTGTATCCCATGAAGCGATTATGGTTAATCTGAACCTTTCCTTGCTGATAACGATACTGCAGGCCAAGCTTCACATTCTGACTCAAGGACTGGCTTTCCTGCTGAGCTAAGGAAGCCATAATTGTCAGCAGAACCTCGCCTTTGGCATCCATTGTATTGATGGACTCCTTCTCGAAGTATACAGGAATATTCTTGGCCTTTAATTCACGGATGTATTTCAGGCAGTCCAAGGTGTTTCTAGCAAACCGACTGATGGACTTTGTGACAATCATATCAATATGACCTGCCATGCACTCACTGATCATGCGGTTGAACTCCCCACGCTTTTTCGTATTGGTTCCCGAGATGCCGTCATCTGCAAATATCCCGGCAAAGGCCCACTGAGGATTGTTTTGTATGAAGGAAGTATAGTGACTTACCTGTGCTTCGTAGCTTGTTGCCTGTTCCTCGCTTTCCGTGGATACCCGGCAATAGGCAGCAACCCTTACCTTGGGCGGCTCGTCCTTAGCCACGGAATTACCTACTCTTGCCCTTGCGGGGATTATCGTCATTTTTCCCGCCATTTATCGCACCTCTCTTTCTATCAGGCTATAAGCAAACTCTGCCTGCTTGTACGGGTCTGTAAACTTAACTTCTACTTTTTTCATCCAGAACCGAACCTCAGGATCCGCAGATGCCGAGTTAGGCAAAGCCGTAGCCTTTCTGTTTATTCTTCCCAGGGCAACGGCTCTTTTATGCCGTTCTTCCTGGGCTTTTTGAAAAGTCTCCTCATCAATAATGGCAGGGTAAAATTCGGTACCGAGATATGTCGAATTTGAAATCATCCTAGATGCCTGACCATGCCATGTGCAAATCCCGGCCTTTGCCGCCGCTTTATACAGACTGTCACCCGCAAGATAATTATCATAAAGGGTTCTTACCTGAGCTGCCTGTGTTTCATCAACTTTGGCCTTGCCGTCTACAACAGTATAGCCATAATAAATTATCCCCTTCATTTAATCCACCATCCTTTCCCTAAGAGTGATACCGCACTTAAGATGAAAGCCTATTTCTTCCCTGCTATAAACGATGACGTTTTTTACGAACCGCATGAACAGTTCTTCATCAAATTCCCGGATTCTCTGTTTCTTACTTAGAAAGTGAATCAGGCTTTCCAGCTCGCCTAACTGCCCAATGGAGCTCTTGTCAAAAACGCCAAGCCTTTTACTTTCCAGTTTAAGCTTTTCCGTTTCTGCATTGATGCAGGCGAGCTCTTTTCTGAACAACTCCGAGTCTAATATTTTCTTGCTTAAGAGTTCTGCCATTACCTGCTTGCGTTCCGTATTCTTGCTAATCTTTTGCTCTAGTTCCTCTATTTCGCTTATCCGGTTCTCATTAGTCATTTCCCCCAATCCATGCAGCAAAGGAAGGAGCACTTCTTTGTAGCCGTACACCAGCTTATTAATCATGGTGATGAAAGAACTGAATACCCGTTCCTCATAGATAAACTTCATCTGGCATTTGCTCTTGTCATCAATATGAGTCTTGCAAACCCAGGCCACATATGAACCGGCTGACTTGTAATGGCGCCTTCTCCTGAAGTGACCGCCACAGTTCCCGCAAAGAATTTTCCCGGACAAGGTATATCTCTTGTTGTATTTCTCGCTTCCCTGTTCAATATTTTTTTCGCACCTGTGCTGACGGATCAACTCCTGCACATCCTCAAAATTTTCATGGGAAACAATAGGCTCATGGTGCTCCGTGAGATGAAACTGCTCGAGTTCTCCGCGGTTAGTCATTTTTTTATAATTGCTGCTCACAAATGTTTTCTGGAAAACAATATCTCCTGTGTATTTTTCATTGATTAGAATTGACAGCACTGTGGTAAAGTTCCATTTGCCACCTCTTTTCGTGGCCACTCCCTCGGCATTTAACACCTTGGCAATGCTATAAGTACCTCGGCCTGTCAAGGCCTCTTGGAAAATTCGCTTTACTACTTCAGCCTCTTCGTGAACAACCGCCATCTTCCCACCAACGTTCTTATAGCCGTAGGGAGGATAGCCAACCTTATATGTGCCGTTTCTGAATCTTGCCCTTATGCTCCACTTCTGATTTTCAGAAATTGACTCTGATTCGCTCTGAGCAAAGCTGCTTAGGAGGGAAAGGATTAGTTCCCCGTCCATTTCGCTTGTATTGATGTTCTCTTTTTCAAAGTGCAAATAAACATTGATGTCCACAAGATGTCGAACCATCTCAAGGCAGTCAACCGTGTTTCTGGCAAACCTGCTTATGGACTTGGTAACAATAAAGTCAACCTGCCCAAGATCGCAGGCATTAAGCAGATCCTTAAGTCCAGAGCGTTTTTCCATGCTCGTTCCCGTAATGCCCTCATCATAATAAATGCCTGCAAACTCCCAGTCCGGATTGGCCGTGATGTACTGTTCATAATGTTCTTTTTGGGTTTCAAGGCTCTCCTTTTGCTCTGTGCTTGCCGTCGACACACGGCAGTAAGCAGCCACCCGTAGTTTCTTCTTTTCAAGAATCATAAGCGGATTGGGCGCTATTTTTGTCACTGTTTTCAACTTCCTCACCTCCTTGTCAGTGTCACATATTACCTCTAAATCAAGGTTATATCAACGGTTTCAGGCTATTATCGCAGATAATCTTGGATGGAAAGATTCCTTGTTCAGCCGCATTATTTCAGCGTATTCTTCAGGCGTAACAAGGCTCATTTCCAACAGTTTTTTGCAAATCTCCTCTGCCCTGGCATAGCCATACTCCATAGTAAGTTCCTGCACCGTGTATAAAGGAGTTTTATCTTTTTCAACAGCTTTGCCTACGTCAACTTTAGTTACCTTCATATTGCCCCTCCTCGTCTCGGAGGCATAAAAAGACCTCCTACCAGGTAGCCGTGGCAGGAGGCATGAAAGGACGATATGCTCAGTCCTTTCGGTAAAAATTTGTTTCGTAACCATCGGCCTTAAGAAGAAGGCCCTTAATCCAGGGCGGTGTTCTCCCCATCTGCTCACAGACTGCATCAACAGATACAGCCTTATCGCATTCAATAATTACCTCGTCATGGACATGGGCAACTATCCGACAATTACGGAGAGTTCCCATGGCATACATCAGGATGTCACGGCTTATTGCCTGAACTATATTTTCTACGAACTTAGGCCCATAGCTCTCAAGCCTGTCCCATTTTTTTGCAAGGCCTATGCCTTCGTAGGTCACGCTTTCAGTGCCGAACTTGTTAGTACCCATCTTGGGTTTCACATAGGATAGTACCCTGCCTGAGGGGAGCGTGAGAAAAAGCATTCCGCTTCTGCAGGAAAAACCTATACCGTTTACTTCGGATGGAACCTTGCTCTTCACGGCATTTTTCACTGCAGCATCAACCGCCCACCAAAACCTCACTATATTAGGATTGGTATTTCTCCATGCAGTAACCAATGGTTGCAGCTCTTCCTCCTCCAGACCCATGTCTAATGCTCCCATAGCTTTTAACGCACCCACAGAGCCGCCATAGCCAAGGGCAAGCTCAGCAATCTTACCCTTCTGCCTTAAGTGCCCGTTCTCACCATGCTTAACTACATTTACCTTAAACATGGCAGATGCTGATGCACAATAAATATCCCCGTTACCGGCAAACACATCCATCCTCCACTTCTCCCCGGCAAGAAAAGAAAGTACCCTTGCCTCAATGGCAGAGAAGTCGGCAACTATGAACTTCATGCCGTCCCGAGGAATAAAAGCCGTCCTTATAAGCTGTGAAAGGGTATCCGGTATGTTATCGTAAAGAAGGTTAAGCGCATCAAGGTTGCCCTGCCTTACAAGCTCCCGTGCCTCTGCCAAATCCTGCATATGGTTCTGAGGAAGATTCTGCAGCTGAATTAGTCTGCCTGAAAAACGGCCTGTCCTATTAGCACCATAGAACTGGAACATCCCGTGAGCGCGTCCGTCATGACATACGGCATTGGCCATTGCCTGATACTTCTTTATTGATGACCGGGAAATCAGCTGACGGAGCCTGAGCACTTCTATTATTCCCTCAGGGGCTGTCTTGATTAGTTCTGTCACTTCTTTTTTACCAAGGGAATCAATTTCCAATCCGTTAGCCGTGAGCCATTCCTTAAGCTGCATAACAGAGTTAGGATTTTCCACTTCAGTGAGTTTCTGCAGCCTATCTATGAGGACGGCTTTTACTTCTTTGTCTATTTCGATAGCTTTCTCAACAAACTCCCGGTCAATACCAATGCCCCTGTCATTGATTTCCTGGTCGAGATGATACTCATCCCATACGAAATCCGGCACAGGGAACTTGGAAAGTTTTTCCTGTATAGCCATTTCCGTTTCCACGTCACGCTTATTGTAGGACCTAAACAGTTCCCACTTTTCCCTATCATGAATAGGCAAATTTCGTGTGCGACCACCATTAGCCTTGGTTGGAGCACATGGAATACAGAAATACTTTATGAGGCTCTTCCCCTCTGTCATTTTTTGCTTTTCCAAGCCAAGCACAATCCCTACGCCCTCCAAGGACAGAGGCAGACCCATATATGCTGACCACACCATAGAACACCTCCAGGAGTCAGGCTCAAGCCATGACATGAAGTGTCTGGACAGGCAGATGCGTTCAAAGTTCGCATTGAATGCCCACTTAACCACGTCAGGCGACTTAATGGCTTTTTCTATTTCTTCCGGTATCCTTTCCCCGTTTGCCAGATTGATTACCTGCACAGCTTCCCCATCTGCTGAATAACCAAAGAGCAGAATCTCAAAATCTGGTGCTGATGCATACCTATAGACTCCTGACTTAGCAAGCTCTGTGCTGCTAAATGTCTCAATATCGATACTCAAAGTTTTCATTAATTTTCTCCCTTCAAGAAGATAAGGCGGCAAAGGTCTCCCCCTGCCGCCGAATACCTATTCCTCGTCTTTCTTCTCTAATCGTTTGACCACAAATTCAATCATGCAGCCACACAACCCCATGAACAATGGGAAAGTCTTGATTACAAAGTAGAAGAAGATAAACAGGGTGTTCATTTCAGTCATGAATTCGTAAGCGCTCATATTGACCCTCTCCCTTCCTAAGCCAAGAAATCGTCATCGTCAGCGGAGGCAAAATCATCCTCTGCCCTGGACTTGCCGCCTAATGGAGCACCATCACGGACCTTTTGCAGATTATTCAATCCACAGGCAATTCCCTTATTTCCAGAGCTGTTGTAAGCGTAGAAGTTGATGCTTGCCCTGCCATACACCCCTGAGTAAACCTCTGAGCGTTCCAGAATGGGCTGGCAGGTAGAGTCTACAATACCAGGTGCAGATGCGCTGTTGGCATTAAGGAAATAGCTGCCTGCATAAGTTGAATCATCCGGCTTTTCGTTATCTCCGTCCCTAAGGGGAGTCTTTAATACGGATAAGGCAGGAACGCTCTTGCCATTGCCTTTGAGCTTGGCCTCGCCTTCCTTATAGGCAGATGCGATAGCCTGCTTGATTTTCTCAATTGTCTTCGTATCGCTTTTCGGAATGATAAGGCTGACACTGTACTTCGGTGTGCTGCCATTGATTGATTTTGGTTCCCACACGTTGGCATAAGACCATCTTGTATTAGCTCCTGTAATAACCTTCATGGGATTTGCTTTTTTTGCGTTTGTCATAATATTTTCCTCCTAATTTTTAAAATCTTCTTTAGCTGAATGTATTGCCGGACGTTTGTCGCTTGCCGGCACAAGCGCGGGTTTCCCCTGAGGCTTATAAGTAAGGCCTCCTAAGACTTCATCGAATTTCTTGCCTAAGAGAGATGTCATGGCAGTTATGCTGTTAATCGTCAGATTCTTTTCCCCAGAAAAGCTCTTTTTCAGTCAAATAA
>DAIQMR010000046.1:0-9859 GCA_036788835.1 Acidaminococcaceae bacterium
CCAATATGGACCATGACTTCCACTCCGTATTCGCCGGTTATTACGTAGGCGTGCTTAGTCTCTGCCACATAGCTCAGCTCTCCGTCACAGGGCGCCACAGCTACAGTCAAATCAGGCGACTTCCCGGCACCATTAGTTGCTCCATCACTGACCACGGTGCCCGAAACCGCGGTCCCTACCACACCATCTGCTGTTCTTACCCTGGCCTTGACTTCTTGCTTTTCTCCCGAAACTACGATTGACGCCACTCCATCACGAGTCTCTGCGTTCTGCTGCTTCGGCTCTACCGCTACGCCATCTCCCAGCATCTTAGTGGAGAAAACTTCATCGGGCACTTTATCCAAGGGCAGCACCGTACCAGTTACCGGTGCCACCAGCACGAACTCTTTTCCCTTACCTAATCCAAACATCACTTTGCCCCTTTCGACATATAAGCAAATTTCTCTTCACTTTGCTGCTCTTGCACAACCTCCGTGCCTTACTTTGCCCCTTTCGACATATGCTTCTCTTTCCATTCTTCCACCAGTAAATAAATCAGGGGCACAACTACCAAGGTCAAAATCGTAGAGGAAACCATGCCGCCTACAATAACCACGCCCATGGATTGGCGCAATTCAGCGCCGGCGCCTAAACCTAAAGCAATAGGCAGTATACCTAAGATCGTGGAAGTAGTGGTCATCATAATCGGGCGCAAACGCAGGGAGCAAGCCTCCCGCAACGCATCGTGAATGCTCAGGCCTCTTTCTCTGGCCTGATTGGTATAGTCAACCAACAGAATTGCTACCTTGGTTACCAAGCCTAACAGCATGGCAAAACCAATTAATGACATCATATTAATAGTCAGGCCGGTAACCAAAAGTCCTAAAATAGCGCCTATCAAAGCCATGGGCAGTGACACCATGATTACCAGCGGCTGACTGAAGCTTTCAAATTCTGCCGCCAGAACCATGTAAATAATCAGAATGGCCAGAACCAGGGCCTTGCCGATTTCCGAGAAAGACCGGGACATCATGTCTGCGGAACCTACGAACTTAGTGTAGTAACCTTCCGGCAGATTAAGATTGGGCAAAATATCCGTTTTAATTTTGCTGATCAGTTCACCGGATGCGATACCTACAGTATTGGCGTAAACTGCCACCTGACGCTGTCTGTCTTCCCGGTCAATCTTGGTAGGGCCTGACTCCAGATTAACCTCGGCAATATCCCCTAACCGCACAAATGAACCGCTGCTATTGGAAACCAAGAGATTTTTAACGTCCTCGATATTCCTTTGCTGGCCCATTTCCAGCTCTACCCGCACATCATAATCGTGGTCGGAATAAGTAAAGGTGTTGGTGGTGGTTTTGCCCTGGAAGGCCATTTGCACCACATACCCTACGGAATAGGGATCCAGGCCGAAGCGGCTGGCTTTATCCTGATTCACTCGAACGATAACTTCCGGCTCGTTTTCATAGCTGGAAACGTCCACATCAGAGGCCCCGGGAATCTTGCGAATCTGTTCTACCACATCTGCGGCGATTTTATTCAGTTCCGTTAAATCCGAGCCGCGGATACCCAGCTGCACAGGCCGCTTGTCACCACGTCCTGCTCCCTGACCGCTGGTCACGGACAATTTCATAGTATCAATCTGTTTGAACTGCACACGTAAATCATCCATAATAACCTGCATGGATTTTGTCCGTTGGTCGGCAGGTTTCAGCTTTACGGAAACCGTTGCCTGATTGGCCGGGACTCGCGAACCGCCCAGCCGCATACCCACCATGCGCACCCCGTCTTCCTTCATGACGATTTCTTCCACAGGCTTCACCAATCTGGCCATTTCCGTGACGCTCACATTAGAAGGAGCAATAGCGGAAATATCAAACTCCCCGGAGTCGTAGGTTGGCTGGAATTCCACACCTACAAAAGGCAGCAGGGCAAAGCAAATTATCATAGAGGCAAATCCTATAGAAGTAAGCAGCTTGGGATGTTCAAAGGAAACGTCCATAATATCTTCGTATAATTTGCGAAAATCCTGGAAGCCTTTTTCAAACCAATCCACGAATTTCTGCCAATATTTATTTCTGGGAATCTTAGCTTCCTCTTTAGGGTCTTTCAGCCAATAAGCCGCCAGCATAGGGGTCAATGAATAGGCGGAAAAGGTGGAGAAACACAGGGCCGCTGCTACGGTCAAACCAAACTGTCGGAAATACTGACCAACAACCTCGCCCATAGTACCAATAGGCACAAAAACCGCCAGCAAAGACAGGGAGGAGGCCAGAATCGCCAGGGACAATTCCTTGGTGGCCACTTCCGCTGCCTCCATGGGCGGCTCCCCCATTTCCAAATGCCGGAAAATATTTTCAATCAGTACGATAGCATCATCTATCAGCATACCAACCGCCAGGCTTAGTCCCATCAGGGACATATTATTCAGGGTAAAATTTAAGTTCTTCATGAGCACGAAGGAAACAATAACAGAAGTAGGAATAGCCATACCGCCGATAATCGTGCCACGGAGATTCTGGAGGAACATGTAAGTAATGAATAGGGCCAGAAAACCGCCGAACAAAATAGAAGACCACACATCGGCAATGTTGTCTTTGATATAGGTTGAGGTGTCTTTCAGGTCATTCATCTTAATATCCGCAGGAATCTGATTGGTATCCTGCATTTCTTTGATGGCGGCTTTCACACCGTCAATAACATTAACCGTATTGCTGCCGGACTGTTTCTGGATATAAATAATAACGTTGGGCACCAGATTAGCCCGGGCATAAGAAACATCCTCTTCGAAGGAATCCTCTACCCTGGCCACATCGCTGAGTTTCACTATCCGGCCGTTATCATTGGAAACAACCAGTTTATTCATATCATCAACGCTTTTAAATTTACCCAAGGTACGTACGGTAAGCTTCATGCCGTTTTGCTCTACGCTGCCGCCGGGAGTGTTGGTATTAGCATGGTCCACCGCAGTGTAAATCGTTTGGAAAGGGATTTTGTAAGCCTTTAGCTTCTCCGCATCCACCCAGACCTTCAGTTCTCTGTCTCCGGAACCGTAATAGTTTACTTCTGATACCCCGTCTACCTGCTGGAGACGGAGCTTTACCACATTTTCCAATAGGCGCACAATCTCACCACGGCTGCGGCCTTCGCTAGCCATGGTAAAGGATGCTACGCTCTGAGAGGACAAATCCACTCTCTGTACAATAGGTTCATCAATGTCATCAGGCAGACGGCCCCGGACGGAGGCTACCTTCTCACGGACTTCGCTGGATTTCTCCATAACGTCCGTACCCAGGGGAAATTCCACAACTATCTGGGCATAGCCGGAGCGGGCGGTAGAGGACATTGTCTTGATACCTGACACCTGACTGACTCTGTTTTCAATTGGTTTAATGACCAAAGTTTCCATTTCTTCCGGCGCTGCACCGGTGTAGGTTACGCTAACGGAAACCAAGGGTAAATCTATTTCCGGGGCCATATCGACCCCCAGCATAGGATAAGCCCTAATGCCGAATATCACCAATACCATAATCAGCATGGTAGTAAAAACAGGCTTGTGAATAAAGGCTCTAATCATAGTTATTGGCCGTCCTTCTGGGCAATAACCTTACTGCCTTCACGTACCCTGTTTTGACCTTGGGTGATAATTTGATCTTGCTCTGTTACTCCCCCCAGAACTTCCACTTTCCCATCGCCGATATATCCGGTGGTCAGGACTTTTCTGGAAACGTTACCGTCCTTATCCACAACGAAAACCGTACGCTGGTCTTCACGCATAACAATGGCACTCTGAGGAATAATCAGAACGTTATTTTTCGGTTGGCTTTGCAGGGCAACATTAGCATACAAACCACCCCGCAAACCATTGTCCCTATTGTCCACAGTGACTTCCGCGGCAAAAGTTCTGGCGGGCAAGTCTGCTACCTGGGCCAGCTTCGTGATAATGCCCTGGACCGTTTTGTTCATGGCCGGAATCACCACGTCGCAGGGAGTCCCCAATGCTACACTGCCAATCTGTCCTTCGGGAATGTTGATTTTTAATACTAAGGAAGAAGTATCTGCCACGTTGAACAAGGCTGTTCCAGCGTTGGCGTAATAGCCTTCCTGAAAATTGCGTTTTACAACAGTGCCGCCCTGTGGGGTAATAACATCTGTACCATTTAATTTAGAGGCAGCGTTTTCGTATGTACCTTGGGCTGCTTTTAATTTGCCCTCATCCATATCTCTGGTGAATTGGGCATTATCCAAATCCTGCTTGGAAATAGCACCTGTGGTGTACAATTTTTTGTATCTGGCCAGCGTAGCTTCTGCCATAGCCAGATTGGCCCTGGCATCGTAGACACTGCCCTGGGCACTGCCGGCTGTAGCCGCCAGTTCTCCCGGGTCCAAAGAAGCCAAAACCTGTCCGGCTACCACATGACTTCCCACATTAACGAAAACTTTGTCCACACGACCGGCCACTTTGGCAGCAATATCTGCCTGCCACACCGGGTCAAGACTGCCGGAAAGCTTCACCACCGGAGTAATTGTCCCCCGCTTTGGCAAGGCAGTAGCCACTTGTACCGCTGCTTTCCCCATAACACTTTTGGCCTTACTGTTAGCAACAATTAATTTGTTGGCAATCTGGTAAACAATAATAACAAAAATAGCCAAACACCCGATTAAAACATACCTCACCCGTTTATCATGCCAATTCATAGACAGACGCTCCCGTTCTCCGATTTCCAGCCATAAAAACTCTCTTTAAGCGTATTTAATTATACTACTACATTTGTGACAAACCAATGTCTTTTTGAAAAAAATGTGACGAAAATAACCGGTAATTTTGTTACAAAAAAGTTAACAAAAGAACTGGTTGTTTCGTCACAAAAAAAGTGACAAAGGAAATAACGCCTTTGTCACACTTGTCTTACGATAAATATACTATAGCTGGCATTAAAATATTACCAAGAATAGTCAAGGCACTTACAGAATAAAACATAAGGCGGCCATAAACTGCCGAATAGTAGCTAACCACCTGATGTTCTTCGTAAATTCGGCGCATGGCATTAATTTTCATAATAATCAGGGCCACGCACAGAATAATGAAAATGCCCCAAATATTAACAAATTCCAAAAGTCCCAGCTCCAAGGCATCCGGCAGCAAGCTGGCGCCTACCATAATATTGGCCACGCAGCCGAATAGTGCGCCTGGCAGCATGCCCAATGGGTCTACCTTGTGGTAAATATTTATGTATAAAACCATCAAGGCCCAAATGAGGCAACCAAATAAGCCTATAAAGCACTTTATGTACAAGCCCAAACCAGACCGCTTGATCTGTATAGCGGTAAGAATTTCCGTAACTACATTTTTCGTGCCTTCTATTTCTATATCGCCTCTCGTGGTGAGATATTCATAGGCTCTGGCACCCATGGCGGATTTCGCAATCCCATAGCCGGAAATGTGCAGGTCCATATTTACGTGACTGTTTTCTTTGTCCGGTACCAGCACTACATGCTTAGCCGTATAATAGGGCTCAATATAAAAATTTAACTGGTGTTTGTCCAGAGGAAAGCTTTCGGTCCAAAAATTATGAGCCACCGTTACAATAGAACGGACTAGTTGATAATGGGTATTGCCAACTTTATAGTTCTTCAAAATATGTTGTTCTATCATAGTCCCCTTGTACACACGGAAATGGTTAGCCATGTCCGTGATATCGTCCCCATCCCAGCGGAACCAGACAAGAAAACTCACTGAGTAGGTACCCTTGGCCATGTCAATATTATAGATATTGTCTACATAAGTACCGCAAAGTACCCTTGTGGCATTTGTACTTGCATCCCTGATGGACTCCTGTATCTGTGGAGAAATATAAAAGGAATCCTTCCATTTATTGGAATCCCTTTGGCTATTCCCATAAAGGGACAAGCAAAAATAAAGCAGCAGCAACCCGGACACAAAGCAAAATGTTATAGGCCGCCTGCGAATAGAACGTTTCTCCGTAGCATTCAAAGTGTGATAATGCGGGAAAATACGTGCAAATAACTTATCAATCATGAGATCCCCAATCCCCCTACTTTAAAAAGTGATACAAAGGTGACAGTCACCTTTGTATCAACTTGTGCTACATATACATAGCAGCTATTTGGTCAATGCTGCTTTTCTGGATAAGTTTAAGCGTCCCTTAGAATCGATTTCCGTCAGCTTCACCATGATTTCATCGCCTATAGAAACTACGTCCTCTACCTTGTTCACCCGCTCGTTGGCCAATTGGGAAATGTGCACCAGGCCTTCTTTACCTGGCATGAATTCCACGAATGCACCAAAGTTCATGATACGGGTGACTTTGCCGGTGTAAACTTTGCCCACTTCCGGAACGGCAGTAATAGATTTAATGGTGGCAACAGCCTTGTCAGCAGATTCGCTGTTCACAGCAGCTACATACACTGTACCGTCGTCATCCACATCAATCTTGGCACCGGTGTCTTCCACAATCTTCTTAATCATCTTGCCGCCAGGGCCGATGATATCTTTAATCTTATCAGGATCAATCTTCAAAGTGGTAATCTTAGGAGCATACTTGCTCAGCTCTTTTCTGGGTTCAGGGATGCATTCCAGCATCTTGCCCAGGATAAAGTGTCTGCCTTCTTTGGCCTGTGCCAAAGCCTGCTTAAAGATTTCCTTGTTGATACCATCGATTTTAATATCCATCTGCATAGCAGTGATACCCTTTTCAGTACCGGTTACCTTGAAGTCCATATCGCCCAAAGCATCTTCCAGACCTTGGATATCAGTCAGGATGGTGAAATCATCACCGTCTTTTACCAGGCCCATAGCCACGCCGGAAACAGGAGCTTTAATAGGAACACCTGCGTCCATCAGGGACAATGTGCTGGCACAAGTAGAAGCCATGGAAGAAGAACCGTTGGATTCCAATACTTCGGAAACCAGACGAATTGCATAAGGGAATTCCTCTTCAGAAGGAATTACCGGCAGCAAAGCTCTTTCTGCCAAAGCACCATGACCGATTTCACGTCTGCCGGGAGAACGCATAGGTTTGGTTTCTCCAACGGAATACGGCGGGAAATTGTAATGGTGAATGTAACGCTTGGTCACTTCAGGCCCTAAGCCATCGATGATTTGTGCTTCACGGAGTGGTGCCAAGGTGGTGCAGTTCAGTACCTGAGTCTGACCACGTGTGAACAAAGCACTGCCATGAGGACGGGCCAAGATACCAACTTCGCAGGTTACAGGACGAACTTCGTTCAATTGACGACCGTCAGGACGAATCTTGTCCACGGCAATAGTTCTGCGCACTACGGCTTTGATTAATTTCTGGGTTACATAGGCAACATCAGCGCCGCTATCAGGATATTGGTCAGCAAAATGCTCGGCAATATCTGCTTTAACTTCTCCAACCATTTCATCTCTGCGAAGCTTGTCAGCATCCATCAAAGCGGCTTTTAATTTATCTTCGCCGTATTCTTTAACAGCGGCTACAATATCAGCAGGAGGCACGTAAACAGGCACTTCCATCTTAGGTTTGCCAATTTCAGACTGAATCTTTTCTTGGAATTCTACAATCTTTTTGATTTGGTCATGAGCGAACCAAATAGCATCCAACATAGTGTCTTCGGATACTTCTTTAGCTCCTGCTTCTACCATCAGAATAGCATCTTTGGTTCCTGCTACCGCCAGATTCAACTCGCTCTTTTCCATTTGGTCTACAGTAGGGCAAACAATAAACTGTCCATCAATCAAACCGATGCGGACACCGGCAATAGGTCCTTCGAAAGGAATATCGGAAATGGACAAAGCAGTGGATGCACCAATCATAGCAGGCATATCCGGAGCATTGTCAGGGTCCACGGAAACGGCTGTGGCAACGATTTGCACATCGTTGTGATATCCATCCGGGAACATAGGTCTAATAGGTCTATCAATGAGGCGGGAAGTTAAAATAGCGTTAGTGGAAGGACGGCCTTCTCTTTTAATAAAACCTCCGGGTATTTTACCTACCGCGTACATTTTCTCTTCAAAATCCACTGTTAAAGGGAAGAAATCTACTCCCTCTCTTGGTTCCTTGGTTCCGGTAACGGCCACAACAACTGCTGTTTCACCGTAACGGACTAGCACAGAACCGTTTGCCTGTTTGGCAATCTTACCAATTTCCATCGTTAGGGTTCTTCCGCCTAACTCCATGCTGTACGTATGCATCCTCTGCATCCTCCTTATTTTTCTCTCTAATTTGTTACCGTAATATTATACTACAAAATAGGCAAAATACCTAATATTTGTTGGGAAAAAGGCAAAAAAGGACCGGCGCCTTGGTAGCTTCGCAGACAACGCCGCGTTGTTACAAAAATGCCGGTTCTTTAGTTTTAGCCTTGTTCTTCTTGTCGTACAAGGTCGTAGTAGCGTTCTGAGTAGTTTCAGGGCTAAGCCAGCGATTAATGCCTTCCGTTAAATATTGCAAAGACTTATGAAGGTCTATAAGAAAACGTCTGGCTGCCGGTTTTTTCATCGTTTTGTAGGCCTTTGGAAGTAGTACACGGCTGCTAAATATTACTTCTTTGTGCTGCTTCATACAATTGCTGTCGGAACTTAGGATGAGCTATAGCAATTAGTGCCTTCGTCCTTTCTTTAAGAGTTTTACCCCGTAATGAAGCAATTCCGTACTCTGTTACGATACAGTCCACTTCGTTCTTATTGGTTGTAACCACGGCTCCTAAGTCCAAGGTTGGCACAATACGACTCACTTGTCCCCCTTTTGCCGTAGAGGGAAAAGCGATAAAACTTTTACCACCCGGTGACATCACCGCACCTCGGACATAGTCCAACTGTCCTCCTGTCCCGGAAACGTGATATGGTCCAATTGATTCCGCACAAACCTGTCCCCAGAAATCCACCTGTAAAGCAGAATTAACCGAAATAAAATTCGGCATTTGGGCTATTACCTGCGGATCGTTCACATAGTCCACCGGCAGGATTTCCACTGCCGGATTATTTTCAATATAGTCATAGAGTTTTCTGGTTCCAAAAGCAAAGGTAGCTACTGTTCTGCCTCCATGTATTGTTTTGTGCATATTGTTGGCAGCCCCGCATTCCAGAAGCTCCAGCATTTTATCCGTAAAGAGTTCTGTATGGATACCCAGGTCTTTTTTTGTTTTCAGAGCTTCTCCCACTGCATTGGGAATCGCCCCTATCCCCAATTGGATAGTGGCACCGTCCGGAATTTCCTTGCTAATAAGCTTTCCTATTCTGCGGCTTACCTCATCCATTGCTGCCTCTGCTGCTTCCGGCAGCTGACAATTATTTTCATAAAGTGCTGTTACCTCACTAATATGGATCAGCGTGGCTGTGGCCACACGAGGCATATTAGGATTAACTTCCAAATAGATTGTCTTTGCTTTTTCCTTAATAGCTGCCCCGTTTGAACCCACAATACCTGTGGAAAAATAACCATGTTCATCCATGGGAGAAACTGTTGCCAGGAATGCGTCCACCGGTATATGGCTACGAAAAATTCTTGGCATATCCTTGTAGCAGCAGGGCATCACATCACCCTGTCCCCTGGCAACAGCCTCTCTGGCGCTTGGTCCGGAGAACCAGGATACACCAACCTTTTTCCCCATATTTCTTTCATAAAAAGGACTGGCGCCTATATCCAAAAGGGTATGCACCCTTATTAAAAAATCTTTTTCCTTTATCAGTCTCTCTCCCAACAGTTTCTTGAGAAGTTGAGGAGAGCCCATGCTATTGTCTGTGACCACATTCCACCCATGACCAATCTGGTTGGCAATAATCCTGGGTGTAGTCAATTTTCTTCTGTATGTTTCAGCTAGTGCATTTCTGTCCATGTTCAACTACTTTCTGTTCTGTCCATGTTCA
>DAIQMR010000047.1:0-9833 GCA_036788835.1 Acidaminococcaceae bacterium
TTATTTGACTGAAAAAGAGCTTTTCTGGGGAAAAGAATCTGACGATTAACAGCATGCCAATTTGTTTCTCAATTTTTAAAGCTAAAGAAGAGAGAAACAGAACATGGAATGAGCTCTATGATGCCAGTCTTGCATTGGTGAAAAATAGCAGCGTAGTTGGAAATGATATGATAGCAGAAAACAAAAATTTGTATGTTATAACAGGAGCTAATCAAGGAGGCAAATCAACATTCCTGCGGAGTATAGGACAGGCACAGGTCATGGGCCAATGCGGAATGTTTACTTGTGCCAAATCGTTTACTGTTCCCTTACGGACAGGAATCTTTACCCATTTTAAAAAAACGGAAGACACTAAATTAAATAGTGGTAAACTGGATGAAGAATTAACCAGAATGAGTATGATAGCGGATTGCTTAAAGCCTCATTCTCTAGTTTTGTTTAATGAGTCATTTGCTTCTACCAATGAAAGAGAAGGTGCAGAAATAGGCAAACAGATTACTTCTGCTCTGTTAAATAATTATGTGGAAGTCTTTTCCGTTACTCATTTATATGACTTTGCCATAGCGTTTCCGGAGCGTCATGATGTAGAATATATGCGGGCCCAGAGAGTTACCAATGCTATTCGTACATTTAAGGTAGTACATGGCAAACCGGAAAAGACAGCCTTTGGAGAAGATATATATAAAAGAATATTTAAGAAGGAGTTACCTACATGTTAAAACTAAAAGAACTGGCTAATTTGCTTAGGCAGGAAGGTTTCCTTAAGGAACAGTTACTTGCTGCTTCAGAGTTGTCAGCAAAAGCAGCAGAAAATGAAGTAGTCGTTTCTGTTATAGGACAATTTAAAAGAGGAAAATCTTCTCTTATTAACGCTATTCTGGGGGAACAATTGCTGCCGGTAGGAATCATTCCTTTGACTACAGTTGTTACGGAAATTCGCTTTTCTAAAGAATTCAAGGCAATGGTTTTCTATGAAAACGGAACAGATGAGATCATAAAACTGGCTAACATAGGGGAATATATTAGCGAGGAAAATAATGCTGGGAACAACAAAAAAGTGTCTAGGGTTAAAATATGGACGCCACAACACCCTTTTGGGGAAAACACAGTATTGGTTGATACCCCTGGTGTAGGCTCCATACACAAGCATAATACTGACAGTTCGTATTCTTATTTGGAACAAAGTGATGCTATTTTGTTTCTCTTAGCTGTTGACAGCCCGGTTAGTGAAACAGAGCGTGATTTTCTCTTACAGGCTAAAAAATATGCGGCGAAATTTTATTTTGTGGTTAATAAAAGAGATATTGTTTCCCCAGAAGATTTACAGAAATTTATGGATTTTTGTCAAAAAGTTATTAGTGAATCTATGGGGAACGCTTTTCCGCTTTGGCCAGTTAGCGCTAATAGTGGTGAGGGTATCAGAGAATTAACCGAAGGGCTGGAAGAAGAACTGAAAAAATCTCATAATAATTTATTGGCTCAATCTTTGACACAAAAAAAACAAATTATTATGGGACAAGCTAAAGCAAAAATACAACTGACGTTAACGGCCGAGAACATGCCCGTAGAGGAGCTACATAGAAAACTAACTCTTTTAGATGAGAAGAGAACAGAACTTTATGACTTTTCTGATCAACTCAACCTTCTGGCTAACCACAAAAGCAGTGAACTGGTAAGAAAAATCAAAAAGTCTATGGAAGATGAATCCGTAGACTTGAAAGAGCTAATAAAGCAAACATCAGAAATTAAATATGGAAGTATGCGTAAGTTCTCAGCAAACAGATTCTCAGAAGAATACCAAAAGGAAATGGATGGTATTTTGCGGGAAGAATTGAACAAGCTCAATGCTTTAGGCATAGAACAGTTGGAAAGGGGTTATACTGAAATAGTGGATATTTTAAACGGGAAAACAACAGAAACTGCTAAATTTGTAGCTGCCATGATTGAAGAGCAGTTTAACCAAGACTATCCCATTGAAGAAAATAGTTTTCAGGTTTCCGAAAGGAGTGACTTTTTCTTAAGGATTGGTTGGGAGAGACCCTTTATGCTTAACATAGAGGCCTTGGCACAGTTCCTGCCTAGAAGTATTGCCAACAAAAGATTTTATCACAGATGGCGGGAGCAGGCTCTGGTTGACGTGGACCGAAATATGAACAACATGTTATATAACTATAGATATAAAATGCAGGAGAGTTTACGAACTTTATGTGGGGAATTAGCAGAGAAACTTAAAAACATTGCTAACGATTTGGCTAGTGTATCCCAGCATATGGAAAAGCGTTTTTCATTGGCCGAAGAAGACAGACAGGCAGAAGAAAAACGCCTTAAGGAACTTCTTCTTAAACTTTCAGATTAATATAGTTTATATATGGTATGCTATAAGGCACAAAAATATATAATGTGACCTTCGCAAACATAATGTGAAGTCAGATAGCCCGCCTTCATAATGGAGCATCGATACTTCTCTGTATATGGTCATAATTGTATGACTCCCCTTGTGATATTTACGCATATTGCGTATGTCAGAATATGGTAGCAGAAAATACGGGGCTCGCCGCTGTAACACTGGGCCTGTCTGCATGATTATGCAGGACTCACGCCCATGGTTTTGAGTGCGCTTCTTGACGCGAATACTCAATTATTCTAAAATATGAATAATAAATTTAAGATGTAATTTAAATTTTATTCAGAGGGAGAATAAAATGAAGCATGTAACAAAACTGCAAAAGGTGACTATTGTAGCTATATTATTTAATGCAATTTGGGAATACTGTGTAAAGATATGGGCATCAGGTGTAGCAGGGCCTATACTAAGAGTAGATTTACTTTTTGTTTATCCGATATTAGCAATAATGGTTTCAATTTCTTTATATCAACTATTAAAAAAATAAAATATGCCGGTTGTACTTGTCTTAATGAAGAATAAAAACAAAAATGGACAAAAAACTACTTAGATAAGCAACTAACATCAAGGAATGACTCACAGGCTAGCTTGTTTCTTTATTCTTTAATTTCCATACTAACACCGGATTTGAACTCCACTGTGAAGTGGTCGTCAAAGACGGTGATTTTTTTATTAGTCTCCGGCTGAGGGATTCGTTAAACTCTGTTATACAGGCGGGCTTACTGGCAATCATGTGAAAAGATAATATCTTGAAAAACATATTGACAATCAAGGTTGAATAGTATAATATATAATCAAGAAACGAACAAAGGAGGGCTTAAAAAATGGAAGAATTGAAAAAAGAGATGGAAGTTCAAGATGCAGATGTGGTGGAAACTAATGTTAAATCCGAAGAAAAGAAAGAAAAACCCAAGGGTGATGAATACAAGTATCGTTGTGGTTGGGACAATGGCAAGGGTGGCCGTGGCAGGAATCAGAAAAGAGACTGCGAATTCAAGGATGGCAGAGGCAGAGAAACCGGCAGTGAAGGCAGACGCTGTTGTCAGGGCAGAGGCCATGGCTGGGGTGGATCTAGAGAAGGAGCCGGTCGCAAAAGAGGCCAGGAGCAAAGAACAACAGCTTCTTTCTATGTAAGTGAAGCTGAAAAAGAAGCAGTAAAAGAATTATTAGCAAAGTTGCGCAGTGAAAAGTAAAAACGAGCCTGTAACATTTACTGTGGATTAGGGGTAAAGGATGACGAAAATCATCCTTTGCCCCTAATTTTTTATGCTTCAGAGTGTATATGAATCGTTTTTGTTTAGATAATATAGAATACAGTTCCTTGTTATTTTGAAATCGGTGAATCCATTGGCATTGTAGAGATTTTTTTGAGGAGCTTGTTCTTGGATTCAATATAGCTGTTTATATAGTGAATAATAAAACTGTGTCAAAGTGGGATACGGACATCTTTTAGACCTTTATGCCGCAATCAACCCCAGAATTTTGGACTGCAAAAGACACTCATTCCCACGGTCTGAGCAATTAGAATGAATGCTTTCTGGTTTATTTTAGGGGCTTTCTAGTAAGTTATCCGGCATTTATATGAGCAGTCGCCCGGTCAAAGGCTTGTAACAGACAGGGCAGGGGCTTTTGGAACGCCTGATGTGGGATTTAACTGTGCCGGGAGCCAGGTTAAGGGTGGTCGCTATATAGGCGATTGTCTGTCATTCCGTACGGAACTTATTATTTCTTTCGCTAATTCTTGTATCATTATATTCGTTATCATTGTAGCAAAGTGAAAACGGACCTATCGGACAAGAAAAAGCCTCTGGCTGGGAACCAGAGGGTGTGAGGTTGTTGCCTAGTGTGGCCACCAACTAAAAACACAAGGTGTAATAGATACTTCAATACACGTATCATAGCAGTTTCTGGCTGCTGCATAGCACTTCACGCCTCGTTAGTTCGGGGCGTTTTTGTTGTTTTTGATGGGGAATAGCACAAAAGTGTGGTTTTTGTTATGGATTGAGGGTAGATGAGAAAAGCTACACATTATAAATTAGACCATTGTAAAGTATGGGCAATGTGTGCTAAAAGTAGGTAAAAAACGACTTTTGGTGTATAATAAGTATGAATATGTAGATTTTGTAAGAAGGGGGAGACTGCATGCTTTTGCCAAAGAATAAAATGACGGAAGAAGATATAAAACTGCAATTTATCACCCCGGCATTAACAAAGAAATGGGATATTGGTAAAATAACTATGGAAACCAGTATCACTGATGGTAAAATTAATATCAAAGGGAACCTAGTCGCAAGAGAAAAACCCAAAAAAGCAGATTATATTCTTTATATCAGCGCTAATAATCCTATTGCTATTGTGGAGGCTAAAGATAATAACCATACTGTTTCACATGGCTTGCAACAAGCCATGAATTATGCCCAAAAGCTTGACGTGCCATTTGCTTATAGTTCTAACGGAGATGGGTTTGCCGAACACGACTTCCTTACAGGCAAAGAGAGAGAATTAACCATGTCTGAATTCCCAACAGAAAAAGAACTCAGCTTACGGTTAAAACAAGAAATTAATAATGGTGATGGTTATTGTGCTACGGAAGAAACTATTATAGAACAGCCTTATTACACTAGCCAGAACACTTATGCCCCACGTTATTATCAGCGTGTGGCTGTTAATCGTTGCCTGGATGCAATAGCCAAAGGCCGGGATAGACTACTTTTAGTAATGGCTACCGGTACAGGTAAGACCTATGTAGCTTTTCAGATGGCATATCGGCTGCTTGGGGCAGGATTGAAACATAAAATTCTTTATTTAGCAGATAGAAATGTTTTGGTAGATCAATCTATTCAAAATGATTTTGCTCCTTTGACAAAAACTATACATAAGATTAATTTTGCCAAGGACAACACCACTACCATCGGTTCGTTTGAAATATATTTTTCTCTGTATCAGCAATTAACTGGCAGAGAAGATGGTGAAAATGAAGATGACGACGAAGATGAAACGTTAGCAAGACTAGAAAGACTTTTCAATAAAGAATTTTTTGATTTAATCATAGTAGATGAGTGCCACAGAGGTTCTGCAAAGAAAGACAGTAATTGGCGAAAAATTTTAGAGTACTTTTCTTCAGCTACACAGATAGGTATGACTGCTACTCCTAAGGAGACAAAATATATATCTAACATAGATTATTTTGGCGAGCCTGTTTATACTTATAGCTTAAAAGAGGGCATAGATGACGGGTTTTTGGCACCATTTAGAGTAATTAATATAAAGACAAATATTGGTGATGGTTGGAGACCGTATAAGGGGCAAACAGATAAATTTGGCCAAGCATTAGAGGATCGTATTTATACAAATAATGACTACGACTATAATATTATTATTGAAGATAGGACATATGAAGTCGCTAAGGAAATTACGGATTATCTAAAGAGCACAGATAGGATGGCGAAAACCATTGTCTTCTGCGCAACAGAAGATCATGCTGAACGTATGAGGGTCGCTTTAAATAATCTCAATTCAGATCTGACAAAAGTTTATCCTGATTATGTTGTACGCATTACTGGATCAGATGTGTATGGCAAAAGCAAATTAGATTATTTTACTTCCGTAGCAGAGCTACACCCTGTAATTGCAACAACGTCTGAATTATTATCAACGGGCGTGGATTGTAAAATGACGAAGTTAATAGTTTTAGACAAAAAAATTAATTCTATGACTGAGTTCAAGCAAATCATTGGTCGTGGTACTCGTTTGCGGGAAAAAGAAGGCAAGATGTTCTTTACAGTTATGGATTTCCGTAATGTTACAAGGTTGTTTGCTGATCCGGGTTGGGATGGGACAGTTGAGATTGTAGATGGATATCCTGGACCTAAAATACCACCAGATTTCTACCCAGCTCCTACTATACCAGAACCGCCGGAGCCACCGCCTATCGTGGATGTAACAGGATGCCCTGTTAAAATTATAGGGAAAACGGTTTCTATCTATGATGCGGATGGGAAATTACTCCGACAAGAAGGCATTATTGACTATACAAAAACAAATATCCGTGGAGAATATGCTTCGCTAGATAATTTTATTAGTACTTGGTCTACTCTGGATAAAAAAGAAGCAATTAAAAGACAATTAGCTGAACATGGTATTGACTTGGATGCACTCAAGCAGGAGCATAGTATGTCAGATGTGGATGATTTTGATTTCATCTGTCATGTTGCCTATGATCAAAAGCCACTAACCAGAGCAGAACGGGCCAATAATGTGAAAAAGCGTGACTTTTTTAACAAATATAGTGGCGTTGCCAGGACTGTGTTGGAAGCATTATTAGAGAAATATAAAAATGCTGGAATTTATGAATTAGAAACACCGGAAGTATTGAAATTGGAGCCATTGGCTCAATTAGGCAAACCTGCCAAGATAGCCAGCTATTTTGGTGGAAAGGACGAATATCTTCAAGCAGTACGTGAACTAGAAAATCAACTATACATAGCGGGGTAAAGATTAATGACGAATTTGGGAAATTTTGTAAAGAGAATCAGAGACATTATGCGCAATGATGCTGGTATTAATGGTGATGCACAGAGAATAGAGCAGCTTGCCTGGCTGCTCTTTTTGAAAGTTTATGATGCAAAAGAAGACGACTGGGATATGAATGAAAAAGACTATGTCTCTATCATTCCTGAAAATTGTCGTTGGCGTAATTGGGCTGTGACTGATGACAAAGGTCACTCTCTTACAGGGGATAAGTTGCTAGATTTTATTAATAACATACTTTTTCCTACACTAAAAAATCTGAATGTTACCCCAGAGACACCCATTAAGAAATCGGTAGTAAAGTCAACTTTTGAAGATGCCAATAACTATATGAAAGATGGGGTGTTATTGCGTCAGGTTATTAACATTGTTGATGAACTGGATTTAGGCAGTTATGAAGAGAGTCACGCTTTTGGTGATATATACGAATCTATTCTTAAGGAATTACAGAATGCTGGTACCGCCGGAGAATTCTACACACCTAGAGCCGTAACTGACTTTATGGCTACAATGATTAAACCGCAAATTGGCGAACACATGGCAGATTTTGCTTGTGGTACCGGTGGATTTATTATTAGTTGGCTTAAAGAACTTAAACTACATATTAAGACAACAGAAGATCAGAAAAAGTATGATAATTCTATCTATGGCATAGAGAAGAAGCCTTTCCCTTATATGCTTTGTGTTACGAATATGCTTTTGCATGGTTTGGATGTACCGAAGATTTATCGGGATAACTCTTTGACAAAAGACATATTGGACTATACAGATAAAGATAAGTTTGATGTGGTGCTCATGAATCCGCCCTATGGTGGTAATGAGAAAAATGATGTTAAGAGGCACTTTCCTGACGATTTAGCCAGCAGCGAGACCGCTGATTTATTTATGGCTGTTATTATGCACAGGTTGAAGAAAAACGGTAGGGCAGCAGTTATCCTGCCTGATGGCTTCCTCTTTGGCAGCGGACCTAAGACTAATATAAAACAAAAATTATTGAGGGAATTTAACTTGCATACTATTATTCGTATGCCAAGTAGTGTTTTTGCGCCTTATACCAGTATTACTACCAATATCCTTTTCTTTGATTATACTAAGCCCACTCAAGATGTCTGGTTTTATCGTATGGATATGCCAGAGGGATATAAGCATTTTTCTAAGACTAAACCAATGAAACTTGAGTATTTTGCGCCTGTTATAGACTGGTGGAATAAGAGAAAAGAAATTGAAGTAGATGGTTCTCCTAAGGCAATGAAATATTCTACTAAGGAAATTGCTGAATCTGGTTATAATCTTGATTTATGCGGTTTTCCACATGAAGAAGAAGTTATATTAGCACCAATGGATTTAATACACCAATATCAGGAAAAGCGAGAAACCCTTAATGCCAATATAGATAATGTATTGGCACAGATTACTTCTATGCTCGGAGGTAAGACTGATGACAGGTGATGACTTAAGAAAGAGTATTCTGCAATTAGCTATACAAGGTAAATTAGTGGAGCAAAGAGCAGAAGAAGGAACGGCAGAGGAACTCTATAAACAAATTCAAGCAGAAAAAGCCAAACTGGTTAAAGCCGGTAAACTGAAAAAAGAAAAACCGCTACCAGAAATAGCAGAAGAAGAGAAGCCTTTTTACATACCGGAGAACTGGATGTGGGTGAGGCTGAGAGAGGCTGTATATAGTCGTGGTCAAAAAAAACCAGAAGCTAAGTTTTCGTATATTGATATCGGGGCAATTGATAATAAAAACCAAAAAATAAATACAGAAGAAAACATTATTGAGCCAAATAAAGCACCATCACGAGCTAGAAAGTTGGTGGGTAAAGGTGATATTCTCTATTCAACTGTCAGACCATATTTGCACAATATGTGTATCATTGATAAAAAGTTTAGCTGTCAGCCAATTGCAAGTACAGGGTTTGCAGTAATGACGTGCCATGATATCGTTTTAAATAAATACATGTTTTTTTATTTGCTGTCTCCTGTTTTTGATAATTATGCTAATGCAACAGAAAATGCTAAAGGTGTGGCCTATCCGGCAATTAACGACGATAGATTGTATAAGGCGATAGTTCCAATTCCTCCACTTGCCGAGCAAAAACGCATTGTGGCGAAGATTGAGGAGCTAATGCCTTATGTGGAAGAATATGGTAAGTGCTATGATGAATTAGAAGAATTCAATAAACGGTTTCCTGACGATATGCAAAAATCTATACTTCAACTAGCGGTACAAGGTAAGCTGGTAGAGCAAAGAGCCGCAGAAGGTACGGCAGAAGATCTCTACAAGCAGATTCAAGCTGAGAAGGATAAGTTGGTCGTCAAAGCAGGTAAACTGAAAAAAGAAAAGTCATTGCCGGAAATTACCGAAGAAGAAAAGCCATTTGATATACCAGATAGCTGGAAATGGGTAAGGATGGGAGATATATTCCAAATTAATCCCAGAAATAAACTTGACGATAATACATGTATATCATTTATTCCTATGAGGTTATTAGACGGAGGATATGTTAGCAGTTTTACATACGAAGAAAAAAAGTGGAAAGAAGTAAAAAACGGTTTTACGCATTTTAGGGATAATGACATTATTATGGCTAAAATCACACCGTGTTTTCAAAATTTAAAATCAGCTTTATTAAAGGGATTGAAAAATAAGAATGGTGCTGGAACAACAGAATTACATGTTTTAAGAAGTTATGGGTGCCTAGAAGAAAAGTATTTTTTATGGTTTATAAAAAACCAGTTGTTTGTAAATGAATGTGTAGCAAAAATGACAGGCACAGCTGGTCAACAGCGTGTTAGTTCTGCAACAATTGCTAATTACGCTGTCCCTCTTCCTCCACTTGCCGAGCAAAAACGTATTGTGGCTAAGATTGAGGAACTGCTGCCATATTGCCAGCGG
>DAIQMR010000048.1:0-9781 GCA_036788835.1 Acidaminococcaceae bacterium
CAGATTAAAGATGATAACCTCGACTATATGGATATGGCAGCTTTTCAAGGCAAGACGGTAGGGTGTACTGAGCATACCATTTATAAGCAAGGTTTTGAAAACTTTTTAAAGCTTCATAACACAACAGTAAATTTTGTCTATTATAAAAATAGCAAAGACTTACTGGAGGCATTGCGCAATGGCAAAGTGGAACTTATCCTGGATGGTTTTATGGCCAAAGAGGATGACTTGAAAATTTTAGCACAGTTTGGTGCGGCACCGATTTATTTTCTGGTTAATAAAAACCAAACAGCAATTCTGGATACATTGACGCAAAGTGCTACAGATCTTAATTTACAGCAACCGGGTTTTCAACCCAAATTGGCTTTGACCTATTTTAAAGATCTTTCTATCAAGCAATTTACCAAAGAAGAAAAAGCTTTTATTAATAAGGCAAAACTTGTGCGGGTAGGCCTGCCTACTAATAATTTTCCCAGCTCAGTATATGACAAGGCCACGAGGCAATTTTCCGGAGTGGATGTTGACATTTTGGAATTAATATCCAAGGCCAGTGGTTTGAAATTCGAATATATACCATTGGATTCAACGTCAGCAGATAGACCGACTTTGTTAGAGAATAATATTGATTTGTTGGTAAATATCGATACAAATTTGGCTGCCAGCACAAGAGGTTTTCGCTTTAGTAATCCTTATATGACTGAGAGCCGGGTGTTCTTGGCACATAAGGGCTTTCAGATAAAGGCTAAACAAAAAGTTTTGTTAGGAACTATTGACACAAGCGCCAATGGTTTGGTTCAGCTACGGTCAGAATTCCCGGAATTCGAGCTTTTCAATTTTGCCACTACAGATGAGGCCTTGACCGCCTTGCGGAACAAAGAAGTGGATATGGTTATTCAGACTAGACGTTCTTTGGGTAATTACCTGCAGTCACCGCAAAATAGTGATCTAGAGATTTTATCTTTGCTGCCTAGTCCCATTACCGTGAGCTATGCTCAGGTTGTAGTGAAGCAGGATTCACGGTCGCTGCTTATCCCTGTACTGAACACAGCTATACAGACTGTTGGACTGCAAAGAATTGCCAAGCTGGAAATGGACGAGTCCCACAAGGAACGGTATCATTTCACAGCGGGGGATGTATTCTATGTTTATAAATACCCCTTGGGCCTGGCACTTGCCTTAATAGCGGTGTGCTGGTATTCTAAACATCATTCCTATCTAATTAAGCAAAAGAATTTGCAGCTGATTGCTGATAATGAAGCAAAAATGCGCAATATCACCAACAACATTAATGGTGGTGTTCTCGTGTTCAGAAGTGAATCAGAGATGGAGATTACTTTCGCCAATGATGGATTCTGGCATATGCTGGGATTTTCTGAGAAGGAACCGCGCAGCAAGCTTGTAGATTATAAAAGCTTTGTTCATCACGATGATCTAGCAAAATTGCAACATTTGATTCTGAGTGTTAAACCGGGGCAGCGGGAGAGCATTGAGTTAAAAATCATTCGCAAAGATGGTACATATGTGCAGACTTTGTTTAGTGGAACAATGGCATATAATGGCGATGGAGAGAAGGAGTTCTATTGTGTTCTTGTGGATATGAGTGAGCAAGCTGCTTTAACACAGAGATTAAAAGTAGAAAATACTAAATCTACTATGATTTTTGATAAAGCAGATGAAATCATTTACGATCTGAACTTCCTTACCAGCAATATACAAGTATCTCAAAGTATGCAAAAAAAATTAGGCTGGACATTACCGAAACATTTTGACAAAGGCGCCACAATCCAAGATATTCTGGCTATGTGGCATATCTACGATGAGGATAAGCCAATTATGGCGGATTTTATCCACATGTTAACGGCTACGAAAAAAGACGTGAGCTGCGTTCTGAGATTGTGCCGGACAGATAATACCAATCTATGGTGTGAAGTTACGGCATATCCCACCTTAACGGAACAAGGGAAACTCCTATCTATAGCAGGAATGATTAAAGATGTGGACAAAGACGTGAAGGAGCAGAGAAGGCTGAAACGCAGCGCTACTACGGACGCGCTGACCGGACTTTACAATAAAGCAGCTTTTGAACAGATTGTGAAAGAGTATCTGGCCGGAAGCGAGCATCCAAATGGAATTCTGGTATTTATAGATTTAGACCATTTCAAGTCTATAAACGACACCTTGGGCCACATTATGGGAGACCAGGTTTTGCTGGAAACAGCACAAATTCTGCGCAGGCACTTTATTCAAGAAGATTGTCTGGCTCGTTTTGGCGGTGACGAATTCTGCATCTTATTAAAAGATATACCGGAAGATACCTTGCAGGACAGAATGTCATGGCTGCTGAAAAAATTAAAGAGATGCTATGGGCAAGGCGACAAGCAGGTAACAGTCAGCGGCAGTATAGGCTATGCCAAGGTAGAAGATGTAGGAAATGACTACAAGACACTGCTTGACGCAGCAGATCAGGCTCTGTACCAAGCTAAAAATAATGGGCGCAATCAGTTCGTGGCGTACAAGAAATAACAAAATGGGGACAGTACAGTTTTGTCATAAGAAGACCATTACTCTGTGAAAGAGTAATGGTCTTCTTGTAATAATATTTTAGCACTGCATTAAATGTTTATTTAACAAATACTGCCGCCGGTGATTTTGTCATCAGTGTTGTTCAGAATAGTAGTTTCTACAGCAATTTTCAACCCTGCTACAATTGTTTCCAGAGACATACTGGGCTGGTCTTTTAGTCTGGCTGCTTGTTCCGGTAGATAGGGAACATGAATAAAGCCGCCTCGGCGCTTTTTTGTGTCGTGGGCCAAAACATCCATGAGACCGTAAAAAATATGGTTGCAGACGAAAGTGCCGGCTGTGTTGGAAACTTTGGCGGGGATGTTATTTTTGACCAAGGCAGCCACAATTTTCTTTATGGGCAAAGTGGAAAAATAACCGACGGGGCTACCTTCAACTATCCGTAGATCAACGGGAGTATTTCCAGCGTTATCAGGAATACGGAAATCATCGCAATTAATTGCTACTCGTTCTACAGTAAGATCGGTCCGGCCTCCGGCTTGTCCCACACAGATTACTATTTCAGGATCAAGTTCTTTAATAGCCTTTCGCACGGCATCAATTGATTCTATTCGTATTGTGGGAACTTCTCTAGTGTAAACATGAGCTCCTGCTATAGTAAGCCCATCTAATTTCTTTACTGCCTCAAGAGCCGGATTGACTGGTTCTCCGCCAAATGGATCGAAACCTGTGATTAAAACATTCATTTTAACTGCCTCCTCTAGAATGCTAAAATATAGACTAAAACTATTTGTATGCAAAGCATGGTTATTGCCGTCGGTACTTGGGCTTTAATGACACCATAGCTATCTTTCATTTCCAAAAGGGCTGCCGGAACCAGATTAAAATTGGCAGCCATTGGTGTAACTAAAGTACCGCAATAGCCTGAAAGCATACCGAGAACGCCTAGAATGGCCGGGTCTGCTTCATATATTTTTACAACCAAGGGAATACCGATGCCGCTGGTAATGACTGCGAAAGCAGCGAAAGCATTGCCCATGATAATGGTAAAGAGAGCCATACCGATGCAGTAAGCTGCAATAACGGCAATCTTGCTGTCGACGGGAATAACTGAAGTAACTAAACCCGCCACAACAGTGCCAACACCTGCTTTGGCAAAAAGGGCGCCTAATGCGGCTAAAAACTGAGGAAGAATAATGGCCCAACCTACGGCATCAGTTAAGCGACGGCCTTCATTCATGGCAGAATTAGCTGAACTGTGGGTTAAGAAAAACGCCACGCAAAGACCGGCAACAGCACCTAAACCCAAGCCTACCAGAGGACCTAATTTTGTAAACACAACGACAAGAAGAATGACTAAGGGAATCACAAAGGCCGGCAAGAAAATCTTATTGCCATATTTTTCTGCGGCGGTTTTTTTGAATTCAACGCTGGTTTCATTGTAAGAACCAACGGATGTTAATTTTAATGTGGCTATGGCTGTCATAACCACTACAATGGTACCTACAACCCAACCGGGAAGCATTTTGCCGAAACAAAAAGTTATACCATAGAGACACCAAAAAGCGGCAGTTCCCAAACGCCGCGGTTGCTTTTTATCCATTAAGGTATAGGCGGCAAAAACAAAAAGCAAAATACCGGTTAGTATATACATATGTTCCAAGGTAATCATTTGCCGTCACCTCTTTCCGAATCTTTCTTAGATTCCGTCATTAACTTATCAATCTTTCTATCGAACAATGTAAAACGTACAGCGGCAATAAGAAAAATAATGACAGCAGAAGGAATGGCGTACATGGCCATTTTACCTAATTCCACATTATATCCGGCGGAATCAAAGACACCCTTGATTAAGAGCAGTCCACCGGTAGCAATAAACATAAGCTGCCCAAAGAAATTACCATAGTTTTCCGAAGATGCCGCAAAACCGCGAATTTCATCCTGAACTTCCTGGGGCAGAGGTCTTCCTTTACTTGCCGCGGCTTCGGCCATAGGGCTCACAATAGGCCGGATGAAGCTGGGATGTCCGCCGATATTGACTCCCAGAGCGATAGTTATCTGACGGAAGAACATGTACAGGAGCATAATCCGACCGGCTGTTAAGCCATTAAGCTTGCGGATAAAATTACCTGCCTGCTCTCTAAGTCCATTTCTTTCCAAAAGTCCAATAACCGGCATAATGAGAATAAAAAGCGACATATACCTATTAGTTACAAAAGCATTGCCAATAGTAGTAAGTATTGACATGAAATCCATCCCGCCGGTCACGCCGGTAGCAAAGCCGGCCACAATAACA
Source organism: Acidaminococcaceae bacterium (assembly GCA_036788835.1). Taxonomy (GTDB): domain Bacteria; phylum Bacillota; class Negativicutes; order Acidaminococcales; family Acidaminococcaceae; genus JALCSJ01. The sequence goes on from DAIQMR010000048.1 coordinate 4,820, forward strand.
ACCAGCAAGGGATTGATTTTAAAGGCTAATCCGATAATAATAATGAGAACACCAATAAGCTTAATCATGAAAACATATCTCCTCTTTTTGTGTGACATCTAGTACGTTGGTGCGTACATGTGGATTCCACTTTATTGTATCATTAATGACCTGCTGTTACAATGTGCATAGCGTGATAACATAGGGCCGGCACAGTTTGGCCGTTTCAGATGGAATCTAACAATATTTCCATATTTCTGCAGTTTTCTAATAAGCGGAAGAATGCAAAGCCTTTGTTGAAAGGTTCGCTGAGTAGAATTAAAGAGCATAGACCAAGGAAAGCTGAAAAGTTGTCCCGGGTCTATGCTTTTTTGCTTTTGCTCAACTCTGTTAGCCTTTAACCCTATATGCTGTACCTAAAACTGCTCTGATAATTGCTCTGATTTGTGGTTTTGAAAATTATTTTTAACATACAAAAAGTCCTACTCGCAAGAGTAGGACTTAATTTTTATATGGTGGAGACGAAGAGGATTGAACTCTCGACCCCCAGATTGCGAACCTGGTGCTCTCCCAGCTGAGCTACGTCCCCATTGGAATACTTTTTAGTTATACAACAAGTTTGAGAAAAACACAAGAGAAAAATTTTCATAAGTTAAGTAGTAGAATTAAGCTACGGCTTTTTTGCCATGGCTGTCTTACGCGTCCGCTCTGGAGAAGGCGTTCTTCATTTGCATACTTAGCTCGAAGAGAACTTTATTCAAAACATCGGCAGTTTCTTTTTGTGCCATATCGGCAACGGCCTGGTTAGCCGCTTCTCTCAAGGCACTACCTTTTGCCGCATCCTTTTCCTTACTTAATTTTTTATCGTATTGAGCCACAAGATTGTGACCTTTGGACTGTACCGACAGCTGGTAACGTTCCACGTGAATCAAGGCCCTGCTGTAGGCCGCATCGGTCATGGCCGCAATTAAACGGCAGTTCCAGTAGAAGTTATCCGTGGAAACATCTTTAGTAGTACCTGACAGATAGTGCGGAATAGTGTCAACATTAGTGTAGAAGGGAATAAGTACATTAAATACATTGGAAGCAAAGCAAATCCATTCTATTGCCATATATTCTTTGGGCATATAGGGACGCAACTGGGTAACCGACATGGAAGTGGTACGATTTACGCCAATGGCACGATAGGCACCCTTCATGGACAGGTCTCCGTGACGTTTATAGGGGTCATAGGGAGTTCCTTGAAAATGCGAGGACAGAACATATTTCACATCTTCAATGGTAATTTTTTTCTCGGGAACCATACTGCAGGGCAGGTCATCATCCGCAGGAAGGTAGTCAGCATCGGGACCGTCCCAGACAGTGGTCAGAGGATTGAGAATTCTAAGGGCGGACCAGACTCTGGGAGTATTGTAGATATGGTCAGAATCTTCGTGGCTGCCGAAAACATCACGGGGATTGAAAATACCGTCCAGATGCACATCTAAGTGGTTTTCTTCAATAAATTCTTTCAGGTCAGGGGAGCACATACAATTCTCTTTCGTTGTCAAGGCATCCTGCAAATCAAAGGAGTCGGTACCGAATTGATTGGCAATGACCATATAGACATTATCAGGCACACGTCTGGCAATCCAGTGATGACCGCCGATGGTATCAAGCCACCAGATTTCATTCACATCCTGAAAAGCAATGCCGTTCTTTTCATAAGTGCCGTATTTTTCTAACAAAGCACCCAATCTTTCTACCCCTTCCCGGGCACTGTGAATATAGGGAAGAACAATGTAGACCATGTCTTCTTCCCCGATACCGCCGATTTTTTCCGGGGCTTTATCCGTAGCAGCCTCATATTCCACCATGGGGTCAGCACCCAGGACTAGAGCGTTGGAAGTAATGGTTTCCGTAGCACTCATGGACACATTGGCTTTATTGATACCGCAGGCAGCCCAGACACCTTTGCCGGGAATAACATTAGGCGTAGCCGTGAAGCCCATAGGATTAGGCGGTAATTCAATAGTAACATGGGAGAGAACTGATTTATAAGTCGTGGATTGTTCTTCGGGAGTGATATAGACGAATTTTTTCACTGTGAAATTGTCTGCACCGCAGTCGTCGTTTCTTGCTACTAAAGTGGAGCCATCGTAAGAAGCATTCTTACCTACTAAAATTGTTGTACATGCCATGGTTTCAACCTCTTTCTGATTTAATGTAGTAGTGATTAGAGCCCCTCTCCAAGGGCGAAATTCGTAAACTATTAATATTATACAATGAAGCAGGAAATTTTTCTACACTCTTCAAGGGTGGTGGTCTTAATTTTTACTGAGGGCGGCCTCAGTACGGTTGCAAAAGTTCTTAGCCTATAATAAAATAAAAAAAGGAGGGGATTGCTATGCTCAAAGCGTTAATTCTGGGATTACTATTAACCGTGCTGCCAAGCAGTATGGCTTTTGCGGAATACCCTACTTATTTGAAAGGCAACAGAAGCTATATTCTTTGTGGGGGACATATGGGTGTCGGGTGGTATTTGGACAAAAGCTCACTGGTGGTTAAAGAGTCCAATGCTCCTCATTATTTAATCGCTGTAGATGTGGTGGAAGTGGCCAATGCAGACAGAGACCAGACAAGAATTACTCATAGAAATAATCTGCGTTACAGCTATGAATGGGATCAAAGAAAGATGTACAGATTTCTCGATGGCAAGTGGTACTACATTCCACCGGTAGGAAGCATGGCCCAGACAGGACATGAATTCAGCGGCGAAATGGCTTTCTACATTGCTTTTAACAAGAAATTTTACGGCGGCAGAAAATGGTGGGATCCATATACAAATCGTTTTGCCTCAACTAACTTTGGCGAGGGAATATATACGGCAGTAGATAGGGGAAGATTAAACTAGAAAAGGGGGGTATCGCTATGTTTAAGGTATTGATTTTAGGATTGTTGTTGGCATTATTGCCTATGCGGATGGGAGAAATGAGAGCCCATATACAATGGGCCAAAGATGCTTTGCCACGTTATTCAGCCTATGATGAATTTGTGGCCGATGCTAAAGAGCAGCAGATTAGAATTTTAATTTCCGTAGACAACACGGTGGAAAATTTTAAGGTCTTAGGCCTGGAATTTCAAGATGCGGATGCCACAGGCAAACCGGTTTTTAAAGAGAAAGAACTGTATACCAAGAAAACCTTGACACCTCAGCGTCCCTTGGTAATAACAATGACATTTTTAGGAGACTTGCCTAATTATGGAATTTCTTATCTTGAGAAGCAAGGGGCAACCATGAAGTTCGCTATACAACAAAGTGGGGAAGACGGTTCGCTGCTTTTAGTAGAAATAAGTTGACAAAATATCTAAGACCACCACTCTTAATGAGTGATGGTCTTAGATATTTTGATGCTGATACACGCCGCACACTCGTTACTTCAGTCGTGGGAGGTTCAATGAGGCAGGAATGCTGCTTAAGTGGGGCAGCATTTTTTTACGGCCTGGTCTCACGCATAGTTTACTCTGCTAAATTTTCCGGTCATGATATCCATTTTCTCAATGATGCCATTATTTAGCACACGGTAATGTTCCAAGGTCACAAAGTGATCATGATGATTTTCACCTGCCGCTATTTCTATGGACCAGGCTCCGGGACCATCTGCTCTGCTGTTAGGATCTAGGCGCAGGGAAAAATTCTTTTTATCAGGATGTACCCGTAACAAATATGCTCTTAAATGTTCTAAGGCAGCATCGTTAGTTTTTAGCTTTTTCAGTACATTATTAGGGAAAATAAGTTCCATGGCACTTTCTCCCACAGTACCATTACCATGGTTGCGATAAATTTTGCTATTATCCGTTGCTAAAACTAACCACTGATTGTCTTTCTGATTCTTTCCTATACATAATATGTTGTAGCAAGGTTTTTGGCTTTCTAAAAAGTGGGAATAATCAATACGATAGGTATAACATTTTTCTTTAGTCAAACCTGTCAGTTCAGTAGGCAGCGTAAACAAGAAAAATGTAGCTTCGCCACCTTCCGGTGAATTTGCGTCAATAATTTCTCCCTCTGTAGCTGCCGAGACTATTGCTTGGCCGGCGAATAAACATAAGCATAAACATAAAAACAGCAATTTTATCAAAGGCTTTTTCATGAATAGCATATTTTTCACCCCTTTTATTTAATTATATAGTAGTATAGTGCTACATGGCAAGATGAAGATGTACTGAGGGACACCTCAGTACGGTTAATTTTCCATAATGTTACAATAAGATTGAAGAAAATAGGGGGGGAGCAGCATGGAGAAAACTACAACAGAACATAAGCGTAAAAATCCATCTTTGATCTATTGCACAGGCTGCAGTGCTCCTATTGAATTATGTTAGGCTTTTTACTCCTCTGTTCTTTAGTGGTAGCAATAGGAGATTAGAGATAGGGAGGCTTCCATGAAAAGATATTTGGTTATTATTTTGTGCGGGATTTTGGCCTTTGGTTTATGGAAATTTGCTACGGCAAAGTCTATGCCCAAGGGAGAATTAATTGCTTTTTCCTATCATACCAGTGGTTCAGCAATGGATAGTTTTAAATCCTTCGCCGTAAAAAGAGTTGAGGGAAAACAGCATGTAGCGATAGATTATTACAGGAATAATGGCAAAAAGATTGAGGTTAGTGGAAATATTGATACAGATGATTATATTAAGAAGCCCAATCTTCTCAAAGGACTAGAAGACATTATTCGCCAGAATAAAATTTACGAGTGGGATGGCTTCAAAAAAAACAATAGCATGGCGCTGGATGGTAAAGGATTTAGTTTAAGCGCAAAGTTCAGCAGCGGCGAAACAATAGAAGCAAGGGGAACCAATAGTTTCCCCAATGGGTATAGAGATGGCGACATTGCCATTTATAATATTTTTGATGCTCTTATACGCCGCACACCCGTGACTTTAGACGTGAGTTAGGCGTGCTTTCTTGTGTGCATAACGTGTGTGCATATGTTAAATTAA
>DAIQMR010000049.1:0-9732 GCA_036788835.1 Acidaminococcaceae bacterium
CGATAGGAGGCGCCTGGACATCGGACATTTTCAACAATTTTACTTTGCAGCCAACTGGGTAGTCTTTTCTTAGCTGTTCAAGGAGTTCTTTACTAGGCATTCTCATGTTTAGCACCATCTCTGAAAGCTGCGTTGCCGGTAAGGTTCCTAAGCAGGGCCTTCCTTATGGCCTTATAATCTTGCCCTATAAATCCTAAGCGGAGCAGGAAGCATCGGAATGCATAGCGTTCATTTGTCGGGTGCTGTTCCTTTGCCGTGACTCTTTTCTGGTTTCTGGCCATATCGCATAAGGCGCATACTAGCTTGCCGTAGGCTTCGACCATGCCTACACCATTGGGCTCTACCTTAAACCAAGGGAAGGAAATCTTGTCTCCTTCGTCTATTGCTTCAGGAAGTTCCTCAATGCCTAAAGCCTTTTGAATCAAGGTGCCCTTGGCTTCTAGCAGCTTGTTTAAGTTCTCAACTGCTTCAGGTGTAAATGTCTCTTTGGGTAGCTGAATGGTGAGGGCTATTTGTTGAGGCTCATCTTTTCTTTCGATTTCTTCTACACTATTTTCTGCAGTAAAGCCTTTTTTAGCTAAGTCCTCGATTAGGCTTTCGGCAATAATGCTTTTAACGTCTGGGATTTCAAGGGTGCCGTTCTTGTCTACCAGGCAGCTGCCAATCTTGTAAGCGAAACTCGGAGCGCCTTGGTACTCGGCCTTGCAGACTACAAACTCGCTAATGGCCTCTACTAATTCTTTTCTTTCAGTTCCTTTTACGTTGTAGTTAATTCTCATTTTGTAATACCTCCTATTGTTTTGGTATGTGTATATTCCCTCTAAAGGCACATAATAGCAAGCAATTTAGCGCAAGTATCTGGTATACTTACAGCTTATATGTTTTGGAAAGACCGCCCTTAAAATTGAATACCAGACGGTCATATTCATAGACGGTTACGGATTCTATGGACCACAGCCAAAGGTCTGGGCTGAATGAGGTCAAGAGGTCTTTGGCTTCACGTAATTGACTGATGAAATCGGCTAGAGCCTTGGTACGAGATTTGCGTAGCTTGATTTTGTTTTCTAGCTCATTAATACTTTTCTTTAAGGTTTCATCCCTATCAGAAAGCTCTTTGTACCTGGCATGGAACTTGTCTTGGTCCATAGCGGTAAGGGCGTTCTCTCTGATAGCATTTTCTAAAAGGCTATCTGTTACATCTTTTTCACTTTGCAGTTTAATAAGCTTTTCCTCAGATTTTGTGCAGTCAGTGAGCTTTACGGAGATGTTTTCACATTCAGCTATAATCTCGCCTTTAAAGGTGATGAGGGAGTTGAATACCTCCACAAAGGCCTTCTCTACGACTTTCTCATCTAAATGGAAATCAGAAGGGCAGCGCTCTTTCTTGGAAAACCTCTTGTTGCATTGCCAGATGATTCTTCTGTATTTATCGGTTGAATGCCATACCTTAGAGCCATAGTAGCTTCCGCAGGTGCCGCAGATTAGCTTCCCGCTCATCAGCCTGTCCTGAGAATAACATCTTGTCCTTTTCTTAAGTGTTACCTGGGCCTGGACTAAATCAAATATTTGAGCGGGGATAATGGCCGGATGGCTGTTTTCTACATAGTATTGAGGTACCTCGCCTTCGTTTACTTTTTTCTTTTTGGTAAGGAAATCTGTGGTAAAGGACTTTTGCAGGATGGCATCACCTTTATACTTTTCATTCTTTAGGATGCTTTCTACGGTTGTCGAGTGCCACATTTTTTTGCCTGCAGGAGAGGGAATGCCTTTGGCCATAAGATGCTTGGAAATATTAATGGGGGCCTTGCCGTCTAGGAACAGCCGGTAAATTAGTTTCACTGTTTCTGCTTCCTCAGGCACAATCTCAGGTCTGCCGTTGGAGCCTTTTTTGTAACCAAGGAAGTGTTTATATGGAAGCATGATTTTACCATCCTGAAAGCTTTTCCGCTGGCCCCAGGTGACGTTTTCCGATATGCTACGGCTTTCCTCCTGGGCCAAAGAGGACATAATGGTAATAAGAAGTTCGCCCTTGGAATCCATTGTATAAATACTTTCCTTTTCAAAAAAAACCTCGATATTTTTCTCTTTGAGCTTTCTTACTGTGGTTAAAGTGTCTACGGTGTTTCTGGCAAATCGGGAGACGGATTTCGTAAGGATAAGGTCAATCTTGCCGGCAAGGGCGTCTGCTATCATCCTATTAAAACCATCACGCTTCTTAGTGCTTGTGGCGGATCTGCCTTCGTCTGTATAGATTCCGACAAAATCCCACTCGGTCTTTGCCTTGATGTATTTGGTGTAATAATCTATTTGCGCTTCATAGGAATTAGCCTGCTCCTCCTGTTCAGTAGATACTCTGGCATAGGCTGCTACTTTCTTTTTGGCTACAGGCAACTTTAGCGCTTCATTCGGTAAAACTTTTAGGGCCGGGGTTATTACCCTTACTTTCTTTTCCATCTGGTTAAGCCTCCTTTTCTGCCGGTTTCTTTGGCGATTAATTTCATTTCTTCTGTCCAACTGTCCTTCCGGGATTTATGCTCCCAGGTAAGGATTTTTTCTTTATTATCTTTAAAATGGAATTCTAGGATATTTGGTGCCCTTGCTTTTATATATGCTACTTTCTTAGCGAAGATTTCTGCGTTAAAGGCTTGGAGGCCTAAGGCCTTAGCCGTTACTTCTAACAAAATATCCTCTGGAACATTCCTGGATTCAGGGCAGGCAGCTTTATCAAAGCGCTCAGTTAATCCGCAAGTCCAGGTATAGCCTTTATGAGTTTTCTTCCTAATATAGTGCTTGCCACAAGAGCCACAAATAAGCATTCCTGTAAAGGAATAGGTTTTTCTGGTAATCTTGGTCTGTGGTTTATTAAGAAGCTCTTGAACGGCTTTGAAAGTGGCCATATCAATAATAACAGGATGGTTATCTTCTACGCTGTACATAGGATAGATGCCATTATTAGGAAGTTTCTTTTTGCTTAAGTGGTCGGCTACGTATTCCTTCTGCAGGAGTAATTCACCTGTGTATTTTTCATTCCTTAAAATATAATCTATCCCATGTTCAGTCCAGAGCTTGCCCATTCGGGTGGGAATACCCTCCTTGGTAAGTTTTCGGGCAATAGTCCGCTTGCCAAGGCCATGAAGGTAGGCGTCAAATATCTGACGCACGATTTTAGCTTCTTCTTCGACGATAATAAGGCTTCCGTCCTTTTGCCTTCTGTAGCCCAGAATAGTGAGACTAGGCATTATTCCTTCACTAAAGCTTTTTCGTACCCGCCATTTACAGTTATCGCTGACGGATTTGCTTTCCTCCTGAGCCACGGAAGCCAAAAGGGTGAGGAGCAGTTCGCCCTCACTACTTTTAGTGTGGATGTTCTGCTCCTCGAAATATACGTCGATATTTAGTTCTTTAAGCTTTCTTACTGCCGATAAAAGCGTGACAGTATTTCTGGCAAACCGGGAGACGGATTTGGTTATTACCATATCTATCTTTCCGGCCAGACAATCTGCCAGGAGCCGTTTAAACTCCGGGCGGTTGGCCTTGGTGCCGGTAATGCCTTCATCCGCATAGACACCTTTGTATTCCCATGTGGGTGTTCTTTGGATGAAGGAACTGTAATAGCTGACCTGAGCAGCAAGGGAGTGGAGCATGGTTTCCTTATCTGAGGATACCCTAGTGTATGCCGCTACCCTTAGCCGTTTAAACTGAAGTTCTTTTTTTCTGTCTATCTTGAGTATTTTCATGCTCCGACCTCCTTTTGTATGTGACATATTACCTCTGAAGCGTGATTATATCAAGCACAAAGAGGTGCTAAGATAGGTTGAAACTTATTTGCTAACTGAATATCAATGAACTTGTATTCCGCATCGTCTATAAGGCCTTTCTCGGCCATGTCCTTTACGATGCTCATTGCTACTCGGTATTTTAGTTCTTTGGTGAAAAGTTCTTCTGTATATGCCATTTTATCGTTTAAAGTTTCTCCTTTCTTTTCCTCCTTTCGTATGAGACATGTTAGCTCTGAAGCAAGGTTTTATCAAGGCGTTTAGCGCCTTAGAAACTGAAAGCAGTCTACATAATGGTAGGGCGGTAAATATCTCTAAAACAATTATTGTGTTTTACGGGCGGTTGCTTTCACGAAATAATTCGCATAAGTTTTGAGGGGGGTATACCTCCCAAAGTCAGCGCCCATAAAAGCAAGGGGCCCCATTTATCTCTGCGGGTAATAGACCGCTTAACGTATGGCCAATCGCACGCAGGAAAACAGCGAAATCATAAGGGCGATTGAGGCCCATAGCTATCTCGCCATAAGCCTCTCAGTCCTTAGTACAGCTTATTGAAGCAAATTGTCGTTAACCGCATGAAACAGCTTATCTCTGGTGTCATAACCCTCTTTTAGCCAACGCTGCGTTGAGGCGAAAAGTTCGTCTACAACAGTACCTATATTTTCTCGTGGGACTCGGAACACCGATTTTACGAGACAAGAGTTTCCGAACCAAAGATAGATATTGGCGGGCTTCGTTAAACGCACAGTTCTGGTACAGCTAATTTCAACATTGAAGCAATTCCCGAAATCTCGGTAAATAACCCGTTCAAGGTCTATGAACTTGATTTCATATTCCTTTCCTAAACTTTTCCTTAATTGATTTTGCATAGTAATTGCATTTGCCATTGTTAATTCCTCCTAATTTGTTAGTTTTATTTTGGTTTTTATTTGTTGGTACTATTTATTGAAGCGTTTAACCACATCCTTTCAATGTTTTTGGTGACAGTGGTGACAGTACGATGACATAACTTTTCTGAACTGTCACCTCGCTACAGCCCCATGCCTTATGGGGTCAGAGGTTTTTAGTGACAGTAGTGACAGTAAATCAAATTCCATTTTTATGTACACAGTTATTTTGCGTATATACTGTTTGATTATTTTATTTTTCTACTGAAATTAAGAATACTGTCACTACTGTCACTAAATCTTGAAGAAGGGCATTAATACTGGGCATAGGCAGGTGACAGTTGTGTGTTTTTACTGTCACCGAACTGTCACCACTGTCACTTGCTAAGCTAAAAAACCATCATCTTCAGAGCTAGGTACATGAATATTTGAGTATAAAACTTTTACTTCATCGGTCAGCGTAAGGGTGCGGTAAAAAGTACCGCCTTGTCCTCTACGGACAATCATTTCGGGAAAAGTGGTACCAAGATGTTCCGCCAAGATAGTTCTGAACTCTTTTGCTGTTTTGGCAAAACCATGATTATTATCCCGGCACCAGGCTCTATAGACATTGAAAATTTTGCCGGTTGTATAGTAATTATCAAATTTGTTGTACAACCTTTCAGTCATGCATTCATTGTAGAAACCAATAACGGTATTGTTATCTTCCATGTATTGCTTTCTGGCCTGAATAACGGATTCGGGCTCAGAGTAACGATAACCATTACCTATCATAGTTTTTAAGGACATGATGAACTTATACACTATGCCTTCCCGTTCCTCATACATTTTTTCAAGTAAATACTTGTCTTGTTTCTCTTTGGGAATGACATTTGTGCATTCCACATGCATTATTCTGTCATAGACCCATTTCCCATCATCACCGCCAAATTTAGGCAGCCTGTTCATACAGAACCAGAGCAGGCCACCATAAGTGAACTCAAAGCCGTTCATACCTTTGAATTCAGCAAAAAGGCTGTCTCCGCCGGTGCATTTCTTAAAAGTCTTAAGTTCACTGACCGTCATAAAGCTCATGTCCGAACTTCCGGCCAGGCGTTTACAATGGATATTGCTAGTCCCGAAACGGGCCTCTATTTCACTAAGGTCTATACTGACGAAGTTACCTTTGCCTAAAAGACGTTCTTCCAGACTCTTTAACTGGGACTTTCCTGTGTCTCCATTGCCTACCATGAACAAGGCTTTTTTCATTCGATAGCCTTTTATGTTAGATAGGCCTGTGCCACAAAATTCATATAAAAGGTTCTCTACTTGCATATCGCCATTGGTGAGGGTTTTCATATATCTGTCAAAAACAGGTGTGGGTTTTGCCTCATCCAACCATTTGCAAGGGATTTGTATAGTAGTCAGATAATCCGGAGAGTGGGGCAAAAGCGCCATATCAGACAACCGTAGAATGCCATTTTCAAAGTTTATGATATCTTCATCGGAATTCAATTCGTCATAGTTTACATAATTAAGGTCACTGGTCAAAAGACCAAAACTTTCTTTCACAGAGGACATTTTCACAATATCTTCGTTATAAGCCACGATGTATTGTTTTATGAGGCCGAGAAGCATATCATCGGAATAATAACGATAGCAGCCGTTCTCATAAACATAGCGGAGGACACCTTGCCTTCCGTTATCCCGAACAAATATGTAATGTAGGTCATTGCGTATGTGCCTGGTCAGTATCGTAGGCAAAACTATTTCTTTGCCAGATTCCGGCTGATATTTTACGAATTCAGGCCTAGGCTTCACAGAGTAGTGAAATACCCCATGACATCCTTCAATAGCCTTTTCGATGGTTCTGTCCCGGTAATCTTCCCTATCCCATTTGTCACGCATGAGAGCACTCATTCTAAAGATTGAATCTATGGCTTCAGGGTTGTTACCGGCTCGGAAAGCCACTATAGTACAAAGAGCAAGGTCTGCCTCCGACTGGCTGCCATAACCTGTTAAGTCTCCTTTATCGAAAAGCCGCATAAACTTATCATGGTTACGGTCTGATTTTAGATGCTTTATTACAGAATCAACATCACATTTGCTGCAAGGAAGCACAGCAGTTTCTTTAGGTACAGTCTTTAGCATTTCTTTGTTTAAGGTTTCTAAAATTGCTGGTGTACAGTCTTCCAGAGGTTTGTCTACTATGGTTTTGCCGGAAAAAACGGCAAAGCGATTAGTTAGCCCACCTATGTAGAGCTCCAAATCCAATTTGGAATTTTTCATAAGGAATTTTTTTTCTAGGCGAATAATGCCAGCCTTATCTAAATATGTAGGGAGCTGCTTAATGTCGCATTTGCCATAAGTATGAAGGCCTGTGCCACTTACGGAGTATTCGGTATAACTGCTAAAGCGCTTGAGAAATCTCTGAACAATAGGATCTTGAAGATCCTTTTCATCTATGTCCAGGAAAAAGTATCCTTCTGGGATAATAAAACCAACGCCACTGTATTTATTCTTTATTTTAGCGGACATAGCTTCTTCATATGTTACCCATGTAAAGGAGTAATTTTTTGATGTTCCGGTTGTGCCACCGTTGGCTGAGCAGGGGACTTTGGTCTTTTTCCCTTTTACCGTTTTATAGTTCCAGCATATCCATATTTTTTTATTCATTAATTCTTGCATTGGGTGTGTCAAATTACGTACCTCCTTTCTATAAGATAGTTACTATTATTTCTTTGGCCTTGAATTTACATTCAGCCATTTTTGGAATCCGGCCTTGGGGATTAAAATCCTTGTGCCTATTTTTAAGATAGGGAAACCAGGTTCTTTTGTTAGTTCATATGCTTTAGGAATACTAATTCCAAGCTGTAACGCCATTTCTGAAACACTTAATGCAATTTTATCTTTCATGTTTTGTTTCCTCCTTGTTTTTTCCTAAATATTAGCGTTTGCCCGCTACGTTTCCTTCCCGGCGCCTTGTTTGACGACCTCGAGTATTAACCTTCTTTCGATATGCTCCGATATATCAGCATTTTTCCGCAAGGTACCCCTTACGAGCAAACTGTTAAGTTTTCAGGGTTCATGTAATTGCAAAGAATTAAATTTTATTTTTAATTGATTGCTTTTGGTTATAGTATAGGATAAAATGTAATTAATGACTAAAATGGTTCGATTACACATTCGATTACATCATTTGAAAGCGGTATGACAATGAAAAAAGATAAAAAATATGGTAAATACGGGGTTTATGAAAGAACATCTTCATATTGGGAATATTTAACATTTGCGGGAAAAGTGAAGTTAGGTGGACTAGGAGACATAAAAAAAGAATCAGTCTGCTTTGATTATTATTCTGTGGTTCAAGAAGAGGATGGCGTTTATTTAGTTCCCGAAGTTTTAGCAGAAGAGTCGGCCAAAACAAAAGAACCCCTGTCTTTAAGTGGACAGGAGCTATTGATAACATTGTGTAATTTAAACAAGGATATTAATTTTCCAAGGGGTAAAAAAGCAGTAGATCCATGCAAAGCAGTAGCAAAATGGTGTATGACATATACGCACCCATATGATATCGATGACGTAATCTTAGAACTAGAACAAATGGGCGAAAACATACACTATGACAAAACGACGAAACAAGTAGAGCCACTAGAAAAATTATCTAAAAACCCTTCTATGGAACAACTTTTGGCCTATAAAGAAGGTACTATGGCTAAAGTTGGTTTTACGGAGATGGTTCATCGAGAGGAAAGACGTATTGAAAATGTAGCAAAGTTCAAGTTAGATGACTTTTTGAAGGATCTTAGTGACCTTTGCAATGCAACTGAGATGTTTTTTGCTATTAAAGAAATAGAAGAAAGTGGCGTAGATGATATTGCCATGAATCTATATAAAATCGGGAAATATCATGACGGGCTTCCCTTCTTTGAAAAGTATAAAGAAGAAAACATCGATTTTCTAAGGATTTGTCAGCAATATACCGAACTATTCCCTGACCTTAAAATGAAACTAGAATATAACGCAGAAACGGAGAAGTTTGTACTGGCCCCGGTAGTGCATAGTATTTTTGATATAGCTTGGTACACATTGAGCATAGTATCAGGTATAATAGCTGGTGCTCCGGGAAGTTCGGCTATTTATGCTATAAAGGAGTGCAAAAACTGCCATAAACTCTTCGCCGCTATTGGCAGGAAAGAATACTGTGATGAAGAAGAATGTCAGAAAGCAAGAATACGCAACAATGTAAGGGCGTTTAGAAAGAGAAAGAGTTCGAAAAAATAGGATGGTTTCTTTTTGGGGTGTATAACTGAACGACCATTTTGCAAAGGAGGTGAGATCCTTGGCTAAATATACAGATGACGAGATAAGGAAAATGAAGAAAATAACCTGCAAGATAGCAGCAGACTATCTTGGTGTGTCCACTATGGCGATAAGTTGGGGAATGCGTGAGGAAAAGCTCCCTATAGGCTTTACCGTACATAACAAAGACAGGTATACGGATAGTTATGGGTACCATATTGTGGCTGAAAGGCTTATTGCCTATAACCACGGCACCATTTCTGAAGTACAGGTTCAGGGTATAGAAAACAACTTGGAAAAAATAATCAAAGAATTTGAGGAAATGAAACAGGACTTAAGTTTTTTATTAAGGCAAAAGAACTTGTAAGGGAGGCGAAAATAACTGCTGCACAACGAGAGCGGTTGCTGCAGGAGATAGAGGAATTTACGGCGTACTGTGATGATTACATAACTTTTGGAATTGGAGGTGATGACGAAATGGAAAAGAAAACCCTAACCTTTGACAGACAGCAGCTTTACACGGAAATCTGGAAAATAGGTCTAAGCAAGACGGCTAGGCAATATAAGGTTCCGTACCAGAAATTAAAGGAAGCCTGTGAAAAAGCTAATATTCCACTTCCTACCCAGTCCTATTGGGCTGGTCTATCTGTTGGAAAAACAACAGAAAAAGAAACCTTGCCAGAATCAGAGGAAACAGAAGTTAAGGTTATTTACCCCACCAGAACCTCGTCTAAATGTTGTCCGGCACATTAATTTAGGCAGCATTCGTCACTTTAAATTAGTTGAAA
>DAIQMR010000050.1:0-9405 GCA_036788835.1 Acidaminococcaceae bacterium
GGCTATGCTTTGGCCTTTTTGTGGCGCACCTGGCTACCCTATGGTTGCAATGCACTCCCGATGGTGATAACCCATCGGCGCAGGCCGTTATGGCTGCGTGCGAGGCGCATGGCGTGCTTACGAGTGAATCCGCCGATGGAGTATCCTACTCCACCGATTTCGGTTCCCTGGCGGGCGATTTAAGCGGTTGGGCGGCATTCAAGGCCACGGCTTTCGGTGTGCAGTTCGCCACCACGGCCAAGATGCTAGGCAAGGGTGGGATGTACGTATGGTAGTCCGGGTTGAAGTTGTCCACACCAGGCGTAATGGCGGGGTGAAGGCTATGATTCAAAGGCTGGAGGCGCTGAAACACAAGGGGAATATCTACGTTGGTATCCCTCAGCAAAATGCGAGCCGTCCCGGTTCCGAGATTAACAATGCCGAGCTGCTCTATATCCATACGCATGGTATTCGCCGCCGGTCCATGATTCAAGAAATGGACCGGGCAATGAATAACCAAACCACGCCTATGAAATATAGCGATGCGTTTTCGTTGTATGTCATGACGCATGGTTCGCCGTTGTGGCACTCTCCGCCCAGGCCCGTCCTTGAGCCTGCTATCAAGTACAACAGAAAGAAAATCGCTGCCGAGTATGCCAAGATTATCACGGCCACCGCAAAGGATGACCGTCCCGGTGTCTTACGGGCTATCCACAAGACCGGGTTCGCCGCCGAGAATGCGGCCCGTGATTGGTTTAAGAACCCTGCTAATGGCTGGCCAAAGAACGCCGACTCCACGATAGCGGCCAAGGGTAGCGATTCTCCGCTGATTGACACTGGCACGCTCAGAAAGGCTATCGTTTATGTAGTGAGGGATGAATAATGGTAAATGTAGCACGCGTTGCCTGCTCTGCCAGGTTGGGTGCGCAGCAGGTAAAAATCACACGCTCCTCCGGTAAATGGGTAGACGGTGAGTTCGCCTTGAACAAGCCGTCCACCCTTTATTTATATGGCATCGTCACCGTGGCCAGCCCTAAAGACTTGGAACAAGTTCCCGAGGGCGACCGGGTGAAGGGCGGTATAAAGTTCCTGTGCACGGAGCGGTTGATGCAGACCGATGGTACCCGGCCGGGGTTTGGCGACACGCTTTCATGGCGCGGCGCAACGTATAAGGTGGCTACAGTTAGTCCAGATATTGATTACGGCTTTTACAGGGCCATTTGCGTGCGATTGGAGGGTGGTTCCATTGGTTAGTTTGAAAGCATTGGAGACAATCTTTTGGACGGAGCTCATGGCTATCCTTGGGGTTGCTAAAACAACCACGCCGCCGCCGGTCCGGAAGAGCTGGCCGACAAACGGTCAGCCCGATTGGGGCATCACGGATGATGTGGTGTTCCTGCAGTGTTTGGATGAGGGCAATGAGGACATCGCTCAGCCGGTTGACACGGTGTGGGCGGATGATGGCCAAGACCTCAAAAGAACAGATAGCCAGACCCGTGTGGTGCGGTTAAACCTTATCGCCTACGGCCCAAATGGGTACAGTAATCTGATTGAGATAAGGCGGGCGATCATTGGTGGCCTGCCAAACCTCAAAAGCAACAAATTGTTTTTAATTCCATCGCCCGACTCTCCACAACGCGCTCCGGAGTTATTCCAGGGGCGCTGGTGGGAGCGGGCTGATTTGTCATTGAGGTTCAATAACCTTATGACTTTTGAAACCGGCGTGAAGTCCATCACAGAGGTTGATGTGACCGTCCATGCCAACGAACCGGGCGATAGCACAGTGGTGCTGGAATCCGGAATCATAGTTAAGAAAGGGTGAGATTTTTGGCTATTAAATTAAATTTGACACCTATTGTTGATGTCAACGTGAACCTGAGCCTGAAATCCGCAGCGAGAAAGGGTTTTAACCTGGGGTTGATTATCGGCCCTGCCACCGTGATTCCTACGGCGGAGAGGGTTCGTGTCTACACCAGCGCCGATGCTATGCTGACCGATGGTTTTAAGGCCACCGATGCGGAGTATAAGGCTGCCCTGCTCTACTTTAATGCCCCCACGGCTCCCGACCGGGTTGCCATCGGCACTAAGGCTGCGGATGAGACCGTTGTTGTGGCCGCTACGGCTTGCCGTGCTGCTAACAGTGAGTGGTGGGGGTTCACCTATTGCGGGGCTACCGCAGAGGAAATCACGGCGCAGGCCGCTTGGGCAGAGTCTGCACAGCCGTCCACGTTCCTCATGTACACCACCAACGATGCGGCCGTCCTGGATTCCGCAGGAGCCGCTACCGACATCTTCATTGCCTTGAAAGCAAAGAAGTACCGCCGGTCTTTTGGCCAGTACTGCTCCAAATCCGACACTCCGGATGCTATCGCATCCATCATGGGTTACGCCATGGGCGCAAACACCGGAACGGCCGATTCTGCGTTCACCCTGGCGTACAAGACAGAGGTGGGCGTGACCGTTGAGGCCTTGACCGAGGCCCAGGTTGACTACATCACCGGGAACAATGGCAATGTTTACGTTAACCGTGCTGATAGCTACGATGTGTTCCAGCAGGGCTTGTGTGCTGACGGCAGCTCTTTTGACGAAATCCTTAACCTGGATATGCTGGTTAATGATATTCAGCTTAATGTCATGGACCTGCTCTATCAGACCCGCAAGGTTCCGCAGACCGAGTCCGGCGTGGCTAGTATCGTGAATGTAATCAATACGGCTTGCAAGAAGTACGTTAACACAGGGTTCATCACTCCGGGTAAGTGGAACGGCTCTAAATGTTTGGGCCTGGCCACCGGGGACACACTGCCGGATGGCTATCTGGTGCAAAGCGAGGCCATTGATGACCAAAGCCAGGCCGACCGGGATGCCCGCAAAGCGCCGCCTATCTACGTTTGCTGCAAGCTGGCGGGTGCTATTGAATTCGTGACCATTCAGGTCAACGTTAACCGCTAAGGAGGGCATAGACAATGGCTGCAAATACTACTTATAGCTTCACTGATTTGGTGGGCTCCATCAATCATTCCGCTCTCACTCCCTTTATCTTTACCGGACAGGGCGTGGGTGGCGTGACGGTTTCCAAATCCACAGAGCGGAGCGCTCATGATGTGGCCGCTGACGGCTCCATCATGGTGTCTAAAATCGCCGGCAACAACGGCGTTATCACTATCGAATGCCAACAGACGAGTCCGTTGCATTTCTGGTTGCTCAATTGGTTTAACACTTTGTGGAATCTGCCCACCTCTGATTGGGCTACCACCTCTGTTCTGCTGAAAAACAGCACCACGGGCGGTTCCCACGTTGTTACGGGCGTGAGCCCTCAAAAAGAGGCGGACGTGCCGTACCAGGCGCAAGGACAAAGGGTAACCTGGACGCTTATGGCGGCTGATATCCGCAATATCCCTATTTAACTTAATTGCCGGAGGAGGCCATTATGCTTAAACAAAAAACTAAAGATATCGAAATCGGCGGTAAAAAGTACCGCCTGACTAAACTGGATGCCAGGACGGCATCCTACGTTGCCGCCAAGATTGCTATCTTGGTGGTTCCGCTTGTGCAGGGCGGGAAGAAACTTGATGTGGGCGCTTTGGGTTCCCTCTTGCCAAATCTGAGCCGGGGTGACTTTGCTGAAATGCAGGACATTTTGCTATCCAGCGTGCGGCACCTGGTTGCCGCCGGGGACGATGAGATGCCGGAGCCGATTTTAAAGGCTGACGGCTCTTTTGTGGACGATGAGCTGTCCTACGATGCCATGACCGTTATCGGTCTGACGGCTAATGCGGCCATTTTTAACATTGGGGATTTTTTCGACGCGGCCAGGTTGGGGCAGATGGCGAAATAAGCCTTGACTTTGAGCCTGTTCCCTACCCAACACTGGACGCTTTCTGCTTTGCTCCGGTGGCCGCCGGGATGTGGCGGCAGCACGAAGTTTGGGACGGCACCTATGATTTTGACGACCTCATGGATGCACACGAAATTATGGCCGTCAAAGAGCTAAACAAGGCACGGGCCATTGAGGCCGCCAAAAACAATAAATAAGGGGTGTTGGTATGAGCTTTCCTGTTGAGGAATATCTTGTTAAGATCGGGGCGGACATTGATACACAGTCCATGAATTCGGCAAACCAGGCCCTGGCGCAGCTACAGGGGCTTATCAATAAGATAGGCGCTGCGGCACCCTTTGTGGCGGCGGCCGGTGGCATCGCCGGGCTGACAAAGGCCACGGTTGGATTGATTAAATCCGTGGCTGACGCCCAGATGGGTTACATGAAGCTTGGCAAGGATATGTGGATAACCGCCGATTCTGCCAAGGGTTTAAAAATGGCCATGGACACCATGAATGCCAGCGCCGATGATATCGCCTGGATTCCGGAGCTCCGGGAACAGTTCTTCCGGTTGCGCCAGGAAATGCAGGAGTTTTCCACGCCGTCAGACGCTAACGCTCAGCTAAAGTACATCCGGGAGATTGGTTATGATATCCAGGCTCTGTTCATGCGGCTGAAAATGCTGAAAGAATGGATAGTATACTACCTCATCAAGTACCTGGCCGGGCCGATTGCTGAATTCAAGAAGTTTATTGCGTGGCTCAGCGATAAGCTGGGCAAGAATATGCCTAACATTGCGCAAAAAATCGCCCAAGGTTTGGCGCAAGTGGTGAGGTTCGTATACTTGCTCGCCAAGGCTGCCAAATCGTTTATTGGGGGCGTGGTGGGCTTTATTGATGGCCTGCCGGACAAGGTTAAGAAGTGGGGCGCTATCTTTGCGGCCGTGGGCGTGCTCATCATGGCCAGCCCTTTTGGGCGGATGCTTATGGCCATCACTGCCGTCATCATCCTGGTTGAGGATTTCCTGTACTATTTGAACGGCTGGAATTCCAGCAAAACCCTCGCGCCCATCTGGCAAAAACTGATTGATATCGGTAATGGCAGCGGGGACAAGTGGCTTGGCTACGTTAAGGATTGGATGGACAACATCGCCACTACCCTGGAAACCATTTTTAAAGGCCTTGATATTGACAAAACCCTGGGCGAGTGGAAGACAGGCATTGGAGAGCTCATTAGTGGCGTGGAGAAGTTAATCACTTCCCTGCTGAAGCTGGTTGCTACCATGACCGGGAACGAATCTAAAATGACCGGGGTATGGGATGCGGTTGGTAAACACATCGGATTTGCTCTCCGGACGCTGGCTCGCATGACCGGCCTGATTGGTAACCTGTTCGCCGCCGTGGCCATGGCAATGGACGGCAATTTCAAAGCGGCCGGTGGTATGGTGCTGGACGCTATTAAGGAATTTGGCAAAGGGCAGTATGACGATTTCACTGGCAGTTTTGGGCCTGGCATCTCCGGGTCCGGGGACACTTCCAGCAATATGCCGTGGGGTGGCAAAAAAGGAACCGTCACCTCTGGGTTCGGAGCCCGTACAAACCCGGTCACCGGGGAATACCAGGTTACCCATGATGGCATTGATATCGGCATCGAAGAGGGTACGCCGGTGCCGTCCATGATGACGGGCAAGGTAACCTATGCCAATTGGTTAAAAGGCTACGGAAACTATGTAGAAGTGCTCGATAAAGACGGGTATACAAGTTTTTATGGCCATCTGTCGGAAATAAATGTAAAAGAGGGGCAGGATGTTCAGCGGGGCCAATACATCGGCAAGGTTGGCTCCACGGGCAGGAGCACGGGCCCACACTTGCACTGGGGCCTGCATGATCCAAGTGGGAATCCTGTTGACCCTCGCACTTATAACTATGATAAGGCATCTCCGGTTCGCTCGCCGCACGAGCCTAAGCCTGTATCCGGGGATGATGCTCCGGATGCCCTTGCCAGTGGCGTAGGTGGCGGTGGTACGGTTCCGGGGAGCACTTTAATGGGCAATAGCTTTGCCGGTGGTGGCATCGGCAACACTTTTGCCGGTGGGGTTGCTGCCGGGACGGCGTTCATGCCGACAGGCGACACGAATTATGGTGGGTTCTCCATGGGGGATATAAATATCAACGTGGGCGGCTCTAATGCCAGCCCGCAGGACATTGCCGGGGCGTTTGGCCAAGAGATAGGGAGGATTACCCGTGGGCTGGGTGTCAGAAACACTACCGGGATAATTGTTGGTTAGGGGTGGGCAAATGAGCATTTTGGATAATTTAATGACCGCTGACAAAGGGTTTTGGAATAGCAGCCTGACCACAAAGCTGACTTCCCTGCCGGGAATTATTAACCAGGGGTACAGGCCACCTCAGTGGATTCAGTTGCAGCCGGAGTTGCTGGTTTATATCAAGACGAATATTGGCGGGCTTTTTTTTGATGCGGTATTAAACACCAGCACTGAAAGCTCGCTGACCGTCACCTCTCATCCGGTGCAGAACGGAGCAAATATTTCAGACCACGCCTATATGGAACCGGTCCGGCTCTCCATGGAGATTGCCATGAGCGATGCCATGGCGAGCATGGTTCCGGGGCAGTTTTATGGGGCTTACTCTAAATCAATAAGCGCCTACCGGGCGCTGGTTGATTTGCAGGCGGCAAGAACGCCTGTGCGGGTGCAGACTAAGCTGAATTCTTATGAAAATATGCTAATCACAAATATTAGCGTTAACGATGACGTCCATACGCAGAGCGGCCTGCGGGCTACCGTGCAATTGCAACAGATTCTGATTGCAAATGTCAGCTCTGAAAAGGTAAGCGCGCGGAGCTGGACGAGCGGCGGCGCTGCTAACAAGGGACCGGTTCAGCCTAAAACCAACCCGAAGTCCATTGGTGCCGGCATTGACCCTAAAGGGGGGACGCAAGATTGAGCTACGTTACGATTCCTTTAGACAACACTCCGTATTCTGTGCAAACATTCACGGTGTCGCTTAAGGGCGGAGCCGTGAATATTGATATTTTATTAAAACTGCGCTACTTGGATCAGTACGGTTTTTGGCTGGCCGACATTTACGATGCCGGCACAGAAAAGCCTTTGGTGTGCGGCGTGCCGCTTGTGCCGGGGGTTAACCTCTTGGGGCAGTATGCATACCTCGATATCGGTGAGGCCTATATCGAGGCGGCCACCGACACAGATTTGGAACAACCGGACAATAAAACCCTGGGTTCCACGTTCCTGCTGATTTGGGGTGATTCAACATGAGACAGTGGCTGCGCAAATGGCGCATCCTTATCACGGACAAAAATGATAAGGCCGCATTGAACGTGTCAGATTTGCATTGCAAATTTGAAGTCCACATCCGGCGGATGCCTGCTTTTGGCTATGCCGTGGTGCATATCTACAATCTTGCAAAAGACACCGAGCAGAAAATCATTGAGGAAGGCGACCGGGTTATCATCGAGGCCGGCTATGAGGGCGAAACCAAACAGGAAGTCCAAAAGGACGGCACGACAAAAACTGTCACCACCTACACTCAGTACGGGAAGATTTTTGATGGCCAGGTAACTTATCCGCTCCGGCGCAAAGAGTCCAACGTTGATTATGTGCTCGACCTCGTTTGCGTTGACGGGGACAATCAGCTGAATCTGAATTTCATAAAAAAGACGGTGAACCGGGGGCTGAATCAGCGCCAGGCTCTCACTGTCGCGTGCAATGATGGCTCCGTGGTAATTCCCTCAACCCATGTATCAGAATCGCTTGGCGGCCAAAAAACGGCGCGAGGGAAGGTGTTCTTTGGTCAGCCGAGAGACTACATCCAGGATATCAGCCGTGGAAATAATGCGGTGTGCTGGATTGAGGGCGGAAAACTAAACGTCACGAAGCTGACCGACATCCCGGAGGGCGAGGCGTTGGTGGTCACACCATCGACCGGGCTCATCGGTATGCCGCAACAGACACAGTTTGGCGTGAATTTCCGGTTGCTGCTGAATCCGGCCATTAAACTTATGACCATGGTTCAGTTAAAAAATTCGGAAGTCAACGAGAATCAGGTTCAGCCAAACACACAACAAACGCCGCTGGATGATGATTGGATTTACCAGGCTACGGAGGTCACCCATTCCGGGGACACCCGCGGCCAAGAATGGTATACGGATGTTTCCGGCATCAGCCGGTATGGTAAGGGTTCCCTGCCTGCCCTGCTGGGCAATTCCGGGCAAAACCCGAACGGAGCATAAAAATGATTACACTTGACGAAAGGGACGCCAGTCCGGAACGCCAGGCGGATATCGCCGGCCGCCGGATGGCAAATAATTTGCGGGTGGCCATGCCGGGCATCGTGACCTCGTTCAATTCGAAGGAGCAGACCGTTTCGGTCCGCTGCGCCGTCAGAGAAAGATTAACACAGGACGGCACCGATTCCTGGGTTGAGATTCCGGTGCTGGTTGATGTTCCCATCGTGCTGCCCAGGGCGGGCGGCTACGCACTTACCCTGCCTGTTAAGGCCGGGGATGAGTGCCTCGTTATTTTTGGGGACAATTGCATCGATGCCTGGTGGCAGAGCGGCGGTGTGCAGAACCAGATTGATTTGCGCCGCCACGATTTGAGCGATAGTTTTGCCGTCCTGGGGCCATGGAGCCAGCCCAGGGTTCTTCCGAATTATTCGACCGGGAGCGCCCAGCTCCGTAATGAGAGCGGCTCCGCTTATATTGAAATTTCCGGGAACACCATTAATATCGTGGCCGGGACCGTGAATATCGGCAGCTCTACCAAAATTGACGGCAAGGTTTTCCTGGCTCACAAACACAGTGGTGTTACCACGGGCGGTTCCAATACCGGGGGTGTTAGCTAATGCGTTATAGACGGCTTGAAATGTCCTGGGATTATTGTTTTGGCCGGGGCGTCAAAGACTACATGACGGGCGTGGAGGCGGTGGCGCAGGCCATCAAATCCCGCCTGCTTTTACTTTATGGGGAGTGGTGGGAGAACACAACGGATGGCCTGCCGCTATTCCAACGGATTTTGGGCGTGCCTGCCACGGACGATAATCTGCAGGCTATCGACCTTATCATCCGGGAACGGATTCTGGGTACCACCGGGGTGATGTCCATCCTGGGGTATGAATCCAGTTTTGTCAAAAGAAAATACACTTTTAAGGCTACCGTGGAAACCCTTTACGGCACCCTTATGGTTACGAACGGGGAGGCTACCAAATGAGCTATTTTGCGCCTTATGTTGATGCTACCGGGCTCCATCTGCCCACCTACCAGGACATCCTTGATGACCTGGTGGCCAGTGCTAAAACCATTTATGGCGATGATATCTATCTTGAAGAGGACAGTGCCGACTATCAGCTTTTGTCTATTTTCGCTCTAAAAAGCTATGACAATATGCAGGCGCTGGCCTACTGCTATGCAAGCCGCTCTCCGGGGACAGCTTTGGGAGCCGGGCTTGATGGCGTGGTAAAGCTGAACGGTATTGCACGGAAAGCCGCCGGGTACAGTACGTGCGATGTGGCGCTGACCGGCACGGCGTTCACCCAAATCTCCGGCGGCAAGGTTAAAGATGCCAGCGG
>DAIQMR010000051.1:0-4128 GCA_036788835.1 Acidaminococcaceae bacterium
GACTTTACTGAATTATATTAATTTATTTAGTTGCTGCATGAACAAAGAATTTAATAAACGCAATGGTCTGGGGTTGGTAAATAATATCCACAAGGAAAGCTCCGACAATAGGAACTATCATAAAAGCTTTGCGGCTCATACCATAGCGATCCTTTACTGCTGTCATGTTAACAATAGCAGAAGGAGTTGCCCCTAAACCATGTCCGCATAACCCTGCGCACATTACTGCCGCATCGTAGTTGGAACCCAAAACTCTGAAAACAACAAAGTAGCTGGCCACCACCATGAAAAGGACCTGACAGCCTACAACTACGACAACGCCGCCTAATAGACCGGCCAATTCCCAAAGTCTCAAAGTCATTAAGGCAATACCTAAATATAAAGCTAACATAACGTCTCCGACATTTTCCACCAAAGAAAAGCTGAAATTATACAAATGGATGCTTTCGTTGAGATTACGCAGAATTACCGCTACGAACATCGCTCCCACGTAGGTGGGAAAACTCATGCCGATTAATTTGCCAATCCAGCCGGAAATCTGTGTTCCTACCGCCATACATACTAAAATAGCTGCTACGTTCTTAATAATATCCAAAGCCGGCAATTTTTCGTTTTTTGCTTCATTAACTTTTTCTATATCCGTTTCAAAGTTCTCGCTTTCGTCAGGAGTCAGATGATGGACTTCAATTAACCTACGAGCCAAAGGACCACCAACCAACACAGCAGTGATTAAACCGAAAGTGGCTGCGGCTGCTCCTACTTCCATACCTACAGGATACCCCATTTGTACGAAGGTTTTACCATAAGCACCTGCTGCGCCATGGCCACCAATCATAGAAATAGCACTAGCCAAAAGTGCATAGGGAGCTTCCAGTCCTATAATTTTACCAACACCAATGCCGATGATATTCTGAAAAATAGAAATTACCCCTGCTACCAGCCAATATACAATTAAAAGTACGCCACCTTTTTTCAAAAGAGAAAAACTGGCCCCAAGACCCACTGTAGTAAAAAAGGCCAGCATAAACGGATCTTGGAAATAAGTATCAAACTTAAAGGCAAAAGTTCCGGTTACGTGGCCAATGAAAGTAATAAACATGAAAATAAAGCCTCCCACCACAGGGGCAGGAAGACAATATTTGTTCAAAGCGGTTATCTTGTTCTTAACAAAATAGCCGACAAGCAGAAGCACTGCTGCCATAGCAGTGGTCATAATTGCACTCGTACTGATGGTAAATAGTCCCTTCACAATCGAAAATGTCATTTTTTTTCCCCCTTGTTTTTAAACTGCTTTTTGTTGATTTATCCCAATTTTAGCCACATGCTCCAACACTTCATAGGCTAAAAGTCCTGCCAATTTTGCTGTCCTCCCGTCCTCATCATAGGGAGGACTGACCTCCGCAAAGTCTACACATACAACTTTATCTGTTGCTAAAACCTGTCGCAGAATCTGCATACCCCTCTTGGGTGCCAGTCCCATAATAGTCGGTGCAGACACCCCCGGCGCATCACAGGCATCAAAAACATCCATGCAGAAGGTTACATATAGTACATCAACTTCTTGGGCATATCCCTGAAGTCTGGTAATAATCCTCTCCTCGCCCATGTCCTCTGTCAAAAGTAAAGCATTATGCTTGCAGGCTTCTAAAACCAACCGTTCTGTATTTCCTTGGGGTTTAAAACCAACATTGGCATAAAGAGTATTAGCATCCGTATCCATAATTTCTTTAAAAGAAGTGCCGGAATTTCTGCCTGTGCTATAATCCCGCATATCCAGGTGCGTATCAACATTGATGATACCTATTTTTGCCTGGGGATAAGCATTCCTGATTCCCAGAAAAGAACCTAAAGCAATATCATGACCTCCACCCAGACCTATCGGAAACATCCCTGATTTTAAAACCTTCGCAACCTTTTCTGCGTATTCTTTTTGGGCCTCTTCTGTTTTTTTGTGAGTCAGGTTCAGATAATCATAAACCTGCAAGCCGCTAATATTGGGTAAAGACTGCATAGCGGTTCGAATGGCATTGGGTCCGAGTGCTGCCCCTACCCGCCCTTTGTTGCGTCTGATTCCTTCATCTGTATCATATCCAACAAAGCACGCCCCACGGGACATCTTGCGTTCTGTAAATTCTCCTATGGTCTGCCACAATCTCAAATCTTCTCTGGCGTCACCATCATAACGTCCCCGCCATAATTCCTCCACTTCCATGCTGCCCTTGTCCTCCTTTTGTACACCATTATGAAACTTATTGCATTATTGTGTCTTTCCTTGACTATACTTTATAAACTTTAGAATGTCAAGAATTTTTCCACAATAGAGAAACTTGTTCACTATTATGAAATTTTTTCGTTGACCAAGACAGCTTCAAACATTATAATGAAACAAAAGAGGGGGTAATATGTCAATGAAGACACAAACATCCACAACACCGTTAGTAAATTCTGTGCTCCATGCCACCCAGATATTAGAGTTGTATGCAGCACAAAGAGAAGAATATCTGAGTCTGACCCAAATAAGTAAAGCCCTTAATATGCACAAAACAACTATTTATCGTATTTTGCGCACCTTACAATCTATCGGGTGGGTAGAACAATCCCAGATTCACGGCCAATATCGGCTGGGTACGGGAATCCTTCTGGTGGCGTCTGCTGTGGCAGTGCATCAGACCTCTCGCGATCTCATCAAAGAAGAAATGCAAAAGCTCAGGGATCATTTCAATGAAACCGTAGTGTTATCTGCCTTGCGTGGTAACACAGGTATTTGCGTGGATCTTGTTAAATCGAAAAACACTTTATCCGTTACCAACGAAAACGGTTACATTGTGCCTGTTGATTCCGGGGCCACAGGCAAGATGCTCCTGGCTGCCCAACCTCCGGAAATTCAAGAAAGAATTCTTGCTAAGTTCAAAACAGATAAAATTAAATACAAAAAATTAAAAGCCCAGCTTAAAGAAATTCAAAGAAAAGAATACTGTTCTTCGGAAGGGGAAGTTGACGATGGCGTTGCAGCTGTGGCCATGCCCCTCTTCATGCCCGATGGCATATACACATTAAGTATCGCCGGTCCCGTTGACCGGCTGCAAAAAATCGGTCACGAAGTACTAGCCAAGGAATTAAAAAGAACCATTGACGCAATTTGCAAAAAGGTCAATGGTTCTGAGAACACTGGAGTGTGAAATTTATCTATCGTATCTTACTACTACACAGGCCACTATAGCCGGTACGTCGCCTTTGCTGTGCAAAACAAATTCACCGTGCTTTATGGTGGCAGGAGCCGTAAACATAGCAAAATCACCCTTATTCATTTTTCCGGACTGTGAGTTTTGCTCAATCATCAGCTGCCCGGTCAATAAGTAAAAAGCCACAGTGACAGTATCACCCTTTGTTTCCAGTTTAGCTATTGGCGGGTTAAAGGTGCATTTGTCCATAACTTCGAAACCCTGCATACTGCCATCGCAACCGTCGGCCAGCATCAAATTAAAGTCCTGGACTTTCCCTTCGCTTTCTGTGACCCAGTCACCTTGGAAGGTGTCCGTTTCCAAATATTGCAAGGTAACCTTATGATGATTCTTGTGGTTCAGTTGCAAAGGTTCCCCCTGTAATGGCATGATAATTCTTTTGAAACCGGGGAGACTGGTAAAGGTAGATTTGGCATCTTCAACTGTTGCCGTACTGATACGCCAGGCAAAATTACGTTTTTTATAGAGAGCTGTTAACGGATAGATACCTAGCTGGGTTGTAACGCCACCGGACCATTTGGCATGGTCCTGCTCTTGCTCTTTGACTATCTTAATTGTCCAGGCCATAAGATTTTCTCCTCATCTTCTAGCTAAATTTTGGATATTATTAGAGATAATTATATCATTTGTTGATAGTAAAGCAAGAAGAATATGCTACAAGAAACAGCGAAACATTTTTATTCAACATGACAAGGCAGATTTAAAAAGGTTAAAACAAAAAACAAATTAATACCAGAGGGACGCATATTAAATGCCACTGTGAGTCATACTCCCAGCGGAAGATATTATGTGTCTCTTTGTTGCACAGAAGTAGAAATAGAAAAAAAGATGGAGTTAGACTCCATCTTTTTTATCTAAACATTGACCTATCTGCTCCTTTGCCCTA
>DAIQMR010000051.1:4228-9306 GCA_036788835.1 Acidaminococcaceae bacterium
GATAACCAACGGTTTTACGTATGTAGCATTTTTAATTTTCTTTGCTGCCCTTTTAGTCGGGATTCAGCGCAAAACACAATGGAAACTTTTTAACTACGTCCCACCCATTGTGCTTGTGTACATCTTCAATATGTTCTTCTGCACTTTTAATCTGTGGGATATGAAAACTACCGCACCGGCTTATTCTGCGGTAAAAAATAATCTCCTTTACGGCATGATTTTTGTTATGCTGCTTCGTTGCGACATTCGGAAAATGGTTAAATTAGGGCCCAGAATTATTGCTATATTTTTTTCCTGTGCCTTTACCATTATGGTCGGTTTCGTAGCAGCTTTTGCTCTGTTCAAGGGTTCCCTTGGTGTGGAGAGCTGGCGTGCTTTAGGAGCCCTATGCGCATCCTGGATTGGCGGCAGTGGCAATATGGCTGCTTTGCAAATGGCCTTAGAAGTTCCTCCTGCTGATTTTGCCTGTGCTTTAATTGTCGATACCATTTATTATTCTCTCTGGATTGCCGTCCTGTTAATCGCTGTTCCCTATGCCGCAAAATGGAATAAATTCTGCAATGCCAACACGGAAAATCTGGATGAAATGGCTAGGCTCTCTAAAGAAACGGCTACCGAAAAAGCCAGTGTTGACGGCATAAGTTTGTTAATTCTTTTAGGTTTGTCCTTGGCTATGTCTGCCCTTGGTCAAATTGTAGGCGGCCCCTTAAACTCTCTTATTCCATTGGGTGCTTCCACTTGGACAGTTGTCTTCGTTACCTGCATCGGTTTGGTTGCTGCCCTATCTCCCTTGGGGAAATTGGCCGGTGCCGAAGAATTGTCCTGTATGTATCTGTATGTGGTAATTTCACTGCTTGCTTCCAGAGCCGGGCTCAACGAACTTTTAGATGCTCCGCTGTGGGTTGTGGCCGGTCTGGTTGTCATGATTGTCCATGTGGGCTTAATGGTTGTTTTCTCCAAGCTTTTCCGTTTCGATTTGTGCCTGGTTTCCATTGCTTCACTGGCTAATATCGGTGGTGCGGCTTCCGCGCCTATTATTGCCGCAGCTTATGACGGCAGCTACATTGGTATCGGCGTGCTAATGGCTATTATGGGTACAGCAACTGGGAATATCCTAGGACTGGCCTGCGCCTACGTCATGCGGATGCTGGTATAGGAGGCTGCTATGAACCAAAATACTGCTTTTAAATATTTGCACATGGGTTTACCTGAAGATGTCAAGCGTTGTCAGGAAGCCGGATATTTAGATGCTGCCATTAAATTGATTGATGCTAAATTAACCAAGGACAATATTTCTTTTGCTTTAAAGGAATCATTAAAAGCGCACAAAGAGATGTTCCGCCGGCTTCCTTGGAATTATCCCTACAACAAAGCCAAGGCGTTAGAATTAGTCCGCAACCATATTAAAGACTTCACAGAAGAAGAATTTGAAAAAAGGCAATTAAATGGTGAAATCAACTGGATATATCTTGACGGTCAACCTCATTATCTGGACAGATTTTTTGAATCTCTTTGCAAAACCGATAGCGGATTTGCTAAACGTGCTAACATAGTTCCCATTGGTGCAGATGGGGCCGGTGCCAGACTGGATCGTGCTATTGCTCTTATGCGAACTAAAGGTCAACTGGCTAATCGTATCAGGGGAAAAGCTACTATTCAAATAAAACCGGAAATATTTAAACCCGGACAGAAGGTCAGGGCTTATTTGCCAATTCCTACTGCTACGGCTATGCAAAGCGATATTAGGTTAGAAAAAATTTTCCCGGCACCTACTACTGTCTCTCCGGAAAATGCCGGACAACGGGTAGTTTTCTGGGAAGAAACTATGACCGATAATCATCCCTTTGTTGTGGAATTTTCCTATGTATCCACTGCTAAATATGTAGCTCTCGAGCCCACTAAGGTGGACGAGAAACAACCATCCTTCTATCTAAGTGAAGAAGCCCCTCACATAATTTTTACGCCTTACTTAAAAGGATTGGCCAAGGAAATTTGCGGAGAAGAAACTAATCCGTTGGAAAAAGCTAGAAAAATCTACGATTTCATTACACTCAATGTTAAATACTCTTTCATGCGTGCTTATTTCGGCATGGAAGATATTGCCGAAAACTGTGCACGAAACCTCTGTGGCGATTGTGGCGTACAGGCATTGCTTTTCATCACTCTATGCAGATGCTCCGGTATTCCTGCCCGCTGGCAAAGCGGCTGGAAAGCCGAAGTGGAATTCTGCGGTTCCCACGACTGGGCTCAATTTTATGTTGCTCCCTTTGGCTGGCTCTACGCTGACCCTTCCTTTGGCGGCGGTGCAGTAAGAGAACATAATGAAGAGCGCCGCAAGCATTATTTCGGCAATCTTGATCCTTATAGGATGGTAGCCAACACTCAATTTCAGGGAGATTTCACAGTTCCCAAAGAATTCTGGCGCTGTGACCCCTATGATAACCAAACCGGTGAAATGGAAACAGAAACCGGTGCACTTACCTATCTGGATTTCAATAGAACTAAAGAAATATTAGAAAGCAAAGAATTGTAAAATAACGAAAGCACGTCCATGAAAAAAAATCATAGACGTGCCTTTTCTTTGTTACAAAGGTAAATGATACAAAAGTGACGATCTCTTCTGTATCATCTGCTATATCACAGCAAGCTCCACTGAGTATTAACGTGAGCAGTAAGTTTCATAGTGCCGGGCGAAAGCTGAGTAGATGTCATCTTGGCACCTTCGCTGCGGGCTGCATCGTTAACGGCATAGGCCAGATTAACCCTGTTCCCGCCCTGGCTGTCAATATCAGCACTGAGCAAGGCCCCCAGAGTCCTGCCGCCGGCATTGGCCACGATGGCAGCTTTTTCTTTAGCGTTTGCCGTAGCCTGAGCTAAAAGATTGCGTTCCATTTCTTCCTGATGGAGAAGACCGAAGTTAATGCCGGTAATCTGCACTTCGTTCAGACGGCCGATCCTGTCCACGACTGTGCCTATTTTATTTATTTCTTCTACTTGAGCAGTAAAGGTACAGGTACCTCTGTAGCCAATAGTCTGGCTTTGACCATTTCTGCGGTGAATGACGTTATTAACTATACTGTATTGACCGGTTTTAATCTTGTCTTCCGTTACACCGGCAAAGGCAACAGCCTGTTGCACTTTAGCTATTTGCACTGCAAGAGCTTCTCTGACTTCCGAAGAAGTCTTGCCTCTGGCTTCGATGCGCATATTTACTGTGGCCATATCAGGTTTCACTGTGGCAAAGGCAGTACCTGTAACAACAATAACATTCTTATCAGCGGCAAAAATGGTTCCCATACCTAAAAGAGCGGATATAACAAGTCCCAAACATATAGTTTTAAAGAATTTCATGATGCTCACTCCTTGATTTTAAAATTATGTACTGTCTTCATTATATCGCAAAATCCACACATTGGCTAGGCACGAAAGTCCAGGTCCCATCTTGCTTGCCAAGGGCACACCATGCTATTGTTATATATGCAAGCGGCGGTTGCTCTCCTTCTGGGAAAGCTAGAAGGGAAGTGTTGTACCTATGACCCATATGAAACAAAAGTGGCAATCACTTTTGTAGCATCTTTACAAACCTTCTGTAGAATATTGCCATAGCGATGGCCACAAAGAACCAGGACAGCGGATAGCAGCCCAGAATCGTTAAGAGGGTTGCGTCCTCCGGTACAACGAAGAGTATCCACACCACTCTTACCCCACAGGTACAAATTAGCGAAATAATCATAGGGCGGAAGGTTTCCCCCATACCGCGAATGGCTCCGGAAAGTATTTCACTAATTACGAATAACATATTAAATGGCAACAATAGCCACATTACGCGGACCGTCAGAGGCACAATATTGTGGTCTTTGGCATTAAGGAAACATTTTCCTATTGGCTCACACCACATAAGCAAAATAAAATCTATTACTATTATTACACCGGCCGTTAATCCTAGGCCGGTTTTCATGCTCTCCCTAACTCTTGCGTACAGCTTTGCGCCATAGTTCTGAGCCACCAAGGTAGATACTGCCATACCCAGAGACTCCACCGTGGGCCAAACAATAAAATCCAGTTTCCCGCATAAAGCGTAGGCCGCTATATTATCTGTGCCGGTACAATTTACTCTGGCCTGGATTATCATATTGGCGAAAGGGTAGACTGCGCTCTGGAGAGCCAGCGGTATACCAAGATTAATAATTTTTCCAAGCTTATCCCAATGTATTTTTAGTTTACAAATTTCTAAAGACACAGAGCCTTTGCTATTGTTCAACATTTTTAAAATATACAAGGTGCCTAAAAATTGTACTATTATGGTAGCCCACGCTGCCCCGGCAACGCCCCAATTCAGCCATCCTACGAAAAACAGGTCCAATATAACGTTGCCTACGCAGGCAAATACCATGATGTAAAAAGGTGTGGTGGAATCTCCGACGGCCCGCAAAATACCAGCCCCCACATTAAAAAGCAAGCATGCCACAAGACCCCAAAAGCGAATTTGCACATAGATTAAAGTCATTGCGTAAATGTCGCCTGGAATTTGCAATAACCACAAACCATAAGGGGCAAAAAACATACCTGCAAAAGAAGCTATTATCCCACTAACAAAGGAAAAAGCTATGATGGTATGTGCTACCTCAGACATTTCTTCTTTGTTTTTTGCCCCAAAATATTGAGAAATAATAATAGTAGCACCTAGGGAAATTCCTACAAAAAACAATGTTGGCAATTTAAGAAAATTGAAAACCGCATCAATAGCTGCAAGTCCTGTTTTTCCAACATATTTTCCAACAATAATAGCATCTACTGTAGAATAAAATTGCTGAAAGAAGCAGCTCCCCAATAATGGTAAAGAAAAAAGCAGCAAGTTCCTCACTACACTGCCTTTAGTTAAATCCATTTCTTTAGTTTTCACTGTCCACCTCTCATCGCTTATTCCATCTTAATTTCGCAAGATAGCAAATTGCGTATGTACTCGTCCTTGTTATCCAGCTTTAATTGACTCACAGGCAATTTTTGCAAAAATTGCCCGTCTTTCATCACTACCACTCGCTGACAAAAATTTCTAATTACCCTAATGTCGTGTGAAA
>DAIQMR010000052.1:0-7518 GCA_036788835.1 Acidaminococcaceae bacterium
ATTGAAGGACCGTATAGAACAAGCAAGGCAAGCATTACCACAAAATTATACTGACGTAGATATAATTAAAATTGGCCAAATAGTTAACGACGAATTAGCTAATAGACCTATACAAAGCGTTAGAAATAGCGCTATGGACATTGTTAGCCAACGCCTTAACGATATCAGAAACGGCATTCAAGCCGCATACGACGATTACAAAGCACGTAAAATTGATTATAAAGAATATGTTAGTAGATTCACTAGCTTGAAAGATGACCAAGCAAAAATTGATAAAGTACGAGAATTTATAGCAAGACGAAACCTTAAAGAGTCTACAAAAATCATAAATGAAGTTAGGGGAACCACTACCGATTTAAAACTTTTTAAGAGCATAGTGACAAGCGCACGTTCAAAAGCCTTTTCATATCTAAAAGAAGCTTGGTCAACCTATCCGGCGTCATGGATTAAAGATTTACAAACCGCTAACGTAATAATTAAACCCGTTCACCAAAAAGGCAGAGCTTTTTATTCGGAATGGAAAAAAGAAATACATTTAAATTCTAAGGAAGTGGGTATTGAAGCGATAAAAACAGCGCTTCATGAGTCTGCGCACCTTTTCGAGCATAAGAGACCCAATGTTTTAAAAATGGAAAAGCTTTTTTATGATCGACGCACAAAAGGTGAAAGCCTGGAAAGTCTAAGAAGTTTAACGGGGCTTAATTATCAAAGCTGGGAAATGACAAGAAAAGACAAGTTTTTGCATGTTTACATGGGTAAGGACTACAGGGGCACCGCCTACGAGCTTTTATCAATGGGCGTTGAAGAGCTTTTGACAAATCCACAAAAATTAATTAGTGCTGATCCTGAGTTTGCAAACTTTATCTATGGTATACTATTCAATGAATAGGGGGTGTGGTAAATGCGTGAAATTAAGATCATTGGCATCTTACATGGAATTTCCGAAACGGAAATAGTTCGAGAGGACGAAAACGGAGATTGTCACTTTTTCAAAGATGGAAAGCCGGACGAATTTATGCTGCTATGGAAAATAGCGGAAGAGAGCACACCTAGGCTAGGAAACTGGTATATGCACTATAATAATATTGAACAGATAGAAGATATAGCGCACTATTATTATGACAGGGTTATTTCAGTCACTAAGAATTGGACAGACCCGCCAGAGACTGACGAAAACCTGATTTATTGATGTTATATGAAAACACCTACAAGATAAATGCTTTTTATTTGGTTGGAAGGGAGGTGTTACCATGACCCACGACAAGAAAAAGGGCGGCGGTTGCGGTAAGTAGTGTTTAGGAGTTGCAGGGACACACGATTTTTTGTGTGTCCTTTTTTATTGCCGTTTTGGTATTTGTAGGCGATAAACACAAAGACAACGGCGCGGACGCTGACCGCGGTAAAAAGCGAATGTGAAGGGATGGTAAAGCATGAATAAGGATGAACTAAAAGCACTAGGCTTAAATGATGATCAGGTTAATAAGATTATTGAGGACCAAGGAAAAAACTTTGTACCTAAAACCCGGTTTAACGAGGTAAACGAGGCTAAGAAGGGTTTGGAAACCAATATTTCAGAAAGAGATAAGCAATTAACCGAACTGAAAAAGACTAGTGGAAATAATGAAGAATTGAAAAAGCAAATTGAAGCGCTACAAGAAGCCAACAAGACACAGGCCGCTGATTTTCAAGTTAAGCTGCAAAAAATGACCATTGACAATATTGTCAGCGGTGCGCTTACCGCTGCTAAAGCTAAAAACATTAATGCTGCTAGGGCTATGCTTAAGCTTGATAAATACGAGCTTGAAGGCGACAAGGTGAAGGGTCTGGAAGATGCTATTGCTACCGCCAAAAAGGAAAATGCTTGGGCATTTGATGTGGACACACCGAAACAAACAAGCAACGGCATTAACCTTGGCGCATTTAAGCCGGCTGAAAGCGGCGATACCACAGGGGCCAGCGGTGCTAATACGGTTGCAGCTACTTTGGCTAGCGCAATGGGAATTAAATTGAGAGGATGATTAAATAATGGCAAATAATATCGAAATGGCCAAGCTGTTTCAAACCATGCTTGACGAACAAATCACACAGGAAGCTACTTCTAATTTTTTAGAGAGCAACGCCGGACAAGTTGTTTATAATGGCGGCGACACAGTCAAGATTCCTACTTTGACCATGCAAGGCTTAGGAGACTATAGCCGCGTAAACGGGTATGTGCAGGGTGATGTGACCTTAACCTATAAAGATTACACCATGACCCAAGACAGAGGCAGAGGCTTTACCCTGGATGCCATGGACGTTAACGAAAGCAACTTTATTGCAAGTGCCGGTAATGTCATGGGACAATTTCAGCGTTTGCATGTAATCCCGGAGATTGATTCTTACCGGTGGAGCAAGATTCACTCTTTAGCGGCTGGCGCATCCCATTCAACTACTTACACACCGGCTAAGGA
This sequence comes from Acidaminococcaceae bacterium, assembly GCA_036788835.1. GTDB lineage: Bacteria > Bacillota > Negativicutes > Acidaminococcales > Acidaminococcaceae > JALCSJ01. The sequence goes on from DAIQMR010000052.1 coordinate 2,451, forward strand.
TACCATCTTAGCTGCTTTGGATGCCGACATTGCCAAAGTACAAGATAAGGCGGGTAACATTAATGGGCTGGTTATTGTTATGTCCATTCCGACCTGTACGGTTCTTAATAGTGCTTTGACTAAAGAGTTGGACGTTATCAATTTTGGCGCCGGGCAGATTCACACAGAGGTAAAAGGATATAACAACATTCCTATTATCAAAGTTTCCAGCGACCGCATGAAAACCTTATACACTAAGTACGACGGCAAGACCACGGGGCAAGAGGCTGGAGGCCTGGTTGCGGCAGATGGTGCCAAGCAGATTAATTGGTTGATTTTCCCGCAAAATGTACCTATTGCAGTAAGCAAGACCGACACTGTTCGTATTTTTGACCCTATGACTTGGCAGAATTCCAATGGCTGGCATATTGATTACCGTAAGTTCCATGAGCTGTGGATTCCTGCTAATAGGCTGGATGTGGTTTATAGTAACATTGGGGCCTAAGGGAGGTACAACAAATGTTTAAACTACAGAAATTAAATATTCAAGTTTTAACAGATTCCGAATTTAAAAAGGCCCAATTAATTGCTGATGGCTTTAAAGAGGTTGCCGAACCTGAACCGGCAAAGGAGCCGGAAAAGCCTGCAAAAGGTAAGTGATGCATTATGGCCGATTACGAGGCATATATTAACGAGCTTACCGGCTACAACATGACAGATGAAGACACCGAACTAATCAAGGTGTTGGAAGCAGCCGAAAAGCAGCACATTCTAAACTTTATCAATCAAACAACGTTGCCAGATGAATTAGAACCAGTGCTGCTTGATGTTGTAACAGGGCGCTTTTTGGCGTGCAAAAAATCCGCTGTGCTGGGTAGTACTGATTTAAGCGTGGTAAAAGCCATTACCGAAGGCGACGTTACCGTTAATCTGGGTGGTACGTCGCCAGAGGCCCGGCTTGATGCTTTAATAGCAGAGCTTACAAGGGAGCGTGATTTAATTTGTTTCCGCAAATTGCGTTGGTGAAAAGCGCTATAGAAAGTTTGTACGACGCAAGCGCAAAGGTGTATAGCTTTGAACCTGTGCTGCTTGCAAGCGGAGCCACGGACAGCGTGGAAACCTACAAGGGTTTAATCCGTTGCCGTGTAAGCTACAAAAGCATTAACCAGACTCAAACCACAGATACGGTGGATACACAGCAACAGGCAATTAAAATGTATTATGCCGGAGCGGCCTTAACCATTACCCCCGGTAGCAAGATTGTTATAACTTGGGATGATGGGCGCACAGCAACGTTTCATAATGCTTCGTTGCCGCAAGTTTACCCACACCATGCCGAATTAACTTTAGAGCTGGAAGAGACTAAACCATGAATATTAAAGTTGATTTTTCGGCGCTTAAAAAGTGGCAAGCGGCCTTGCACAAAAATGAAGCAGATGAAACTATTAAAGCTGCCTTGCAAGAAGCTGTTGCGCTGGCAATGCGTGGGACTAAACAAAAAACGCCTGTTATTACCGGCACACTGCGCCGGGAATGGAAAATTACCAACATTATTAAAAAAGGTAATGTCTGGGAAGTGCAACTCTATAATGATACAAAGTATGCAATGTATGTGGAGTATGGCCACAGAACCAGACTTAACAGGCTAACGGGGACAAGGCGTTTTGTTGCCGGGCGCTACATGATGAAAATTTCCTGTGATGAGGTAGAACGTAATATGCAGGGAATAGTACAAAAGCACCTTGATAGATTTTATAGGAGCATAGGTTATAAATGAACGACACAGTAATGTTGAATGGCGTTATTAAAGCCTTAAAAGCGCTTAATGCCGGGCCGGTCTATGATAGTGAGCTAAAACAAGGCTTTGTTAAACCATCTTTTTTCGCAAACCGCATCAACACAGCGCAAAAGCTGTTAGGAAGCGGTTTTAAGCAGGCTTATTATTACTTTGATGTAATCTATTACGTAGATAATAAACCGGCCGCCTACGAGATGGGAGAGACTTTGGCGCAAGCTTTGTTCGAGGTTGACACAGAGGACGGCACTGTTCGGGGCATTGATATGTCCTATCAATATGTTGAGGACTCTTTACATTTTTACGTTACTTATCCTGTACGAATGAGGACTACAGCGCCAGAGGAATTAATGGAAACATTGAAAGTGGAAGGGAGCGTAAAGGATGGATGAAAACACGGATTCCGTTGTGGTTGAAGCCGTCACGGAACCAACATTTACAAAGGAACAGCTCTTGTTAAGCAAGCGGTATGCTGACCAGGTGGACCAGTTAAACGCGTTGCTTGATAATGGCAAGGAATATCCAATTAGTGAGGTTGAAAACTTGCTAAAAGGATTCCTGGCAAAGGAGGTTAAATAATGGCTTTTGGTGGCGGTACCTTTTTGGTACAAAACAAGGTAATGCCCGGTGCCTATATCAATTTTGTAAGCCTAGCGCGTGCATCCATGACGCTTAAAGATCGTGGCGTTGGCGCACTGGCAATTGAAATGGATTGGGGGCCGGACAGCTCTATTTTTACGGTAGAGCAGGCAGATTTTCAAGAGAACTGCTTAAAATATTTTGGCTACGATTACACGGCTGACGAAATGAAGGGCTTAAGGGACTTGTTTATGAACCTTAAAACCGGTTATTTCTATCGCCTAAATGGTGGCGGCGTTAAAGCATCTTGCGACTTTGCAACGGCTAAATACAGCGGCACTAGGGGCAATGTAATTAAAATAGTCGTGGCCGCAAATGTTGACGAAGCAAGCAAGTTTGATGTGAGCACATTCTTTGACGGGAACTTGGTTGACCGTCAAACCGCTGTTAGTGATGTTAAGGGGCTGGTTAACAATGATTATGTTACCTGGATTACCACGGCAACTCTTGCTGTTACAGCGGGTACCACCTTAACTGGCGGTACTGATGGTACGGCGGCCACGGGTACGACACACAGCGCATTTTTAGCAGCGTTGGAAGCCTACAGCTTTAACGTGCTTGGGTGCTTAAGCACGGACGAAACAATCAAGGGGCTGTATTTAGCTTATACAAAGCGAATGAGAGATGACGTAGGCGCTAAATTCCAGCTTGTAGCATACAGCTTAAGCAAACCTGATTATGAAGGGTGTATTAACCTTACCACACCGGTTTCAGATAGTGCTTTCACTGAAAGCGCCGCTGTGTATTGGGTTATGGGCGCCGAAGCATCTTGCCAGGTTAATAGAAGCGTAACCAATAAAACATATGACGGCGAATTTACGTTAACCTGTGAAACCAAGCAAAGCACGCTTTCGGCGGCGATTACGGCCGGGCAGTTTGTATTTCATAAAGTCAATGATGAAATTAGAGTGCTTAAAGATATCAACAGCTTTGTAAGCTTTACCACTTACAAAAACCGTGATTTTAGCCTTAATCAAGTAATCAGAGTGCTAGACCAGATCGCAAATGATACTGCAAGTACGTTTGAAAGTACATATTTGGGCAAGGTCCAGAACAACGCGGCTGGGCGGGTTGCTTTTTGGAATGACCTTGTATATTATGCTAAGACCATGCAAACCATTGAAGCTATTACCGATTTTGATAGCGCCAACATTACCGTAAAAGAGGGCGAAACCAAAGAAGCGGTTTATGTTGAGTTTACCGTCAAGCCGGTAGTGTGCATGGAAAAACTTTATATGTATGTTTATGTAGCTTAAGGGAGGTGAGTAAATGAGCGCTTTACTTAATGCAAAAGATACCGTTTCTGCAACATACGCGGAGTGCTATGTGACCATTGGCGGGACAAGATACAATTTCATGAATGCAAAAAAGTTAGAGGCCACCTTAAAAAAGAATAAAAAAGAAATTCCTATTTTAGGGCAATCTAACATGGGCACCAAGTCGAGTTCTGTCAAGGGTGAGGGCAAGGCCACTTTTTGGTACAACAATTCTATCATGCGTGAAATGATGAAAAAGTACCAGGATACCGGCGAAGATTTTTATTTTGACATTACAATTCGTCAGTGGGATAAAACATCAGCTTGCGGCGAACAGATTGTTGTTTTGAAAAACTGCAATTTAGATGAACTTGTCATTGCAAAATTTGAAGCAGGCGGCGACGTCTTAGAAGAGGATCTAAGCTTTACTTTTGAGAGTTACGAGATGCCTCAAAGCTTTAATTTATTGGACGGATTCAAGGCATAATAAGGGCGCGGTCTTATGACTGCGCCTTACTTTTTAAGGAGGTTATTTTTAATGAGTGATAATACTTTAGAGATGTTTTTTGCTGACAAGGCTACATCAGTTCAAGAGGTAGAATACATTGCGTCTGAACGTTTTAAAGACGCGGAAGGCAACCCTATTCCATGGAAGCTGAAAGCGCTTGACTGCCAGCGTGAAAAGACTTTAAAGGAACAATGTTTTGATAAAGGAAAGTTTAACACATTGAAATACCAAACATTGTTTACCGCTGAATGTGTCGTTTTCCCTGATTTGGGCAATGCGGCTTTACAAGACAGCTACCATGTAATGGGTAAAGTACCGCTTTTAGAGTCTATGCTTTTAGCTGGAGAGCTTAACTTGCTTAATTTAAGGGTACAACAGCTTAATGGGTATGATAAGACCATTAACGACTTAATAGAACAAGCAAAAAACTGATTAAGGGAGACGGCGACGCGGCTTATTGCCACTTTGCTTTGCAAAAACTGCACATACTCCCTTCTACATATATGGCAATGACAAGGCAGGAAAAGGCTTTTATTATAGCCTCTTGCCAAATTAGAGTTAAAGATGAAAAGGAGGCGGTAGAAAGTGCCAAACACAAACGTTAATACTGTTTTTACGGCTACCAACGGCGTAACTCCTGTTATGAATGCTATCGGAGCCAGTGTTAACAGCGTAACGGAGGGCTTAAGCAAGATAGATAAGCTTGGCAGCCTGATTGGCGTAGGCCTGGGCCTTGGCAGCATTGCTTCCGCGGGACTGATGCTTACATCATCAATCAACAAAGCTGTAGGTGCTTACCAAAGTTTTGCCGAGCAGGAAATGAAGCTACAGACCATTATGCGGCAGCGCATGGGGGCCAATGCTGACATGGTGGCCGGTGTCAACAGTGTT
>DAIQMR010000053.1:0-6718 GCA_036788835.1 Acidaminococcaceae bacterium
GATATATTTTAAACCAGCTTCGGTAGGCTTTATGGGCTTAACATTGCGATTGAAAAAAGTAACACTGTATTCCTGTTCTTCTTTCTTTACGATGGAGCTTAAGGCTGGTTGGGTAATGAAAAGCTTGGCGGCAGCTTTAGAAAAACTTTGCTCTTTGTAAATTTTCAAGATATATTCTTTGCTTTTTTCCACAACATCACCCCCAATATAAATTTATTTTCATATGCTGAATTATAGCATATCAAGAGTCTCAAATACAAGATAAAGACAAGGCTTAACCAAAAAACATGTATAAGTTTTTTTGTATACTTCACAGCGAATATAAGAATTGGATTTCTTGAATTTTATATGCTAGAATCTGGTTAGATAGAAAAATATAGAGAGAACAATTAGCAAGCAATGGCGCTTGTAGCTTGCCATTGCTTGTATTTTTGTTACCCAAAATCAGGCAGGGGGACTAAAAATGAATAATTTAATGGAGAAATTCAAAAGCCTTGGCATTGATAATGCTCCGGGGCAAGAAGCAAGACAAAAGAAAGAAAAGTTGGAAATAAGAGGAAAAGCACTACCAGGCCCAGCAGTAAACTTTTCTCACGGTGATGTTGATGCACATATTCCAACACCAGGATCTTTGGAGCTGTTTGTGGAAGGATTTAAAAAAGGTAGTTGTGTTGCCTATACGGAATATCGGGGCGGCGAGTCAGTCCGGGAAGATGTGGCTGCTAAATTAGCTGAATTTACAGGGGCACCTATTAATCCTGACAGTGAAATTATTATTACCCCGGGAACTCAGGGCGCATTGTTTCTAGCTTTGGGCTGTTTGGTAGGCAAAGGTGACAAAGTAGCTATCGTTGAACCGGACTATTTTGACAATCGTAAATTAGTGGAGTTTTTTGACGGAGAATTAGTTCCTGTGAAACTGGATTATTTGAGTCAGACCAGCTGTGCCGGCGTAAATCTTCCCGCTTTGGAAGAATCTTTTAAGCAAGGCGTTAAATTATTTTTATTTTCTAATCCCAATAATCCGACGGGCGTTATATATTCACAAAAAGAAATTGAAAGTATCGCGGCTTTGGCAAAAAAATATAATGTAATTCTCTTAGTTGACGAATTGTATTCCCGTCAAATTTTCGACAAACACCCTTATACACATTTGCGTGCTTTGGAAAACAAACCTGCGGATATGCTGACTATCATGGGACCATCTAAAACGGAATCATTGAGCGGGTTCAGATTGGGTACAGCTTTCGGTACAGATTGGATTATAGACAGAATGGAAAAACTGCAGGCCATAGTTACTCTAAGAGCGCCCGGTTATTCTCAGTATGTTTTAAAATGCTGGTTTAACGAACCGAAGGGATTCATGACAGACAGGATTGCTCAGCATCAAAAAATCAGGGATGATTTAGTGGCTGTAGTCAGAACACATGAAGGTTGCCAGGTACGCTTGACAGAAGGCGGCAGCTATATTTTCCCGTCTCTGCCCCCTATGGATGTAAGTATAAGTGATTTTGCAAAAATCGTGCGTAAATTAGCAGAAGTTGCTATTACGCCGGGCACCGAGTTCGGACCGCAATTTACCCATAGTTTCAGAGTTAATTTCTCTCAGGATCATGATAAGGCCATTGCTGCGGTGAAACGTGTCATGGAAATCATGGAGAGATACAGAAGTAAATAAGGAGGAAAAACCATGAATGTTAAGGCAGCAGCAAAGGTTTTGCTGGCAACTTGCGGCGAATGTAAAAAAAACGAGAAAATCTTAATCGTCACGGATCCAAGTAGTGTGGGTATAGCACAAGCATTTTTTGCTGCAGCGAAAGATTACCCCAATATAAATATGCTGATGATTAACGAAACCGGTATGCACGGCACTAATCCAAACCAACAGGCTTGTGAAGCTATGATCAATGCTGATGTAATTTTCGGTTGTACAAAGTTTTCTTTATTTCATGCTCCCGCCAGAAGAGAAGCGTCGGCAAAGGGTGCTCGTTTTGTGAACATGGTTGACTATAACGAAAATATAATGAAAAAAGGCGGGCTTTTTAGCGATTTCACAAAAATGGGCAAAATCTGTTTGGGCATAGCAAAAGTATTGGAAGGTAAAAGCACCTGCCATATAACGACAAAATTGGGGACTGACATTACCTGTTCTATTAAGGGACGGAAACCCAATCCGCAAATTGGCAGAAGCAATAAACCGGGCATGATTTCTTCACCACCAGATGTGGAATGTGCAACCTGTGCTGTGGAAGGCACAGCTAATGGGGTTGTCTACATTGACGGCAGCATTCCTTTCCCGGGTTTAGGACTGATTAAAGAACCAATCAAATTGACTGTAGAAAAAAGCCACATCATAAAAATAGAAGGTGGGGCACAAGCTAAAACAATGAAAAAGATTTTAAAAAATCTCAAAGATCCCAATGCTTATGTTATCGGTGAAATTGGGCTAGGGTTAAATCCCCAATGTAAGCTAAGCGGATCCATGCTGGAAGACGAGGGCACTGGGGGGACAATCCATTTTGCCTGCGGCGATAATCGTAGCTTCGGAGGCAAAACAGCCTGCAAATTACATCTAGACATGATTTTCAGAAATCCCACAATGGTAGTGGACGACAAAATAGTCATCTTGGATGCAGGAAAAGTGAAGTGCGTTTAAACAAGAAAGGTGAGATATAGGAGGGAATTATATGAGTAAGATACGCATCGGATTAGTCGGTTTCGGCTATATGGGCAAGATGCATTCTTTGTGCTATGAAAATCTCAAATATTATTACCAGTTACCGAAAGACGTGGAAATTGAATTGTACGCTTTAGCAGCTCCTAGGCCGGTTACTGATTTGCCGGTTAAATTCACAAAGGTTTACAAGAATTATGCAGACTTAATTGCCGACGATAATGTAGATGTAGTGGATATTTGTGCACCGAATTTTATGCACAAAGAAGTACTGCTAGCGGCTATTAAAGCCAATAAATATATTTATTGCGAAAAGCCATTGACTTTGAATCTGGAAGAAGCCAAAGAAATTAGAACTGCAATCGAAACAACAAATTACCAAAAGACTAATAGAGTTGCCTTTGAATACAGATTTTGTCCGGCCATAATCCGAGCTCATGAATTAATTAAAGATGGTAAAATTGGCAAGTTGGTCCAGTTTAATTTCAAGTATTACGGCTCGGAGTTTTTAAATCCTTTACGACCCATCACCTGGCAATCTACAAAAGCAAAATCTGGTGGTGGCGTGCTTTATGCTTTAGGCACCCATGCCATTGATTTAATTAGATACCTGGTGGGAGAAGTTGAATCTGTTTATGCATTGCAAAAAACTGTTTTCAAAGAAAGACCTATTAAGGATACAAATGAAATCAGCAAGGTAGAAATAGAAGATATTTTAAATGTTTTACTGGAATGCGAACAAGATATACCAGGAACTTTGCTATTGTCACAGGTAGCGGCAGGAGCCGGCATTGATTTTGCTTTTGAAATTTATGGAGAGCATGGTTCTCTGAAATTCAGCCAGGAAAATCCCAATGCTTTATATTATTATGATGACGGCGATGCTAAAGAACCCCACGGAGGGTTCGCCGGATATAAGGCCATTGAGACCATGCAGAAATATGACGGAGCGGCGATTTTTCCACCACCTAGAGTAAATATCGCTTGGAGCAGATACCATGTAGCCAGTGTTTATGATTTCATTAATTCTATTGTGAATAAGAAAAACACAAGTCCCAATCTAATGGATGCTTTTAAGGTTCAGGTAATTACAGATGCAATTTATGCATCTGCTCAGCAACATAAGATGATGTTGGTCAATAAATTAACTGGGAGGGAATAAAATGAAAAAGCAAATTCTCATGATGGTTGGCCCTACTGTTTTGCCGGATGCGGTGATTGAGGCGACAAATTGTCAGGTTATTTCTCACAGGGGGGCAGAGTTCTCGGAAATCTCTAAACGGTTAAATGAAAATCTGAAAAAAGTTGTACAAACGAAAAATGAAGTGATGACTTTAACAAGTTCCGGAACTGGTTCTATGGAAGCGGCCGTGCAAAATTGCTTTAGCGTCGGAGACGAAGTTGTGGTATCTGTTTGTGGTGTTTTCAGTGAAAGGATGGCAGATATTGCCGAAACCTATGGATTGAAAGTAATAAGAGTGGTGAGTGAATCCGGAGAAGCAGCAGATGTGGCAACTGTCATGGCTAAGGTTACTCCGCAAACTAAAGGCGTTTTTATAGTGCAAAACGAAAGTTCTACCGGTGTCATGAATGACATTGAAGCATTCGGCAAAGCCGTGAAAGATACTCAGGCATTACTGGTTGTAGATGCAGTCAGCGCACTGGGAGGCATTGATCTGCAAATGGACAATTGGCATGTTGACGTAGTGTTCGCCAGTTCGCAGAAGGCCTTGATGTGTTCTCCCGGTCTTGCAGTTATCGCTTTGAGCGATAAGGCATGGAAAGCAGCGGAAACATCTAATATTCCAACTTACTATTTTGATTTAAAGAGAGCAAAGAAAATGTGGACCCTAGGGCAGCATCCCTGGACACCGGCTGTATACCAAATTTTGGCCTTATATGAATCAACGAATATTATGTTGGAAGAAGGAATGCCTAATATCTTTGCCAGACATAAGAAATTATCAAAGATGGTAATTGAGGGCATGGATAAACTAGGACTGAAACTTTATCCTAAAAACAGAGAGTACGCTTCTATTACAGTTAATACCTTTGCCTTTGACAGAAGCGTGGAATTCGTGAAGAGAATGTCAGAGGAACACGATATTGTTATTGGCGGTGGGCAGGACTATTTACATGACACAACTTTCCGAGTAGGTACAATGGGGTATATTTCGGAGAATGATGTTAACGCATTCTTAGCAGCAGCGAAAGAAGTGCTGGACGAAATGAAGTAACCAAAATTGGGCTAATGGGGTGATTATCATGGAAAACAAAGAAAAAGAAAAGGGCAAGTTAACATTTAAGGATTATGCGAAGGCTTTTGGACCGGGTGCTATTATGGCAGCAGCCATTATTGGACCGGGAACAGTGACAACAGCAGCAGTAACAGGAGCAACGTATAGGTATGCATCTTTATGGATAGTTGTTTTAGCCGTAATTTTAGCATATTTTTTTCAAGAACCGGCCATCAGAATTGCACTGAATGAAAAAGAAACCGTCATGGAAGGGATTAGAAAGTACATAAGTCCTTGGGCATCCGGTTTCTTGTATTTAGCAATTCTTATGGGCAGTATAGCTTTCCAGGCAGGTAATTTTGCTGGTGCCGGCATGGCGATGAATTATTTATTCCCAAATATTTCTGCGGTTGCTTGGGATGTAATAATGATGGTTATTGCTTTGACCATTGCTTGGTTCGGCGTGTATAAACTGATTGAAAATATTAATAAGGTTTTGATTGGTTTAATGGTTGTAGCTTTCGTCATCTGCGCTTTTGGCGCACAACCTAATGTGGGACAATTGATTTATGAAGGTTTCAGCTTCAAAGTTCCCGGTAATAACTATTGGCTAATGTTAGCTTTGATAGGAACTACTATGACGCCTAATTTGGTACTTGCTTATTCTTCTTTTTTGAAGAAAAAATATGCTGATGCCAATTTGTCTCAAACAAAAGAGAGAGAAAAAAAGCTTCTGAATATGGATTTGGTTTTAAACATGGTTATGACAATCTTGGTGACAGGTTCCATCGTTGTCTGTGCCGGTGCTTTGCTCTACGGTACTGGTGTGAAAATTAAGAGCGCAGGTCAGATGGCAGCTATTTTAACTCCTCTACTTGGCCAGTATGCCGGGGTGTTGTTTTCGTTGGGACTTTGGGCAGCGGCAATTTCTTCTGCACTGTATCAAATCAGTTTGCATCCCATGTTATTCGGACAGGCTACCGGTCGTTCTCAAGACACGAAGGATGGCGTTAACAGGGTGCTTATGGTTTTAGCATCTGTTGTTCCCATTCTAATTATTGTGTTTTCCGGATCAAGTCCGGTAGAGTTGATTATTGCAGCCCAAGCATTAAATGGCATGGCTTTACCACTTACCATGGGATTGCTCTGGCTATTGTGCAACAAAAATAAATTTATGGCTGAACAGGTTAACACCACGAAGTTTAATATCATCCACGGCATCATGTTCATTATTGTAGCATTTTTAGCAGTAAGAACATTCCTGTCAATGTTCAAGATGATTTAACTCAAAAAAGAGGAGATGTTCTGATGGATAAGACAATGCAAGCAATAATTAATAAGATTGACGAAAAAGAGTTGATTAAATTGGTGCAGGACATGGTACGAATCCATAGTGTCAGTGGCAACGAGGCAGAAATGGCAAAATTCGAATATGAATTTTGCACGAAGAATGGCCTAGAAGCTGAAATTGACAGACATGGTAATTTCGTCGGAACTTTAATTGGATCAGAACCAGGTCCAGCTATCGCTCTCAATAGTCATATGGATACAGTTGATTACGGCGAAGGTTGGAAGGATGATCCCACCAGTGGGAAAATAGAAGGCAATTTGTTATACGGCAGAGGAAGTGCAGATTGTAAGGCCAGTATTGCCTGCCATCTCATTGCTATGAAAGCCTTGAAAGATTCCAATGTTAAGCTTAAAGGTAAAGTAATTGCCATGCATCCTGTTGAAGAAGAAGTACAGAACGCCAGCAGAAAAGGCACGTACAAGATGATGAAAGACGGTTTCCATGCCGACATGGCTA
>DAIQMR010000054.1:0-6683 GCA_036788835.1 Acidaminococcaceae bacterium
TGGCCGGGTTTCGTGACCGGCTCTGTGATTTCGTCAAGCGCCTGATCTAAGTCGAACCCATCCTCGACCGGGTCCGGGTCCGGAACATCGAACCCGAAATCCTCCATGTTTATGGATTTGATATCTTTCAATTCAAGGGTCAAGAGCGGCAGATTCCAGGTAGCCAGCTCCGCCGTCTTATTGTCGGCCAGCCTGTAGGCCTTTATCTCTTCGACTGTGAGGTTTTCCGCCACCACGCAGGGATATGTAGCCAGCCCTAGCTTCTTTGCAGCCATGAGCCTCGTATGGCCACAGATGACCACGTTTTCTTTGTCGATGACGATAGGTTGTTGGATGCCAAACCGTTTAATAGATTTGGCCACCGCACCAACGGCATCCTTATTATTCCGTGGATTTCTTTGATACGGAATAATGTTCTCTAAAGCTAATTCAATTATTTTCATTTCCATCCTCCGGCGATGCAAATAAAAAACGCCTGCCAAACGGCAAGCGCTGTAGTCAGCGCAGGCCCGGCTGACAAAACCGGACCCGCTTAAATGAAAGGAGGTTAACACCTTGGGAACCTTTTTTTACTTCTACCATGGATGATACACCAAAAAAACAGGGAATATAATACCAAAAAATGGGTACAAAAAGAAACAGGCAGGGCCTGGGTTTGCAGGCTCTGCCATCCAAAAAACCTATTGCTTTTTTTGCTTTTTCTCGCGCATCTTGTCAAGGGCTGCGTGCAATTTTTTGTACTCCGTCTCGGTCACCCAAAAACATCTGCTTTTTTTCCGGTACCGCGGAGCAATTTTCTTCCGGCCAGCACCGTCCCGCCGCCCGCCCCACTTCGTTGTATCTTCCATCGTGCCACCTCCATGGCCTTATTTTACACCATGCCCGGCGGCAAGGCAACCTTGGCTCATTCGTCTACCTCCTCCACCGCATCAATGACCGCATCCAAAATCAGCTTGGAACTCGGCATGGAGCGGTCCCGTAACTTGATGAGGTCTTCCAGCCGCCAATCTGTCTGCGACAAGAAAGTGTGCGCCACGTTAACCAGATTGATGATTTGCTCCGGGGTCTTATCGGCGTAAAGGCAGGCCCGCAAAACTGCATCGGCCGCAGCCGCCCGGTGTTCCACCGTCAACAATGCTTTTTTATTTAACATTTGAACTCCTCCTATTTCAGATTCTCGTCAACCTTATCTTCATCCGGACCGAGCGCCCGCTCGTACTTTTGGATTCTGGTTTCCAGAGTATTAATGTTCCGTTGGCAAACTTCCAAACAATGCCGGCCATCCCTCAGCCCCTCTTCAAAGCGCCGGGCATCAATCGCCGTGTCTTCGGCCATCGCCATCGCCCGCTTGGCGTATGAGCGCTTGGCATCCTGCAGCCCATCAATCCACAATTTCTGTGCCTTACGAGCACCAATCAACTTGGTGGTTATTTCCCCGCGTACTTTTGCATCTAACATTTTTATTCCCCCTTCGCTAAATTATTAAAAGCAGTAAAAAGACGGTTCACACGGTAAAGCTCCTGCTTGGTCGTCGCCACCTTGGTGGAGAGCTCCTCCACATTTACCATCCCGCGATGCATTGCCTGCAGGAACCAGTAATTATCGGTGTGGTCTTCTTCCCTGATCAGGTCATCAATTAAATCTTTTTTGGCGGTGGCCAAATCCTTCTCGTACTTTTCCAAATCCTCGGTCAGCATCTCAACGTTGCTTTCAAAGTATTTTCTCATTTTCCCATTATCCATTTTTATGCCTCCTCGACTAACTCCATCGTGTGGTTCATCGTATCAATCCGCCAAACTTGGAACCCAAACCGCTGTGATTTCTTCTCGGCTTCGGACCAAGTGCGGGACCAATTCCGGACGATCTCCGTGGCCGCCTTCTTCGTGGCCGCCGTGGACAGGATGTAGAACTTCTTGCCATCAACCAGCCTGTCGCAAACCTTCAACTGCCATCTAATCATCTTCCGCATCCCCTTTCCTTTGACACCCCTATATTAACTCTGATAATTTGAAAAGTCAAGTAGTTTTTTCAAGATATTTTTAAACCCGCCACGGCAGGAGTGTAGCGGGTTTTCAAGGTTAGAATCTGAAACGGTCAACTTTATTTATGCCTAAAAGGGTTTCGCTGAGGGAGCGCTCGAGCACATGGCGGTCAAGGTGGAACTTCGTGTACGCCCTGGACAGCACGTTGTAGTAGAACGCCGATGGAACCCCCAGCTCCCGGTTCTCATGCATGATGTAGGCCATGCCGCGCAGCTGAGCGCCATCATCCATGCGGATGGGCAGGTCCCGCTTGTAGTAGAAGTGCGGGAACCCTTCGTAGCGGTCAAGGCGAGCCTCGTCAGCGGCGCTGACTTCCCAAACCAGGACTGGTACCTTCCGCCCAACGCACCGCTCGATGGTGGCGTAGGCTCCGGTCAAGGAACCTTTGTAGAGCAGGCGGTAGCCATTCACCACGCCAGTGCCGATTAGCTTGGCGTCCGGGCAACGAAACGCCATTTGATTCAGGTCCATGTTACTGCCGTAGGCTATGTAAATTTTGCTCATTTCAATTCCTCCCCATTCAAAATGAATCTTCCGTAGCTTTCCCAATTTTTCCGGTCACCGAGGTATGCGGCGAGCTCCGTGAATTTACACTGTTTGGCAATATCCCGGACCGCCCATGCGTCAAACATATTAACGCAGCCGATGTCCCGAATTGCCAAAATCTGTCTTTTAAGAATTTCCTTGTCCATGATTTATCCCCTTTCATTAAGGTGGGCGGTTCGTCCGCCCACCACCACTAACTGATTCATGCGGCCGCTAATTCCACCGGACGGCCGTGCCTCCAAGCGCTGTCACCGGACAGAGCCTTTAATAGGTGGGTTCTGCAGGTCTTGTACTCATCACCGATGAGCCCTAAGCGCAGGAGCCAGCACCGGAATGCGTACTTCTCATTGTCGGTCACGGTCTTTTTTGCGCTTGCCTTGGTTTGAGTGAGCGCCTGATTTGCTACTGCCAAGCAGAATTGGATGTAGGCTTTAATTTTGCCAGCGTGCATCGTTGCATTGAACAGGCGGAACTCAACGGTTCCCTTGGTCCAGTAAGCATGGAGATTAATTCCATGGTACCGGGAGCTATTGTAATGAGCGGAGCGGGTTTCTCCACAAGCCAGCGTATCGTACCAAATGTCTTTCAACTGGTCGATGGTGCGAGGTTTGCGAGCTGCAAGCTTACGGAGCAGGATTGCATCAACTTTCTGGCACCAACGGCCTGCACGGCGCTCCGGGATTTCAAGAGCTTTGTAAATCATGTCCTCTTTGCTGGCCATGATGTTTACAACGTTGATGAGGTTCTGAACCTTGAAGTCTTCTGCGCCCACATGAACGTGGATGCCGCAACTCGGGTCGCTAACCGCACCGGCGGCCTTGAGCTCTCTCACGATTTCCTGCACGGTTTCGATGTCTTCGTAATTCAGAACCGGGCTTACAACTTCACATTGGAAACCAACGCCGGGATTACCGTGACCAAAAGCGCCGCGGGTGTTAATGCTGTCATCGCTCTCTGCTTTCCATTTGCGGCCCTGATCGTCCAACACGGTGTAGGCATCGTAGCCGAATTCGTGACCAACGTTACTGTGACCAAAATGCTTTGCGATGACTTGGCCTGCATGAGCACGGCTGATTCCGGTCATTTCGATTTCAATTCCAAAGTGTAAGCTCTTCATCATGATTTTTTCCTGCCTTTCATTTTTTGAGGTTTGTGTTCTTTTCCCTTCGACAACTGTATATTAACTCTGAAAACTTGATAAGTCAAGTTATTTTTTCAAATATTTTAAAACCCTGTACGGCAGTCACCGTGCAGGGTTTCAAGGTTAGTAAAAAATCAATTTGAAAATATTTTTAATTTTTTTTGGAAATAAATAGCATTCCGGGAGCAATCCCTAAAACTTTAGCGAAAAGTGCCACTCGGGCAGGCCGTGGCAGGGTTCTGCCGCATTCGTAGTCGGATATACGGTGCGGGTCCACGTCCACGATATCACCGAATTGTTCCTGGGTTAACCCCTGCAGGATGCGGTAATACCGCAGATTCCGGCCAAAGACACGTTGCTGATTATAGCTCATCGAGGGCCTCCGCACCATAAAGCCTAAGCGCCAGGGTTCTCACCAGGGCGGATTTGCCACGCCGCACGGCGGCAGGGGTGTCGCCCATATTATCGGCAATGGCGTCCACATCAACGCCGCCAAAATAGAAAGCCTCAAGCGCCTTATAATAGTATTCATCCTTAATGGTAGCCAGCGCCCGGTCAAGCTCTGCAAGCGATGCCCTGTCCCGGTCAAGTTTTATCTTGACGGCCAGGATTCTCGCAGCCTGCCGCTCTTCTGGAGAAATGGGCTCGCCGCCGTGCGTGGTCCACATACAGATGTCCTTGGAACGCCCGGTTACCTTTTCCCTTTCCAAATCAGCGATGTCGGCAGGGTAAATATTGGTTACGTTGTCTTTCAGCACCGGGTAGGCATAAAGCCTAGCCTCGGTCATTTTGTACGCGCTGACCGGCCTTTGTTTCGCACGCTCGGCCATTATGAGCGGAAGAACTTCCCGCACCGTGTCCTTAATTATCCGCTTTATGTCCATCGCTCAACCTCCCAGATTTCCGCATGGTTCTGTACCCGTGATTGCATTTCTGCGGCTCCGCCTGCCCTTCCAACGAAGTACAGAAGTTTTTAATTTCAGTATCCGGCAACTTCAAATCTCCTACAAAATAAGGGCAAGCCCGGCAGATTGACAGGTCATTCATGGCATTTCTCCATATAGCGCATTATGTAGCCGTACACATTTTGCGGCCGGGTGCCGATGGCCAGCGCAATATCCGCACAACTTTTACCCTCGAAATGCATCTGGAAAATGCGCTCATGGTTCGACTTCCAATCAACCGTTGTACGGTGGTTCTCAAGTAACGGCTTAAACCGCGGAATCTCACGCCGTAAAATCCAGGACGAACCCGCCACCATGACCGGCTCGTCCGCAGCCTTGGGCGGCTCGAATTTATGCAGGCCATGCAAACAAGGATTCTCGCCATAGAACGGACAGAAGAACACATCGTCCCCGCACTTCCGGACCCGTGGACATTTGTAGCAGTTTACCATTTCGCCCTCCATGATTTGAATACCAGATACACTGTCTTTATGATGAGAGCCACCGCAGCGCACGTGGCTCTTAAGAGATAAGTAATTACCCAAAATAGCAGAGTGAACTTCACCATAACCTCAACTTCAAAGCCTAGTAGCATTACTTATTCACCATCCTCTACTTTGCTTAAAATAGCTATTTTGCTTCCCCTTATGGCGCAGTTTGCATAAAACTTAAAGGCGTCACCAAAGTACTTATCTACTTCTTTTGTCAGTGGGTATTCGCCGTACACCATATTTTTATCCGTAACCAAGATGCTATTACTATTTAATGCTTTTTGGAATTTTAGAATCAATTTTATTCACCTCTTACTGTTTTATTCCATGCTTCTACGGCGTCTGACTCCTTGCTATAATATGCTATGCCTTCGCCTTTAATTCTCAAGTGACAGTACTTACTATATAGAATATCTCCAAAATGACGAACATAATATAAAGACCCTGTAAAGCCTAAACTCACTCCCCTACTGCACCCTTTGCACTTGAAAGGGCAAAGCTCAAGAGGCTCTATATGCTCTGCTTCTAACCACGATTTTAAACCGTAAGCACACTTGTCGCCTTTCTCGCATGTGTATCTTTCTGTACAGACAGCACATTTATTATTCCATGCTACAATCAATTCTTCGTTGCTTAAACTATTAAGCCATTCCCTGTTAGTCATTACTTCATCACCATCCTCATAAACCGGACCGGGATGTCTAAAGCTTTTGCCGCCGCAATCTCCGCACGAACACCCACACTCTCGCTCCAGCCAGGGCAAACCACCACCTCATCGCATTTCTTCATGAGGGTCATGGCCAACGCCAGGCCATCCGTATAATCAACGGAATCATACGGCGCTAAGATGCCGTGGATAGGCGACACGTAGCAATTATCCATGTCTTCCATAAACAAGTTTTTAATGATGCGCTCCGCATCTTCTTTTTGCTTTTCGTCCCCGCCCCAGGCGTGGGCCACATAAATTAATTTCATTATTTAACCTCCTCAATGAAAACATTTATACCGGGATGATCTTTGTCAACTGCGAAATCGTCCCGGAACCAGGCTATATTTCCCCACCCATCGTCCGGGATGACACGCAACCGGACCAAGGCGTCAAAAATGAATTTTTTAGCGAATGCGATATTGTCCTTGTCCCGCCGGGTATTCTTCTCCACCCACAGGAATCGCACCGCCACCAGCGTAAATTTGCCCCGTGGCAGGGCTGAAAGGTAAGGCAGGCATAATTCCTCAGCCTTGCGCTTCAGCTTGCCACCAGCAAAGGCGTTACAACGGCACGCCGCCGTATACTCGTTAAGCCCCGGCAGCCTGCCGGGAATGAACACCCGGTACATTAGAACGGTACCTCTTTGTCAAACGGGCCACTCTCCGCTTGGCCGAATTGGCCAAAACTTCCCTGGGCAGGAGCGGCCGGCTTAGGGTTTGTTGGAGCAGAAACGGCCCTGTTTGCGCTGTCGGCCTTGCGCTCGATGAATTCCACCCTGTCCCCCACAACCTCGGTCACGTAGCGCTTGGA
>DAIQMR010000055.1:0-6677 GCA_036788835.1 Acidaminococcaceae bacterium
TATACCATTTTCACAAATTAGCTGAATTTGTGTCCACTTGCTTGACTATACTGCATCCTTTTCATATGTTGTATCTTTATATCTGTTTATATAATAGTGGAATATTTCCATCCACGATAAAAGGCCGTATGTCCGCCATTTTTGTTTTGGCGTACATACGGCCTATGGTTTGTTACTTATTCAAAATAGGCATATTTGAAATCATATTCATTGTTTCCTGTACAAATCACGTCTTTCAATTTAGGATTTTTTGCGCAATAATTTCTGGCAAAAAAATGAGGTGCCAATCCCATATCGTCCATGAATATTTTTTCTGCCGCATGCATAGCATCCATCCGCTCTTTTTGATTATTGCTATTCTGGGCTTTTTCTACTAGTGCATCATATGCCTGGTTAGAGTACTTACCATAATTTTGACTGTTGTAACTCAAAAAATAATTCATAAAAGTCATAGGATCGAAATAATCCCCCATCCATCCGGCAATTGCAACTTGATAGTCTCCTGCGATGCGGGTTCCACAAAACACTTTCCACTCTTGATTTCTTAGTTCTACATTTACGCCCAAATTTTTTAACCACATTTCTTGAACAGCTTCCGAGTCTTTTTTGTTATTCACTCCGGTAGTATATTGCAAAGTTATGGGCGGTAAACCTTTTCCACCTGGATAGCCTGCTTCAGCCAATAGTTGTCTTGCTTTTTCCGGATCATATTTAAGCAGAATTCCGCCTTCTTCTCTAAAATCTTTCTTAGTTACAGAATTATAAAATCCCATTGGCACCCATCCGGTAGCAGGTATTGGCACACCATAGTATAATTTTTCCCCCATTGTTTTTCTGTCAATAGCCATAGCAAAAGCTTTACGTATTTTTTTATTGTCAAAGGGAGGCTTTTTATTGTTGAAATCGTAATAACCTGTATATATAGTATCTGTGATGTGGAAAAAGCCTTCTTTCTTCAGTCTCTCCATCTCGGATAAAGGAGGCGAAACAAGCAAATCCACTTCTTTATTGTCAAACAAAGCCATAGCTGTTGTGCTATTATCAGACAAAACATAAGTAATACTTGCCAATTTCACAGCATCTTTGTTCCAATAATTTGGATTCTTCACAATGACTATTTTGTTATTATGAATCCATTCCTTAAACTTAAATGGTCCATTAGCCACAAAGGTTTTAGGATTTCCTGCCCATTTAGGATTACTTTCAACCACCTTTTTGCAAACCGGATGAGTGGAATGATGTGTACATAAGCTTAAAAAATAGGCAGTAGGTTTACAGAGTTCGACTTGCAATGTTTCATCATCCAAGGCCTTTATTCCCACCTTATCTGCAGCACCCTTGCCTGTGTTATATGCTTCAGCCCCTTTAACAGGATAAAGCATAAAAGCATAAAGTGAAGCAACTTCCGGGGCAAGAATACGTTTCCATGCATAAACAAAATCATGAGCAGTTACCGACTCACCATTTGACCATTTGTTTTTCCTAAGGTGAAAAACATATTTCATGCCATCTGCTGACACATCCCAGCTTTTTGCAGCACCAGGCTGTGGTTGATTTTTTTCATCCAAAACAGCTAATCCTTCAATCATGTTTTTAAGATAGTTGGCAGCATACACACTTGAACACTTATGAGGATCCATACTTTCCGGTTCCGTGCCAAGAACCACGCGTAAAGACTGTTTTTCTACCTTTTTCTCCGGGCCGCAGCCAAGCAATGCACACCCCGCCAACACAAATGCCACCATGATTAAACAATTAAGTGTAAAACTAGATTTTCCTTTCATGATACCCTCCTTTGCTTGGATGAAACTTTTCCTGTTTATACCGCTAAAGTTTGTCGAACAATTTTCACACCACACATTTTTCCACCATACATTTATTTAGGATGTGAATATT
This sequence comes from Acidaminococcaceae bacterium, assembly GCA_036788835.1. GTDB lineage: Bacteria > Bacillota > Negativicutes > Acidaminococcales > Acidaminococcaceae > JALCSJ01. The sequence goes on from DAIQMR010000055.1 coordinate 1,897, forward strand.
ATGTTGAGGGGAAAAATGTTTTGTTAAGGAGATACTGTTTTCCTATTCTATAATGAAAAGTTTTCGCACAAAAACATAGGCCGTGTGTCCGCCATTTTTTGTTTTGGCGTACATACGGCCTATGTTTTTAAAATTAATTACAATAACCATACAGGGACAATATAATTACTTTCATTAATCGCCAGTAATTTCGGACGCATACAAATAATTGCCCCATTGCCCCGTGGAATTCTTCCCTTATCCAGGACAGAAAACACTTTCAGCAGCTCGTTGCTAGGATTAGCTGACCGCTTTATTTCTAGGGTAGACAGTTTTCCATTAGCCTCCATAATCAAGTCAATTTCTTTATTATCCTTATCCCGGTAATACCACAGCAGGCATTCTTTTCCTGTGTTATGGTATCCTTTTATGATTTCTGCCACAACATAATTTTCCAAAACCGCACCATTTATGGCACCGTTTTGCAATATTTCTGCAGTTGCGTACTTAGTTAAATATGCAACCAATCCCGTATCAAAAAAATATAATTTAGGCGTCTTGATGGTTCTCTTTAGCAAATTATTGTAATATGGACGTAGATAAAAAATAATGTCCGACTTCTCTAGCACCTGTAACCATCTTTTGGCTGTTGTGTCTGCTATAAGTGCATCTTGCGCAATATCGTGTATATTTAACATTTGTCCAACCCGACAAGCTGCGGCACGAATAAAATCTTGAAATTGCAGTTTATCCACTCCTTCAATTAATTCACTAACATCTCTATCTATATAGGTTTGAAGATAGCTGGAATAGAAAATATCCCTATTCGAAAATTTTCCACTCACCAATCCCGGCAATGAACCTTCCCATATACGTTGATAAATTCCCGGCATAAGAGTACTTTTTCTTCTCCCTATGCGTTTTTTCAATTCTTTATCTTCCACTGTAAATGGTTCCGTTTCACCTTTGCCATAAACTTCCTGTTGTGATAAAGACGGCAGGTGTAAAACAGCTATCCTTCCGGCCAAAGATTCCTTCGCAAGTTCCATCATACGAAAACTCTGAGAACCTGTGAGCCAAAAAGACCCAGGCTCAGCTCCATTGTCTATAGCAATTTTAATATAAGGAAATAATTCAGGAGCGTACTGTGCCTCGTCAATAAGAATAGGTAAACTATGGCTTTGTAAAAAGGTTGCCGGTTCCGTACTAGCTGTTTTTCTCTCTTCTAAATCGTCCAAGCTAACATATTCACGGTTTTCTCCCATCATGTTACGTAATAAAGTTGTTTTACCCACCTGTCTAGGTCCGGTAAGAAGGATACATGAATACTCTTTAGTTACATTTTTAATTGTCTTTTCCATATCTCTTTTTATATATTTCATATTTTCATCCTCCGACTAATCAACTTTCTAATGCTATTTTAGTCGAACATTTCATTTCTGTCAATTACCTGTTATTACAAAAACCGTGTGACAAAACAGGGTCGCCCCTGCTGTCACACTTGTATTATAGATCGTATGTCCGCCAAATTGTAAATGGCTGACATACGACTCCTAATTTGGTATAATATGAAACATAGGATAGCTACTTATAGTAAAAAAGCAGTGTCAAATGACACTACCCACAAAATCAGAGAGGTGGAAAACTATGAAGTTTAATGTACAGAACTATTTGCAAGAACTGGAAGAATTGGTTAACACAGAATCACACAGCAGCTTGCCTAACGGTGCCAAAAAGGTAGCAGAATATCTTAATACCAGACTGCAAAAGCTTGGCTGGCATACAGAATTCATTGATATTGGAGATCCGGCCGGTCCCTGTCTGAAAGCTACTAACAACTTATCAGGCCACTATAACGTTCTGCTGGCTGGTCATATGGACACAGTTTTTCCTGCGGGCACTGTGGCTAAACGCCCCTTCTCTATTGATGGAGATCATTTTAAGGGTCCCGGTTCTGCTGACATGAAAGCAGGAGATTTATTTATGTATCATCTGGCAGAGGAACTCACCGCTGAAAAAACCTTAGATAAAGGCAATATTTGCCTGCTCTTTAACCCTGATGAAGAAATCGGTTCTATCTATTCCCGCCCCATTATTGAACAGGAAGCAAAAAAAGCCGATTGTGTCCTAATCATGGAATCTGCCAGAGCAAACGGAGACTTAGTAAACGAACGCAAAGGCATTGCTAAATATGTGGTTAATTTCAAGGGTATTGCCGCTCATGCCGGTGTTAACCCTGAAGACGGTGCCAGTGCCATTAATGAATTTATTGCCTGGGGTAAGGAAATTATTGCCCTAAATAAACCGGAAGTGGGCACTACTGTTAATATCGGTTTAGTATCCGGCGGTACTGGAGCCAACGTAGTAGCAGAAGAAGCACGTTGTGTCATAGATGTACGTGTAAAGTCCGTAGAAGAAGCGGATCGTGTGGATAAGAAAATGCGGGAATTAGAACAACATCCCTTTGATAAACGTGTTAAAGCTCAAGTAGAAGGGGGCTTAAATCGTCCACCTTTGAATCCCAGTCCCAAATCTTTAGAATTATGCGCTCTTGTCAGTAAGAAGGCTCAAGAGCTAAATATGGCTCCCAAATGGGTGGCAACCGGGGGTGGCAGTGATGGAAACTTTACCGGTGCTTTAGGAATCCCTACCATCGATGGCATGGGTCCTGTGGGCGGCGGTGGACACTCCGATCGTGAATATGGCCTCATCAGCAGCATTGAGCCACGCTTTAAACTGCTCTTGGCCGTAGTAAAAGAACTTTTGCAATAATAAGAAAATATCAGCAAACAGATATTTTTTTATGATTTTTTGCTTTAAAATATGGGTCATATGTCCGCTAAACTAAAGAATAGCAGACATGTGACCCATATTTTAAAAAAACATTTGAAATTTTAGTGTTAGAAAATAGATAACTGTTTGAGTTCTTCTAACGTGTTACATTCTTCTCATGAACAATTTTGCACTACAGAACGATTTGATTTTCAATGTAATATGGAATTGAATCAAGAACTGCAATGGCATGCAGAAGACATTACCTGACTCTTACGATCACACGGCTTAATTACAGTAATAGTAGGAGAAAGTAATTTTTTGTTATTCTGTTTCTTTTTGTTGTCCTGTTGTTTACTCATGAGTTTCACCTCCTTTTGACATTGGGGAATAACCCCTATTTTATACTACTCCTTCATTATCTTATAGTTATATATAAAATCATAACTATTGAGATTTATTATTTACTATTATTTCCTCCATATTAATCAATTGATTGTCATCAAAATCAGAAATATTATATAACAATTCTTTTTTAATATTTTCATTTGACTTGACAATATACTCATTATTTAACTTTCTCAAAGGCACTGCAATTTTATCAGAAAACACATAAGCCATTGATGACACAAGGTCAACAAAAAGTGGAAATTTGTATAAAGGAGAATTGACAACATCTATAATTTGCTGCTTATAAAACAAATTATCTTTTACAAAGATGCCATAATAAAATTGTTCCAAAACCTCTTTCTTAAACTGACGAATAATCGGAAAAGATTCAGCATTTAATCCTATCCCATTTACTAATGCATTTCCTGTATTCAGTACAGCCTCCAAAGAAATAGACTTTATACATAGTGAGTATTTTTTATAAATGGGTAAAAGAGAAGATAAAGATGACACATTAATAGCATTTACAGTGGTTTGTATATGAACAGACTTATTATGTCTTTGAAGTCGGTCTAATGTATTCAATGTCCGTTCAAAAGCAATATTATTATTTCTTATCAGCTCATGTTCATTACGACTACCATCTAAACTAATCCAATAGTGTTCACATACAGGAAGAATACTATCTGGTAAATAAAAACCATTTGTAAAAATTGATACCTGATTAAAAAAAGATTTTGCTTTCTTTATATAATTGCACAATACCGGGTTTAGTGTGCATTCTCCTCCAGTAAAATTAACATCATTTATCCCGAGCGACAAAAGATTATTTGATATGTCTTCCCAGTCTTTCCTTATAAAATTGCAAAAGCTCTTGTTAGTTTCACGTTTCATATAACAATGTTTGCACTGCAAGTTACATACATGACTTATAATAATATTAGCTATCATCTGTTCCTACCTTTTAATAAATCAAACCATGGCAAAAGTTCATAAACACATTTATCCATGATTTCAACGTACAATTCCTTGTTTGCCATTCTAAACTTTGTTGATGTTTCGTTTTTTGAAAACTCAAAAATATTTCCAATCAAAAATTCATGTGCAAACAATTCATAAGGATAAATTTGACCATCTTTTGTAATAGATAAATAACGTGGAAAGGACCCGTGCCTAGCATGACAATGCATTCTATCGCAAAGATAAACATTGCAAGGGTGTTCCGTTATTAATGTTTTGGTTAATAGTATATTTCTAATCATTACTTCAGACTTTAAAGATTTTAAAATAAAGTAAATGCATTTATCAAAATTAACCCAATTCTGCTCACTAAAACAAATATTCCAAATAACATTGTCCTTAATACACAAAACTTTCTCTATATCGCTAATACTGCCTACACTAAATTCAAAAAACAACATATCGTTATGGCCTAACATTTGTGCTTTTTGTATATCTGAAATACCACATTGAAGAATAATTCCAAAATTTGTTTCGTCAATCATTTTTAAGCAATTAGAATATGTAGAAATGGGTTCACGAATATAAATAGTAAGCTCAGGGTATTTATGTGCTCGGCTTTGGAGGGGGTGCGGACGAAAACCTGGACCTGATATAGCATAAATATCAGGAGGCTTATG
>DAIQMR010000056.1:0-6529 GCA_036788835.1 Acidaminococcaceae bacterium
TTGTTCCTAAATTAACGGAAGCTATTAAAGCCTACAAAGCAAGTCAGAGAGTATAAATGTGATTAATTAAAAGAAGCGAAAGGCTAGGTGCAGAAAGTATATTTAGAGAAAAAATATAATTTCTGCATTTAGACTTCGTTTTTTACCTCAGCTTTAAGTAATACTAAAAACTGTACTTTAAAACACTACATGGTTATCAGGCGGATTACAGGATAGCAAAGCCGTAATAAAATTTGACAAAGGATAAATCGCCAAATTTTATATAATTATGGAATCGGAAACTAGTTAATAAAAAGAAAAGGGGCGTTTAGAATGAAAAGACTTATCAGCATGTTGATGGCGGGTTTTATGGTTATGGCACTTACTGCATGTGGTAGTAACAACGGTGAAAAGACCTCTGATAAATCGGGCGGAAAAGCAGAGTTCACAATGAAAGTGGGACATACGTTGCAAGAAGGTACCCCTCCAGGAATTGCTTGGGAAAAATTCAAAAAAGAAGTAGAAACAAACAGTAAAGGACGAATCAAAGTTGAACTATATCCCAATTCATCATTGGGATCTGAAAGAGTAATGTTTGAATCTTGCCAGATGGGATCGTTGGAAGTGGCATATGGCACTACTTCTGTGTTAGCAAATTTTGATAAAGATTTTGAAGTATTAGATTTGCCTTTCTTGTTTTCCAATGAGAAGGCAGCTAGAACAGCAATGACTGGTGAACTTGGCAAAAAGGTTGCATCTGGACTGGACAAAATTAATCTTTCTTTATTGACTTATATGGAAAATGGCATACGCCATATAACCAATAATGCTAGACCTATAGTTGTGCCCGACGACTTAAAAGGGTTGAAAATTAGAACAATGGAAAATAGTATTCATATGAGTGCTTTCAAACATATGGGTGCATCCCCCACACCGATGGCTTTTACAGAATTATTTACTGCTTTACAGCAAAAAACAGTTGACGGTGAGGAAAACCCTATATTTTTGATTAAGAGTTCTCGCTTTGAAGAAGTGCAAAAATATTTGTCTTTAACCAGTCATTTTTACACATCTGGTATTGCTACTGTTAACAAAGATTTTTGGAATAAGTTACCAGATGATCTTAAAAAAGTAGTACAAACGGCTGCTAACAATGCTAGAGATGAAGAATACAAATTGTGCGATAAACAAAATGCTGAAGCTCTTGAATTTCTTAAAAAAGCTATGACGGTTAATGCTGTTACGCCAGACAATCATAAACTGTTTGTTGAGGCAACAGCTCCGGTCTACAAAGAAGTAGAAGGACAACAACCGGCAGATTTAATGAAAGTTGTTTATGCAGCACGTGGGTCTGCAAAATAACTGAAGATTGTCCATGGAAGTTAAGGCACGGGAAGGGAACTTCCCCGTGCCTATTCTTCCACATTTTTCTAAAATTGAGAGAAGGTGCTAGGTGTTATGATTAAAAAAATATGGGACAATTTGGAAGAAAATGTTCTTATAGCAACTTATATTGTAATAATCCCTATTTTGTTTATGCAGGTTATTATGCGTTATGTGTTTAGTAATTCGCTTGCTTGGTCTGAAGAACTAGCACGTTACATTTTTATTTGGCAAGTTTGGCTTGGCTCTAGTTATGCAGTTCAGAAAGGACGTCACATTAGAATAGATGTGGTATCTAGCCGTTTGCCGGTAAAAGCAAAATTTGTTGGAGAAATTATTATAACACTTATTTGTATCGCATTTTGCGGATTCTTTTGCTATAAAGGGCTAGTAAATATGAATATGGTGGGCCGTTTACATCAGACATCTCCTGCCTTAAAAATCCCTTTGCAAGTTTTATATGCTTGTGTACCGATTTCAACCGCCCTTATGGTTTTACGCTATCTTGAAATGTTGGTTACAACTGTTAAAACGGGTATCGCTGGTACCTCAAAGGAGGAATGAAAAATGGCATTAATAGTATTATTTGTGATTCTTTTTGCCTCCATTTTTTTAACTGTACCTATTGGTATGTGTCTAGGGGGTGCTACAGCGATAGTAATGGTGCTTTTTACGCATATGGACACGAGACTAATCGCTCAACTAGGGATAACAGGACTCGACAGTTTTACGCTAATTGCAATTCCATATTTTATTTTAGCAGGAGAATTAATGGCTACGGGTGGAATATCACGTAGAATTGTTGAAATGGCTCATTGTTTTATTAAAGATTTGGTAGGAGGTCTTGCTATAATTACCACTTTTGCATGTACATTTTTTGCTGCAATTAGTGGATCGGGACCTGCTACGGTTTCGGCTATAGGAAGCATGATGATTCCGGAAATGGAAAAAGAAGGATATGATAAAGCATGGAGTGCTGCTATTACATGTTGTGGAGGTATTATCGGAGTAATTATACCGCCATCCATTCCTTTCGTGCTTTTTGGTGTTATTACAGGTTGCTCTATTGGTGAATTATTTATGGCTGGTGTTGTTCCGGGACTTTTAATTTGTGCAGCTTTGTGCATATATAGTTATTTCTCTTGCAAGAAACACGGATATGGTGTGGGCGCACAAAGTAGTTATAAAAGCCGAGGCTTTTTTACCACATTAAAAAGCTCAAGTGCAGCACTTTTAACTCCGGCCATTATTCTTGGCGGTATTTATGCTGGCATTTTTACGCCTACAGAAGCTGCTATTATTGCCAACATTTGGGCACTTATTGCAGGAAAGCTTATTTACAAAGAACTTAATTGGGAAATGCTAAAAAATGCTCTTAAAAACACAGCGTTAACCACTAGTGCATGTTTGTTTACTATTGCCTGTGCTACAAGCTTCGGATATTTACTAACAACTATGCAAGTACCAACAAGGTTTGCTGCATTTATGTTAAGCATAACCAGTAGTAAATATCTTATTATTCTTATGCTCCTAGGATTTTTGTTGGTAATTGGATGCTTTATGGACAATATTACGTCCATGACTATTTTAACGCCAATTTTTGTCCCTATTGTTAGAAACTTGGGCTATAGCCTTACTCATTTTGGGGTTTTCATGACAGTAGCACTTGCAATTGGTTTTGTTACCCCACCTTATGGCGCAAATTTATTTGTTGCTTCAGGCGTTACTGGAATGTCTGTTACGAAAATAAGCAGTAAAATATTGCCAATGATTGGCATCCTGATAATCTGTTTATTGATTATTACTTTTGTGCCAGGAATTGCCATGTGGCTTCCTAGCGTAGCGTATAATAAATAGTCAAAAAGTAATTGCAAGTCATAATATTGTCTAAGGAAAGAGGGAATATGTATGGACACAAAGGCAATTAAAGACTATATGAATACATGGATGGAGGAGAATAAATCTGAGATTTATGCAATTGCAGATGATTTGTGGAAAAATCCAGAATTAGGATTAGAAGAATATAGAGCGTTTGATAAACTAACAAGTCTGCTTAAAAAATATGATTTTAGGGTAGAAAGTGGGCAGGGAGGAATGCCAACAGCATTTGTAGCAACATATGGTTCTGGCAAACCTATTGTTGGTATTAATGCAGAATATGATTGTCTTCCAGGTTTATCACAAAAATGCGAAGCACCATACCCATGTCCTGTAATTGACGGTGCCCCAGGTCAAGGATGTGGACATAACTTGCTCGGCACAACGGCAGTGTTTGGTGCAATTGCTTTGCGGCAGGCAATAGCAAAATTCAATGTGCCATGTACAATTAAAGTACTTGGATCTCCATATGAAGAAGCTAGTGTAGGCAAAGCGCTTATTGGCCGTGAAGGAGTGTACAAGGACCTGGATCTGATTATGGATTGGCATCCGTGGAGCTACAACATGGCAGATTACGATAAATGCAACTCGGTTTTTGTTATGAAGTTTAATTTTCATGGCAAATCGGCTCATGGTGCATATCCATGGGAAGGAAGAAGCGCATTGGATGCAGGAATGCTTTTTGGCATGTCCTTAGAAATGCTGAGAGAACACGTTAAACCTAATGGACCGGATGCAGCGAGTACCATTAATTATACATTCCAAAATTGTGGGCCTATGTTTGCTAATGTGGTGCCAGAGATTACGACAATTCAACTTTATGGTAGGTTCGCTGATATGGAAACATCCCGAGATGCCTTTGAACGGATAAAAAAGTGTGCAGAGGGTACTGCTTTGGCCACAGGAACAACTTCTGATTATGAAATGATTACATATACCCATAATAAAATTCCTAATAAAACATTGGCTACCATAGTTCATAATAATATGGAACATTATGGTTCACCGAATTTTACGGAGCAGGAACAAGAATTTGCTAAAGAGACACAGAAGTACATGAAGGTAGAGCCAACTGGTCTTGATACTACGATTCAGCCATTTGGACCTAGTGAAACGGTAATATGCGATACTTCTGAATTTTCTTGGAATGCACCATATGTAACTTTTTGGGTTACACTAGGACCGCAAAATGTTGGCTGGCATAATTGGATTGTCACAGCATGTGCTGGTAATAGTATAGGCAAAAAAACAATGGATCGTGCTGCTCAAATCATGACATCTTCTTTTATTGATATTGTTACTTCTCCTGAAACGATGGAAGCAGCAAAGGAAGAATGGAAAGAGAGAATGAAGGGCAAAGAATATGATTTCCTAATGGATGATGATCATAAAGCACCATTTGGTATTAATAAGGAAACGATGGAAAAATATTTTGGAAAGCGAAAACAATAAGTGATTTGAGTAAAATAGAGTGGTGAAAATAGCTATGAGTGAAGTCAATCGTATTCTGGAAGGCATATCAATTCCGAAGATGCTTTTAGTCAGACAAGAATTTGAAAAGACTTGCATAAAAAAAGACGATATTATGGGTATTATTGCAAATTTGCTTAACAACCAGAAATTCGTCAAAAATATCCGTCCGGGTATGAATATTGCTATAACAGCAGGAAGTAGAGAGATATGTAATATACAAACTATCCTTGCAGCCACTTCTACTTGCTTAAAAAAACTTGGGGCACACCCATTTATAATCCCCGCCATGGGAAGCCATGGTGGGGCTACTGCAGATGGGCAGAGAGCTGTGTTGGCTAGTCTTTCTATCAACGAAACAACATGTGGCTGCCCAATAATTTCTTCCATGGAGACTGTTTGCATTGGCCAAACGCATGATGGTCAAGACGTATTTATGGATCGCAATGCAAAAGAATCCGATGGGATATTGGTTGTGGGACGAGTGAAAGCTCATACGGATTTTAGGGGACGATACGAAAGCGGAATTATGAAAATGATGGCGATTGGTCTTGGCAAGCAAAAAGGAGCAGAAAAGTGCCATTTGCAAGGCTTTGGTAAAATAGCTTCTAACGTAGAAAACTTTGGCCACACAGTTTTGTGGAATTCCAATGTAGTGGGAGCAATTGCTATTATAGATAATGCTTTTGATAACACTTATGATCTGGTAGGATTGGCTCGTGAGGAAATTGAAAGCAACGAACCGGTTCTGCTAGAAAAAGCTAAAAATTTAATGCCAAAGATCCTTTTGCCGGAGTGTGATGTATTAATTATTGATGAAATTGGTAAAAATTTTAGCGGAACAGGACTGGATCCAAATGTAGTAAATAGACATTCAACGCCATATTCATCAGGAGGATTGTCTGCACAGCGTGTTGCGGTGCTTGGGTTAAGTGAAAAAACGCATAATAATGGTTTTGGAATCGGTGCTGCTGACTGCACCACAGAACGAGTTGTTAGCAAACTGGATAGGCAGGCTATGTATATTAACAGCCTGACGAGTAGAGTTCTCAGCCTTTGCAATATTCCTTGTGTTTTTGCTAACGATAAACTAGCTATCCAAGCGTGCATAAAAACATGCGTTGGCATTGAAAAAAATGGACCCAGAATTATACGCATTCCCAATACGCTTCATTTGGAACATATTATGGTTTCTGAAAATTTAAAAACAGAAATAATGAAAAATGAACGTATGCAATTAGAGGGAGAGCCGCTAGAATTGCCATTCGATGACGATGGATTTTTAAAACAGTTTTTGGGTAATGAATAAGCCCTTTGCAAAGAAATAATAAACTAATGGGAGAACACGATATGGCCTACATTTTAGCATTAAATAACCATCAACCGAAATTTGACAAAAGCGTTTTTGTGGCAGCCACGGCTTCTATTATAGGAGATGTAGTTATCGGCCCTAATTCCAGCGTTTGGTACAACACAGTTTTGAGGGGTGATACCAATGCTATTATTATTGGTAAAAATAGTAATATTCAAGATAACGTAACAGTGCATGTGGAAGGGGACAGCCCTCTGAAAATTGGAGATGGTGTGGTCATAGGCCATAATGCTATTATTCATTGTCAAAAAATCGGCAGCAATTGTTTGATTGGTATGGGAGCCTGTATTATGAGTTATACAGAAATCGGAGACAATTGTATTATTGGCGCCGGTGCTGTTGTCACCCAAGGCAAAAAAATACCGGCAAATTCCATGGTATATGGTTCGCCGGCTAAGATTGTCCGCAATCTAACCCAAGAAGAAATAGCCAGTATTAAGGACGATG
>DAIQMR010000057.1:0-5767 GCA_036788835.1 Acidaminococcaceae bacterium
TTTCAATCGCAATGTTAAGCCCATAAAGCCTACCGAAGCTGGTTTAAAATATATCTCTGCTGCATTAAAAATTCAAAAAATAGAAACGTGTTTAGGAAAAGAATTAAGAATGCTGAGCAATACTTTATTCGTTGGCAGTTCGGCGTTCTTTTGCGCCAATATTTTACCTCCTTTGACAGAAGCTTTCTCCAAACAATTAACTAATACTTGCAATATACATTGTATCGAAGGAAATGCTGCAGAGCTGGTTTCACTGCTGCAAAGCGGAAATGTAGATTTCGTAATCAGTGTTGATTCCAATTATGGAAAAAATTATGAACAAGTGGTTTTGACCCAAGAAGCTGTTATATTAGCGGTTCCCAGAAGATTGATAACCGACAAAAAGCTTATAGCTTCCTCTATATCTACCACAAATATTAAAAATGGGAAATATTTGCAAACAGATTTTCCCGTCGTTTCTTTAAAAAGTTTTGATGGTCAGCCTTTTATTCTTTTGACAAAAGGGAACGACATGTATTATCGTGCAAAAAAAATTTTAAAGAAAGCTTCCGTTCACCCAAAGGAAATTATCTACATGGATCAGCTTATGTCGTCTTTTTTCGCTGCCAAAAGCGGCCAAGGCATTACCTTTATAAGAGCCGAAATGCTTAAATACATCGAAACTACACCCAAACTTCTCTTTTTTAAAATTGATGATACCTTGGCTTGGCGCAATGTTAATATTATTTTTAAAAGCAAGGATAGTTTAACTCCTATTGCCAATAGTTTTTTGACATTTTGTCAGAAAAGTTTGAAGTGACAATACAGTTCGTTTTTTTAGTTATCTCCCATAAACTGTGTTGTGCTCACCCCTTTGTACTTGTCTAAGGGAGTTGCCGGCACGAAAAAAGACGTCTTTTGTAAGACGTCCCTTTTGTCACACTTTTCATGTCATGTTTCACTTTTACTTTGTGCTGCTTCGTAGTCTTCGTCCTCTTCCTGCCAGCCGGTGCTGAGGATAGGCCGTTGGATAGCTTTGTCTTCTTGAGTAAATCCTCGACCTAAAACATCCCTGGCATCCTGCACTATCATAAACGCGTGTTGGTCGTATTTCTCCACAACACTGCGGATTTTACTGACTTGCGTGAGCTTCGCCACAACCAAAATTGCATTCAGATCATTGTGAGTATATCCGCCAACAGCCTTAAGATAGGTGACACTGCGGCCTACCGTAGACATAATGTTTTCTCCAATGACAGCAGAATCCTGACTGATAATTAAAATGCTCTTTTTATAATCAAACCCGTCCATAAAAACGTTTATGGTTTTAAAAGTAACAAAATAGGCCAGAAGGGTGTAGAGAGTAATTTCCACGCCAAAGAAATAACAGCTGGCTAAAAGCATGGCAATGTCACTGATAAAATTCGTGGCACTGATGCTGATTGTATAATGTTTTTGCACGATGGCACCAACAATGTCCGTGCCGCCTGTGCTGCCGCCCACCCTGTAAATAAGAGCGCTGCCTATGCCGGTAACCACGCCACCTGCAAAGCAGGACAAGAGAATATCGTGGACAACGTGAAGGTCAGCAAGAAAAACCAGGCCATCAAAACAAACAGAAAAAATAATAGTTCCATATAAGCTACTGAGAAAATAGTGACGGCTCATTAATTTGTAAGCCGCCAGGAACAAGGGAATATTGGCTACCAGATTCAATGTGCCGGCCGGAATCCCAAATAAATAATAGGCCAGAACGCAATAAGCCGACAATCCGCCTGCCAGCAATTTAAAGGGAATAAAGAATAGATTAATGCCGGCTGCCAGAATAATGCAGCCTATGGTAATCATAAAATAGCGATAGTAGTAAGTCTGACGAACATTCAAGGGAATCACCTCATTTCTAATGTTTATATTATAGCAAAAAAGGGTGTGGAAAAAAAGAAGTTTGCCCTCTCTTAAAACGTCATATACCTATATATAGTATGATGCCCTTACACGCCGCACACTCGCGACTTTAGTCGTGGGAGGTTCAAAATACACAATGTTTCAAAAGTTGTCATAGCTTTCACCTCCCTTCCTAAAAATCGGGAAGGGATAGCTGCTCTCACCGCTTTTTATATTACCATATCAAAACCCTGCAACGCAAGTAAACACCTTGCGTTGCAGGGTTTTTCGTGTCCGTCATTGTCTGTACGTGTAGACGTTGTAGTACTACTTATATTTTCCAACGAGCTCCTAAGCTGTAGTTCACGTTGCTCTTGATGTCTCCGAATAGCTTGCGCACTTCGGCGTAGCCATGACAATTACTGCTTAATTGTATGTTGCCGCCCATACCCAGTTCCCACCAGTTCTTGGGGTAGTCAGTTTTGTAGCGGACGAGGCCTGTAGTAACATCGCTACCCCCGGCAAAATCATGGTAATAGTTTGCCTTGAAGTACGCATTGCCCCTACCGGCGCCACCGCTCTCTCCGAACTCTTTGCCTACGGCAAAGCCCAGTCTAGTTATAGCGTGCTTAGTGGCATCCAGATTCACATTCATTTTCTTCGATGTTGTATAAGAGGCGCTGCCCACATGACCAAGAATTAGCTCGGCACTGGGTTCAATATAACTCCCATCGGTAAATGTTTGGCGACAACCATACTCACCACTCAGAGCAGCAGCCCATATACTGTAATCACCGGTAGAGTAGTTCTGGCTCATGTCGGTAACATTATAATCAGCATTAATTCTGCCAGCCTTTAAAACAACGTCATAATAGTGTCCACTGTTCCCCAGCCATGTCTGGTATAGTCCGGCAGTTGTGCTATTCGTATGGCCGTTACCCCTTTCGTATGATGCATTACCGTTAATGCGGCTCACCATGAGGCCTCTGTATAGTTTGCCGGCTATGCGTTCAAAAACTTTGTCATACCCTATTTGGAATTGATAGTATTGTAATTCTGTATCCCGCCTGTTGCCAATGTTCTGACCACCCCGGCCAAACTTTGCCCATAGGTTATAATGGTGAACACACTCTGTGTCCTCCAGCCCGGATTGCACACCGCCGCCCCCCACGACTCTAGCAGCAGACGTGCCGCCGCCCTGCGCCATTGCGTGCAAATCTCCCAGGCGTTTTCGCAAGCTCTCTGTTTCAACTAGCCAGACATTATTAACGATATTCCTGGCATCGGCTGCGTGTTTGGTATTCTCCGTAACTCGTAGCCCTGGCCGGACTTCCGTCTTTGGCATCGGTTTAGGTCCCGGCTCCTTTTTTGCCTCTGTCTTAGGCTCTTTTTCTTTCTCCTTTTCTTTCTCTTTTTCCTGTTCTATCTCACGCTCTTGCTCTGTCTCGTGCTTAATCCCCTCTTGCTTAATCTCCATCTCGCCCTCAGTCTCCGTCTCGTGTTCAGGCTTCGGCTCCACCACCGTGCTGTCCTTGATCTTCACCAGATGCCACCTTTGCTTGTCTTTCTCATCCTGAGCCACTGTAACCTCATAGGTCCGCTCATTGTACTCGCTGACTAGGCCACTCACTGCCAGCTTTCCTGACCCATCCAGCACCACCAGTGCCTTGCCGGTTAGCGCCGCCTTGGTGCTTTCTGCAGCATCGTAATAATTATCATAATTCACGCGGACGCCTAAAGTGCCGGTGTTAGTGCTCTCTCCAATTAGCAGCACATCAGCCTTGCCGCGAGCCAGATCAGAATCCACCTTAATAATGCCGCCGCTGCCTTCCACCTTGCCAAGATAAAGCCGGCGGAACCTGTCATCGTCACCGGATCTGTAACTACGGGTCACATCATATTTGCCCTTGGTCCAACCATCCCAGGTGAGGTCAATGACACCGCCGGTCTCCAGCACCACTCGGTCTTCCGGGCTGGTAGTGCGGGTAGAGACTTTGTTAGTGGCCACATTGGTCACCAAATTCCAACCAGGCTCACAATCAGTACCGTAGCGGTTGTCGAACACCGGCCGCCATGTGGCGCCCTTGGCTATTCTCATAATATTTTTTGCCTTCTCATGGTCGGCATTTTTCCCATTAAGAAGATTCCCCTGCAAATATGAATCAGGGGTATCCAGACTTATAATATTCTGACCGTTGTCGCCACAATACACATCGCCCTTTATTTTGTGGACATAGCCGGCCACCTGCAAATCATTAACACCGTTACTCTTGGCCCAGAGACTAAAAGTCTGGAAGGCCTCACCTGGTCTAAAGGTAGAGCTTTCAGTGTCAATAAAAATATCCCCCAAAAAAATATTGCCGCCGAACTTGCCACCGTAAGCCAAAGCGCCCACCGCCTGAGCATGAGCCTCAAGGAAGACTCCGTCCGTATCTCCGCCCACGGCCCTCACCGTGATTCTCCCATAGTCGCCTATCTGGCAATTGCTCACCCCGATGCTCTTGGCAAAGGCTAAAGTCCGCGCGTTAGTCACCTTGCCGCCTTTGGCCGTAACAGTAATGATACATTCCGGCCCAATGAGACAGTTATCCGCACCCAGTGCCTTGGCAAAAGCCAGACAATTAGAGCCGGAGGTGGTCCCTGCCTCTGCATCCACCTCGATAGAGGTTAAATCTCTTGGCAGCTCCTCATCCATGGCCCCATTAATGTCTACCGAAGCATTAAGATTGGGCCCGTTCTTGCCCTTCTCTTTTACAATGATACTGGGTCCCAGCCTTGGTCCGACCTTGATCTCTTTTCCTCCTTGGGCCCCACACACACCGTAAAAACTGCTGCCCATGGCAGCCAAACTCAAAACCAATCCCTTACTGACATACTTAGTCCATTTTTTTCCCATGTTTTACCACATCCTTTAGTTCGTCTTTTGCTGCGATATGTTCTGTCTATGTCTGTTGTGGCACACCTTGCCTAGTCCCTGCTGCGACCAGTTTTATGTGCATTTTGATACATATTTTCTTTTTTTATAGCGTTACGCTATTATTTTCCTGCTTTTTATCCTCATTATTATATTTTAGTTGCAATTCGCTAATATTGCAAGCCTTTTTGTACCGTTTTGCTATGAAATATATTATTTTTGTCGCAATATGCTACAATAAAGTTAGAAATGGGGCGCATTGTATGAGATTAGAATTAGAAGAATACAAAGGTCTTAGTGTTGCAGAAATTTTAAAACTTTTAAGAGAAGATAATGATTATACACAGGATGATGTTGCGCATGGCACACACATTGTCAGAGGGACATACACACACTATGAGTTAGGCAAAAGACAACCGGATTTAGATAAATTAAAAACCATCGCCGATTTTTACCATGTTCCTCCCGCTATATTTTTCGGCCGCAGTATACCGCCCTTTATGCAGGGCATCAAAATCCCTGTCTTAAAAAAAATAATTCCGGATACACCTTTAGATGCTCCGGAAAACATTGAGGGCTACGAAGAAATCTCTCCTAGTTTGGCTGCCAATGGCGAATATTTCGCATTAAAAATAAAAGAGCTATCCATGTATCCTTACTATTTAGAAGGAGATACATTAATAGTTCGTAAGCAGACTACAGCAGAGCAGGCCGCCATGGTTGTAGTTACAGTAGGAAGTGCCGAGGCCGTCATTAGAAAAATTCAAATACAGCCAAATGGTATTACTTTAGCGGCCTTTAATACCATGGTCGAAATTCCCTACTCTTATTCAAAACGGGAAATGGAAACATTACCGATAAAAATTATTGGCGTAGTCGCAGAAAGCCACCGCCAAGAAAAATAACATCTTGGCTACCTTTGCCACGATTTCTTTGTCGGCCTCTACCCAGTCTAATTGCTCTATCTCCTGGGGGCGCACCCACTTGATG
>DAIQMR010000058.1:0-5594 GCA_036788835.1 Acidaminococcaceae bacterium
TTTAATAATAGACGGAGATGAAGAGATAGAGTAGTTTAAACCTCCCACGACTAAAATCGCGGGAGGTTCAAGCACCGCTCGCTAAGACCACAGGTACGTTTCTAGTGGCCATGCCCTTCCCTATGAAGTTTCCTGTTTTAACGTAGTAAAAGCCGCTGGTTCCCCACCAGCGGCTTGTTCGTTGCTTTATTCTTCTTCTACTTCTTCTGGTACTCCCGCTTTCTGTTGCTTATAGTTCTTTCTAATGGTAATTACTAAAAACACAACAGCCACAACCAAAAACACCAATGAAATTGGTCTGGTGAAGAATACTGAAATGTCGCCATTGCTTGCCTGTAGTGCACGTCTTAAATTTTCTTCTGCCATCTTGCCTAAAATAAAACCGATAATCAGCGGTGTAGACGGAATCTTAGTCCATTTAAAAAATACACCAAGCAAACCAAAGAACAAAACTGACCACACATCAAATATTCTTGAATTACTGGAATAGGCACCAACAACACAGCAAACCATAACGATTGGCAACAAGATATGTTTGGGAATGTCCAATAGTTTTACGAAAATCCTTAAACCGGCTCTTTCGAAAATAAGCATTGCAAATGTTGCTACTATCAGCGCAATGAATATTCCATACACATACATACCGCTCTTTTCAAAAATCAAAGGACCGGGGTTAATACCATGTATGGTAAGACCACCTAGAAATACGGCTGTAACAGTGTTCCCTGGTATACCCATAGTAAGGAGTGGTATCAAAGAACCACCTATTACGGCGTTGTTAGATGTTTCAGAAGCAATAACACCATCAATAATTCCTGTACCGAATTTTTCCGGGTACTTAGAAGCATTTTTTTCGGCCGTATAAGACAAAAGTCCGGCTGTTGATCCACCAATGCCAGGCAAAATACCAATACCTATGCCGATTAAAGAAGATCTTATCATATTGCCGATTTGGCCTTTAAATTCCTGCCAAGTAATACCAAAACCTTTTAAGCTATAGCCTTTCTTATTAAAAACATCAGCTAAATGTTTACGCCCGAATCCTGCCATAATAATATCAGTTACGGCAAATACACCAATTAACAACACTACAATATCAAATCCTGACAATAATTGGAATTGTCCAAAGGTGAACCGAGTCAATCCATCAATCGGTGCCAAACCAATCATAGAAATTGCTATGCCAAACAATCCTGCCAATAAACCTTTTAGCAAAGAATTACCTGATAAACTAGCAATAATGGTCAAAGAAAAGAACGCTATAGAGAAATATTCAACCGGCGTGAATTTCAGCGTCACTGCCGCTAAATAAGGCGATACAAAGATCAGGGCAAAAATGGAAATTAGGCTTCCTATTGCAGAATACAAAATACCAACTCCCAGTGCCTTACCCGCTTCCCCTTTATCTGCCATTGGTCCACCATCAAATACCGTAGAAATAGAAGATGGTGTTCCTGGTATTTTCAACAATATAGCAGAAATTAATCCGCCGGAAATACCTCCCATGTACAAACCAACCAACAGTGATATACCATTAACAGGATCCATACCGAAAGACATTGGTAAAAACAGCACTACTGCCATGGTTGCTGATAACCCGGGAATGGAGCCGAAAATAATACCTACTATAACCCCTATCACTATCATTGCCAAGCATAGAGGGCTACAAACCGCCATAAACGCATCTAGTATCATCTTTCACCCTCCTTAAAAACTTAGTATACCGGTTGGTAACGGCATCCCAATAACATATACGAATAATACATAAACAATTATTGAAGTAGCAATAGCGATTGTAAAAAATAAGGGAATCTTTCTGTTTTTATCATTACTCAAAATAAGTATTTGGGTAAATAAATATAAAAATGTAGATACCAAAAATCCTAATGTGTCATATAAAACAACATAGGCAGCAATACAGGCTATCGTTAACAGTCCGCCTTTAATATCTGTATCCTTCTTATCCGTTGCTTGAGCAGGATGTTTTCTCAAAGCCATGACCAGAGTGGCCACTGCCGTCGCAATGATGGCAATGGCTATCAGTTTCGGCATGAAACCCGATCCTAAATCTCTGCCCATTAAAGGTTTAATTTTAATAGCTTCGAAAAACATTCCTGTTCCAAAAAGGATAAAAGTAACAGAACAGATAATATTTTTCACTCTTTCGGTCATAGTAAGCTCCTCATAATTTACATGAAATTTTTTGCGTTATTTTTTAAAATATTTCTTTAATTGTACTACTTCTTCTTTGTCCTCTTTATTCATGGTCGCTGCGTTTCTATACTTTGGTACTGCATAATATTTAGCTAATGTAGATTTGAAATCAGGCTCTTTGGTGATTTCTTCAATAGCCTTGCTTAATTTATCAATAATCGCCTGGTCAGTTCCCTTAGGCATTTTTACTTCATAATTCTTCGAGCATACCACTTTATATCCTTGTTCAGTAAATGTTTTAAACTTTTCCATACCAGGGACTGTCTTTGCAGAACAAACACCCAATACGATGAAGTCGCCTTTTTCCACATAATCGCGGACATTTAAATAATTAGCTGCATACACATCAACTTGGTTACCCATAAAAGCAGCCAATCTTTCTGCTGCGCCGGTGCCAACATCAAGCTTGTCCATAGTAATACCCATGGTCTCTTCCATCATAGAGCTTCGCCTTCGCCTACAAAGTTCAAAGCAGCGTGCAGAGCTAGATTGTCTCCTGCGCGCCCTTTAACTGTATAGGCAGGGCCTACCATCATTTGATCTTTGGGGTTGCTCACCAATCTGATTCGGGGATTCATAGCGCAACTGCGTTCCATAACATCTGCTACATTAGAAGCCGGTATGTTCTTAAATTCTTTCATTACCTCTAAATTAGGCATTTCTCTTTTTAAAAATATTCTCTTTCCAACAGGCATTTTGACTCCTCCTCAGCTATTAGCAGCCGCGTTATTTCTTTGACTTTTCTGTATATTCATGATAGTATTAATCACCAACAAAGACAAACAGTATTTTCTTGAATTTTCAACAAATATATTTTGTTGCAAAGGTGGTACTTTTATGGACTTAATGAGCCTTTACTATTTTAATGAATTAAGCAAGGACCTGAACGTTACCAAAACTGCTTCCCGCTTATTTATTTCTCAGCAAACACTAAGCAACCATATCATGCGCATTGAGTCTGAGTTTAAGACGAAACTGTTCTTCCGCAAACCTAAGCTTAGTCTTACCGATGCCGGGCGAGAAATGCTGATTTTTGCAAGGAGAGTTCTGGCAGATAAACATCTTTTTGAAAACCGTTTGGCGGATATAGAGGAAGAACATTGGGGCCTCATTAGATTTGGATCTAGCCACCTTTGCTCTCGCAGCTGTTTGCCTGTAATTTTGCCTATTTTTTCTAAAGAATACCCCCAAGTAAGCATTTCCTTAACCGATATGACATCTGCCCGGTTACAAAATTTAATATTAAATGGAGACTTAGACATGGCAGTCTCTGTCATTAATGACAAATCTGCCTCTCTTGTTTCTAGTCTTGTTATGAAAGACCAGGTATATCTATGTGTGTCAGACAGTTTGCTGACCAAATACTATGGAAAGAAAACATCTGCTTTAAAAACTAAATGTTTAAAAGGCGCTCATGTTTCTGATTTTAAAGACTTGCCTTTTTCCATTGTTGCTCCTCCTAATATTTTAGGTGTAGCCATTAGCAAATGTTTTGAGGAAGCCGGTTTCTCCCCCAAAACTTATTTTTCTTCAACCACTACTGGCATAACTTCTGCCATTTGTTCCGCCGGTTTATCTGTATGTTTTCTTTCTCAACTCAGTATAGCCAATTCTCCGGATGCTTTAACTCCCGATGTAAATATTTTTCCTTTAATGTGCAACGGAAAGTTTGTTTACCATAAACGGTACTTGGTTAATCATAGCAGACATTATTTCACTAAATACATGTTACGTTTTCAAGATCTCATTAGAGAATATTTCACTAATATTAGTGAGGCGAATTTAGCGCGCCTCGCTAACCCCCATAAATAAGCGATTAATAATCAAACATACCGGCAGATTTGTGCGTGCCCTTTTTCGTATCTGTATAACTTTTTGCGGCAGCATAATCAATATCATTGATTGGCCAGGTCGGCTTTTTACCCTCATATACTTCCTCAATACCCAGTGCTGCGAAATATGAAGCTCTGTGGGCCGCTTCTGTAGTATTTCCGCCAATGTGAGGATAAATAATAATGTTTTCTAAAGTAAGGAGCTTGTTCTTCGGATCAACAGGCTCTTTTTTTATGGCATCTAAGCCTGCTCCCATTATGGTACCATTCTTGCATGCTTCGTATAAATCTTCTTCTGACACGCAACCGCCTCTAGCGGTATTAATTAGAAAAGCTGTAGGTTTCATGAGAGACAGTGTCTTTTTGTTCACCATATCATGAGTTATAGGCGTATGAGGCGTATGCAGAGAAACGTAATCAGATTCCTTAAAGATTCTTTCTAGGTCGCGTACAACTTCGACACCATCGGGAAAAGCAGAAGCCGGTCTGTATGGGTCATAGGCTAGAACATTCATCTCCATGGCAAGAGCACGAGTGGCTAGTCTGCTACCTATATTCCCGCAGCCGATGATTCCTAATGTTTTACCATTTAATGTAGTTTTCCGAATTTTAAGTTTCGCTTTAAAAAAGTCGTCTACCCAGGTTTTACGAACTGCTATAACATTACGGCTGCATTCTAGCATCAGTAGTAAAGCAGTTTCTGCAACGGAAGTGCTATTAGCCACAGGAGCATATACCGTTTGTACTCCATTATCATGGCATGCTTTAACATCTAAAGCATCAAATCCCGCACCATGTCTTGCTATAACCTTAAGATTAGGATTAGACTCAATAACTTCTCTAGTAATCTTTGTTATGCGAACAATCATAGCCTCAGGTTCAAATTCTTTCATATCAGCCAAGACGTCCTCTGTTTCAAAACCACGTCCTTTTATAATGGTATGCCCTGCATCCGTTAATAATTTGGCACCTTCTGACATAATTTCTTGCGGTAACAAAACTTTCCATCCCATAATTTATTCACTCCTTTTTGTATTTTACTAAGCTGCTACTTTCTTTGAACTCAATATACTATAAAGTGTGAACAAATTCTAACAGTAAAATTTTAAAATATTGACAAAATATTTTTGTTAACACGTTTATTAAATAATCATAAACAACTTCCTTTTATGAGAAAGACACCAGTCCCCGCTGGTGTCTTTTTCGTTGCGCATGAAATTCTCTTGTAAATTTTTATTGTCCTATGATATAATATAAAGAACAAGAGGCGGAAGCGCCCCTTCGGTTATGTTTTTGATTAAAGAACAATCGCCAACTTTAGTTGAGGGGGCGATTGTTCTTCGTTGTTAGCAAGAACTCCACTAGGTGGATTGTAACCTTTACTGCCAATATTACTACTGAAATAATCCCTAGGACCATTTTCGTTGTTTCATATGGAGTCATAGTTACACCTCCCTTCTAGTTTACTAGAAGGGGAGCAACCGCCGCTTGTCTTTAGAAACTGTATTTTGCCATGACGCTATAAATCTCTTTGTGGTTATTGGGGGA
>DAIQMR010000059.1:0-3690 GCA_036788835.1 Acidaminococcaceae bacterium
AAGGCACCATGCTTGTCACAGATGGCTCTAATTTCATCTAATTTACCTGGAGTACCATATAGATGAGCAGTAACTACTACCTTTACATCAGGATAAATTTCAAAAGCTTTTTCCAGTGCTATAGGATCCAGGTTCCATGTTTCGTATTCGGAATCAATGAACACAGGAACTCCGCCCTCATAGACTACAGGATTCACGCTAGCATCGAAGGTCATGTCTGAGCAGAATACTTTGTCACCGGGTTTAATACCCGCTAGTTTCATTGCTAGATGTAGAGATGCAGTTCCTGCAGAAAGGGCAACGGAATATTTGCAGCCTATTTTTTCACATGTCAGACGCTCTACCTCGTTCAGATTGGCTCCCACTGTAGACATCCAGTTGGTCTCATAGGCTTCGGTCATATACTTTAGTTCTTCTCCATGCATAGTAGGTGATGACAACCATACTTTTTGGGCAAATGGTTTTATTTCCACTATGTTTCCGCCTCTTTTCTTCTTTAATCCTCTTACACAAAAAGCAACAGGCTCCTCAACTAATCATCTACCTTAGATTGAATAGCATGCTGCTTATATTATTCTTTATTATTAGTGTTCTCTTGCTGAGTATCCTGGTGTGTCTGCACTTCATCAGCATGGTGATGATGGTGGTGATGGTGATGCTCTCCTTCACTGTCTTCATGTCCATAGTAGTCGTAGTAGCCGTAGCCGTAGCCGTAGCCGTAGCCGTAGCCGTAGCTACCCATATGATGAACGATTTTAACCTTATTAAGCACACAGCCTACTATATTGGCTCCCGCTAGTCTTAGGCGATTTTTCGCTAATTTCAGGCTATTGATACTGGCTTCTCCGCTGGGAATAACCAGTATAACACCATCTGCTTTGGCCCCTATGGCTGCAGCATCTGTGACCGGCAATACCGGCGGTGTGTCAATAAGCACATAGTCGAATTCTGCTCTTAGTGCTTTTAACAGTTCCTCCATCTTTTTGGAACTCAGCAATTCTGATGGGTTAGGAGCGACCGGTCCGCTAACTATGACGGACATATTTTCCACACCGGCTTGTTGAATAACGGTGTGATAGTCAAAATCTCCTGCCAGATAATTGGTAACTCCTTTATTTGGCAAACCTAATAACTTATGAATGACCGGATTACGAAAATCGCAATCCAGAAGGATTACTTTGTGTCCGGCCTGAGCCATGACTATAGCCAGACTGGATATCACGGTGCTCTTCCCTGCATTCTGCACGGCACTGGTAACAATTAGGCTCTTCATGGGCTTATCCACCCCGGCAAAGCGTAGGTTGGTACGGATAGTGCGATAGGCTTCAGCTATGGGGCTTTTAGGATCTGTATAGGTTATTAATTTTATCTTCTCCATAACAGCCTCCTTAATTTAGCCACCGGTCCGACTTTCTGTTTCTTATCGCTCATAACTTTAGCTAGGGAGTCTGCATCTGGGATTATGCCCAGAATAGGTAACTGGAGATAATTAGTAATATCATCCTCTGTTTTGGCTGTCTTGTTCAGCAGTTCACCTGCTATTACCAGTCCTGAACCAATGAGCACTCCCAATACAGCCGCCAATACTAATGTTAATGTTTTGCGGGGTTTAATTGGTGTTTCCGGTAGAGTTGCCGTGTCGATGACCTGCACATCATTAGCTACCATGACTTCGGCTATTTTCGCTTCTTCCAGACGCTTGGCTAACATTACGTATAATTCACTGGCTACGTTAGCATCACGTGCCACTTGTACATAGCCCTGTTCCACTTTAGACAGTTTTTCCAAGTCTTTATTTAGCTTGTCTTCCATTTCCTTGAGCACTTCAGCCCGTTTCTGAGCTACGGCGATTTCACCCTCACTTTGGAATTTCCCGGCAATGAGACCTTGATGAACGGCATTGTCGCTGGGGGCCTGGAGAGTAGCCACTTTATTGATTTCCATCTTGATTTTTTGTTTCATCCTGACAATCTGGTCATTAATTTCCACCATCTTAGGATGCTTTGCGGTATATTTATCTTGGTAAGCCATTTTTTGAGCTTCCAATTCTGCCAGCTGTCCGTTGTATTGCTTAATAGTGGCATTGTCTGCTGTGCCTCGGCCGATTCCCTCCAACTGGCTATCTACTGCAGCTAATTTGGCCTGAGCCGTTTCCAGATTCAATTTGTTTTCTGATACCATTTTATCCAGTGCAGCGCCTCTGCTCACGAAGGATGTGGTGCCCGCTACAGGGTCGGAAATTTTATTCTTGGCCTTATATTGCTGGAGGGCAGCTTCTGCCTTGGCTACCTCTTCTTTGGCATCGTCAGTTCGCTTGGTCAGGAAGTCTCTGGTGGCTTTGGCCTCTGTATGACTCAAATCTACCAATCTATTAAGGAAGCCTTCTACTAATAGAGCGTTGGCCTTTTGAGCTCTCTCAGGAGTTCCGGCATTGACGGAAACCTGGAGTATTTCTGTATTTTTGAAAGGTACAGTTGTAATGCGCCCTTTTACATAGCCATCATAGGACGGATACTTGCCATTTTTATCCTGATTTTCTGTAGCTTCAATAACCGGTACTACTACACCCCTGCTTTTTAAAATTTCCGCATAGGTGCTCATCCGCTGCTGAGTTACCTGTGTGTCACTACCAGTCACCGTTTCCAATAGAGAGGTGCCTAAGCCCTGCTGCCGCTTGATGCGCAGTAATGACTGAGATTCGTAGACCGGTGATGCTATAAATAGGTAGAGAGCTGCGATACATATACAGCCCAAGGTTATTTTCCCTATTGTACGGATATTATTGATAATAATATCCAGTAATTCTCGTAAATCAATGGTATTCTCGTCCACGAGAGAAACCTCCTTAAATCCTTTAGTTATATATACCAGACTAGGCACCAGATATCAGCCTAGACGCTGGGTAGTCGCTGAGTCGTTAAGTATCTGCTTAGTCGTTAAGTATCTGCTTAGTCGTTAAGTATCTGCTTAGTCGCTAGAATTTCTGACGTAATAGTAGGAGCTGATAAACGGCATGATGTCCTTGGCGAAGCTGATCTTGCCGTTGCTTGTGAGATAGAGGCAGTCCCCTTCGTTCAGGACTACGTTCTGACTCATGTCCCCTTTAGCAATGTAGGCATTCAGGTTAATTTCCCTAATATTGTTTTTGTCGCCGTTACGTACCAGGAAGATATGCTTCTTGGCGGCATATTCGGTAAATCCTCCGGCGGAGCCAATGGCATCCAGTACCCGGTGAGATTTGGTCAGTTCTTGAAGACCTGCTTTGGAAACTTCACCCAGGACAAAAACTCTGGTAGTTCCCAGTTTAGCAATATTGACGCTGACTTTCGGCTGAATAATGTACTCGGCCAAACGTCGGCTAAGCTCTGCGGTAAAGTTTTCCACTGACATACCTGTGGTATCTATTTCTCCGGCTAAAGGGAAGGTCAGCATGCCGTCCGGACGTACAATGTACCGACTTTCTATCTGGCTCTTGGTAGAGCTGATGTCTTCGTGACCGTAGACCACGATGGTCAGCTCATCCCCGGGACTCATAATATAGGGCTTGGCCCAAGCGGTTCCCACCATGCTCAAGACTATGGCCAGAGCTAGGGCCGCGACTATTTTCTTCATGACAATCCTCCTTTGAACTAACACTCAAATGCAACTTTGCCTTAAGTGCTAATTCCTGCTTTGCATTAAGTACTAATT
>DAIQMR010000059.1:3790-5541 GCA_036788835.1 Acidaminococcaceae bacterium
TTAAGTGCTAATTCCTGCTTTGCATTAAGTACTAATTTCTGCTTTGAAAATTGTGTGTCTAATGTGTGAACTTGTTAAATAATTATATCATATAATAGGCTTATTTGCTAAACAATCTGTGCCAAAAACCGAACTTCTTGTTCTTCTGATTTTTCACTTGTGTACGTACATCATCTGCTATTGTAGGAACAATAATCTTTTTATCTAAGATTTTTTGCGGGTTAGTTTGCAATAGTGTCTCTGCCGTTTCCTGACCTGCCAATTTTTGTATTTCCGCTCTCACTGTAGTTAGGTTTGTATTGCGCCCTTCCAGCTTGTGTGCATCTGACCCAATGAAATGCACTAGGTTATTGGCTAGGAGTCTTTGAGCATTTTCTTGGACAGCGCCACCAAAATACCCTGTCAAGCTACCCCCATTGCACTGAAGGAGTACGCCTTTGTCCAACCATGCCAGAAGAATTTCCGGATGGGCCATGAGCTTCTCATGCCGGGCCGGATGGGCGATAATGGGTATTTTGCCCCGTAGCTGCATTTGATAGATGAATTCATCTGCATAGGACGGTATCAGCTGAAATGGCAGCTCCACCAGGATGTAATCGCTGCCGGCCAGACAATAGTCTCTTTGTCCTTCTTTAACCATGTCTAGCATGTCCCAGTTCATTTCCAGCTCGGCACCTGGATACACTGTCAGTTCAATGCCCTGTGTTTTTATCCGGGTATTCAGTTCTGCTGTTCTGGCCGTGATAGTTTCCCAAGAGATCTGCGCATCTGATGCTAACACATGGGGTGTGGCAAATAGATCCGTTGTACCATTTTCGGCTGCTATCTTGGCTAGACCCAGGGATGTATCCAAATCCGGAGCTCCGTCGTCCAAGCCCCAGAGTATATGAGTATGAATATCTAGCATGGGTACTCCTTTCCGGGGCTAATCCATAAAGTGATTGGGATGATATGTGGGTACAATGGCCTGCATTTGTTCAATAACTTCCTCGGTAGTGCCCTTGAAATTATAGTATAGGTTGTGAATCAAATATCTTAATTCTTTAGGGTCTTCATCCCGCAGCATGGCCTGAAAAATCTTCGCATGCCGTGTAGCTCTATTGTATTCTTTGTCCGTAAGAACTTCTTCATACAATTTTTCGCCCGGTCTTAAACCGGTAATTTTTATTTCGATATCTTTCTCTGGTTCCAAACCACTGAGACGTATCATCTTATAGGCTAAATCCAGAATGCGCACAGGCTTGCCCATATCCAGGGCAAAGACTTCTCCGCCCTTGCCCAGAGCCACAGCCTGCAGCACCAGTTGAGCGGCTTCCGGAATGGTCATAAAGTAGCGCACCATCCGCGAATCCGTAATAGTTATCGGCCCTCCTGCCGCAATCTGCTTTTGGAAGAGGGGCACCACGCTGCCCCTGCTGCCTAAAACATTGCCGAAGCGCACTGCCACGAAAATTGTTTGCGGATATTTTTTATTAACAGCTTGAATGACTTTTTCTGCCATACGCTTGGTGGCCCCCATGACGCTAGTGGGATTCACGGCTTTGTCCGTACTAATCAGGACGAAACGCTGAACACCATATGTACCTGATAAGTCCGCAGTGTAGTAAGTGCCATAGACGTTATTGAATAATGCCTCCATCGGCTCCTGCTCCATCAATGGTACATGTTTATGGGCTGCCGCATGGAAGACTACCTGTGGTGTTGTCCGGCACATTAATTTAGGCAGCATTCGTCACTTTAAATTAGTTGAA
>DAIQMR010000060.1:0-4161 GCA_036788835.1 Acidaminococcaceae bacterium
GCAAAAAACCAGAACATCACTGCCGAGCAGGCTATCCTTATAGCACAGATTGCCGAGGCGCTTAAGGGGAATACCCAGGCGGCGGTGTTCGTGCGCGACACCTCGGGCAACAAGCCGCTGCCGGATGCTACTCCGGACACGAGCGAGTTCGCAGACGATGGGTTCGTGGATGCTATCAAGAAATCGGCGGAGGGTGTATGGGATGATAAAGACGAAACTAAGGACGATAATTAAGCCCATCATCCGGTTTGTCAGTTTCTCAAAGAAACAGATGCAAGTGCTCACCTGGTGGGCTCCGGCATCGCCGTACCACGATTACAATGGCATCATTGCTGACGGGTCCATCCGTGCCGGGAAGACGGTATGCATGGCCGTCAGCTTTGTGATTTGGGCCATGGACACTTTTGATGGCCAGAATTTCGCCATGTGCGGAAAGACGGTAGGCTCGTTCCAACGTAACGTTTGGAAGTGGCTGCTACCGGTCTTGAAGCTGCGGGGGTTCGAGGTTGAGATTCACAGGACGGAAAACCTCTACATCATCCGACACGGCGCAGTAATCAATTACTTCTATGTGTTTGGCGGCCGGGACGAATCCTCGCAGGACCTTATCCAGGGCATCACCCTGGCGGGGCTCTTTTGCGATGAGGCGGCGCTCATGCCGGAATCATTCGTGAACCAAGCTACCGGCCGTTGTTCCGTGCCTGGTGCTAAGATGTGGTTCAATTGTAATCCGGATTCACCGATGCACTACTTTCTGAAAAATTGGATCGAGCGGGCGGATAAAAAGCGCCTGCTCCACATACACTTCTTGATGGACGATAACCCGTCCCTGTCCGAGGACGTCCGGGAGCGGTACCGCACGATGTACAGTGGCGTGTTCTTTCAGCGGTTCATCCTTGGTCTGTGGGTTATGGCCCAAGGGGCAATTTATAAGGACGCCTGGTCAGACGAGAACCTTTTCGATGATTCCAGGCTGGAATGGATAAATAAAAACTTGCACATCATGCGGCGCTACATCCTCATCGACTACGGCACCGTGAATCCTATGGTCTATCTCGATATGTACGATGATGGCCGGGATGTGTGGGTAACCCGGGAGTATTACTACGATTCGCGGGCCACCGGCATTGAGAAAGACAACACACAATATGCCGATGACCTTATGGAGTTCATCGGCCAGCAGCCGGGGTTAGCGCCCACGGCCGTGGTGATTGACCCATCGGCGGCATCTTTTAAGATTGAGCTCAGGAACCGTGGCCTGCGAACCAAGTTTACGGTAGATACGATAAACGCCGACAATAACGTGCTGGAGGGCATCCGGCACGTTTCTTCTATGCTTACAAAGAAAATTTTGCACATCCATGAGAAAAACTGCCCGCACTGCGTGGCCGAGATGAAGTCCTATGTTTGGGACGACAAGGCCATCCAGGAGCATGGCAAAGAAAAACCTGTGAAGGTGAACGACCACTGCCCGGATGCGCTCAGATATGGCTGCTACACGTTGATACGGCCGAGGAGGGTTGCTAATGCGTAAGAAAAATAAAGCGCCTGTGCGCCGTATGCGCGTGCAGGACGCCTTTTCTAATGAGCTTGCCCGGCTGGGGTTCGACACCCCGAACCTTTTAGAGGGCACTCAGTATTCCATGGCCAGGATAGGCCGGGATTTCTTGATGCTGAATTCCCTTTACCGGGAACACTGGATTGTGCGGCGAATCATCGCCACCATTCCGGAGGACATGACTAAAAACTGGATAAAGATTACCAGCCAGGTAAAACCGGACCTGCTCCGGAGATTCGACCTGGAGCTCCGGCGCACACAACTTATCAGCAAGATTACCAAAGGGTTAAAGTGGGGCCGCCTGTACGGCGGTGCTGTGGCCGTCATGCTGGTTAAAGGCCAGGGCGATGACCTCAGCCAGCCCTTGAACGTGGATGCCATCATGCCAGGTGATTTTGCCGGGCTGGCAGTGTTCGACCGCTGGAACGGCGTGTATCCGTCCGGTGACCTCGAGACGAACATTGAGGACCCGGAGTTTGGCCTGCCCAAGTTCTACAACGTGGCTGACCCGGAGACCGGGGTGAACGTAAGGGTTCACCACAGCCGCTGCCTGCGTTTCATTGGTAACGACCTGCCGTACTGGGAAGAAATCGCCGAGCAGTACTGGGGCGGTTCCGTCATTGAGTCCGTGTTCGATGAGCTCAAAAAGCGGGACAATGTATCTTGGAATATCGCACAGCTGACCTTTATGGCGAATGTCCGGGTCATGAAAATGAAAGACCTTGGACAGCTCTTGTCGGCTACCGATGTAAATTCCCAGAAGGAATTGTACCAGACCCTGCAGGCACAGAATATGCTGCTCAGTAATATGGGTGTCCAGGTTATGGATGCCGAGGACGGCATGGAATCTCACCAGTACACTTTTGGCGGGCTGGCTGATTGCTACAAAAACTTCATCATGGATATTTGCGGTGCGGCGGAAATCCCTGCCACACGGCTTTTTGGCCGGAGCCCGGAGGGCATGAATGCCACCGGGGAATCCGACCTTCAAAATTATTATGAAATGATTACCAAGAACCAGGAGAGCACTCTTCGGCCGATACTGAATAAGTTACTGCCGGTCCTGTGCATGAGCATCCTGGGTGCGGTACCGGACGACCTCGACTATGAATTTAACCCGGTACGGCAGCCGAGCGATGAAGACCTGGTTGATTTGGCTAAGGCCGGTACTGAGAATGTTATCCAGGCGTACAATGCCGGGTTGGTATCTCAGCGGACCGCCCTGCTGGAATTAAAACAGCAGAGCGAGCGGACCGGTATTTGGACGAATATCACCGATGCCGATATCGAGGCCGCCAATGATCAGGTGGAACAACCCGGTGAGATGGGCGGCGATATGGCGGCCATGATGGGCGGTGAAGGGGGAAACCCTCAAGGGGGACCAGAACAATCGAATGGCGGGCCGTCAGCGGGGCAGGAAACCCCAAGAGTGCCGCAGGCAAAAACCCCGGAAGTGAAGACTCCGGAGGTTAAGACGCCAAATCCGGGGGCAAAAGATAGCTACCCTTTTTCGGTTAAGGATGATGACGAGTTTGAAAGCAAACATCCTAGGCGAGATGATGGCAAATTTGGAAAGGGCAACGGACCCACGAAAGCCGTAACTAACACAGAAACGCCCAAAAAAGACTTGCCAATGGGCGGACGAAATGCTAAAGTAAAAGTAAATCCAACGGGGGCCAATAAAATACTGGCTCGTTCTTTTGTAAGTAAAGAGCGCTACGACCAGCACTGGTCTAAACACGGGGGGAAGAAAGAGCTTGCAGGCCTAACCAAGGAGCAATACTTACAAGAGGCGTTAAATCTTTTGGAGCAGCCTATTAGTCCAGGCAGAAATGGAATAAAAGGTTATGTGGATGCCTTTGGGAACCTGGCTCGGTATGACCCTGTTAAGAATTTGTTTGTGGTAGGGAATCCATCTGGCGGAATATGGTCATGCTATCCACTACGCGGAGGCAGGGCACAGTTTGAAGAGATGAAAAGGAGTGTGACTCGGCATGGGAAAAAAAGTTAAATGCTCGGTCTGCGGAAATCTGATTGATGATATACCCTACGAGATTTGCTCGGTTTGTGATTGGGAACGTGACTTGTATCAAGAAGAGTTTCCGGATGCTGAAGGTTGCGCCAACGATATGTCTTTGAACCAGGCGCGTGCTGATTGGAAATCAAAACATAAAACTGCATAGAATCCCGAATACTGCTAACCGCTTGTCATTAAGTAGACGAGCGGTTTTTTATTTGAAAAAATAACTTGACTTATCAAGTTTTCAGAGTTAACATACGACCACGGAGGTGGTAAACGTGAGTAATAAATGGGACGAAAATGTGCGCCGTATTCGTGCGCTGGATGCCGATGTTTGGCGTACCATCAATGGTGCGCACGTACTGATTGACGGTGATAGCGGCGAGGTTAAGGGCGGCGCTGGCGGCAAGCTGAACGGCCGCAAATTAAATGCTAAGGGCATGGCTGGTGGTACCGCTGGTGGTGCTACCATGAAAGCCGGCGAAGCCGAGCACGCCATGAAACACCTCAGCCAAGTGTTCGCTGGCCAGGGTGGCGTGAAGTCCACGGTAAAACGCCCGGTCAAGGGTGCGGAACAGTTCGC
>DAIQMR010000060.1:4261-5501 GCA_036788835.1 Acidaminococcaceae bacterium
TGCTAATGTGATTTCAATTGCGAAGAGCTTTGAAAACCTGCCGGACGGCGCAGACCATGATTTGCCCTTTTTCGCCAACCGGATAAGGACGGCGATGGAGAATGAGCCGAATAAAAATTTAGATGATGTAGCCAAAGACTTGTCTACCGAGTTTTTAGAATGCGCGACTCCGGACACTGTGAGCGGGATGCTGAAAGATTTAAATAGGGCTGTAAAAAAAATTAAGTCCAAGGTTGGTAAAACTACTTCGACCGGTGGCACTACCTCTCCGCTGAAATCTTTAGCTGAGGCGGCCAATCCTGCGGCTCCATCCTCACCAGTGCCCACGCCGGCTAGTGCGCCAAAGAGCGCCGCTCCGGCGGCACCGAATCCTGCGCCTAGTGCGCCTGCGGTTTCAAAAGCGCCGGCTACGGTGGAGGAAATGGTAGACATTAAAAATAACACTCCATACGGTCCAGATCGGGCGGTTGCGGCATATGTTGTCGGTGCGATGGGTATGCACCATCTGCCGTTTGATAAGGCCTTGCAATCTGCCCGCTACGCACAGGAGCATATGCCTGGGGGGCTAGAAAAACCAATGGCGGAGGCTTTTGACCGTTTGGCCAAGAAGTACGGTGTCAGCGGTAGCTCCACGCCGGGTCCGGTATTCAAACCTAAAACGCCTGAAGAAATGAAGCAGGCGATGCGGGCACAGACTAGAGCTAAAAAGAAAGCCGCTAAGACGGCCGCTGCGGCCAGTGCTGGCAGTGGCGACATCGAAAACATGGAAGAGGCTATCGGGGAGATGGACGGGGAAGTAAGTCCTGCTACTATGTCGGCGGCAAGGAGTCGGTTGGCTGCCGCACGGCGGTCTGCGGCTACCGCTCCGGCATCATCTTCACCCCTGGCTACACTGGCCAGTGCGGCGAAGAGTTCGGCTCCGGCTGCAAGCAGACAAGGAACATCTCCAAATTTTGATGATGCGGGGCAGACAATCAGTTATTTAGGTTCCCTGACTCAAAATTACGGTATTGGAATGAACAAAAAATCTTTTGCCAGTAAGTTGTATCGAGACATTATTGCAAATAACCCCAATGCCGATGTTTCTATCTTGAACGATGATTATATAATTCTAAACGGGAAGAGCTATCAGCCAATTCGGTCTGTGGCTACAGGCAAATGGAAATTTAAAGAATTTTAAGGATTAAAAAATGGAACATACAAATTGGCAGTTAAGACGACGAATTGAGCGGCAGTACGC
>DAIQMR010000061.1:0-5372 GCA_036788835.1 Acidaminococcaceae bacterium
TCGTGACTTTAGTCGTGAGTTAGGCGTGCTTTCTTGTGTGCATAACGTGTGTGCATATGTTAAATTAAATATTCGAGTAAATTGGCTTAAATGCTTGCTAAAGCAATATGCTTTTGTCGAAGTAAGCAAAGAAGCAAGCTAACCTTAATTCCTCAAAGGCTAGCTTGCTTTTTTACTCTTTAATTTCCATACTAACACCGGATTTGAACTCCACTGTGAAGTGGTCGTCAAAGACGGTGATTTTTATTATAGATTGACACAATACTAGTTAAGTAATACAATGTATTACAAGAGAGGCGGCGATAATATGACTATTTCTTTAAGACTTAATGATAATGAAACAGAATTATTTAAAAAATATGCTGCTATGAGGGGTATCAGCGTATCTGAACTAATAAGGCAATCAGTTCTTGAACGTATAGAAGATGAATGTGATCTAAAGGCATATAAAAAAGCACTTGCGGCATATAAGAAAAACCCTATTTCCTATTCTCTTGATGATGTGGAGAAAGAGCTGGGGCTGAAATGAAGTATCACGTAGAGCTTACCAGTGAAGCAAAGAAAAAACTAAAAAAAATGGATAAGTACACTGCATCTTTTATCCTAGGATGGGTGAGAAAACACTTGGAGGGATGTTCTGATCCAAGACAACATGGTAAAAGCCTTACGGCGCACCACCAAGGTGAATGGCGTTATAGAGTTGGTGATTACAGACTGCTAGCCGATATTCAGGATGATAACATCTTGATTTTAATTTTGACTATTGGACACAGGCGTGATGTTTATAAGTAATAGTCCTGCCAATAACAGGACTGGCCGTGAAGCCCGATAGTTGGGTGGTTTGAATAGATGTGAAATAAGCCGGTTTACTAGTTCGAAAATTCGTAGACCGGCTTTATTCTTGTAAAACATATTGACAAGTATCTATACTACACATATAATGATTACATAGACGAATATCTATGTGAGGTGAAAAAATGAATTATATTAACGTAGCATTAATATGTAAGGCACTTAGTGATTCTAACCGTTTACAGATTATAGAAATGCTGGCAGACGGAGAAAAGTGTGCCTGTAAACTATTGGAAAAATTTGCTATTACTCAGCCAACCTTATCACATCATATGAAGGTGCTTTGTGAATGTGGATTAGTGGAAAGTAGGAAAGAAGGAAAATGGTGTCATTATTCATTGAATATGGAGACACTTGCCGGGTTTAAAGATTTTATCAGTGAATTGTCATGCTGCAAGGGAGGAGGGAATTGTTGTAAATGATTTGGGACTTTTTTCAAAATCAAATTTTAGGAATGAAGTGGCTTAATGAACTCATCGGACAAATATTATTATCTCTAGGGCTAGACACAGCTAGTCGCCTAGGTGGAAGTTTGCAGTTCTTTCTGTATGATGTTATTAAAATCACAGTTCTCCTCTGGACTTTAATATTCATTATTTCATATATACAAAGTTATTATCCACCGGAACGCAGCAAAAAAATAATGAGCAGATTCCATGGCATCTGGGCCAACTGTATTGCGGCATTACTTGGCACAGTAACACCCTTTTGCTCCTGCTCATCCATTCCTTTATTTATTGGCTTTACTAGTGCAGGATTGCCATTAGGTGTAACATTTTCCTTTTTAATATCTTCACCTATGGTAGATTTGGGAAGTCTGGTTCTTCTTATGAGCATTTTTGGTGCAAAGGTAGCTGTAGCCTATGTGGTTGTTGGCCTAATAGTCGCCGTAATTGGTGGCACCTTGATAGAAAAGATGCATATGGAGATGTACGTGGAGGAGTTTATTCGCAGGGCTAGCAGCATTGACCTTGAATCGCCCACACTTTCCCAGAAGGATCGTTTGGAATATGCTAAAGACCAGGTTGTGAGTACCTTTAAAAAAGTCTTTCCCTATATTTTAATAGGAGTAGGTATTGGTGCTTTTATTCATAATTGGATTCCGGAAAGTATGGTAGAGAAGGTCCTAGGTGAAAATAATCAGTTTGGGGTAATACTTGCCACAGTCATTGGCATACCGATGTATGCGGATATTTTCGGTACCATTCCCATTGCAGAAGCGTTATTAGGTAAAGGAGCAATGTTAGGAACGGTATTAAGCTTTATGATGGCAGTAACAACACTGTCTCTTCCGTCTATGATTATGCTTAGAAAAGCAGTGAAACCAAAGTTGCTGGGGGTCTTTGTTGCTATTTGTACAGGTGGTATTATTATGGTTGGATATCTCTTTAATATTTTCCACAATTTATTTATTTAGGAGGAATTATTATGTCAATTGGTTGTATTAAGGTCCTTGGTTCAGGGTGCGAAAAATGCAATGCTTTAGAGAAAGCAACAAAAGAAGCGCTTGGAGAGCTTGGTCTAAATGTGCAAATAGACCATGTGACAGACTTTGCTAAGATTGCTTCTTATGGTGTTATGACAACACCGGCTCTTGTTGTTGATGAGAAGGTTGTAAGCTACGGTAAAGTTCTAAAGAAACAAGAGGTTATAGATCTTTTGAAAAAGTGTTAATTTCCATAGATGGTGATTTCTTTGCTTCTGTGAGATACGATAGTTGGGCAGTTTGCGATACAGTCTGCAGCAGTCTAAAGAGTTTTGAAAAAAATAGGGAATTGGGTTGGGAGTTTCTTCAACCTTATCTAAAAAAAAGGCAGGCATATCAAGTCCGTTTCGGAGTAGTTATGCTTTTAGACCACTATAGTACGGAAGAGTATATAGACAGAGTTCTTAAGCGTTACGAAGACATTAAAATAGACGACTACTATGTTCAGATGGCGGTGGCTTGGGGAATTTCCGTAGCTTATGTTAAATTTCCTGAGAAAACGAAAGTGTTTCTAGAGGAAGCAGACTTAGATGATTTCACTTATAACAAAGCTATTCAAAAGTGTTTG
Organism: Acidaminococcaceae bacterium; assembly: GCA_036788835.1. Classification (GTDB taxonomy): domain Bacteria; phylum Bacillota; class Negativicutes; order Acidaminococcales; family Acidaminococcaceae; genus JALCSJ01. Next base: position 2,907 of record DAIQMR010000061.1, read on the forward strand.
GAGTCGTTTCGGGTAAGCGAAAAGGATAAGCGTACTTTAAGAAAAATGAAGAGAAAATGAAATAAGCCGGTTTACGAGTTAGATAATTCGTAGACCGGCTTTATGATTGAAAAAGACTAATATTCTATTTTTTTGTTCAAGCAGCCTTTTGGTCGAACTGGCTATAGGATTTTTTCTGTAAAAGTTTTTTTAAGTCTAACTTAATCCAATCTTGTCCGTTTACTATCCGCAACCACAGCTGTTGATTTCCGGGCGTTACTACCATCTGATATACAGTGAGATCATTCGAGAAAGGACCACCTTGCTCTATAGGCAAGGACATTATTCTTTGCATGTTATTCACATCAATCTGTCCTTTTGAAACTGTGGCCAATTCAAGAAGATTTTGCCGGCGAGATAGGGAATTCCAGCTTTTTTCATTGGTTGGCAGGGACCGGTTCCAGGCAGGGCAGGAATAATGATTACACATAGCCATGATTCCGTTAGGAGTAGTTGTTTCACCATGTTTAACACCTTCTACATCCCATTCATAAGAGCGAGCAGTTTGCCCATTTGCGACACCGATGAGGTAGGCAGAGTTTGATTGCACCGTGTCGAAGAAAGCATCAGTATATTGTAGACTGTCTGCATCGAAGAGGAGATTGAAGAGGCTGGCGGTACTGTGAATACGTTCGTTGGCACGTTTGATGCCAGATGGGCTGCCGTTGTTGAGCTCTAGGAAGATGCCGGCTTCATTGAGACCGTTGACAGCGTATATTTCTCCACAGTAACCAATAGTAGCAGCAGCAAGAGAGCCGTCTGCCGGATGAAAAACTGCAACTATGACATCGCTACTTAGCTTTTTGAAGGAAGGAAAGAAGTCATAATTGCGGCCATAAACTAAACCATCTTTAGAATAATCTTGCCAGACTGCAAGTCCGCTACATTGGGTAATGCCGGAAAAATGCTCTACAGAATTGGTCATTTTAATTTGCTGTAGAGTAAGACCAGATGTTTCGGACATACCCTGCATAATGGAACGAAATTTATAAGGGTTGCGCTGATAGACATTATTGGCTATAGATTCAATTTTTGCTATTTGTTCAGGATGTTTATCCATGAAAGCCTTAATTTTAGTTGTGTAGACATCATTTAATTCTGCCTTTAACAAATGTCCGTACTGGCGACCCATTTTGTGCCATGTGCCATAGAGATTAATGACTTTGGCATTTCCTTGTTGATATTTTTCTCCCCGCTCAAAAGTAGCGGTAGATTTTGTCAGATTAAGAACTCGTTCGGCTTCTACTAAGGGTATATTACAATACATTAAACACAGCACAAACAAACTAAGTAGTTTTAAACTAATGGATTTTTTAAATGGCGATATTTTAAGCATTGCTTTCATCCTTTCTATACTTTTAATGGATTATTTAAAGAACTCACTATAATCATATTATATCTTAATGTGAAGTGGAAAAACAGAGAAAGAATATAGTTGGCTACCTTACTCCTTAATTTCCATACTAACACCGGATTTGAACTCCACCGTGAATAGGCAATAGAATAAAACTGCCAAGATTGGGCAAGGTTAAAACAAAAAACAATTTAATACCTGAAGGACGCATATTAAATGCCACGGTGAGCCAGACTCCCAGCGGAAGATATTATGTGTCTCTTTGTTGCACAGATGTAGAAATAGAAAAATGGGAACCTTCCAAACAGGAAACAGGAATGGATATGGGACTAAAAAATTTTCTAACTCTCAGCAGCGGGGAAAAAATAGATAATCCGATGTTACTTAAAAATTCACTGACAAAGCTTGTCAAACTGCAGAAATCTCTGTCCCGAAAAACAAGGGGCAGCAGCAACCGCAGAAAAGCAAGAATCAGAGTGGCTGAACTACAGGAACATATTGCCAATCAGCGGGAAGATTTTCTGCAAAAGCTAACGTCAGGACTGGTAAAATCCTATGACCTGATCTGTCTGGAAAACCTGCAAGTAAAAAACATGACCAAGAATCATAAGCTGGCAAGGAGCATTGCCGATGCTTCCTGGTCCCGTTTTGCAGCCATGCTGCAATATAAAGCAGACTGGTATGGAAAAGTTATCCAGCAGGTGGGAATGTTCTATGCCAGCTCTCAGTTATGTTGCGAGTGTGGTCAAAAAAACGAAAAAGTGAAGGACCTAGCTGTACGAGAATGGACCTGTCCACATTGTGGTTCGAATCACGACAGAGACGTGAACGCCGCTAAAAACATATTAAAAGAAGGCCGGCATCTTCTGGAAGAAGCATGCTCGGCCTAACACCATATATCTACCGTAGGAACTACGGGAAGTAACGCTTGCGGAGACGGTGTCAGACGCAAAAGCTTGTGCCATGCGCAGTCGTCAGCGAAGCAAGAATCCCGCGACTTTAGTCGTGGGAGGTTCAAGGTGCATCAGAACTCTTGTATGATGTTTTTGGCGATATCGGGGCTCACGCTAGAA
>DAIQMR010000062.1:0-5186 GCA_036788835.1 Acidaminococcaceae bacterium
ACTTTAAGTCAAGCATTAAAAAAAGTCACCGTCTTTGAAGACCACTTCACAGTAAAGTACAAATCCGGTGTTAGTATGGAAATTAAGGAATAAATAAGCAAGCTAGCCTGTGAGGATTAGCGGTTCCTAAGGTTAGCTTGCTCTGTGCTGACTTTGACAAACTGAAATTTATGCAGCTCTTATTTTTTTAATCTATTTCTTCGTTCAGTGCCTCTATAAGAAAGCTAACTGGGCGAAATCCGTCGTTACATGATATCATAGCGGTCTTTCTATTTTTCATCCAACCATCATAAATATTTTCACCACCATGGGCCAAAGTCATTACAAACGCAGATATACTTTCCCAAGCGCTATCACAGAATCCGTCTGGCTTACACCAGCCATTAGCTATAAATACCTGCCCCTGTTTCATATCGCACGCATGTGTTATTGGATTTTCGTATTTTGCAATTAAATCGTCGTACCGAGATATTTTCATTACTGTAATCCTACACTTTTTCACTATACAATCCTCCTATGGCAAAAGTTGAAAAACAGTACAATTTCCTTTTTGCTATTATACCATCTTCCGCGCAAACAATGTAGATAACTATATCCCTTGTCTGTGATTATAATTCAAGCCGGTCTACGAATTTTCTAACTCGTAAACCGGCTTATTTAACATCTATTCCGTCCACCAAACTAAATTCTTTAGACAATCATCGTACATAGTAAATCCTTTAGCTATGTATTTTTTTAATCGTCTTTCCTCTTCAATTGGTTGTCATAATAATTTACACAACGAACTGCTTCAATATAACATACCATTTCTGCCAGTTCTTCAACAATCTGTAACTGTGGCATGGAATACCCCCTAATGCCATGATGTTCTGCTACAATTTGTACCAAAAAAGATAAAGTACAAATTACTATACTTGTCAAAGGAATTTTAATCCGCTTTATAGCAGAAAAATCTGTATTATGAAACAAAATATAAGCAATTGCTACAATAATACAAAATATAAAAGCATGAATAAAAGTATGTCCAGGTACATCTATCATCGAAATAAACTTTGGTCCGCAGGCATCTACCTCTCCCGTTGGAAAGAATACTCGTCCCCAACTCAATTCTCTGCCAATCATTAATAGGAAAATTCCCGCGATGCTTAGCCACATTTTTCGTAGCTTTCCCTGAGTAAGATAAAGGCAATTTAAAAGTCCAACAAATAAAATAATTATTTGAGTGTTTTCTAAAAATCCATTCTCCCATCCTATAGCATAAGGCAAGCGTAATCCTAAAGGAAAACATAATGATAGTATTATTATTGCTATGTAGTCTAGTGAATTTGTTCTTGTATCATAATGTGAAAGCAAAAATTTATTGCTTATTTCGTCTTGCATAAATTCATCTCCAAATTAAGTTTGTATTTTTATGGCCATCTCCGATATGATTTTCAGTAAATCTCCTGTTCTCTATTCCGCCTTTCTCTTTCACTTTTCTTCTACGCTCTTTAATTCGTTCATGAACTTTTCGCTTATCGTCCAAAGAACGTACATGTCCTGAATGAGGACGTTTACGCAGCTCTTCTTTAATGATTCTACGTCCGAGGGAACCTGCTTCTGCAGTGTTTTGCATAGTACCTCCAAACACGCCAACTATTGCGAGCATAAGAATAAAAATTAAACTAAGTCTATCTCTCTTTTTGAGTATCATTAAGATTACCTCCTGCTTGCATATATTTTTCAGCTTGTTCCTTTAGTCCTTCATTCATTAATTGTAGTCCTTTGAAAAGGCCTTTCGTTATTACATGAGCCGTGGCAACTCCTAGCAACCCACCTACAACCTCACCATCGGTTACAATACAGCTGTCTTCGTTTATTTTCTGGATTTTAAAATACCTAACTCCATTCATTAGCGCTTCAGGTAACTTTGCTCTGGATTTAAAAATTAACAATTGTTCTTCTTCAACCTTTTCCACTAGTGCTGTAGCATCTACTTTTTTCGTTCCCGGAATATGAATAATTAGTTTTAGTATACTATCTTGAATTAATTCTCCACTTGCTTCCGGATATAAAACGCTCCAATTTCCCCACTTATTTACTTTACCAAGCACTTTCCAAATAACACTGGCTGAAGCATTTATTATCAGCTTATGCTCAAAGCGGTAGCCTTCCGGTCCCGGTCCCGCCGGCATTTCCTTTTGATCTGTTACACCTTTCATCCATTGTAAATCCTTATTCGATATAATTTTGCTCATGTTTTCTCCTTTTCAGCCTATTTTTATGGCTAGTTTATTGGCTGCATAAATTGCACTTTTTATATTACCAACAGTTTTAACATCTCCGATAAAATGAACATGTGATTCCTCTTTTTTTGCAAGTCCTGTTCCCGGCTTATAACCTATGGCACTAATGACCGTATCACAAGCTAGCTTTTGAGTTTTATTTTTTTGACAAATTATAATGTTGTCAGTATTTACTTCCACAATTTCAGCATCAGTATATATGTCAACATTATGTAACATCAATTCATCTCTTAGCATTGATGTATTAGCAGCACATAATTTTTTGCCAATGACTAAATAGTTATCTTTCGCTATGAGTGAAACTTTTTTGCCTTGTAAAGCTAAATCATAAGCTAACTCACAGCCTGTTGTCCCAGCCCCTATGACAGCAACACTATTTCCCATTTGAACCGTTCCTTTTAAATATTCTTCGACATTTATAGCTGAACCATTTCCTTTAAATTTATTTTCCCTTGGGATGGCTCCTGTAGCAATAATTATTTCGTCAGCTTGCACTTTTTCTAGATCATTTATTTCCGTATTTAAATGAACTGTAACAGATGAATTAAGTATTTCTCTTTCGTACCACTTTATTAATTTCATGTTTCTGCTTTTAAAAGAATGCTTGGCTCCCAGTCTGAATGTTCCGCCTAACTGCGCAGTTCTCTCGTACAATTCAACAACATGACCACGTTTTTCCAGCTGTAAAGCACACTCCATTCCTGCCGGTCCGCCACCAATTATGGTAATATGTTTGGGAGTTATAGTTTTTCTTACCTCATATTTCTTTTCCTCAAAAATTCGAGGATTCTGTGCACATTTAGAATATTCACTTGGCGTACATAAATCTCCCTGACCATTAGTTTCTACATTCGGCACACAGCAATTGCACCCAATACAAGGTCTAATATCTTCAAATCTATTTTCTTTTAATTTTTGCACATAGGCTTCATCACATAATAGCTGCCGTCCTATTCCCATTGCAGTTATTTTTCCCGCCAATATAGACTCCACTGCTCTTTCCGGCTGCATAAATCCTGAACAAACAATAGGTTTAGTTGTAACACTACGCAGGGCTTCCACATCAGACAAATTGCAATTATCTTCCATATAAACAGGAGGATGACACCAATAATAAGATTCATAAGTTCCATTGTCGCAATTAAAAAGATCCACTCCTGCTTCGTCCAAAATTTTAACTAATTGCTTGGTATAATCTATGTCACGACCTATTTCTACAAATTCTTCTCCTGGCAAGGCACCTTGGTTTAGTGCTTTAGTATATGAACGCACTCCTAAGCGTATGGAAACAGGATAATCTGTTCCGCATGTTTTCTTTATCTCTCGAACTAGCTCACAAGCAAATCTAGAAGAATTTTCCATGCTGCCACCATAAGAATCTTTTCTGTGATTTGCATATGGTAAGGAAAATTCGTCTAAGAGAACACCGAAATGTAGGGAATGAATTTCTATGCCATCAATGCCTATTCTTTTAAACATGGCAGCGGCCTTGCCCATAGCCGTTACTATTTCTTTAATTTCCTTTACTGTTATTTCCCTTCCTCTATATGGTGTGTTATAAGCCCAATAATTAGGGACTTCATCATCTGCATCCACTAACCAACTATTAAGGTTAAGCACCTTATTGAGAACCTTTCCTACAAGTCGATTATTCATGAATTTAAACATAGATGGTAACATGGGAAAATCTCTGCCACCAGACCCTGCCGTAACTTGTAAAAACACTTTTGTCCCATTGGCATGAATTTCTTCTAAGAATAATCGTAAATCTTCTAGATCATTTTCCATTTCATAAAGCCATTTTTTTCTTACCAATGAAGTGATGGTAATCCCCCCCGGGATAAATAAACCAACTTCTTTTTCGCTTCTCTCTCTGAAAAAGTCAAAAACCTTTTTGTTAACATTGAATCCTACCTGGCTATTTATAATTCCTGTTCCTGTCATAGGTTCCATGATAATACGGTTTTTTATTTTGCAATTACCGATTTTCCAGGGGGTAAATAGTGGCGTAAATTTATTATCCATTCTCGTCTCCTTAGTTTTGCAAACATTGACAATTGTAAATGCTTTTGCTATGATATTAGCATCATCATTTACAACTGTCAATGTTTTCGAGTCAAGTCTTACAAAAAGGAGATTTTGTCAATGTATCAAGGAACAAATAAAACAGCCATAACTTCTCAAAACATGTTTGCCGATGCTTTACTAACATTACTTAAGGCCAATTCTTATGAAAACATCAGCATAAGCGAATTATGTACTGCCGCAAAGGTATCTCGTCAAACCTTTTATATTCTCTTTCAATCTAAGGAAAATGTTGTTTACTATATAATTACCAGAAATTTTTCTTTTTTAGAGAAAAAAATGAGCAAAAATATTAGAACCATTACTCTTGACCAACTTTGCAATTATTTTGTTGGATATGTCAATAGAAATACTGATTTTCTAAAATTGTTATACAAGAATAATTTGCTTTCTATGCTTTTTACTAATTTTAATAATTGTATCTTAAAATATTTTGATATCTTTGTTATATCTCCATCCATAGAGAAAAATTTTTTTGCCGGTTTTTTGGCAGGTGCCCTTACAAGTATTATTAAAATTTACCTAGAAGCAGGCTCGCCAAAAACATCGTCGTCTCTATATGAAACAACATATAATTTATTGTCAGGAAATATTTTTAAGGAATAAAAATAATAAGCCGGTCTACGAATTTTCCAACTCGTAAACCGGCTTATTTTACATCTATCCCGACCACCCAACTACCTGTTTTCACACAAACGTCATAACCGTCGCTAGTGGCTCCTACTCTACGTCTCAACGATTGCATCTAAATGGTATACTCAACCTATTGCCTCAATTCGGGCAACTCAACTATAGTGCCAAAGTGTGTCTAATTTA
>DAIQMR010000063.1:0-5155 GCA_036788835.1 Acidaminococcaceae bacterium
AAGTATTTAACCGCCATCCTTGAGCGCTGGCGGGCTCATGGCGGCATTGATATAAGGCGAAAGGGGGAGAAGGATGCACAGTCCGACATTGGACCGCCTATCGGCGATGTCATCGTTTAATTTCTCGCCGGAGGAGGCTTTGAAGCATCAGGTTGATGCGTACAACGCCCAACCGGGCGAATTGAAAGGGTACCACTGCCAAATCTGTAAAAATAAGGGATGGGTTGCCGTGGCGGTGGACGGGGATATGCGTATGAAGCGCTGCTCCTGCATCAAGGAGCGGGAAACGCTGAAACAAATCCAAAGCGCCGGGTTAGTGAATATCCAGCAGTACACTTTTGGCTCATACCGGGTGTGGGATGCTAATTCCCGGCTAATCTTGGAAACGGTGCAGAAGTGGCTTGCACGGCGGCCGCTGACCTGGCTCTACCTGGGCGGGCAAAGCGGTGCGGGGAAGACGCACATCTGCACGGCGGCCGTCATGGAGCTCATGCGCCAAGGGCATCACTGCCATTACTTCCCGTGGGTGAGCGGCATCCGGGGCATGAAGCTCTTGATGCACGATAATCCGGGTAAGTTCCAAGAATGGCTTGAAAGGCTGAAAAACACTGAAGTCCTGTACATTGACGATTTTTTCAAGGGTTCCGTTTCCGAGGCGGACAAGTCGCTGGCCATTGATATCATCGGGTACCGCTACAATGACCGGTCTAAGGTGACCATCATCTCGTCCGAATTTTACCTTGAGGAGCTCAGGGCGTTGGATGAGGCCTTGATGGGGCGAATCTATGAACGTGCCGTCACGGTGGTTATCCGCCGGGACAAGAAGAAAAACTACCGGGTGGAGGTGGCTCATGCAAATCCCAAAGGTTAAGCGGGTCCGGCTCCACGGCGATGCGCTCCGGGAGCTGGTTGATTCCATCTTTGTCCGAGACCATCATCGGTGCATCTTGTGCGGTGCCTGGGTAGAGGACGGCGTAAAGCCGCACCATTTTCCACAGGGGGCTCTTAAAAGCGATGAAGCAGACCACATGGTGTTATTGTGCTACCGGTGTCATGGCTTGGCCCACAGGGGCTCCCACAGCGAAATAAAGGCAATAAAAGCCCGGTGTGAATCCTACCTGGAGGCGCTTTATGGCGGAAAATAAATTTTTCTCTATTATCGATGACCCGCTGCCGTCAGAGATTGCGTGGGAGCTCACCCTGTTATCCAACAACATGGCAAGGCTTGAACGCCTGGTTGCGCAGTACAAGCGGGATGTGGCACAGAAAAAGACGGCGCTCGAGCGGGTGGAGGCGATGGCCTGGATTCGGTGGCGGAGCGAGAAGAACCAATCTCTAATCCGGGCACGGGTGGCGGTGGACGAAGATGTCATGGCCGCTCAGATCGCCCTGGAAGATGCCGAGAACGTATTTACCCTGGCGCAGGCCGAGTTAAATGGCTACGATGCGCAGTTCGTGGCGGTTAGAAAACAAGCGGAATTGAAAAAAATGGAAATGAAAGAGGGTTTATAAAATGGCTTATGAAGATATTTTGCTCGACATTAACACAGAAACTTTTAAGGCTCTGAAAGACGATATCAATTTCATGCTGAAGAACGTGCTCCAGAATATGCAGGAGCGGGATTTGGCAGAATGCGACATGAATATCAAGTTGCACGTTGGGTTTGAGAAGTCCACCTCTGGGGATAGTACCTCAACCGTGCCGGTGTTCATTAACCCGGTAATCAAACATGATATTCAGGCCGTTTTCAAACAAACCGCTAAGAAGGGCGGTTCCCTGGCTCCGGCCAACACCATGCTGGTTTTCGATGGCGAGCGGCAGGCTTTCGTGCTCCGGCATATTGACGATGGCCAGCAGGACATTTTTGACGGTCCGGAATCTGCCAACGAACCGGAAACCACGCCGGCGCTCCCGGCTCCGGTCGAGGCCGATGCTGAGCCGATGGCTGAGGCGGACGGCGAGATGGGTGTACCAACGGCGGAACGGCCGGATGTCTATGTGCCGCACTGCATCGATTGCGAGCACTGCAATGCGCACGGGTTTCCGCAGAAACGCGGCGCTTGCCTGAGTTGCGACCAGGACACCCTAAATAATTTTAAGGGCAGATGTTCCTGCTGCAAATATCGCAGTGAGCATCCGTTTGGCGGCGGGGATTGCCCGGATTGCGGCGACCGCCACGCCAAATGGGAAATGGAGTAAACCATGTACACACTTGGGAGCCTGTTTGATGGCATCGGCGGGTGGCCGCTGGCTGCCGTCAGATGTGGCATAAAACCGGTGTGGGCATCAGAGATTGAGCCGTTCCCGGCAGCGGTGACGGCTCACTGGTTCCCTGAAATGGTCCAGTTAGGCGATATTACCAAGTTAGACGGCGGGAAGGTTCCGCCGGTTGATATTGTTTGCATGGGCTCACCTTGTCAGGATTTGAGTATCGCTGGAAAGCGGGAGGGATTGAGCGGTGAAAGAAGCGGATTATTCCATTGTGCCGTTAAGTTTATTCGAAGAATGCGAATGTCCACCAGGGGGGGGGCACCCAAGATTCGCCGTCTGGGAAAACGTTCCCGGAGCCTACAGTTCAAATAAAGGCGCTGATTTTAGGGCCGTGCTCGAAGAGCTCGCAGAGACCGAGATTCCAATGCCTACGGGTGGGAAGTGGGCAGAGGCAGGATTGGTTGAGCTGCCAGACCGTCAGATTGCGTGGCGCACCCTCGATGCTCAATATTGGGGTGTGCCCCAGCGCCGCAAGAGAATCTTTCTTGTCACAGATTTTGGTGGCCGATGTGCCGGAGAGGTACTATTTAAGCCCGAAGGCTTGTGCGGGGATTCTGCGCCGGGCGGCGATTCGCCAGAAACAGCTCCCACCGCTCTTGGAAAAGGCACTGCAAGAACAGGCCGGATAAACGCCCTGGCCGCCGAGGGTAAGCCCATCACGATGCTTATCCGCCAGCCTAAGCAAAAGGGCAAGGGTGGCGCCGGGGCGTTGCTCCAGGTTGACCAATCGGCCACGCTGAATACCAAGAATCAGCAGGCTCTGTTTCAACCGCTGACTTTTTCTGTTGGGAATGTAACCCGCGGGGCCGATGCACCGCCATCCCAGGACGGCATTTGTAAAACACTCCGGGCTGATATGGGAGGCCAGCATCCTTGTGTGGTCCTAAACGAGCAGGGGGATTCGCCCATGTTTCGGCCGACCGTTGCCTTTGCCTGCAATCAGCGGGATGAGGTGCGGGATTTGGGCAATGTGAGCGCCGCTCTTGCCGCCCAGCCCGGAATGAAACAACAGACCTTTGTCCTCAATGATCAGGGCGGTTCGTCCATCGGCGTGGAGCATGATAAAGCGCCCACGCTGCGGTCGGAGGCGCATGGGAATCTGCCCTGCGTGGTGTCCGAAGTGGCGCACACTCTTGGGGAATCCCTGGTTTTTGAGAATCATCCGCATGACAGCGGGGTTACCGGTCCGCTGAAAGTTTGCACTACGGTAAATCGGCAATACGGTACTGGGGGTGGAAACACACCGCTGGTGGCGCAGGCCGCCAAAGGTGGCGACATAAGCGGCACGGTTGAGTGCAAGTGGCATAAAGGGTACGGCGGTCCGTCCGGAGACGAGTGCGGGAATATGGTGCTCACCCCGGCTTATAGCCTGCAGGGAAACGTGGTAGACAGGAATTCTGGCCAGCACGGGCTTGGCGTGGATGAAGAAATTGCACCCACGCTAAACACCCAAGACAAGTACGCCGTGGCTGAACCGATAGCATTAGACAGAGCGGCTTTTAACGATGGTATAAATGCCAAATATGGAATGGATGTTAAACAAGACGGGAAATGTTCGACCTTGCGGGCAAGGGAACCAAATGCCGTAGCAAGCCCACCTCGTTATCGTGTGCGGCGGCTCATCCCGCTGGAATGTGAGCGGCTTAATGGTCACCCGGACGGATGGACGGACATCCCGCTGAATGGAAAGCCTGCATCCGATACTGCGCGCTATAAAGCCGAGGGTAATGGGATGGCGCAGCCGTGCGCTGATTTCGTGATTGCAGGCATTTTAAGGATTTTAGAAAATGAAAGGAAGGGACAACATGAAACTTAGAAAACCAAATCATATTATTCCCGAGCATTTTTATATTTACGTGGGAAATTCTACCCTTGTAAATAATGATTCAGTGCTAAATCCGGGCACGCCAGTGGTGTGCATCGGTAAAGACATGGGTGGGATAGTTTATGTATCTAAGAGGCGGTCTGGGGTTCCGGTTTGTGCCGTATTTGAAAGAGAATTAATGGTTAAGGATTCGCCAGTTGAAAAATATGTTATAACCAGGGATGGCGATGCCACCATTTGCAGTGTTTACCTCGATAAAAAGAAAGTGCATGAATCCTGCGCCCATCGTAATCCGGAAGATGCTGACAACCCTAAGTTAGGAGCTTTGATTGCTCTCATGAGGGCACTTTATAAAGATGGGGATGATGTGTCGTTTCCTTTCCCGGTGGGTACTCAAATTGCGCTTGCTCCCTTTAATCTTAAAGATAAGAAGGTGTGTGGCCATGAATAACATTTATATCCGTGGCCAGCACGGCCAGATTGTGCGTATTGTAACGAGCGTGGAAGTGTTCAAGGCGGCAGAGAAAGACTACCGGTTGGTGGCAAATATGCGGGAAGATTTTACAACGAAATCCTGCACTTTTGATGCCATCGCCGTGGCGGAAGATGAGCAAATCGTTAAACACCTGTTGGATTGGGTTTGGGCGATGATGACCGATGAGCGGTACCACTATGAATGCATCGACATTGAACGGTCCGGTATTCTGCCAAGGGTATCTAAAAACACACGAAAGAGGGCGAAGTCATGAATAAGGCGATGATTTTGGGGCGGCTCACCAGGGACCCGGAAGCGCGCTACACTACTACCGGAAAGGTTGTTTGTCAGTTCACGGTTGCAGTGGACCGGCCGTTCACAAGGGCTGACGGCCAAAAAGAGGCCGACTTTCTGCCCTGCGTGATTTGGGGCAAGGCCGCAGAGCTTTGCGGAAACAGTTTGTCTAAAGGCCACAGAATCCTGGTCGAGGGGCGAATCCAAACGCGCAGCTATGATGCACAGGACGGTTCCAAGCGCTACGTGACCGAGGTTGTGGGGGACAGGGTGGAATTCATCGAGCGCA
>DAIQMR010000064.1:0-5107 GCA_036788835.1 Acidaminococcaceae bacterium
GTGCTATAGCTGTAAGTGATAGGATAGGGATAGTACCACCCACCTCCCCAACTGCCGCCCCAGTAGCCGGGATACCAATAACCGGGATAATAGCCCCACCAGGGGCCGTCATTATAGTAACCGTGGAAATAATAAGTACTTGCTACGTAGCTTACCTGTAGGCCGAGGTCGGCTTCGTCTTTATTAGCTGCGGTGTAGCCGGCAGCGTTCATCTTAGTCTTGAATGCATTGATGATGATCTGTGCATTCTCGTCCTTCCAGTATTCAGGGTCTTTCTTGTCACCGATGATCAGGATGCTGTCAGGGATATAATAAGTACTGAAGTCATTGAACTTAGTACTAGTGTCATGACTGGTGAATACCAGATACTCATTGTCCAATTTGTCCATGTCCGGGTCTTTCTCGCAAGATACCAAGGCAAAGACCGCCAGTAGGATAGGAATTAATTTTTTCATGTCAAGTTTTTGTTTAAGTTAATACTAATTGTTTTCGTCTAGTTTCTCTCATACAACGGCCAGCTTATGTTTTTGTTCACTAACAGTCTGTTCTTTAGTGAATTTTTTTGCTGCCGGGTTAATTAGAGTTTCTTTTTTAAAGTGTAATTTAGTTTAGAAACAGCTTTCTTGAAGTCCTTGCCAATCATTGTCAGTGCACTGTCACCCTCTGCCAGAAAGTTTGTCTTTTCGTGTCCCGGAGTAGCGGAAATTAATTGATAAACGATAGCGGTGCTGTCATTAGGAATTCCAATAATAGTTACAACTGTACCACTGTCGGTAAATGCCTGGTTACCATCTTTTGTTCCTAAATAAGTGGTCGTCAGATTGTACGTTCCCAGTGAGTCTTGGCCTGCCTCCTGAAGTGTCAGTTGATAGTTGATACCTTCGGCATCGGCAGCTGGCAGAATACCTTCATAGCTATATGTTTGTAATTCACCCAGTGTGCTGTCGTTCACAGCGAAAATAGAGTCACTTTCACTTTCGGCTATTATTTCAGCACTTTTGTTTCCTTTAGAGCCACAGGAAACAATCATGGCAGCCAAAGCTGCTGCAATAAATACTTTTTTCATTGTTAAGTCAGGTTTTTAATGGTTATTTGGGTACATAACATTTGTTATGCCCGTTTTGTTTTTAATAAGTTCTCTTTTCAGAAAAAACAAGACCATGTTTAAAATGCATTAAACACGGTCTTTAATAAATAGGGCGTTGTATCTGGATAAATCGGACTACCGTAGCCGTATGCCGTTCATACTTCTTCGAATCAGTGAGTTATAGATAATTTTTCCTTTTGATACTTGTTCTTCTGTTTGTGGCAGGTCGGGCATACTTCCTGTCGTAATATAAGCTATGGTGTTCTTCAATAAATACTCTTGGGTGTCTCCCAGTGGGTAGAGAGGGGAGATGAGGTTACGTTCGCTCAATGTGAAATCGGGGGTGATTCCATTTACATAGTTGGCTTGTCCTGCCGAGTTGAGAACGTATGCCACAACCGGCCATAAAATAAAGTTGTAACGCTCATCTTGGTATGGTTCCATGGCTACATTTTTGCCAACAGTCGTTTCACCTATTACCACTACATTTTCTGTACCTATATATGGACGGAGACAATTTATGACTGCTTCTGAGGCCGATGCAGTAAATTTGCTTGTCAGTACGTAGAGCTTGCTTAAGTTCAAGTTTTCGGAAGCAAGTCCTGTATTGAGAGGGAAATCAATTTTTTGCGGGTCACTGATGTCATTATACAAAGTTGTGCAAAATACTTTCCCTAGATCTGCCGCAGGTGCCAGATAACTTCCTAAATCTGTGGCACAACTCAAATAACCACCGGGATTGTAGCGTAAGTCCAGAATAAAAGCGTCGGGTGACTGTCCCTTGAACCGGGCGAATATCTGTTTCATCTGTTCCCTGTATTCTGTATCTGTTGCCTGGTTATTGGGGCCTGTACTGAATTCATTGTAGACCATATAGGCTATTTTTTTTCCGGATACTTCATATACTGTATCTATATAGAACGGATTCAATTCTACGGGGCGTGATGCCGCTACTTTGACTGTATCTGTTGCAATCCAGCTGGAATTGCCTTCCTCATCAAAAACCAAGCTTTCTCTGGCGAAAGTTGTATTGCCGCCTTCCATCAGATATCCGTAATTATTGTTGGTCAGTTCTTCTTTGCCAATGGCTGATATCCAGTTCCCTCGTTCCAATCCGGCTTCTGAGGCCGGTGAATTGGGCAGTACGAATAAAATACGGGCAAATACGTGTGATGAGATTCCGGTGGGATCGGTCATTAATTCAAAATCAAATCCGTAAGTAGAAGTACGTTGCAGGTAGGAACGTGCCGCATCGGAAGCGTCCTTTATTTCTATATACGAATACGGGTCTCCTTTTCCGTTTTGTGCCTTGGTATAAACCAATTTTTGCAGGAAGTCTTCCGGTTCGGCAAAATAGTCCGTTTCCTTTATTGCCGGAATACTGTCATACCACAAATAATGCTCTTTCATTATTTGTTCTATCCATACATTCTCTCCAATTAATGCATAGTATTCCCCACTGCGGTCTTCGCCACATGAAGCCATTATAAATAAAGTGGTTAGAAGAAAAAAAGTGCTCCGTATATGCTTCATAATCTAATTCCTTTTTCGATCTGCAAAGCTAGGGATTTTATTTTAAAGTAGGGATAAGGTTTGGAATAAATAATCCAAAAAACCTTTATATAAAAAAGAGATCCGCCGGTTAGGTCAAGCAGACTTCACGGCGGACGTTCTTAATTTTTTATTTCTTTTCAGATTTCCATTTGTCAGCATATTCATTCAGAATTCTGCGGATACTGAGTCCGATTTTGATATAATCTTTCTCGTTCAGGTTGGCAAGTGATACACGTACACTCCATTCGGGTCCGTCGAATCCACCACCATTCAATACGACCAGGCCTGTTTCATTGGCAAGACGGAATACTACGTCCAATGGATTATAAGTTGTCTGCAGATGTTGTACGAATTCATCTCCGTAAAATTTCTTGGCCCATACCAGCATGTCTATTTCTGAATAATAACCGGCTCTTAGTGGATCGTCGGGGAGAATGAACCCTGTGTTGTCCCATAATGCTTTCAGACGGGTATGGATTAAATTAAGCATGGCATGACGATATGTATTTTCTTTGTCCAGCAATGAAAAAGAAGCAAAGAGTGACATCTGCATTTGTTGTGGCAAGGACAGTCCTGCTGTATGGTTCAAGGCTACTTGACGGCTGTCTGCTACCATACGGTCAATGAATTTCATGTTTTCTACTTGCATACTCAAGCTGCCATACCGTTTGGTTAGTTCGCTTTTTCGTTTGCGGGGCAGATTGGCAATCATTCTGTCGAATACATTTTTCTCATGTAAGGCAATTACAGCAAGGCGCCAACCGGTCGCTCCGAAATATTTGGAGAAAGAGTAGACACAAATTGTGTTCTGTGGCAAATCAGCCATCAGGCTGCGGAAGCCGGGAACAAAAGTACCATATACATCATCTGTTATAATCATCAGATTGGGATTCCAGCGTGTTACTACGTCTTTCAGGGCATCTACACATTCTTTGCTTAACTGATAACTGGGTGGATTACTTGGATTGACAATAAACAAGGCTTTGTATTTCGTGTCTCGCAGTTTATTGATATCTTCCACTTTGTATTGCCAGGTATGAAGTCCTTCTTCATTTAGAGTACTTGCAGGAATATTGAGCACATCATAATCGTAACGTGTCAATTCGGGTATCTCGATATAGGGTGTAAAGATAGGAACCATCAATGCTATACTATCTCCTTTGTGTAGCAGGAAATTTTCTTCCAGCGAGTCGAATACATAGCACATCCCTGCTGTTCCGCCTTCGGTGGCGAATAAATCGAATTTACCTTGCGGGGGTTGCCCGTTGCACATTTCCTGATTCAGGTAATCCTGTACTAGAATTTCTGTATATTTCAAGATGCGGTCAGGCATGGGATATTGGTCGCCTACAATACTTTCGGTCCATTCGTGTACCAGTTCGTCCGGATCGGCTGCATGTTCCATCAGCATATAATTATAGGTACGTTTCAATAGATCTGTCCCCGCATTTCCTTCATGCTTTTTCAGGTACTCCTCAAAACGTTGGGCTATGCCTGTTTTTTGAGGAATACCGGCAATGCCTTCGGGCATGTCCATGACCCGGCGACACTCTTCAATGCCAAAACCGCCCAAGGCAAAGAATGCTTCACGAGCCTCCGTTGCAATCCAGTTGGGATTACCTCTGCCTGCATTCAGCATGACGTGCGCCATTTTCTTCACACTTTCATCTGCCATTTCAATCAAACGGTTTTTTAATTCGAAGGGACTGATCTTTTCCAAATTCTTGTCCATTCGGGCAACGCTGCTTTTATCACTTAAATATTCCATAATGTATGAGTTTAGTTTTTTAGTTGATTAATAATACAATGACCACTCCCCATATAATGAGTAGTGTATTTCCTACGGCGTAGGTCACGGTGTATCCTAAAGAAGGCGTTTCGCTGCCTACTGCTTCTTGTATGGCACCCAATGCAGCAGTGGTAGTACGGGCTCCTGCCGTGCATCCCAAAGAGAGGGCGGGATGGAACTTGAATACATATCTGGCTAGAATCAGCCCTAATAATAGAGGCAAGGAGGTGGCCAACGCACCTATGATAAACAACATAGGACCTACTTCTTTTAGTCCCTGTACAAAACTGGGTCCTGCAGAAATGCCGACTACGGCGATGAACATATTCAAGCCTACATTATTCAGCACCCATAAAGAGGATTCCGGTATTTGTCCGAAGGTAGGGCGTTTGCTGCGCCACCAGCCAAATACTAATCCGGCTATCAGGGCCCCTCCACTAGTGCTCAGGCTAATAGGTACTCCGCCGATATGGATTGCAAGTGCCCCGATGATACCTCCTAGTAAAATGCCGAGTCCTACAAATGTCATATCTGTGGCATTGGTGGGGCGGTCTATATATCCTAGTTCTTTTGCAGCAGATTCCACCTCTTTTTTCAGACCGACCAATTCCAGAGTATCTCCACAGTCGATAGTGGTTTGTGCGAAAACAGGGATATCAATGCCTGCCCGTTTGATA
>DAIQMR010000065.1:0-5104 GCA_036788835.1 Acidaminococcaceae bacterium
TATTTGCTTTGCAAAAAAATATATACTGGACGCTATGCAAAAGCTACAAATCATTGAAAATGACGGCTGGGAGCAGATTGATAGTTTTACAGATTCTTTTGCCGTTGATAAGGCCCGCCCGCGCGTAGAGGTTAGCATTATGGAGGTGACAGAGTGAGCGAATTTTTATTTTTTTGTTTAGGGCTTTTTATCGGTAGCGTTGGCGTTTTTGTTGTAATTGCCTTTTTCATAGGTGCCAAAGGAGGCTGGGAAGAATGATTGAACCAATAATTAACAAAAATCTATTAGCATTCATTGACCGGCGCTTTTATTGGCATAAGATACTGAAACAGGCCGCCGAGGACAAGCGCAGTCTACAAGACACCAAAGGCGTAACAACAGGTGGCAATGGCCATATGGTTGTCAGCGACCCAACAGCCAAACTAGCAATTAAACATATTGAGCATTTGGACTATGTTGTAATTAGGTCAGAACGAACGCTTGTAAAGGTCCGGGACCCCGAACAATGGGTTAGCATCTATGAGCGCATCTATAACAAGTATAAAGGCGTTGATGTTGGAGAAATTTTACACAGGCGCTATGAAGTATGCGAAAATCCTCTTGATACAATGGCCGATTTGCTTATTACCAATGCCGAATATTACCGTTTGCGTAACATTGCCTTGTCAGATGCTGCTATGATTGCCGTTGCAATTAGCGTAATAAAATTATAAGTTTAATTTATTTATGCAAAAACGTTTGAGAGGACAAGCCCCAAAAAACGTGTTATAATGATATTGCAGTATATTGCAAACACACATTTTCCATAGTTTTTGCCTCCTCAAATAAGCAAAAAGGCACTGGTCAAGTCGAAGACCGGTGCTTTTTTGTTGGGCAAAACGGGAGGAAGGAGATATTACCATGCTTACTGAAAAACAAAAGCGCTTCATTGATTTTTATGTTGAATTAGGCAATGCCAGTGAAGCGGCTATAAAAGCTGGATACAGTAAAAAAACAGCCGGTGTTGTTGGTGCTGAAAACCTTAAAAAACCTTATTTGCAAAAAGCCATTGACGAACGGTTAGCCGAATTAAAGACCAAACGAACCGCTGATGCGCAGGAAGTTATGGAATATCTTACCGCCGTAATGCGTGGAAAAATGCAAGAAGAAATAGTTGTTGTGCTTATGGATGCGGACGGGACTACATACCCTAAGACGCTGAAAAAGCAGGTTAGTGTTGCGTCTCGAAACAAAGCAGCCGAAATGCTAGCCAAACGTTTCGGATTACAAACTGATAAAATCCAGCTTGATATCAAACCGATTGTTATCGGCGGTGATGATCTTGTCTAAAGCAACAGCTTGGTTGCCGGATATAGTGGGCGGCGGCTATAGCGATTTCTGGAAGAGCAAACACAGATACCGTGTGATAAAGGGGAGCCGGGCAAGCAAGAAGTCAAAGACTACAGCGTTATGGTACATAGTTAAAATAATTCAATACCATGAAGCAAACTTATTAGTTGTCAGAAAAACTTTTCGAACATTAAAAGATAGCTGCTATAGTGAACTGAAATGGGCCATACATAGACTTGGCGTTGACGCTTCTTTTCAGTGCAAAGAAAGCCCTTTAGAAATCACTTATACACCGACAGGTCAAAAGATACTTTTTAGGGGTCTTGATGATCCTTTAAAAGTTACGTCAATTACAGTTGACGTTGGTGTGCTGTGCTGGATGTGGATAGAAGAGGCATATGAAATAAGCCGTGAAGCCGACTTTGACACCCTAGACGAAAGCATTCGTGGACAGGTACCGCCGGGGCTTTTTAAGCAAGTTACATTAACCTTTAATCCCTGGAACGAGAAACATTGGCTTAAAAAACGTTTCTTTGACCGAAAAGACCAAGACGTGTTAGCGCAAACAACAAATTATAAATGCAATGAATTTTTAGACGATACAGACCGGCGCAAGTACGAAACCATGAGGGTTATAAACCCACGCCGGTACAAAGTGGCAGGCCTGGGAGACTGGGGAATAGTTGATGGCCTTGTATATGAGAACTGGGAAGAACAAGCCTTTAATGTGGCAGAGATAAGCGCCAAACCAAGCGTTAAATCTGCTTTTGGCCTTGATTTTGGTTACACCAACGACCCAACAGCCCTATTTTGTGGGCTTATAGACCAAGTAAGTAAAGAAATTTACGTGTTTGATGAATTATACAAACAAGCCCTTATAAACAGTGCTATAGCACATGAAATAAGCAACATGGGTTACGCCAAAGAGGTAATTCGTGCAGATGCCGCCGAACCAAAAAGCATAGACGAATTGAGAGGCGCCGGACTTGTTCGTATCAGAGCAGCCGAAAAGGGCAAAGACAGCATAGCAAGCGGCATACAGTTTGTACAAGGCTATAAAATTATAATTCATCCGCGCTGTGTTAATTTTATTACTGAGATTAGCAATTATTCATGGGACAAAGATAAATTCGGCAATGCGCTTAATAAGCCGATTGATGATTTTAACCATCTTATGGACGCTATGAGATACGCTTTAGAGCCTTTTAAAAAGGGCAACACGTACTCTTTTAAATAGGAGGCAGGAAGATGTTTTTAACAGATTTTTTCAATGCGTTGTTGCATATAGGCCAAACGCAAAACATGACAGAACGGCAATTTTTAGAGAAGGAATTGCAATTTTGGTTGACGTCTCCACAGCGAAACATGCAAATTACTGGAGACAGGTATTATAAAAATCACCATGATATTGAAGATAAAAAAAGAACCATAATAGGCACAGACGGCCAGTTAGCCACGGTTTATAACCTGCCAAACAACATAATAACTGATAATAGATATGGTTTTTTAGTGGACCAGAAAACCAACTACCTTTTAGCAAAACCAATTGAAGCCAAAGCAGGAAAAGAAGAGTCTCAGGATGCTATAAAGGCCATATTCGGCGCACAGTTCCGGTGCACACTTAAAAGCGTTGGCGCAGATGCAATGAACTGTGGAGTCAGTTATATTTTTCCCTGGGTGGATGCTGACGGCTTGCATTTTAAGCGGTTCCGGGGTTTTGAAGTCTTGCCTTTTTGGGCAGATGATGAACACACGGTTTTGGATGCTTTTGCCAGGGTTTACATACAAGAGGTTTACGAAGGCCAGACTAAGAAGTTTGTCCAGCGTGTGGAATGGTATAAACCGGAGGGCGTACAGCGCTTTATATATGAAGGTGGAGCACTTAAGGCAGACAGTGAAGATATTACGCCATACTTTGTGATCCAAAACGGCGACAGCACCGAGGGTTACAATTGGGGTAAGGTGCCATTGGTGGCTTTTAAAGCAAACAGTGAAGAAATCCCATTGATTAAACGCGTTAAATCTCTACAAGATGCTTTAAATCGTCTATACAGTGATTTCATGGACAACATGCAAGAAGATAAACGCAACACTATCCTGGTCATCAAGAATTATGATGGTGAAGATTTAGGGGAGTTTCGGCGCAACCTTGCCACTTATGGAGCTGTTAAAGTGCAGTCTGACGGCGGCATTGATACTTTACAGGTTGATGTAAATAGTGACAACTATAAAACCATTGTAGATCTTATAAAAAAGGCTATCATAGAGAACGGCCGGGGCCTGGACACTAAGGACGAAAGAATGTCAAGCGGTGCACCAAACCAAATGAACATCCAAAGCATGTATAATGACATTGATTTGGACGCCGACGAAATGGAGCTTGAATTTCAAGCAGGTTTAGAGCAATTAATGTGGTTTGTTGGCAAATATTTGGAGAGCCGTGGCCAGGTTGCCGGGCAGGTTGAGTTTATTTTTAACCGGGACACAATGACGAATGAGAGCGAAACCATAACCAATTGCCGCAACAGTCAAGGCATAATCAGCAATGAAACAATAGTTGCAAACCATCCCTGGACCAAGGACACCCAAGCAGAACTTGACCGCATGAAGAAAGAAAAAGATGAAAATATGGCAACTATGGCAGCCGGGTTTGGGTTTCCTGGTAGCACGGGGACCGGTCAAAGCGCAGGTGTAGGCAATGAGTAAGTATTGGCAAGACCGCTTTTCGTTGCTAGAACGCGCTGAACACGATTTGGCGACGTCTGGAGCGCAAGACATACAAGATATACTAGCCAAGGCTTTTTCAGATGTAGATAAAGAAATAAATTCGTTCTATGCCAAATATGCGACAGAACAGGGAATTAGCCTTAATGCCGCACAGCAATATTTGCAACAGAACGACTTAGCCGCATTTAAAGCAGACATTAAAGACTACACCAATATGGCAATGAATAATTCAGATGGGCGGTTTAACCAAATCCTTGACGCTCTATCGGCTAGGGCGCATATACAGCGACTTGAAGCCTTAAAGATTAGAACTGCTATGGCAGTAAGGGAAGCATACGGGAAAAGCAACAGCGCCTTATCTGACGCCATGGGTGCTGTAATGCAAGACACGGCCATTAAAACTGCTTATGAAATCCAAAACGGCATAGGTAAATATGAACCGTTCCACCAAATTGATCAGAAAGCAATTAACAGGGCCTTGGCAAAGCCATGGACTGACGACGGGAAAACATTTTCAAGTCGTTTATGGGATAATCAAACACAGCTTGTTAACACATTGCAGGAAGAATTTACAACGGGTTTTATATCCGGTTTGGACCCGGCCGGGATGTCCAAAAAGGTTTCAGAGAAATTCGGAGTTGCTGAATATGCTGCCCGGCGCCTGGTCCTAACCGAGGGTGCATATTTTGCCGCTGAAGGTGCCAGGGAAGGTTACAAGCAGATGAATGTGGAGAAATACCAAATTCTTGCAACATTAGACGACAAGACAAGCGATATCTGCCAAGCGGAAGATGGTAAAATTTATGCCGTGAAAGACTATGACCCAGGCAACAACGCACCGCCGTTTCATCCCTTTTGCAGGTCAACAACAATGCCTTATTTTGAGGATAATGTTTTAGGACCAACGGAACAGCGCACGGCACGGGATGAAAACGGGAAAACAACGCTTGTACCTGGAATTTTGCGGTATCCTGATTGGAAAGCCGTTTTTGTTGATAAAACAAAAACTATAGCGGCTGTCGTTCGGGAAGCGACACCAAAACAAGCG
>DAIQMR010000066.1:0-4796 GCA_036788835.1 Acidaminococcaceae bacterium
ATGTTCTTCTGCAATTCCTACATCAATAAACTGATCACCACAAATCTCTCTCTTATCCTTTTTGAATGACAAAGAATCGGGAACAGCCGCAATAATCGCTGTAATCTTTCTGTCTTTAGACATACGTTCAATTAAATGATCTCGCACAATCAAATCGTATCTTTCTCCACCGGCAAATGGATGTTTTTCTTTACCGGTAGCAATATCAAATGGTCTTACCCAGTGAGTACTTTCTTGATTGGCCTCAGCATAGGCATAGCCTTTTCCCTTTGTTGTGCAAATATGTACTACCACAGGGTGTTGTAAATCTTTTACATCATTTAACGTAGCAACTAATTCATTGATATCATTGCCATCTTTCACAAAACGGTAGTCATAGCCAAAAGCTTTGAACATATTGTTTTCTGCTTTTCCATTAGTCTGCCTAAGCAAGGCAAGATTTTTATAAAATCCTCCGTGGTCTTCCGCGATAGACATTTGGTTATCATTAAAAACAATAATCAGATTGCCAAGTATTTCTGCACCACCAAAGTCTAGTCCTTCCAGAGCTTCTCCACCACTTAATGCTCCATCACCAATAACTGCAATAACCTTTTCTTTACCACCGCATAAATTTCTTGCTTTAGCTATACCACATGCTAAACTAATAGAAGTAGCCGTATGTCCTACCCTAAATAAATCATACTCACTCTCATTTGGATTAGTATAACCGCAAACAGAATTGTATTTATCTTCGTTTAAATATGCATCTTTTCGACCGGTTAATATCTTATGAGTGTAGCATTGGTGTGAAACATCAAATACGATTTTATCCTTAGGTGCATCAAATACATAGTGAATAGCAATCGTAGCATCAACCATACCTAAATTTGAGCCAAGATGTCCACCTATTTTGCTAGCCTTTGTAAGTAGTGCAGCACGAATCTCTTTAGCTAATTTCGTGCATTCTTCAACAGATAATTTTTTGAGATCCTTTGGTGATTTTATTTTTTCTATATACATTCTTATATTCCCCCTACACATTTAAATGTTTTTTCGTGAAATTAAGTCTTTCTTGCTCGACAACTAATGGTCTCTTCATTGTTCTTTGATTAATTGTAATAATATATTCTCCCATAAGACCAAGGAAAATAAGTTGAACTGCTCCCAAAAAAAACATACCAACTAGAATAACGGGAACACCAAAAGCAAAAGCATCCCAGTTCAGTAATTTTTGCACTAAGTATATTCCCGCAATAATCAAACTAATAATAGCAACAAAAAAGCCTATAAATGTAGCCATTCTCAGTCCTACTTTTGTATATGAAGTAAAACTTCTCATAGCCATGTCATACAAGGTAAAAAATCTTATATGACTTTTCCCTGCTCTCCGTTTTTGTTGTTTATATGGCATAGAGACACGATTCCCAGCAAACTCAGCGACCACACCTCTTAAAAATGGTACAGGATCCTCTAGCTTACGCAAAATATCTAAAAAACTATGATCATAACAGCCAAATCCTGTAAAGTGTTCTATTATTTCAGTATCTGATATTTTCCGTATGAGTTTATAGTAAATCGTTCTAAAGAATCTAATCAGGTGGTTTTCCTGGCTTTCTGTTTTAACTGCAGTTACTACTGCATAACCCTCTTCCCATTTCCTAACCATTTTATGAATCATTTCCAAAGGATCTTGAAAGTCTGCACAGAAAAGAATAGTACAATCACCTGAAGATTGCAATAAGCCATAGTAAGGAGAATTATCTGGTCCAAAGTTTTTTTCATTAAAAATAGCCTTTATACTTGTATTATCCTTACAAAGCCTTCTTATTATATTTCTAGTGCCATCCTTAGAATTGTTATCGATGATTAATATTTCATAATCATATTCCGGTAAATTAATTTTTATCTCATTGATAACTGCTTTTGTTATTGGTTCTATATTTTCTTTTTCGTTATATGTTGGTATTACAATACTTACTGTTTGCTTTATCATGGTTGCATTCTCCTGATGGTTTCCTCAATGCCTTCATGGAGATTCACTTTTATATTCCATCCTAAGGCTTTTAGTTTATTGTTGTTTAACATAATTCCAGGTTCATTTGTTATATTTAAACCATCTTTTTGAATTACCTTTACAGCGTTATTAGTTGCTAAACAGTCCTTATTAACAACATCAGCAATGATTTGAGCCATTTCTGCAATGGAAGCATAGTTGTCACCTTCAGCATTTGAAGATACATTGTATGCTTGCCCATTTAAACCTGTTAAACATACAGTAAATATACCATTTACTGCATCAGTAACATAGATGTTATCCCGCTTTAAAAATTTAGTATTGTTAAACACTATATTCTCACCATTAATAGCTTTATTTATAAACTCGTAAAATGCCGTATTTGGAACAAATTTTGTATGCCCATAAACATATCCTAGCCTGACTATTACAACGTCTATGCCTTTTTCCTTTAAATACGATTGTGCTAATACCTCTGCCATTCTCTTGCTTTGTGAATATGCAGAATTTGCCGCAGATAGTTTATCTGTTAAATCTGTTTCATCTTCTATGACACTATGATTTGCACTCTCATTATGCCCATAAACAGTTTCTGAAGAAAATACAACTATTCTGCCATTATGACCATAATGCTTTTCTTGTTCTACTAGCAAATCACAACAATTTATCATGCCCAAAACATTTGGCATTATGACTCTTAAAGGATAATTCTTTACTATATTGCCTGATATAGGTCCTGCTGCATGGAAAATATAATCAATTTTATGATTGTTTGCTTTTATTTTTTTTGAAACATCTTGAGCCATTAATGTCAGTCTATTGTTATTGAGATACTGTTGGAAACATTGTTGCAATTTTTCTTTGCTATGACTTAATGCAATGACACTTGTTCTCGGAGCCTGTAATAACAACTCTACTATATGACTACCAATTAGGCCAGTTGCCCCAGTTACTAGTATTTTCTTACCTTCAAATGTTTCCATGTTTTCCTCCAAATTATAGCTTTTCCAGTTCATCATACAAAATTTTCCCTATTTTAGGCACCATGTCTTGACAGACATTCCCTTTTGGTAAGGTTGGTTCCAAATCATATTTTTCATCTATTTGTATTTCAATTACAATTGGTTCTTTTATTTCCTTTAAGGCATTCTTTATATCATCACTAGCATAGTCATAATATTTCATTTCATACGCTTCAGCAATAGCCTTAATATTTGGTACACTATACCCACTTTGCTCTGTTGTATGAATGTAATGAGCGTTATAAGCAGTCTTTTCTCTGCTTTTTATCATTCCCGACGACCAATTATTTAAAACCATTATTGCAATCGGCAGATTATGACTTTTAATATATTCTAGTTCCTGAATATTTAACTGAAATCCCTGATCACCGGTAAAACAAATAACCGGCAATAATTTCTTATAATAGGCACCAATAGCCTTGCCTATGGAGCAACCTAGAGCCCCAAAAGACTTGGAATACAATAGCCTATTGGTATTTTTAGCAAATACGTATCCCCTAGACAGCCAGAATTCATTATTACCTACATCACTGGTCATTACTACCTTCTGCTTTATGTCATGTAAAATGTCTGCGATAATTTTAGTAGGAGTATTGACATCACAATCAGCTAGTTTACCATAGATTGCATCACAAGTATCTAACCATTTTTTAGCATTAACATATTGAAAATCTACTGATTCTGCATTAGCAAAAAATTCTTTTAAATCAATTTTGAAATTAATAGCATTTGGTATTTGCCTTGCTAACTCTGTCTCATCACTATCAATCCGTACTATTTTAGTCTTTTTAAGGACTTGGCTAAAACTACTTGATTCCAGTGGAAATCCCATTCTATTGCCGACAGCAATAATTAAATCTGCTTTAGACAGAATAAAATTACTATAGCGTATCCCATGACTACCTACATATCCATAATATACAGGTGAATCTGCCATAATATCTTCTGATGTTCTGCTGGAAAGTACCGGTATTGCGCATTTCTCAGCCAATACTCGCATATTTGCTGTTACACCAGTTTGTCTGATTCCATCGCCAATAAGAAAAATTGGCCTTTTGGAATATTTTAATAAGTTGTTGATAGTCTTAAAACATGCTTCTATTTCTATATCTTGATGTAAGTGTTCTTGTTTACCCTGAACACTTTTTTCAGGAATATTCTGTTTAAATAAGCTTGATTTAATATCCAAAAGGACTGGTCCTTTACGACCATTTATAGCTAGATGATAGGCTTTTTCCAATTGTGGTATTACTTGATCCAGAGAATCAATTCTAACCGCATATTTAGTAGTCTTAGCAAATATAGCTATGGTATCAAGTTCCTGGTCGTATTCAAATCGTAAACCATTTTTTTTGATTTCATGTTCATGTGCTGTTATGAATAATACCGGAACAGAATCAGCAAAAGCATCTGCAATGGGCGTAGCTAAGTTGGTCACCCCAGGACCCTTTGTAGCATAAGCAACTCCCAATGTTCCCTCAACCTGAGCATAGCCAAGTGCAGCAAATCCTGCACTCTGCTCATGATAATTCAAATGAGCAGAGATATCCGGTTTTCTCCGGTCTAGAGCATAAAGAAACTCTAGCACGCAACCGCCAGGAATGCCAAAAACATCCGTAACGTCATGTTCAATTAAAAATTTAACAATATAATCCGCTATTTTCATAATATTTGTCCTAAACTTTTACAATTTTCCATGCATCTCCAATAATTCTATAGAATTCTTCGGAGTATATCTCTGCCGTAAATCTTCCGGCATATTTTCTAGCAGTTCATTT
>DAIQMR010000067.1:0-4791 GCA_036788835.1 Acidaminococcaceae bacterium
CCGAATGAAAATGTTATCCATCATCCAACGGAGAACCGGATGCCCGCCATGAGCAAGTTTCTGTTCCAATGTCAGCTTCATAAGCTCTTTAGTTGGTGGGGACATATCCTTATAGCCCTGGCCAAAAGGCACAACAGTGAATCCCATGCCCTCAAGGTTCTGAGTCATTTGCACAGCACCCCAACGGTCAAAGGCTATTTCTTTTATGTTATACTTCTCGCCCAGCTTTTCTATGAACCGCTCTATGTAGCCATAATGCACCACGTTCCCTTCTGTAGTCTGAATGAAACCTTGCTTCTGCCAGATGTCATAAGGCACATGGTCATGCCTTACCCTAAGGTCTAACGTCTCCTCGGGCACCCAGAAGTATGGCAGGATTATATATTTATCGGCTTCGTCCTCAGGCGGAAACACAAGAACGAAGGCCGTTATATCTGTAGTAGAAGATAAGTCCAAACCACCAAAGCAAACCCTGCCTTCTAAGTCTTTGGCATTTACAGGGAAAGCACAGGCATCCCACTTGGCCATTGGCATCCAACGAATAGACTGTTTTACCCATTGGTCTAACCTCAGTTGCCTAAAGGAGTTCTCTTCACCGGGATTCTCCTTTGCTGACTCGCAGGCCGCCACTACCTTATCCATCCCTATGGTAATGCCAAGAGAAGGATTAGCCTTTTTCCATACCTCAGGACTGGTCCAGTCATCTGTTTCATCAGCACCGTAAATAACTGGGTAGAATGTCTTGTCATGTTTACGGCCTTTAAGGATATCCTTGGCCTTCTGATGTGTTTCATAACAGATGGAATTGGTATCAGTTCCTGCCGTGGTAATAAGAAAATACAACGGCTGCATACGGGCATCACCAGAGCCTTTAGTCATAACATCAAAGAGCTTTCTGTTTGGCTGTGTATGCAGCTCATCAAAGATAACCCCATGAATGTTAAAGCCGTGCTTTGAATATGCCTCTGCAGACAGCACTTGGTAAAAGCTTTTAGTGGGCAAATAAATAAGCCTCTTTTGAGAGGCCAAAATCTTAACTCTTTTATTTAAGGCAGGACACATACGAACCATATCGGCTGCCACATCAAATACGATGGTAGCCTGACCACGGTCTGCAGCACAGCCGTAAACCTCTGCCCTCTGCTCCCCGTCTCCGCAACACAGGAGAAGTGCCACGGCTGCGGCAAGCTCACTTTTCCCATTCTTCTTTGCTATCTCAATATATGCCGTGTTAAACTGCCTGTACCCGTTTGGCTTAATCGTGCCAAAGAGGTCGCGTATAATCTTTTCCTGCCAGTCTATGAGTTTGAACGGCTTGCCCGCCCATGTCCCTTTAGTGTGACAGAGACATTCAATGAAGCCGACAGCATAGTCTGCCGCGGCCTTATCATAAACGGAGTCCTCAGCCCTGAACTTCGTAGGCTTATATTTTTCTAATTTCCTAATCACTTCAATGGCCTCCCCTCCCTTCGGGCATAAAAATAAGCGCCTTAGGCGCCGCTACGAGATACAGAGCCTTAAGGCCCTGTGTCTTTTTTTATTTTATAATCATTCTGAGTGCAGGAATCTGCTCTCTTTCGCCGTTGCTTTCCCTGAACCGTTTATTGACCTTTGTGAGTCCGGCCATCTTGCAGCCTAGTTCCTCGAACTTTGCCAAGATGGTAATCAGGCTTGAGAAGGTGCTGCTAATGGTAATGTGCTTGATGCCGTTCTCTTTGCAGAAATCAAATATGTCTTTCACATCGTTTTCCCAAATAACCTCGCTCAAATCCAAGGTTTCGTTTTCAGCTTCCAGGCTGTTGTTGTAAGCCCAATAAACTGTGTAGTTGATTTTGTGGTCGCTAAGCTTGAATTCGCCCTTTGCCTTTAAGTCCTCAATCCAGTTGATTTTTTTCATTTTGCTTGCCTCCCTGAGTATGTTTTCCCTTTCGGTATGTACATATTCGCTCTTATCAACACTATTATCAAGCGAATTAGGGCAAGTATCTCGTATACTTTTATTTTATTCTTCTAATTCTGTCGGATCCTTGCCGTCCAGAATATCAAACAAGTACTCAACCTCACCGAAAAGCCTGCTCAGTTTCTCAAAATCATCATACTTATATTCGACTTTTCCCTTTTGTTTCTTGAGTTCATCAATAGCCTCACAACTAATATTTCCAAGCAGCTCTTGTAATTCTTCAGCCTTTTTGCCAATTATTGAAAGTTCACTTTTGGTTTTCATTTCATAGCCTCCTCGTATAACCGCAGGTTATATATGTATAATCCTCAGTTATACTCCTTCATCAAAATTGCTAGGCAAAGCTCGGTTCCTTCATTCTGAGCCTCTGTATCCCAGCCGCGATCATAGTTTAAAACTACCATGTCATCGCGAGTTACAAAGAGCTTGGAGATCCTACCTTCCTCGATACCAAATTGGGAACCATTCTTAAAATGTTTTACCTGATACTTATAAACCTTACCTTTAATTAAAATCGCTCCTGTTGTCCACACAATGCATTCCTCCTTGTTTTTTGCTTAGTGTATTAATCACTCTGTTTCAAACTATTAGCAAGCGAATACTGTGAAAGATACCGTATACTTCTACAGTTCTCCCGTAAGGATGAAATGCACATATTCCTTCTTGTGTTCCTCAATAAAAATAACTAACTCATAGTAGCCTCTTCTATTAGCGATGACTTGAACCGTATTGGCAGATATCATATTAGTTTCACCTGAGTCTCGGATATCAATTATTTGCCTGCGTATTTTTTCCTTATTCATCATATTTGCCCACCTCGTCGCTGCACACCTTGCAGCCCATCTTAAGCTTTGCGTAGACAGTGGTGTAACGTTCCATCTCGCTGCCTTCAGTTCCCATGATGGCCTCAAGGAACTCATCCTCGGCCTGCTTTCTTGTCGGCCATTCTTCCCTCTTGCCATAGCAGATGGTTACTACTGCAGGGATGACCCTGCAATAATCCTCTCCGAAAACCACGTTAAGTCCTGAGCTGTTATCCCAAGAAACCAGAATAGAACCCGTGTCATCAACTCCTAATACCGTTCCCTTAGTCCCTATGGGAGGTGCCTGAGGGTCATCCATTTTCAAAAGCTCGACCCTGCTATCCCTCGGATATTGCTTGCGTATCTCTTCCACAGTCTCACGGTTAGGCATTCTCATGTTTAACACCATCCTTCCAGCTAGAGGACCCGCTGAGGTTCTTCAGTAATGTTGCTCTGACTTTCTTGCAATCCTGTCCAATAAAGCCAAGCCTCAATAAAAAGCAGCGGAAGGCATATTTTTCATTTGCAGGATGCTGCTCTTTTGCAGTAACCCTCTTCTGGTTTCTTGCCATGTCGCACAAAGCGCATACCAATTTGCCGTAGGCCTCGACCATGTCAACACCGTTAGGCTCTACTTTAAACCAAGGGAATGCTACCATGTCACCTTCATCCTCAACTTCTGGCAGGCTTTCCAACCCCAAGGCCTTTTGAATCAAGGCGCCTTTTGCCGCTAAGATGTTGTTTAGGTTTTCAATGGACTCTGGTGTGAATGTTTCCTTGGGGAGCTTAATGGTCAGTCCTATTTGTTGGGGCTCCGTTTTTTCTTCGGCCTCTTCCACACTATCCTCCGCATTAAACCCTTGCTCAGCCAAAACTGCGGTCAGCTTTTTGACCGTTTCCCTGTTGATGCCTGCGGGAATCTCAAGTGCACCTTCTCTGTCAACCATGTAGCCGCCGATCTGGTAGGCGAAACTCGGTGTGCCGAGGTATTCGGATTCGTAACCCGTGAATGCGCTTACTGCCTTAACCAATGCTTTCTTTTCATTGCCCTTTACGTTGTACTGTTTTCTCATTTTGCAGTACCTCCTCTTTTGTTTTGGTACTACATTAATCACTTATTCTGTGCATAATAGCAAGTCATATATGTGAGATATCTTGTATTCTTTTCAGCACGAAAACAACGCAGGGAAGCGCCACTCCGTTGCCCCACATTTTATATTCAGCACTATCAGAATGCGGATTCTTAAGCCATGTTCCTATGGACTTGAGGCTCTTCGGTTTCTTTCCCATCACCCTGCCGTAATCGGCAAAGACGTTATACCAGAAACGCAGCTCATCCATTGTAGGATTTTCCGTCCCAAGGTCGCTGCACCAGTTATCCGGGAATCCCTGCAGCCTTGCGCACTCTGTGGGTGTGAGCCTGCGAACTATATGTTCTGCCTCCATGATATGGTAATCACCGCTAAAAGCCTCTTGATTGCCGAGCCACTGCTTAGACCCCATGCTTGCAGCAAGCGTTCCAAAGACCTCTTTGCCGGATACAGTCTTAGCATCATTCACGATAGGAGCGTCCTTATAGTCCCTAGCCGCAAGCGTGGGAGCCTTTTCCTTGTTTACCTGAGCAAAGCTGCCTGTGGTCATGGAATAGGTAGGAACACCCACAGAACTCGGTCCCCTTGCTATTAGTGTAGGGTTCACACCATTGTTGGTTATTCCCATCGTGCCTTTGAACTTTTCACTGCCGTCTGTGGCCACCCGGTCAAGGGCATATACCACGGCATGGCGGTCAACCGTGTTAAGGGTGAATGACACATCCTTGTTTATCCCATCACCCTGCGGGCCGTTCTTCTCACTCCTGCCAATCATAGAACCCTGCAATGATACGACAGCAACCCCGCCTTGATTAGAGTCAGGGGCATTGCCTCCCGTGTCTATGGTTCTTGCTGTTTCAGTCTCATAGCAGTTGTGCCTTTTGTTCTGCGTTCCCAATGAAGTGAAACGCACATCAAAGCACCGAAAGTTCTCAAC
>DAIQMR010000068.1:0-3756 GCA_036788835.1 Acidaminococcaceae bacterium
TTTCCGTGCAGTATTTATAGGCCAAGCCCAATTCATGAACGGCCATAACCACAGTTTTCCCTGTCTGAGCCCATTGCCCAGCAAAACGGAAAAGTTCTTCTTTAAAGACAAAATCCAAATCCGCCGTCGGTTCATCTAAAAACAGGAGATCTGTCTGCTGCGCTAAAATTTTAGCTAAAAACACTCTTTGTTTTTGTCCCCCGGAAAGACGGCTGAGCAAGTTGTCCTGAAAATCTTCCACCTGCATATATTTCATACAATCATCGACGATTGCCTCACCGGCTGCATCGTTTTGCTGCCACCATTTCATATATGGATAGCGACCCGTCCTTACTAATTCCCGAACCGTGTAAGTGGCAGGAACCTCATTATGCTGTCTGAGATAGGCCACCCGTCCGGCAAAGCCTTTTTCTCCTAGAGTAGTTATACTTTCTCCCTCCAATTTTATTTCACCCAGGAGCAGAGGCAGCAAACCACACATAGTTTGCAGCATAGTACTTTTCCCAATGCCGTTGGGGCCGACTAGCCCTACCACATTCCCCCGGAATACGGAGAAATTTACCTTGGTCAGTATCGGTTTGTTTGCATAACCGAATGCGGCGTTTTTAATTATGAGGATTTCCTTATCCATAAAACATTCTCCTTGTGCCAGCTTATAAGGCAGACTATTGCCCATCCTAATATCCTTTAATACCATTTTCCTGTCCTGAGGGAAACAATGCTTGACCATAGCCTTTATTGGCCAAAGCCTTAATACCATAGACAATATTTTGTGAGGAACAGTAAATATATCTGTCCGGCAACACCACCACATTTTTAATGCCCGGCAAATTTTGCAGCGCCGGGTCTGACATAAAGTGTTTCCTGTATTGCTCGTATTGTTTTTCATCTGCCTTGCTGGGAGCCGAAATGATAAACAGATCAGGATTGGCCTTCACCACAAGCTCTTTGGCTAAAAATTCTCCGTTCTTGATTCCTACCTTGGCAATGCCATTCACCAGTCCGGCCTGCTGACATATATCGTCATACAGGGAACCGCTGCCGCCGTAGCTGCTCATAAGAGAAACCAGAAGAACCACAGGTTTGGGTTTATTCTGTGCCTTCAGTACAGTGCCTATCTTTTTGATTTCTTCACCCATTTTATCTTTAATCCGCTGTCCCCTATCCTTTTCGTCTAAAGAAGCAGCCACCAATGTCACATTATCTTTTATCTCTTTAATACTTATTGGTCCCCGGCACACCACAACAGGAATACCCAAGGTCCGCAAAGACTGGATCTTCTCCTGCTCCGTCCAGGTGGAAGCGATAAATAAATCCGGATGCAAGGACACAATTTCTTCCGAACCGTAATTCTTTAGCTTGTGCTCAATATCCTTGGTCTCCTTGGCAATAAAGGAAATCGCCGGATCCTTGTCAAGATAATTAACTGCTGCCAACTTTTCTACGGGCACAAGGCCCAGTACTATTTCATCCAAGCCAAAAGAATCCGTGATTATTCTCTGAGGTTTGTGCAGGAATTTAATTTTTGTTCCCTGACAATCCGTAACTTCATAGGCGGATTTTCCCTCAGTTGAATTTTGCAATTTATTGCCACACCCTGTTGCAAAAAGCAGGAAACACAAAATTAGCACAACATATTTCTTCACCATAAATCACCTCTTGGTTCCCTGCTTTTGTAGTAACCTTCCCCAAAAAAGAACGAGTATCTGTCAGCCAAAACACTATTCAGTAACTTATTTGCTTATTCAAGCAAGTAAAAATCCTTTAGAATTTGTACTCCACGCCCGCGATGAAGCTTCTGCCTGCCATAGGATAGCTGTCCTGTCCATTAACTACGCCCGCCTGTTCAGCATAGGAAGCATTAGTCAAATTATACAGCTTCAAATAAGCCGTTACAGAGTCGTTAATCTTATATCTGGTGTTTAAATCCATGGTCAAATAACTTGATTCACCATAACACTCCTTGCTTAGACCGCTAGCGCCACGGGCCACTAAATCCACGTTCCACAATTTGTTGTGATAGCGTACCCCAAAGCGATACAAGTTAGGTACATATGCATAATCCCTATGATAACCTGCTGTGCTGTAAGTTTGTTGATCATAACTGTCTTCCACCTTAGCATAAGTGTAAGAACCTGTTAAATCCACATTGGCATTAAGACGATGAAGAGCAGAAATCTCTAAGCCACGTTTTTTTTCTTTGTCGGCATTCACTGCATAATAATTAAACCAATCGGCTGTATGCCAGTGAATAGCATCTTTTAGATTGCTGTAAAAGGCACTGATACTGAGTTCTGTACTGGGAGATGTTTTAAAATCATAGCCAATGGTCCATGTGTCACCGGTTTCCGGTTTGAGATTTTCATCACTGATATATTTATATGTCCCATCGTCATAATAGTAATATAAATCATCAATGGTAGGGGCCTTAAAGACCTGATTCCAAGACAGATAAGCATGACTGTCCTCGGTAAATTTCTTGTTGAAAGCTATACTGCCGGTAGTCTTACTGCCTGCCTTGCTGTGATTGTCATATCTAAGGTCTGCATTAACCTGCCAGGTTGGTGCAAACTGCCATTGGTCCTGGAGAAAAACAGCCCTAGTGTTAATACCTTTTGTTCCCACATAAGAAGTGGCGTTTTCTGCAGCAGCATTCTTATACTCAGCACCAAGAATCACTTTGTTGGTGTCACTGGTAGCAAAATTTTGCTGAACATCAAAGCCGTAGGTTCTTTCATTCATGCTGCCATAATTGTAATAGTCGAAATAATTACGGTAAGCGGTCACATGACCGCTGTTAGCCTCATCCCTATTCCAATCGTAACGCAAAGCCACGTTATTGGTCTTTTTATTAATATCAGAAAAGGACGGGTGTTTAGAAGTATAGCTATAACAATTTATACCATCCATATTGGAATAGTCATAGTTTAAAGTCAGTGACTCTTTTTTAGTAAAATCCTGGCTAAGCTGCAAAGAAACTCTGTCCTGTCTATAATTAGAATCCCCCGGCCAATGCTTAGTGTCACCATTTTTATCTCTGAATTTGAAATATGACTGTTTCTCACGATTTACAGCCAACAAATAACCAGTTTTTCCTGATTTTCCCCCATAAGAAAAATCCATTTCCTGGCGGCCCATAGAACCGTAACCTAAAGAAACTTTTCCCTGATTTGCTTCAGGCTTTTTTGTAATAATATTTACAACGCCCCCTACTGCATCCGCCCCATATAGAGTAGAAGCACCTCCCTTCATGACTTCAATACGCTCAATCATGCTTACTGGAGGTAGTGTGTTAATATCTAAGGAAGCCCGGCTCGTGGTACCCATATTAATGTTTACCCTACGCCCATTAACTAAAACTGCAACTCGTAAGTCCCCATTAAGCATAATACGTTTTTCGCTGGCACTACCGCCATTTTGAAGCACATGGCAGCCTGGTACATTATCCAATGCCTCTGCCACATTCTGATAACCTCTGCTTGTAATTTCCTCTGCGCTAATCACATTCACGTTAGCAGGCGTATCAACTTTTTTGTTGGCAATCCTGTTGGCTGTAATTACCACTTTGTCCAAGTCCGTTCCCACTGAAGTTCCCTTTTCAGCAGCCTGAGCAGAACCGGCCAAAACTGCTGTTCCCAAAATTGCTAATAAGATTTTCCCCATTTTTTTTCTCATCGTAAAATTTCTCCTTTTGTTTTGTCTTGTTTTGTCTTGTTTTGTCTTGTTTTGTCTTGTTTTGTCTTGTTTTGTCTTGTT
>DAIQMR010000068.1:3856-4741 GCA_036788835.1 Acidaminococcaceae bacterium
TTATCTTGTTTTGTCTTGTTTTGTTTTGTTTTACTCCTTTACAATATTAGCATACGTTTTTATTATACACTCATTGTCCCTTGACCTAACAACCTGTGCCAACCATTTATTTTTTCTATTCAAGAAAGCTATTATTTTCCAACCTTCTTAACAAGTATAAGAAATATGGGGCACCCAATAAGGCTGTCATAATGCCAACCCGTATTTCCAAAGGCGGACAAATCATCCGGCCCAAGGTGTCGCAGAATACCAGGAAAGCAGCTCCTGCCAAGGCACTGAAAGGTAAGACGATTCTATTATCCCCACCTAAGAGCATCCGTATAATATGGGGAATAATAAGCCCCACAAAGCCAATATTGCCGCTGACGCAGACTGCTGCCGCCGTCACAAAGGCCACCAGACCCAGAAAAATTATTCTATAACGTACTACCGGCATGCCTAAAGCCTGGGCATCTATATCACCCAAAGAAATAATATTCAGATGTCTGCCCAAAAAACAGAGCAGTATTATTCCCGTCAGAATAAAAGGTGCCGCCAAATAAATATGTTCCCAGCTGCGGTAATCCAGTCCTCCCACCATCCAGAATAAATATTGGTGCATGGTTTTATCCGGGGCAAAAATTAAAAGTCCCGATGTTAAGGCACTAAAGAAAATGCTCACGGCTACTCCGGCCAAAAGCAGGGCCATAGGCGGAATTCTCCCCTTTCGCCAGGCTAGGACAATGGTAAAAAACACCGCTCCTAAAGCTCCCAGAAAGGCAAAGACAGGCATGGCCAAAAAATACCGTGTCGTAAGACCAGTTACTATGGCAAGCACTGCCCCTAAGGCCGCCCCGCCCGAAACACCGATAATGCCCGGATCTGCCAAGGGATTAGCGAAAATAC
>DAIQMR010000069.1:0-4561 GCA_036788835.1 Acidaminococcaceae bacterium
AATCCGGTGCCCAGACAGGCGCCAGCACAGCGGCAATGGGGACGAAAGAGAATGCTCTAGAATTAGAAGAATACCAAGCAATGCTAAATAGTATTACTAAAACTAGCCATGCTTCTTATGAAGACGCAATGAAAGTGTCGGATGCTAGAGATAAAAAATGGCTTGAAGACAATAAAGATGAAGTGCCATTGTATTCTGATGGTGTGGTTGACGTTTATGAACCTCATTATGTTGGTTACGATCCAAGAACAGGTGGGAAAGAATATTTATCAGCTGATGGGAAGAAAATTGTTTTAAAGAAATATTATGGCTTAGAGCAATTTAAAAAAAGAATAGAGAATCTTGATTTTTCTAACGTTTCTGAAGGAGCATTTAAAATTATGAATGATGAAATAGAATACCATGGAGTTAAATTGCAAACAGGAGTAATTGTATGTAACTATCAAAATAAAAAATATATTTATCAGACCGCAGGGATGTTTGGAACAGATGGGCTATTTCCCATGATTGGTACTTCAGAGATAACTGGATTTATGTACGATTGCACAGGTAAGAAAATAACAGGTATGGAATTAATTAAAAGTTTGGAAGGTAAATCAATTGCTTTAAGTGGAAGTATTGGAAGTGTTGGTGGTGATATTTCTATTGGTGGTATGAATAGCATTGTAATTGCTGGAGGATTAAGTACAAATCCAGGAGTTTCAGTTGGTGTTTCTATTTCAGAAAGAGTTTATTTATGATGGGATATTTCAGAAAGCATAGGATAATTGCTATGTTTTTAGCAATACTGATTTCAGTGAGTTTGTGGCGCACTTGCCTTAAACATGTATTTTATTCCCAAAGTCAAAGAAATATATGGAAAGCTTTTTTAAACATACAGGAACCCAAAGGATGCTGTATTATGAGAGTAAGTGAAAGTTCACGATGGGGTGGAGCCCAAATGATATGTATCTACTATGAAATTGAATCAGAGATTCAGGTGAAAAAACTGATAGAGAGCATTAGAAATGCGGCTTGGAATGAAAAGAAAAATAATTCAAAAAATACAGATGAAAGTATAACGGTATATAAATTCACAAAATTCAACGGAGATTTTTTTTTGTATTTGGAAGTAAACACGTCGCATAAAGTGAAGTTAACTATTGGCTCAAGGAGAATAGAGTGATGCAGAATCGTAACCAAAGTGTAATAGGATATCTAAGTATTGCATTTTTGCTTTTTCTAGTAATAAACTTTTCGTTATCATTTTTACAAAATTTAAATGACGGAGAACAAATAACTTCTGTAATTGTAAAAGAAATTAAATATATTGGGCAACCAACTCAAAATTATTGTCTAGAAAAGTTTAATATAATAGAAAAAATTGGAGGCAATAGAATCTTGTACTGCAGATATGCTTTTAAAGATATATCAGAACATGAGATATTGGCATATTATCATAGTGCATTGCTAAAGAATGGATGGGAAAAAGCAAATGATGCATTTAGAAAAAATAAATATATACTAACTCTCGAGGTAAACCATAATATAACTATTTTGACTATCGCTTCACTTTAGGATAATTACTACGAATGTTTAATCATGAACGAACCAAATTTTTGACAAAGACACCATCCAAGAAAAACAGGAAATGGCTGCACTATTTGGAGAACTGGCTTATAACCAAATCCATGACATTGGCAAGAGAGCAGGTTGGAAAGAGGGCGACCCCAATAAGGTAGCACTACACGCTATAGTTGGTGGTATTATGGCCAAACTTGGCGACAGTAATTTCCTAGCCGGAGCCGGTGGCGCCGCGGTTAATGAAATGTTGCAAAAAGAACTGTCCAAAATCAAAGACCCGGCTCTCCACCAATGGGCCAGCGCAGCAGTAGGTGCTGCCGTTGGCGGCATAGTAGGCGGCAAATCCGGTGCCCAGACAGGCGCCAGCACAGCGGCAATGGGGACGAAAGAGAATAAGTTCCTGCAACCAACGGAAGAAGTAGGCTTTTCTTATGAAGACACTTTCTTGGGACATATAGGAGTAGTTAATATATATACTGATGAGCAAGGAAATTTAAAATTTGAAGAAGGAAATATGGGAAGATATAGAGATGTGAAAGGTATTGGAAGTGTAGCAAGTCCCATAGGCGATGGCCAATACATTAAATGAAAAACAAAGACGGGATTTAAGAAAAAACAACCAAACGATAAATTCGAACTTTAGGAGGGTGTCCATTGAAATTAGACAAAGCAATAATTCTAGCACTCTGCTTGAGCAGTATAACGTTGACAACCAGCTATGCGGCACCGGCAGATTATGATCAACAACAAGCAGCAAAAAGACAGGAAGAAGAGCAACATGCCCAAATTAAAGAGCCTCATGTTAGCTTACAAGACAAGGATGAGAAAACGCAAAAGAATGAGAAACTAGGAACGAGTAAGAAAATAGAAAAGCATAAGAAAAAAGAAGATGATAGGCATAAGCAACAAGAAACAGAAATAGTAAAAATTCCAAGAGAGAGATATCGTTTCGTAATCAATGAATTTGTTATTGATGCCGGGAAGTCCAGAAAATTTAATCGGCTGCAGAAAGAGTTAGAACCATATATAGGGAAAAAGATTGGAGCTAAAGGCGTTAATGCTTTGACGAAAATGCTAGCCAAGAAGATTTTGGAACGTGGTTTTATTACTACGCGTATTGCGGTCCTTGACCAAAACATGGGAACAGGGAAGTTGATTTTCACCGTTACACCCGGCTATATTGAAGATATTAAGTTCGCTAAAGCCAGCACCTTTGGCACTTGGCGCACAGCCTTTCCCAATAGACCGGGAGATATTTTAAATGTACGGGATTTGGAACAGGGATTAGAACAAATGAAAAGGGTTCCCAATCAGCATGTGGATATGAAACTGGAACCCGGTAGTAAACCTGACAATAGTATTGTAGTGCTGGATGTTAAACGTAGGAAAATGTGGGCGGCAGGCATCTCTATAGATGATTCCGGCTTAGAAAATACCGGCAGATTACAGGTGTCGGGAAATATTACCCTGTACAATCCAACAGGTTTAAATGATATTCTTAGCTACAGCTATAGCAAGGATGCTGAACATCAAGACCATTTACACGGGACAAAGGACAATAGCTTTTACTATACATTGCCCTGCGGCAATTACACTTTTAATGTGAGCCGTTACTACAATGAAAACTATCAATTGGTTCCCACTTTGGTACCGTTAGAGTCTAGAGGCAAGACCACAACTTGGCAGGCAGGAGTGCAGAGAGTACTTTACAGGGACAGTGTTCGTAAGACACAGGGCTCTTTTAAGCTTATTAAGCGTCGGAAAGAAAACTATATCGATGGGGAAGAGGTACGTGTGCAGCGCTTATGCACCACGGCCTACCAATTGGGCCTAATGGAACGGCGCTATGTGGGACAGGGCGTTATAGATGCCATGTTATATTACTAAAAGGGTATGCCTTGGCTGAATGCCGAGCCGGGACTACATGACAATACTGAGGGCTTTACGAATACCAGATATGAGCTGTGGGGGCTGAACTTCTATTACAGTACTCCTTTTAAACTGGGCAGTTGGCAGCCTAAATATGCTTTAACCTTCCGTGGCCAATATACTAAGGACATGCTTTATAGCGCCGACCAATTTAGTATTGGTGGCAGATATACTGTTAGAGGATTTAATGGGGATAATACACTATCCGCGGAAAATGGTTATATAATAAGGAACGAAATAGCTTTTCCTTTAAAACATTTCAGAATGGAGCCATATATCGGTATTGACTATGGTCGGGTGTGGGGACCATCTGATGAATACATGTTGGGAAACAGCCTGGCCGGAGCAGTACTGGGTATACGGGGCAGATTGGCATTACAGGCAACCTATGACGTTTTTATCGGAACGCCCCTCTACAAACCGGAGGACTTTAAAGCCGGGAAAACTGCCTGCGGGTTTAATTTGTACTGGCAATTTTAAACAATAAAAGTTGTTGCATAGGTTACATTTGTATGATATAATGCTTTGTATGCAAAAACGGGCGGTCCGCTGTTAGCACGGGGCTAGACATGAACGTCTTGGATTTAGAGGAGGATATTATGAATATCATTGAAGCAGTAGAAAAGGAACAACTTCGTTCCGATATCCCGGATTTCCGTCCCGGCGATACTCTGAAAGTGTATGTGAAAGTAGTTGAAGGAACCAGAGAACGTGTTCAGTTGTTCGAAGGCGTTTGCATTGCCCGCAGCGGTGGCGGTTTACATGAAATGTTTACCGTTAGACGTATTGCTTCCGGCGTTGGCGTAGAGAGAGTTTTCCCTCTGCATTCCCCAAGAGTGGACAAGATTGTTGTTTCCCACCATGGTGCCGTACGCAGAGCAAAACTGTATTACTTACGTAAGTTGACCGGTAAAGCAGCTCGTATTAGAGAACGTCGCTAATCGGAATCTAAAAGGGGACTGT
Source organism: Acidaminococcaceae bacterium (assembly GCA_036788835.1). Lineage (GTDB taxonomy): Bacteria > Bacillota > Negativicutes > Acidaminococcales > Acidaminococcaceae > JALCSJ01. Next base: position 4,456 of record DAIQMR010000069.1, read on the forward strand.
TATGCAGTCCCCTTTTATGTTTTTAAAGGAGTAGGAAAAGATGCCTTCAGAAAAGAAAAGTGCCTCCTGGCAGGATACTGTCAGCGATTGGGCTATTTCCATTATA
>DAIQMR010000070.1:0-4437 GCA_036788835.1 Acidaminococcaceae bacterium
GCGCATGTCTCTGCCCGGTCCGCAAATCCATGGGTCCCGGTAGCCTGACTCTTCGCGAGCCTGGTATCAAAGTCGTCCACGGCACCGCGAAGGTAGGCAATAGCCGCACCCTTCAGCTGCATCAGCAGCTCATCCTCGGCCGTGCCGTTAATCCGCAGGTACAGCTTAATCTTATCCATCTCCAGCATTTGCCGGTCACCTCACAATCAATGAATAAGGGGCCTATGATCACTCACAGGCCCCGAGAAAAATTACGCTAGGGTATAACTCAGAGCTACCATAGCGGAAGCATCGCCTGCCTCTACGTCGAAGCGTTCAATAGCACGCAGGAAAGTGGCGTTCTTTGTGAATCCTGCTTCACGGGAAACGTCCACGGTCACAGCCTTGCGGTCAAAGAACTTCACGTAGTCGAACATGCTGCCGACGTAAATGGGTACTACCTTAGTAGCAGTAGGCAGTTGAGTGTTGGAAGCCACAGTGATAATATGGCCAGCAAGCATCTTCTTGGTCGGGTCAGTCAGCAGAGGCTGCAGCAGAGGATGACCATTGGAATCGTCAAGTTCGTCTAACCAATCGAAACCATCCTGGTTAGTGACGATGTTAGCACCATCAGCATAAGTAGAATCAAGAGTTACGTTAATTGCTTTCTTAATTCCTTTATAATTGGTAATAGCATTAGGGGTCAGGTTTGCCAATTTAGCAATTATCTTTGCGTTTTCAGTGCGTACAGCTTTGCGTTGGAACCGGGAGCCAATAACACCAATGAGGTCAATGTCGATATCTTCCAGCAGTTCGTTGGCTACCGGGATAATCTCGCCATAAGCACCAATAGAGAATGTAATATGGCTGAAATCGATATCGCCCTGGGTAATCTCATTCAGTTCGTCAAAGTTGGTCAGCGTGCCGGTGTCATCAGTAACAGTCGGGAAGCTGCCGCTCCGGCGCATGGTCGGAATGACTTCGCACAGGGGTTTCAGGGAAAGTAAACCGCGGCGGAACTCCATCAGACGGTTCATCTCTTCCTCAGGCAGCAGGTAACCACCTTTTGCAGGGGTAGCGCCAACCTGGCCGGGAGTACCGGCAGTCATAGTAGCAGCAATGGCCTTCTCGGCATCGTCCATGGGACGGCCCAGGACCAATTTGTTAAATACTCGATTACGCATAACCTTGTCGGATACGGTGGAGCCGGTAGTATTAGCAGGAGCGCCGTGGAAGTTCTTATCTTCTTCGGTCTCGATAGCTTCCTGGACTTCGATGGACGCCTTCAATTTGTTGAACGCGTCCAGTTTGTTGTGGGCCTCGGTAATCTTGCCGGCGGCCTGCAGGGAATTGATCTCGCCGCGCATTGCTTCAAGTTCTTGTCTCATTTCAATAGATTTCTTCATGTCATTAACCTCCATTACGCCAGAGCCAGCGCTAAGTCCAGCTCCATCTTCATCTTTTTCTCGTCATTATTGACGTTATTTTTAGGCGCTGCCTTCAGCGTCTGGGGAACATTGTGATACAACTTGAATTGCTTAGAACCAGCAAGGGCGGCAACCTGCGTATCTTCCTCGACCTTGACATCGAATAACTCCGCAGCCTGGTCGCCGGTTAGCCAGCTCTCAGCATCCATAAGCTCCTGGATCTTGGCATCATCAATACCATCCAGGGCTTTTTCCTTGTACAATGCCACGCAGGCACGTTGTAAGGTATCCAGCATCTCAGCTGCTTTAAGCATGTCCTGGGAATTACCCACGGCAACGCTGGCCGGGTCATGGATCATGATGATCGCGTTCTTCGGGCAGACAATCTTGTCGCATCCAAAAGCAATCAGGGACGCAGCGCTCGCTGCCAGGCCATCAACATAAGCCGTGGTCTCGCCCTTGTACTGCTTCAGCATGTTCGCGATGGCCATGCCGGCGAAAGCGTGTCCGCCTCCGCTGTTGATATGGACGTCAATCGGTTGGCCATTGAAATCTTTTAACAGGTTTTGGATGTCCAATGGATAGACGGAAGGGTCATCCTCCCAGCCGAAGTTCCAACTGTCATCGACGATATCGCCGAAGATGTACAAGCTGCCACGTTCGGCGCTGTTCTTAATCTTCATAAAGTTAAGCATTCCCATTACCTCCTTTCCCGGTATACGCCTTGCCGATATCTTCCAGCTTGACGAAAGTACCGTTGATAAGGTTGACGTCACCGTCCGGCAGGGTAGTAAGCCCGGCCTTGCGGCGCGCCTCGTTAATTTGATAGATGCCAGCGCCGGTATACCCGGAGAGGACCTCCATCTGGGTCTTCATGTCGCCGCGAAGTATCGAGGCCACATTAAACTTAAAGCCGATGCCCTCAGTGAGTTCATCGGCCCTAAGTAACTTGTAATTTAGTTCTTCTTCCCATCCAGTTAGTATGGCGAGCAGCGTGTCAGTGTAAAAGCTTAGGTTCTGAGATTCGCTGTTAGCGTAAGAAGACTTGTTATAATCATTAATCTGGTTCGGCTTGATGCCGAAGGCAGCCGCAATCTGTAGGGAGCTGAATTTTTTCAGTTCGAAAAATTGAGAATCCGTCAGCTTTAGGTCAAGCGGCGTAATATCCATGCCCAGCGGCAGCGGAATAAACCTGTTCGAGCGGTCACTGGCCATGAGCTTCTTCAGCTCTGTCAGCAGCTTTTTCTTCTTATCTTCGCCCATGTCGCCGGTATACTTGATAACAGCGTTGGCCGTCAGGCCGTTAGCATACAGTTCATTCAAGAAGTTCTGAGCTGTCTTGTTACCCTGCATGTTCCGGGCCAGGGTTTCCCTGACGCACATACCACACAGGCCGTCCGGACTAAGCCCGCCCTTGAGATGGATAACTTCATCAGACCGCAGCAGGTAGGCTCTGCCATTCAGTTTGTCTGTGTACTGGTAATAATAGCCGCGTTCCTGGAATGGCTTCGTGTTATCCACGATAATCTGCATATACCTGGGGTCTAGCGGGTACAAGGCGTTAAGTTTGCCCCTGGCGCTCCATTCTATGTATGCATAGGCATTGCCGTAGTGGTTCCGCCAGTATTCCATGAGCATTCGAAAATGATAAGCGCTCATGAATCTGTTGGGCCTGATCATCAGAGCGTAATAAGCCGGATGGTTCGTGATATCCTTGTTGTCCTGACCCTGCAGGTGCAGGGAAAGCTTGGCTACCGATTCAGATAGCACTTTTAGGCACGTAAAATACGTAATCTCGCTTAAATCTGTGCCGTTCAGTAAGTTGTCTGCGCTGGTGCCGCCAAAAAAATCGTTGATGTCGAACAGCGAGATGGTCGTTGACATCTTTGGGGAGCCTCGCAGCCCTCTTAATTTGTTAAAAATGTTCAAGTTATTCATCTCCGTTTCCGGCAGAAATCAGCATCTGCCAATCATCAATGGCATCGTCAGCGTTATCTACTGTCTCGTTTTTCTTCGCAAAATACAATTTCCAGGCATCAATGACCGCGTCGCATGGGTCTATCCTGTGCTTGTCAGTCATCTTGTCTATCTTTATCTCTTTAAAGCTGTTCTCGACCGTGGTCGCATTGACCATTGACCATGTCAGCAGCTGGTCATCCTCGTAATACTGTACCGTGCCAGCTTTGACTGACAGCTGGAAGTCAACCGTGGGGTCGTTAAGGCTCCGGGCACTCTGCCGCACTTCGGTCAGGTCGCACTCCACCACATCCCCCAGGTCCGCCAGGAAAGTGGCAGCGTTATGGTTATCGTAGCCGCATCCCAGGAAGGTCAGCTTCTGCGATTTCTTAAGTTCTCGCAGATATTCTATGACGTGATGGTAGTCAGTCTTGATACCGTACGTGCCTTCGCCGTCCGTGGTCTCGATGTGTCCATCAATCACCCACTGTCGGTATGGCGCATCATCAGTGCGCTCATGCTCTGCAAGCCGGTACTTCGGCATGAAGCTATGAGACCAGATAAAAGCCAGGCCGTTATCGAGCGGGAATACCAGCGCTATGCTGGTTAAGTCGCCGCCACTACTCAGGTCTATGCCCAGGTAGCAGCCACGACCGGCCATGTCGTTAAGCGTAAGTTTGGTGCCGCACTTATGCCAGGCGTCCAGGTCGATGAAGCTGCCTCCGCCGGTTGTTACCCACACGTTCAGCGATTTCGTAAGAAAGTTGACCAGGTCGGCGCCGCCTTTCTCCTTGGCCTCGATAGCCTTCTCGGCGTAGCGCGCGATCATCTCATCATCCAGCTCCGTGTCGCTCTTCCACATGTTCAGCGGGTTCGCCTTGGCCCAGTTTTTGGGGTCCCAAAGCGCTTTTTCGTAGCCTTCCGGGTCCTTTTTTACGTCTGGAAGGTCCATCTCGGCGATGTAGATAAAGAGAGAATCCTTGCGGATATTGCCAGAAAGCACCTTTTTACAGAACAGATATTGCTGGTAACACGGCCCGTTAAGGTTGAATCCTGCCGTAGTTATGGCCATGGT
>DAIQMR010000071.1:0-4245 GCA_036788835.1 Acidaminococcaceae bacterium
TTTGCTCAAGCTTATTAAGGGTATTAGTAGTGTCTCTGTTGAGCTCGCTAATATCCTGTTTTTGTTTAGCTTTGTCTGTTATGGTTATTTTCCCCGATGCTACGCCACTCTTGGTAGTGCTTGAAGCTTTATCGCTGGAACCAATAGGAATATTAGGTATTAAGCCTTTATCTCCTAGTTTACCTTCCGTGTCTTTGGAAGCAGCACCATCAAAGCTGATACCTATTCCTGATGTATCATACTCAGACTTGTTCTCAATATCCTTTGCTGTTAATGTACCTGTAGTTAGTTTGTTCTTATCCGCCGTTGCTTTGCTGTCTATGACAGCGCCTTTCAGGTCTGTATTGCCTTTAACTTTAATATCAAAGCCTTGTTTGCCTGCATAGATGCCAGCTTGGTCTGTTACAGTTCTGTGGTCTGATTTCATCTTACCCACGCCAGCACTGCCGGAAACAGTTGGTGCTCCTAAGCCAATACCGGATATGCTCAAGCCAGCACTTGAATTCTTTTCTCTATATTTTTGTTGTTCTTGGAGGCTTTCTACATTAAGGTTGCCACCTACCTCAGTCTCTACTTTATCTCCGCTAACTTTAGAGCCAATAATATTAGTGTCTTTACCGCTCTTGATGGTCAGCTTGTCTTGAGCAGTTACTGCACTTTGAGCATGAGTAATACTGTTCTCTTTAATGTTTTCTTGGGCTGTGCTGCCGCTGATATACCCACCTACGCCACTCTCAGGTGAAATAGCTACGCCAAAACCAACTGATGAGTTCCTATTATCTGTATCTGTTTTATTTACGTTTTCAGATGCAGATATATTTACATCTTTTGCAGCTTTGATATTTACCTTGTCACCGCTGACATTAGAGCCATGGATTTTTACATCTTTTTCTGTGGCAGTAATATTTACGTCACCGCCGGCTAGCACATTGCTTCCTTTGGCAATAGTAGATGTACTGTCACTTGTTTCTTTGGATGAGCTGGAGCCAAAACCAATGTTGATACCGATGGTAGCTTTGCCCTCTTTCAATTTCTCAACCGCATCCTTAGTGCCCTCGACATTTCTGGCATAATCGCTTGCGGCTTTTGCTACATGCAAGGCAGATAGACGTTTATCTTTAACTTGAACTGCCCTTTCCGCAGGTTGAACTATATTCTGATGTATTGCGCCTATTGTTCCGCCACCAATAGATATAGTTAGGCCAGACATCTTATGCTCATATTTGTATTGGCTGTTATATTGCTCGTCAGCAGATGTTATATCTACTTCCTTGCCTGTAATATTTATATCTTTACCGGCCACAATATCACTGGCTTCTACCTTGGCCTTGTTCCCCGCCTCAATGTTAACATTGCCTTCTATGCTGCCAATGGTGCTGCCAGCTTTGACTTGATTATGATTATCTCTTTCTGTTTTAGATTGTGCTGTGCCAATTGTGACACCAAAACCACTGCTCATAATGCCGCTAGTTTTCTTCTGACGCAAATCACTGTAATCCATTTGTTCATCAGATGCGGTTATGTTCACGTCTTTTTCAGCTTTAATATTTACGTCTTTGGTGCCTGCCACATTAGAACCAACAATATTAACATCTTTACCTGCCTCTAGCTTCACGTTATCACCGGAGAAGGTACTTCCTACCGCTCTGTGTTCATCAGACTCCGAGTGGGTAACTGTTGTTGTAGAACTAAGGATCCCGCTATTAGTATATTTGTGATGCTCTGTTACTGATGTATCACTTTCACCAGCCTTAATGTTAATATCTCTATCAGCTCGCACCTGTAAATCTTTTTCTGTATTCACATGAGCGGCTTTAGCATTGATATCTCTGCCTGCTTGCATTGCCAGACTGCCCTTAGTTTGTATAGATGTTCCAATGTCTGAGCTAGTCTTATCATGACGATAATTGTCTTTGTTGAAAACCATGTCATTGGATGAGCCGGTTTTTACTGTTTCAAGATTAATATCTTTGCCTGCCTGAATAGATGAAGTGCCTTCACCTGCTACACCAACATCTGCCGCTTTAAGGTTTATGTCATTATCTGCTTTCATGTTAAGAGAACCATGTTCTCCTGTCATGTATGTGCCTGCCACCTGATTAATACTTGTTCTGCCGCCTTCTACATTTTCTGCATGAGTGGTGGTGGTTTCCATATTAATGTCATGACCTGCTTCCACATCAATGCTCTTGTCGGCCGTAAACGTGCCGCCTATATTATTGACGTCGTTTATAGCCTTCATAATTACTTCCGAGCCTTTAATGGTTCCACCATAGTTGTTGATGTTGTTGGCAGAAAGTTTATTCTGGTTTCCCGTTACAATGGTGCCCTTATTCAGTAGGTCATTAGTTGTATTTATGTCTATGTTTCCTGCCCCGATTACTGCGCTGCCTAACTCCGTCTCATTTTCTTTTATAGGCAGATATACCCTTGGAACCAGTGCCTTTACTATTTGTCCGTTAGGAAGAAATACAGACTTCTCTTCCATCCAGACAATTGGCTCTTTTAGATTCTTGAGTTGTTCCGTAGTTGGCTCTACTCCTACTGCTACTTGATTCTTTTGGGCAAAATCTAATGCGTTGTCCAAAAGCTTTTTGTACTGTTCCGTATCACTGCTAAAGTTGCCAACAAATCTCTTGCCTGTGAGATTCATAATCTGATCTCTCACTAACTTTTGTTCGTAATATCCGTCACCTAAGCGTTTTGCTACCTTGTCGGTATCATATCCTGCATACTCAAAGAAATAGTCCGAAGACAGCCACTGTTTTTTATTTGTATATACAGGATCAGTTTCCACATAATACCCTGCTGTCACTGGTGCGTTAGTGAAAAATCTATTGTATAAACCTCCCGGTATATTATTGCCTGCAAATTTCCCCTTATCTGAAATCCCATCAAGAGAAACGCCAGTAATAACCCCGGGTATAGTAGTAGCAATAATGCCGGGAGCTGCTTTAATGATGGTACCTGCTGTTGTGCCTAGTATTGAGTCAGGGATGTTTCCTGATTTGCTATTAGAATTACCGGCTTTGATACCACTGTTCTGGACATAAGTATTGCTCTTATATGAAGTGGCAGGCACAACTATATCAGTTATAACAGTAGGCGGAATATAATCATTTGTATCGCTTCTGGTAACCATTTCATGCCACCACGCACTGCCGCTATCTGCATGATAATAATATTTAACAGTACCTGTATCATCAACATAACGTTTTCCTACACCTTCAATATTATTCAGGTTCTGAACATTGGCTGTTAAGTTGCCTCCCGCAATAATATTGCTTTTGTCGTTAGTAACTATTCCACCTCTTAATTCAATATTCCCGCCGGCGGTAATTTTAGCTGGGTCCGTTGAAACAATCACGTTTTCTCTGATTGCCCTATGGTACTTATATTCATACCAGTCCCAAAATATACCATTAGGAAGTCTGATTCCATAGTCATTATCTGAGCCATCAATATAATGTATGTCATACTTTGTTTTCTCATTGTCACCATACTGTCGAGAAAAATCATACTTATATTTGGATAGATCATATCTTATATTAGAGTTTTTAGCCTGAACCTCATGTATATCCTCTTCCTTCACCAATTGTACTGCTGTGGCAAAATGCTCGTTTGTGTTATTGAGCGCGTTGACCTTGATAGACATATTCCGTCCTGCCTCAATAGTGGCGCTGTTATTATTAATAGTGCCGGCCTTAATGTCCATGTCCTGTTCTGCGGTAATTAATGCATGTTCTTTGTTATGCAACAAACTAACATCTATATTCATATTTTGACGTGCAGCTATGACAGGAGCAGTTGCTCCCGGCAGGTTATTTAATGTATTAGCCTTAAGAGTAACGTCATCCCCATAGATACGACCGGTATTAGTATTGTTTATATTGCCGGTAACTCTAATTGTGGTGTCACCACCGTTAACCAAACCTGGATTATTAAGGTCTTTGTTGCTTGTTAAATTTATCGCTGTTTCCCCATAGATTGTGCCGGTATTATCTATATTTCCATCTGAGGCAGTGACTTCTACGCTGCCGCCATTGATAGTATTAGAATTGATAACAGCTTTACTGCTGCTCAACTTAGTACTCTTCTGCCCATAAACAGTACCACTATTGTCTATATTTCCATCTGAGGCTAGCATATCCACAAGTCCCCCGCTAATGGTTTTACTGTTGGTTATAGCCTTACTACTGCTCAACTTAACTTCTTGCTCCCCAGAAACAGTACCATTGTTAGTTA
>DAIQMR010000072.1:0-4209 GCA_036788835.1 Acidaminococcaceae bacterium
CGATAGAAAAAGTTTCACTAAAACATAAGCTTTGGGATGGCGAAAACTGGGTATCTCATGGCGGAGTTATCTATAAGGGAGAAAGGAATGTGATTACTTATGAAAGCCTTACAGCAACACCAGACCATCTCGTCTGGGTTGAAGGGGAACCGGAGCCAATGGAGTTTGGCAAAGCCGCCATCCTCGGAGCACATATCGTACAAACCGGAAATGGTAGGAAAATGTTACGGATGGGTAAAAATAATATCTGCGGAAAAAAGATGGAACAAAAAATGGAATCATTGCTATGTTCTAACACAATGCACGGGCTGCAGAAGTATCCAGTGGCAGGAACTCAACAGTTTGCGAACAGGAAAATCAAAAGGCTGTCAGCAATGTTCACAGCCACGAAAGATACCATATTGGTTAGAACGGAGGCTCACTGCGGCAAAACAGAGGTGCGAAAATCCAAACGACAATCAGTATCCCAACTACGGAGGCAGGGGAATAAAATTTATGTTTCCAAGTGCAACAGAAGCCGGACTGTATTTAATAAAGAAATTTGGAATTATAAAACGCAATTTGGAATTGGACAGAATAGACAACAACGGGAATTATGCTCGTGGAAATATCAGATTCGTAAGCAGAATGGAAAACTGTGCAAACAGGAGAATTACTGTATTATCAAAATTTTCACAGAGTTATTGGCCATATGCCGAAACTGTTGTAAGAATGAAACTCTCGAAAGGCATGAGCAGAGAAAAAATTATAGAAGATGCGAAACAGGCTGTTATCAGCAAAAGAAAAAAATGGAGGCTCATAAATGCAAGGTTAGAGTTTATGACATACGAAATGCCGGAAAGCATCATCGTTTTACCGTATCGGGCAAGTTAGTTCACAACTGTGGCTATGGAGGTTCAACTGGAGCACTTAAAGCTATGGGAGCCCTGGACATGGGTGTTAAGGAAGAAGAACTCCAGCCTTTGGTTAATTCATGGCGTGATTCGAATCCTAGAATAGTTAAGTTATGGTGGGACGTAGACAAGTGCACCATCGATGCCATAAGGGGAAAGAAGAAAGTAGAACTGGGAAATCTCGCCTTTGAGTACAAAAGCAAGATGCTTTTTATCACGCTCCCTTCCGGGCGGCGCCTTGCTTATGTGAAACCGAAACTGGAACCCAACCAGTTCGGCAAAGAAGCCATAACCTATGAAGGCATAGGAGTTGGAAAGAAATGGATGAGGCTTGAGACCTACGGGCCAAAGCTCGTGGAAAATATTGTGCAGGCCACGGCCAGGGATTTATTAGTTTATGCCATGCAGTCGCTGGAGGCCGTGGGCTACGAAATAGTGATGCACGTCCATGATGAAGTTATCGTGGAGGCGCCTCCCACGGCAGAGCTTGAAACCATATGCGCCTTAATGGCAGACGGCCCTAAATGGGCGGAAGGGTTAAAACTAAACGCAGATGGTTACGTCTGTGATTTCTATAAGAAGGAGTAAAAATGGACAGATTAAATGCAGAGGGTTATTTGGACCCTACGATGTATTGCGCTTTACGCAGGATAGAGGTTGTTGAGAATTTTAAAAAGCTGATTTATGTTTGCAGCCCGTACAGAGGAAATGTACAGGAAAACGAAAGGAAGGCCATGAGTTATTGCCGGTTCGTCATTGGTTGCCATAAAGCTCCTTTGGCACCGCATCTTTTGTACCCAAGGTTTCTAAATGACAGCAGTACCTTAGAAAGAGATATTGCCATGCAGATAAATAAAATTCTTTTGGAAAGATGCGATGAGATTTGGATATTTGGTGACAGGATATCGGCAGGAATGGCCAAAGAAATAGCCTATGCCAAGAAGCTGGGCATTCCTAGAAAATGGTTTACGGAGGTAGAAAATTGAGGAGGGCGGGCAATGAAATTCACTTTATACACAGCTAGCTGTTGCGGGAATGAAAAAAACTGTTTATATCCAGAAAAGCGCGAAATCGCAAATGCAGAGGACTTAACTGCCGCAGCTGCTCTTGATCACGTCACCGGCAAGTTTACGAAGAACTATCGCAATAAGACTAATTTCCTGGAATGTGATGTGGATGTCATGGATTGTGACAACGACCACTCGGGCAATCCGGAGGAGTGGATTTACCCAGAAGTTTATGCAGACCTTTTTAAAGACGTCTCTTATATTGTTGTGCCCAGCAGGCATGACGGGAAGCCTAAGAACAGCAAAGCAGCGAGACCGAGGCATCATGTGTATTTTCCTCACGAGAAGATTGTTAGCCTAAAAGACTGCGAGGACTTAAAGAAGAGGATATATAACTTCGCTCCCTTTTTTGATAACGGGGCCATAGACGGGGCAAGGTTCATCTTTGGCTGCAAGACCACGGGCATTATCTGGCATGAAGGCACTAAGACCATTGACGAGTTCCTTATGGAAAAAGAGTTCGCTGATTTTGATAAATCAACGGAGAACATACAGGAAGGCTCTCGTAATAAAAGCATGAGCCTTTTTGCGGGAAAGATTATTAAGCTCTTTGGCAATACGGAAAAAGCCCGCAGGAGTTTTATCGAGAGGTCAAAGCTGTGCTCACCGCCTTTAGAAAAAGAGGAACTTGCTGCTATTTGGAACAGCGCGGTGAAGTTCGGTAAAAAGCTAGAGCAGCAGCCGGGATATGTACCTCCCGAGGAATATAACAAGAGCCCCGTGTGGGAGGAACCCATAGCTTTTGACGAATACAATCTGCCGGATTTTCCTATAGAGACGCTTCCTAAACCCATAGGTGATTATGTCACTGCCTTATCCGAAAGTACTCAGACACCTGTTGACATGGCAGCGACCTGCGCCATTGCCGTATTGTCAGTGTGCATGCAGGGCAAGTTTAAAATCAGGGCAAAGGCTGACTGGTTTGAGCCTGCAAACACTTTCGTGCTTGATGTCATGAACCCGTCTGAAAGAAAGTCCGCGGTTGAGAATGCGATGATACGCCCTCTCAATGAGTTTGAGCAGGAATGCAACACTCGGAACGCGGCGGCCATAGAATCAAGCGGTATGCAGAAAAGAATCCTGGAACGGAGGCAGAAAATGCTGGAAGACAAAGCGTCAAAAGGGAAAGCCGATGCTGAAGAAATACAACGGATTGCCGAGGATATCGCGGGGTATAAGGAAATGAAACCCATGAAGCTTTATGTTGATGACATCACCACGGAAAAGCTTACCTCGGTGCTTGCGGACAATAATGGCAAAGCCGCAATCCTCTCTACCGAAGGCGGGATATTCGATACCTTAGCCGGCACCTATTCTAAGAACGTAAATATCGATGTTATGCTGAAAGGCTACTCGGGAGACAGTATCAGGGTAGACCGCATAGGGAGAAACAGCGAGAGCATCATGAACCCGGCGCTTACGGTGCTGCTTATGGTACAGCCAAGCGTTCTGTCGGGAATAATGCAGAACGCAGTGTTTAAGGGCAGGGGACTCACGGCACGGTTTTTGTACTGTATCCCTACGTCCTTCGTCGGGAAAAGAAAATATCGTTCACAGCCTGTGCCGGAGGACGTTTACAGGAAATATGAGAAATGCATAAGAAATCTTTTAGAGGATGAGGCCGAGAACGAAATCATCACATTGTCAAAAGAAGCAGATGACAAGATCGGGGCGTTCGCAGAAAAGCTGGAACTAAAGCTTAACAAGGATGGTGACGGAATAGATGCCTGGGAGGGAAAGCTTGTAGGAAATATTCAGCGTATCGCGGCGCTCTTATGCAGGGCGGGTGTCTATAGGAGCTATGAATTCCTTGAGGAAGAAGAACCATTGGCAGTTGCCGAGGAGACAATGGACAATGCCATAAAAATAGGCAGATATTTTAAGTCTCATGCCAGGGCTGCCTTTGGGCTTATGGGCGCGGATCCTGTCGTTCAGCAGTGCGAAAAGGTGGTCAGAATCTTTCGTGAGAAAGATGTGCATAGGTTCTCTGCCAGGGAAGTCATGAGGTACAACAGATCATTAGACACGGCAGAAAAAAGAAGGCCGGTACTGGAACGGCTTACTGACTATGGGTACATCATGCCTGTGGAAGAAACAGGGTATTTTGGAAGGGGCAGGCACAGGGCACAGGAGTATCTGGTAAACCCTTATATTTTCAAAAAATGAATTATGTCCTATTTGTCACATGTTTTCCTAGGCGAGTACATACGTAAATGTGTCCTTATAATAACAATATTATATAGATACTT
>DAIQMR010000073.1:0-4202 GCA_036788835.1 Acidaminococcaceae bacterium
GGGTCACTAGAAGGGGCTCTGCATTTAATGCCGGGCTTATTCTTTTGCAAAGGCCCGGGGCACAGTATGTAGAAACGGAAGAAGCATGGCAGGAAAAGTACGGTAGATACATAAAGCATGAAGCAACGCCGATAGTCGTATTGAGACCTTTCGGTCCAGTAGAATTCCTGTATGATATAGCTGATACATATGGAGACGAAATTCCCGAGAAGATGAAGGATGGTTTTGTGATGCCTCCTCTCAGGCCTTTAGGAGAATATGATTTGACGCATTTTAAGGACTTGGCAGAAAGACTTGGCATTGTCTACGGAGAGCGCTTAATGGGCTCTAGGCAGGGGGGAGAGGCAACATGCTTAAAAAATGGCGTACGTAAGACAGGGTTAAAAAAAGATAAATTAGTGAGCTATGTTACGCGCTATTCCATTGTCGTAAATTCCAATTCTAGTGATGCACAAAAAGCTTCAGTAATTCTTCATGAAATTGGACATATACTGTGCGGACATTTGGGGATGGACAAGGGAAATGATTTTACTAAAGTCGCGGATAGAACAGGATATTTTTTAACAGAGAATGTCAAAGAGTTCGAAGCTCAAAAAGTTTGTGAAATAGTGAGCAATATGTTGGGGATAGACTGTAATGACGAGCGCTATTTAAGCCAATATATGGATAGTAATGGCGATGAGCCGAGATATTCCCTTACAATAGTGGTGGAGGCGGCTGACAAGATTATGCGTGAATTCAAAGATAATAAGTCAATTAGTGAAATGAGGTTGTTTTAAATGAAGCAAGGAGCCGTCAAATCAATTTATTTTGAATACGGAGAATGCTTTGGACCAGGTTCTGCCGATAATGTCTTAATTAAACGCTTGGCCAACGGCAAAATAAGCGTTAAAGCCTATGAAAGATATTCACGGAAAACAACAACATGGCTTATAGCGGAAAGCGAGTGGGATAGGCTTTTAGGTGTTTTATATGGTAAATTAGCAGAATGGGAAAAGCATGAGTATACTAATAGTAGTGTGTTGGACGGTTCAGCATGGGAATTGCGTATTGAACACACAGATGGACATAAAACAAAGTACTATGGTCTAAATGCTTATCCGCCAGGGTGGGAAGAGCGGAAGATTATGTGAAGAATATTAATACTATGTTTGCTATGATAAAAAAGAACGTGAAGGAAGGCAGGGGAAGGGATAAACGGTATTAGGCAGGGCGAAGAATTGCAGATACAAAGTTTAAAACACTCGCCAGGGGCTTGCAGTTTAGCTCTTGGCGAGCGTTTTTACACTGTCTGCGTTAAATCACACAGTAAGTGTAAAGGAAAACATGAAAAGCTGATCCACTTGGGGGCAAAGTGTAAAACTTAGCGTGAAAAAAGTGAAAATAGCGGATAAACATGATAAAATATAAGTAGGTGGTTTTTCGATGAAATCCGGGACCCAATATACGAGAGGAAAATTAAATGAAAAGATACCATAACTGGGGAAAGAAGCTTTTGCTTTGCAGTATTTTAGCGACCGTGCTTAGTGGTAGTGGTTCCGTCTGGGCAGACACTAATCCGTCCTATTTCAATTGGCGTTATACTAATCCCACCGATGTGAATAGTGGGATAACTTATGATGTGGTGGGCCCCATAAGAGATCAGGGCAACTACGGAACATGCTGGACTTTTGGCTCCATGGCTTCTTATGAATCAAGCTGGAATCGTCAGCTGAAGGCAGCAGGCTTATTAACAGCTGCTAATAAAGGAGATTTTTCAGAGCGTTATTTGGCTTGGACTACTTATTCCCTTCCTACTCAGGAAGCAGATAAAGGTCAGCCTCATTATTCGTTATTATATTATGATCCCGAGAGAGCATGGGCCGAGAATGTCTACAATCAAGGTGGCTGGGAAAATATGACCAAGCAATATATGCAGTATTATGGGGTGGTTAAGGAAAGTGACGCTCCCTATAACACCACAAACATGGCAGGAGTGCCTAATTACATAGTTCCTAAGGGACTCATCCATGATGCTTATAACATTGGCTGCATGTTGCAGACTCCTATAATTGCCAAAGGGGAAAACATTACGAGACTCAAAGATATGATACGTGAAAATGGGGTCGTGACGGTTTATTCTGAGTGGAAAAGCGCCTATGCAGATGTGAATACCGGAGAAGTGTGCTATACCGGACAATTTACGCTGAACCATTGTGTCAGCATAGTGGGTTGGGACGATAATTATGTTTTTAAAAGCAGTAAATTAAAAGGCACAGGTACCGGTGCCTGGATAGTGCGTAATAGCTGGGGAAGTGATGATGTCAACGGCGGTTATTGGTATATGTCTTATAATGATACATCTTTAAATTCTGCGTCCTTTCATGTAGCAGAATTGGATAGTGCTCGCTATACTTTGACTGATGGGTATTTCAAAGGCAGCCATTACGATGGAGCAGTAAATTTAAGTAAGTCTTCAGACTACAATAATACTTCAACGATAGCCGGTGCCTACAAGTCAAGTGGAAACCAGTTTTTAAAAGCTGTTTCTTTTGTGGCTAGTAATCCGGTCATGAACTATACAATTACTATTAGGACAGGAACTGTACCGGGAGCAGGGACCATAAGTGGCCAACAGACAGGGAAATTCGGTACAGATGGCACTTCCTCTTGGGAAGGCTGGCGTACGGTAGATTTAAATAAATACGTATTTCTGCCTAAGGATACCCCTTACCTAGTGGAGGTTACAACTAGCAACGGCGATAAGAGCGAAGCTCTAACTTTTCTTTGGTCCATGGAGGAAGAAGCAGACAAGAGCAGTCTTTATGGTAGAACCTTTTATTATGATTACCAACAGCAGAAATGGTTTGATGTAGCAAAACGCTCCAATAA
The DNA here is from genome assembly GCA_036788835.1 of Acidaminococcaceae bacterium. Lineage (GTDB taxonomy): Bacteria > Bacillota > Negativicutes > Acidaminococcales > Acidaminococcaceae > JALCSJ01. Next base: position 2,872 of record DAIQMR010000073.1, read on the forward strand.
TCCAGGGGAATATTATATCGCAGATATAACAGCCCGTGGCAAGGATAGTGCTTTGGCTAACGGTGGAGACTTTACGGTTTCCTATTTAAATGATGATGGCGTGGGTGGCACCTATATTTATCTGGGCAGAGCTGATGAACTTTATGTTACAGATATTCTGCATCCGGATAGAAAAACTCTGTCCAACATGACTGTGGAACTGACGGCTGGCCTTACGGATTCTGTTTATGGGGGCGTTATTTATGGGGAAGGTGGCTTGACGAAAACCGGCACCGGCACGCTGACACTATTAGGAGAGAATCTCTACACAGGCAATACTAATATTGCCCAAGGAACCTTAAACCTAGGCTATATGGCAGATGGCAGCGGCGGCAGTCTCTTGTCGGCAGTGAATGTCCTTAATGGTGCCAGTCTGACAGGTAACGGTGTTATCTATAACGCCTTGACCAATAGCGGTACAGTAAGTCCCGGTAATAGCATAGGAGCCTTGACTGTGGATAGTTATCAGCAAAATGCCGGTGGCCTTTTGCGGTTGGAAAGTGATGATAATGCAGGGGATAGGCTATATGTAAAGAATAATGCTTATGTAGACGGAACCGTGCATTTTGTACCATTGGGATATTTTGCTAATGGGGAAAAGGTTTTATACGTGAAAGATTTTGTCCAAGCGAATCAATTAACATATGGTCCTAACTTAAGTATTACCGGCGAAGATGGCAATAGTCAGACCGTGCAGGTCGTGGCATCAGGAAATAATCTCAGTAACCATAGCTTTTCCTTTAACACTAGCCGCAGTGCTAATGCCTACAGTCAATTTGCTGCAACAGAAGATGGTTTGGTTTTAGGAAAGGTTTTGGACCAAAAGGCCGGATATCAGACCGGAGATGGTCAGAATTTAGTAGCAGGTATAGATTTCTATGGATTAACTGTAGATGGTATGGGAGCTCAATTAGCACCGCGGGCCTATGACAGTCTTATGACGGCCAACATGAAGAATCAGCAGTTCGTTGGTAAGAGTCTGGTTCATGAACTGTTGAATGAGAATAGCGATGTGACCCCTGAGAAAAAAGATAGAATTTTTGCTAAGGCCCTTCGCTACAGCAGTCATCAAAATGCCTGGAATCGTTATGGGTCTTATGACAACATGACCAGTGGTGTGCTAGTGGGCTATGACAGAGAGGCGAAAGGCTGGCGCTATGGTATACACGGAGCTTATCTGAAAGGTACTAGCGATGTGACTAGCACAGCACCACTACACAACGATTATTACAGCGGCACATTGGGAATTCATGGAATAAAAAACATGGATAAAGATTTTCTTTATGGCTATC
>DAIQMR010000074.1:0-3916 GCA_036788835.1 Acidaminococcaceae bacterium
AAAAAATGGAACATACAAATTGGCAGTTAAGACGACGAATTGAGCGGCAGTACGCCGCCGCAATCGACCGCCTGCTAAGAGGATTACGACCTCAGTTATCTGAGGTTCGTAGTCCTTTTTTATTGCAACAAGTAATCCAGAATTACGCCCGGTCGCCCACTTTTAGAAAGCGGGCATATGAGATTGCGCAGGCCATGGCCACGCACGTTTTCAGTGATGGCCATCGTACCTGGCGTGAGGCGGCGCGGGCTGGCTCTCAGGGCAGAGTAATCTACCGGATTTTAGAGAGAGAGCTCCAAAGCACACAAGTTGGGACCACATACTACAACATCGTGCAGAGGAACGCCGACCTCATTTCGTCCGTGCCTGCATCACTGGCGCAAAAAATCACGGAGCGGGCGGCCAACGTGTACGCCACCGGGTCCCGGTACGGCGATTTGGCCGGGGAGATCCTTGCCATGTACCCCAGGCTTTCAAAGTCGCACGCCACGCTGATAGCGAGGACGGAGACTTCCAAGGCCAGCACGGCGCTTACCCAGGCAAGGGCGGCGGCGGCGGGGCTTGATTGGTATGTGTGGCGTACATCCGAGGACCAGCGGGTCCGGGACAGTCATTCCCTCATGGAGGGTGTCCTGGTATCCTGGGCTGAACCGCCCAGCCCGGAAGAATTGAATCATGAGAAGTCCTACGGCCATTACCACGCCGGGGACATTTTTAATTGCCGGTGCTATCCACAGCCGCTCCTTGAATACAGCGATGTATCATGGCCAGCCAAGGTGTACTGGCAGGGGCGTGTCCAGCGCTTAACGTTGGCGCGTTTTCGTGCGATTACGGGGGGTGAGTTGTAGTGCCAAAGGCTTATTATTCGAGCCGCTTGAGTGAAAACATCTCCAAAACGCCGGAGGGGTTCCTTATCTGCAGGAACGTACCCATTGCCAGGGTTGGTGTCCAGGATTACCTGGGCAGCGAGATTGGGCAGGGTAATTCCCAGCTATACAAGGTTACCCGGCCGGGGACGGAAGTTTTCAGCCCGGCGGCCATGGCGAGCTTTGAGGGCAAGCCTATCTGTGACGAGCACCCGGATGTGGACGTGGATGCCGCCAATTACAAAGACTACATGAAGGGCATAGTGAGGGACGTGCGCAAGGGCATAGGCGAGTTCGCCGATTGCCTTATGGCCGACCTCATTATTTATGATGCCACACTGGCCCATGCCATCGAGGATGGCAAGCGTGAGATTAGCTGCGGCTACGATTGCCTGTGGGTACAGACCGGGGACACTGCTTTTGAGCAGCGTGAAATCAGGGGTAACCACGTTGCAGTTGTGGATAAAGGACGGGCCGGACACAAGGTTGCGATACGCGACCAGGCGCCGCCTGTGGTGGTTAAAAGAAAAAGGAGTGATAGAAAAATGTCTGATTCCATTTTGAAGAGAATGTTCAACAGTTTTGTGAAGGATGCAGAGCCGGGCGAAATCCTCGAAGCCAGCAAGCTGGTTAACAAGGATGAGGCTCCGGCACCCGCACCCGCACCGGCGGCTCCGGTGAAAGAAGCGCCTGCGATGGACGCTGCTATCGATGCCAGGTTCAAAAAGATTGAAGATGCCCTCGACCGCCTGTGCGGCACACAACAGCCGCCTGTCGAGGATGCTGACCCGGACATGGATAACGAACAAGGCCTTGGCGAGCCCGATGGTGACGAGAGTTTGGATGCCCTGGATAGCTTAGAAGATGAGCTCCAGAATACTGAGGCCGCTCCCGCCGGTGAGGAAGGAGGCACCGTGGCTCCCGAAGATATCAATGCCCAGGATGAGGCTCCGGAAAACATTGAGCCGGATACTGAGGAAGATGGCGAGGCTGCTCCGGCCGCCGCTGCCGTCCGTGATTCCGCCTTGGAATGTGTACGGGCCATTAAACCCCTGGTAGCACAGATTTCTAATCCCTGGCAGCGGAAAAAAGCCGCTGACTCCTTGGCCATGATGATTCGCGGTCAGGCACGGGACGAACAATACGCAGCCTTGCTGAAGGCACAGAAAGCCGGCGCACGGCGTACCGCCGATAGTATGGATGACAAGAGCCTGGGTAAATCTATCCGGGACCGTTTCAATCCTCACTATAAAAAATCTGAATAAAAAATTGGAGGTAATGAACAATGAGTGGTAAAGCGATTGGTATTTCCATGAATTATGGTTTCCCTGGTAACTACGCGCGTACTCCGGACGACATCGTCATGAGCCGCAAGGTAGCCACCGACAGTGCAGTGATTCCGTTTGGCGCTGCCGTTGTTTTAAACAGTGATAACACCTACACCCTGGCCGGTGCTGGTTTTACGGCCGCTAAGTTTGCGGGCGTGGCTCTGCGTATCGTTAAGCAGGCCATCAGCTACAACGACCAAAACACCAGCAATTACAACCCCGGTGAGGCCGCATCCGTTATCGAGCGGGGCAACGTGACCGTTGCCTGCAACGTGGGCACCCCTACCGCTGGCGGGGCTGTGTACGTGCGTATCGCCGCTAACGCTGGCATCGCTAATGGTGTTGTGGGTGGCTTTGAAGCCGCCGCCGATGGTGCGAACACCGTGTTAGTGCCTAATGTTAAATGGACCACTGGCCACATGGATGCAAACGGCATTTCCGAGGTTGCTATCCTGACCAGGGTAAATCCTTAATAGGGAGGTAAAAAGATAATGGATAATAACGTTTCCTTTTTAAACGCAGACGCCGCTTTATTTAATGCTGGTAACTACGCCATGCAACGCGGCGGCCGTCAGATTTTCCGCGGCTCCGCATGGGATGCCGCTACTGCATCCGGCATGGCCTACCTGGTAGGTGAGCTGGAAAAGACGGACCCGAAGATTCGTGAACCGCTGACTTCCGTAACCTGGGCACGTGATATCGTTGCCAAGACCGGCGGCGGTTGGGTAGAACACACTTCCACCTTTGATATGGATTATGGTACCACCGGTGCAAACCAGAACGGCATTGTCAGCGGCTCCGCTACTGCCATTCCTGTTATGCAAGTGAACACCAATAAGAATCTGTTCAAGGTATTCACCTGGATGCACGCCATGAAGATTCCCTTTGTGGATCAGGCCAAGTTAAAACAAATCGGCCGTTCCCTGGAAGACTTGCTGGATAAGGGCATCCGTCTGAATTACAACAAGACCCTGGACCAGAACGTTTACAAAGGCTTCACCGAGTTTGGTCAGACCGGCCTGCTGAACGATGCTAAAGTCATTGCCAGCGCCGTTGCTACTGGTGCTACCTCTGGTAAGACTACTTGGAGAGGCAAGACCCCGGACGAAATCCTGGACGATGTGAACGATGCGCTGACCGCCGCTTGGGCTGCTGGCGAGTACGACTTAAAGTCCATGCCTAACCACATTTTGATTCCGCCTGCTGCTTATGCCTATATCATCAAGCAAAAGGTTAGTGAGGCCGGCAATGTGTCCGTCTATCAGTATCTGATGGACAACAACATCGCCAAGGACCAGGGCGTGAAGATTAGCATTGAGCCTTGCCGTTGGTGCATCGGTGCGGGCGTGGGCAATACCGACCGCATGATGGTGTACGTGAACGATGAGGACATGGTTAACTTCGACATCACCGTGCCTATCACCCGGGCGATGACCCAACCCAGCGTTGAGCACGCCGCATACCTGACCCTGTATGCCGCTCAAATCGGCCAGGTGAAGTTTAACTACTTCCAGCCTGTACGCTACATTGACGGTATCTAATTTTGTAAAAATAGGAGGAGTACAAAATGGTCATTTTAACTAAAAAACGCTACGAATTCACCAATGGTATGGACAAGTTTACAACGAAGGGCGGCGGCTTAATTGAAGATGCACCCGAATGGATTGCCCAGACGCCGTATTACAAAGCAGTGGTTTTGGATGGTGACATCCTGGAGGTAAA
>DAIQMR010000075.1:0-3629 GCA_036788835.1 Acidaminococcaceae bacterium
ACCTGTGACAAAAAGGACAAAAGGAGAAGGTCAAATGCTGGAAAAGAATATAGAACTAAAACTAGTGATGGAAGTGAAAAAGAAAAGGGGCCTGGCCTTAAAACTTGTGTGCCCGGGGTTTTATGGCATGCCGGACAGAATAGTTCTTCTGCAGGGAGGGAAGATAGGCTTTGTGGAAGTAAAGGCCCCCGGCAAAAAGCCTAGAGCATTGCAGCTGGCAAGGCATAAGCAGCTAAGGGAGTTAGGCTTTAAAGTCTTTGTTTTAGATGACGCAGGGAAGATTGGAGACGTGTTAAATGCGATTAACAATTAGGTGCGATTGGTGTAGGAAAGAATTTGTTAAAAACACAAATAAACTACGAGGAATAAAACACTATTGCAGCAGAGCCTGTCTAGGAAAGGCAAACAAAGAGCGATATGCACTTCGGAGAATTAGAATATGTGATTATTGCGGTGTTGAATTTGATTATCAAGGTCATCACAAAAAAAGGAATGCCCATTTTTTCTGCAGCAAAAAGTGTGCCTACGAGTTTAAGAAAAATCAGCTAACAGTTAGTTGTGATTGGTGCGGTGCGGATATAACACGCAAGGCTAGTGCTGTATTTAGATTTGGACCGCATAACTTTTGCGACAGAGGGTGTTATCAAGATTTCATTAACTTTGAGAAAGCGGGTTCTAAAAACCAAAAGGTTTGTGGAAGAGTGTTGTATAGGGCGCTAATGGAGAAAAAACTTGGGAAAAAATTAACGAGTGATGAAGAAGTGCATCATATAGACGGGAACCATGAAAATAATACTATGGAAAATATCAAAGTTATGAGCTCAAGTGAGCATTCTAAATTACATGCCGCACAGAAGAAGAGGAATATATATGGACAGTTTATTGCAACGAAACAATCTTCATGATTATCAAGAACAAAGCATAAAGTTTATAGTGAATCATCCGGCTGCGGCAATTCTCTTAGAATGCGGTCTAGGGAAAACGATAATAACTTTAACGGCTATTAATGAGCTTTTGTTTGACAGGTTTGAAAGCAGAAAAGTTCTGGTGATATGTCCGTTACGAGTAGGCAATGTATGGGCAAATGAAATTAGACATTGGAGGCATCTGAACCTTTTACGCTATTCCGTGGCTATTGGTACAAAAGCTGAAAGACTAGCGGCACTTAATGCTAAAGCCGATATCTATGTGGTAAATAGGGAAAACGTGGAGTGGCTTGTGGAAAACTGCAAATGGGATTTTGACATGGTGGTCATAGATGAGCTCTCCAGTTTTAAGAATGGCAAGGCCAAAAGGTTCAAAGCATTAAAAAAGGTCAGGCCGTTCGTGCGAAGAATCGTCGGGCTGACGGGAACACCCAGTCCTAATGGCCTGATGGATTTGTGGGCAGAGATTGGCATACTGGATATGGGCAAAAGGCTGGGAAGATACATCACCCATTTCAGGAATCAGTATTTTGTGCCGGACAAAAGAAACCAGATGATTGTCTTTAGCTACAAGCCAAAGCCGGGTGCTGAAGAAGCTATTTATAACAAGATATCTGATATCTGCATAAGCATGAAGGCTGCTGATCACCTAAAAATGCCTGAGCTAATAAACAACATCGTGGAGGCAAACATGGAAGAAAAGGAAAAGGCTGTCTACCAAAAGCTGAAAGAAGAAATGGTCCTCAGCCTTCCGTCCGGGGAGATTGATGCCAAGAATGCCGCAGGACTTACCAACAAGCTTTTGCAAATGGCTAACGGTGCTGTTTACGCCGAGGGTGGAAGAGTAGTTCATATTCATGACAAAAAGCTTGATGCTTTGGAGGACTTAATCGAAGCAGCAAACGGCAAGCCGGTGCTTGTGGCTTATTGGTTTAAGCATGATTTGGAAAGAATGCAGCAAAGGTTTGCTATAAGAAAGCTGGAAACGAGCACTGACTTTGAGGAGTGGAACAGAGGAGAAATACCTGTGGCCGCAATTCATCCGGCCTCTGCCGGTCATGGCCTAAACTTACAGGCCGGCGGCTCAGCGCTCATCTGGTTCGGACTTACCTGGAGCCTGGAGCTTTACCAACAGACCAATGCCCGCCTTTGGAGACAGGGACAAAAGCATGCCGTGGTTATCCACCACATAGTTACCAAGGGAACGATTGATGAAAGAGTACTGAAGGCTTTAAAAAATAAAAACATGACACAGGCTTCGCTGATTGAAGCCGTGAAAGCTGACTTAGGAGGAAAATGACATGAGATTTTTAGTAGATAAGGTGAATCACCCGTCCCATTATACAGGAGGAAAAGTAGAGTGCATTGATGCCCTGGAGGCAGCTACAAAAGATTTAATGGGCATTCAGGCTGTCTGTACCGCCAATGCGATTAAGTATCTGTGGCGCTGGAAGAAAAAGAACGGAAGGGAAGACTTAGAAAAAGCTAAGTGGTACATCGACAGACTGCTAAAGGAGGTACAATGACGAAAAAAGAACTGAGACAGTTGTACTGCCTCAATAGGGAAATTGAAGAGGAGCAAAGACGTCTGAGGGAACTTGAGGCAAAGAAAACCAAGCTTCCTGATTGCGCCACTGAGATTGATTCTTTAAAGGGACTTATGAACAGCAACCTTAAGCGGTGTTTCATGGAGCTCAATAAACTAAACAGGTATATCAATTCCATAGATGACAGCTTCATCCGGATGATATTTGCCTTGCGGTATATCAACGGCTTGTCATGGAATCAGGTAGCGGCTTCAATTGGCGGTAACACTGAGGACTCCGTGAGAAAAGCTCATGACCGGTTCCTGAAGAAAGGAGCGATTGCATGAGCTATGAGAACGAACCGTATAAAAGACTGGCCAATGAAGTGGTGCTGCAAGCAGTAAAAGATTATCGCAGTGTGCTCAGAAAACTGCGGTGGTCCAAAGAACAAGAAAAAGCTTGGAATCAGATGAAGCAGATAGAAACGTTCTTTAAGTCTAAATATTACGGAATGCTTACAGAGTTAAACTCGGAAAATCTTATGAAAAAACTTAAGGAGGAATGCACCGATGAATGCAAAGGAATATCTGATGCAGGCGAAAAACATAGACAACAGAATAAACACAAAGCTTGAGCGCCTTGGCTCTTTGCATTCTCTAGCAACAAAGACTACCAGTACCTTGTCGGATATGCCTCATAGTTCCAGCCCGAACCTAAAGCAGATGGAAAGCACTGTTTGTAAGCTTATGGACATGGAAAAAGAGATTAATACTGACATAGATAAACTGATAGACCTTAAGCGGGAAATAGCTGTTGCCGTTGAAGGTGTTTCAGATGAAGAAGAAAGAACAGTATTGGAACTTAGGTATTTAGATTTTCATGGGTGGTCAGATATTGCCACAAGAATGAGCTGTAGCATAAATACTGTTTACCGTATTCACAGAAGTGCGCTAAAAAACATAAAAGTCGATAGTGAATGATAGTAAATGGAAGTGTTTGTTATCTTGCGCCATTATTGACAATCTGATATGATATACTTGCGAGCAAAGAAAAATTAAATACTAACCTTCAAGGTCAAAAGCCTTGGAGGTTTTTTTATACCCAAAATTAGGAGGTGAGAATAATGCCAAGAAGGCCTAAGACACCGTGCCGGTATCCCGGCTGTCCGGAACTTGTG
>DAIQMR010000076.1:0-3461 GCA_036788835.1 Acidaminococcaceae bacterium
TAACAGATACATATATACACTTATTTTATTATATTTTATTTATTTATATATATTCTTATACCCCTAAGGACACTGGGACAAAAAGGACACAAATAAAAATGAGGTAAATAAAATGCGAGAAAAAGACATAGAGAAAAAACTTGTTTTAAAGGTAAAAAGTCTGGGTGGGATATGTCCTAAGTTCATTTCACCGGGTTTTGCGGGAATGCCTGACAGGATTGTGCTCCTGCCGGGAGGAAGGTTGTGCTTTGCAGAACTGAAGTCGACGGGAAAAAGGGCCAGGCCATTGCAACTAATTAGACACAGGCTGATTAGGCATCTTGGGTTCAAGGTGTTTGTGATTGATGATGAAAAACAGATCGGAGGAATGCTGGATGAAGTTTGAACCGCATGATTATCAGAGCTTCGCAATAGGCTATATTGAGAAAAATCCCATCTCGGCACTTCTCCTTGATATGGGACTCGGGAAGACCGTTATTGCGCTTACTGCCATTCAGGAGCTTATGCATGACAGCTTTGAAGTGAGAAAGGTGTTAGTGGTCGCTCCTTTGAGAGTCGCTAGGGATACATGGCCTAATGAAATACGGAAGTGGGAGCATCTAAAAGATCTCACCTATTCCGTGGCAATAGGGACGGAAGCCGAGAGACTAGCAGCTTTAGCAGCCAAAGCTGACATTTACATAATCAACAGAGAGAATGTGGACTGGCTTGTGAAAAATTGTGCCTTTGACTTTGACATGATGATAGTCGATGAGCTTTCATCCTTCAAGAATCCTAGGGCAAAGAGATTCCTGTCACTGATGAAGGTAAGGCCTAGGGTAAAGAGAATTGTCGGTCTCACGGGTACTCCCAGCGGCAACGGCCTTATGGATCTTTTTGCTGAGTTCAAACTTCTTGACCTTGGAAAAAGGTTAGGCAGATTCATAAGCCACTATCGCAATGAGTATTTTATTGCGGGGAGGAGGAATGGGATGATTGTTTATAATTACATTCCTTTGCCTGACGCAGAGGAACTGATATACCAGAAAATATCCGACATAACCATTTCTATGAAGTCCACGGACTATATCAAAATGCCTAAGCTTCTTAGTACTAGATATGAAGTTTTTATGGATGACGCAGAGGAAGAAGATTATGAAAAGCTAGAGAAAAAGTTTGTCCTTGACCTTCCGGAAGGGGAAATAACCGCTGCCAATGCAGGAGCACTCACCACAAAGCTTTCCCAGCTTGCCAATGGGGCAGTCTACGATGATTGCCATGACATGATAGAGTTCCATAGCAGAAAGCTTGATGCCCTGGAGGATATCATAGAGGCAGCAAACGGCAAGCCGCTGCTGGTGGCTTATTGGTTTCAGCATGACCTCGAGCGGATTAAAAGAAGGTTTGATGTCCGGGAGATTAAGTCATCGAAGGACATTGAGGACTGGAACAATAAGAAGATTCCAGTTGCGGTTATACACCCTGCGTCTGCCGGTCATGGACTGAATCTGCAGGCAGGAGGTTCGACTCTTGTCTGGTTCGGTCTGACATGGTCGCTGGAGCTTTATCAGCAGACTAACGCCCGAGTTTGGAGACAGGGGCAGACAGATGGAACAGTAGTGATTCAGCACATTATTACTGCGGGAACTATTGATGAACGTGTGCTGAAGGCTTTGAAAGAAAAGAATATGACACAGGCGGCTTTGATTGCAGCCGTTAAGGCAGATATAGGAGGAAGAAAATGTTAGGAGATCAGTTAAGAAAGTTTAGAAAGTTAAGCAAACTGACGCAGAGACAGGCGGGTAAATTAATAGGCGCGACTATCGGAACGATATCATCATGGGAAAGAAATGAAAGATGTCCGCACACAACCACTTTACAGAGGGTTGCGGAGATATATGGAGTGCCGTTAAATGCTTTGTTTGATGAAGAAATTTCAGTAGAAACTTCAGTTGAGCAACATGACATGGTCAATCATCCGTCACATTACACAAGCGGAAAGGTTGAGTGTATAGATGCTTTAGAAGCAGCGACGGCAGAACTTTCAGGAATTGAGGCGGTCTGTACCGCCAATGCCATTAAGTACCTGTGGCGTTGGAAACTCAAAAATGGGACTGAAGATTTAAAGAAGGCAAGATGGTATATTAATCGTCTATTGAAAGAGGTTGAGTCATGAAAAAACCGAAAAGACCGTATGAGGAACTGGCCAATGCAATCATAATACTGGCAGTTAAAGATTACCGTAGTGAGAAGAGAAAGCTTTCCAGAAATAAGGATGATAGAAAAGCGAAACATGAAATATTGAAAATTGAGCAATTCATAAAATCTAAATGGTTCTCGGATATCAGTACTTTGCGTCCTGAGATTCTGTTGCGAAAATTGCATGAGGAGGTATTGTGATATGACACCAAAAGAATACCTGTCCAAAGGTTATAGGATAGACCAGAGGATTGAGAGCAAGCTGGCACAGATACAGTCACTGAATGACTTAGCTACAAAAGCAACGTCTGTGATGAGCCTAGTTCCTCCCAGCGGAACGAGAAACGTACACCGCATGGAAGATACCATTATTAAGATTGTGGAGCTTCAGAGGGACGTTAATGACGACATAGATACCTTGATTGATTTTAAAAGGGAACTGTCGGGTGTTATTAAAGGGGTTGTGAATCCTGAGCTGCGGACACTTTTGGAACTCAGGTACCTAAGTTTCATGAACTGGGAACAGATTGCCTTGGAACTCAATGTTAATCTCAGGCATGTTTATAGGATTCATGATAGGGCCGTGGCGGCAATAAAAATTCCTAAACATGGCACTAAATGTCACTAGATGTCATATGGTCCTTTGTGTTATGATATACTTGCGAGCAAAGAAAAATTGAATACTTACCTTCAAGGTCAAGAACCTTGGAGGTTTTTTTATACCTAAAATTAGGAGGGAGATTAATGCCAAGAAGGCCTAAGACACCGTGCCGGTATCCAGGCTGTCCAGAACTTGTGGACGGAAGGTACTGTGAGAAGCACCAGAAAATAATGGATGCTCGGTACGAGAAATATGATAGGAGCCCTGCAACTAAGAAACGTTATGGAAGGGGCTGGAAAAGAATAAGGGACAGATACATTGCAACACATCCTTTGTGTGAGCAGTGCATCAAAGAAGGACGTATAACTGTTGCTACTGAGGTTCATCATAAGCTGCCGCTATCGAGAGGCGGAACACATGACGTGAGAAACCTAATGGCTTTGTGTACCCCGTGCCACTCTAGAATCACAGCAGAATCCGGAGACAGATGGCATAGACGCAGTAAGTACGATAAACATAGCTACAAAGCCAAACACTAAAGGAAAAGCTCTGAAACGTAGACTACATGAGGGCAAGGGGCGGTCTATATCTCTAAACATAGACTGCAAGCCAACGGGCGTAGGCTTTCACGCAAAAAATAAGCGAAATCAAAAGGGCGATTAAGGAAGGTGTAAAAGAGTGG
>DAIQMR010000077.1:0-3421 GCA_036788835.1 Acidaminococcaceae bacterium
GTATTGTAAAGGATCCTGAGCGGGTAAGGGAAAGCTGGAACTCCGTGTATCAGGGAACTAGTAATGCCCATAAGATTGCGGTGTTGGAAGAGGGTATGAAATATACTCCCATAGGGATTTCGCCTGAACAGGCACAGTTTTTAGAAACAAGAAAATTTCAGATTAACGAGATAGCTCGAATTTTCCGGGTTCCTCCCCATATGGTGGGAGACCTTGAGAAGTCGAGCTTTTCAAATATAGAGCAGCAGTCTTTGGAATTTGTGAAGTACACATTGGAGCCATGGCTAGTTCGCTGGGAACAGTCCATGGTACGAAGCCTCTTAACCACAGAGGCGAAGAAAGACTACTTCATTAAGTTCAATGTGGATGGCCTGCTCAGGGGAGATTACCAGAGCCGTATGAGCGGTTATGCCGTGGCAAGACAGAACGGCTGGATGAGCGCCAATGACATCAGGGAACTGGAGAACTTAGACCAGATACCTGAGGAAGAGGGCGGAAACCTGTATCTCGTTAATGGGAACATGATTCAGATTAAAGATGCAATTAAAGGAGGAACCAATGAGAAAGTTCTGGAAGTGGAAAAACAAAACGGTAACAAACGAGGGCAGTGAGCCTGTGCTAGAACGGACTTTGTTCTTAAACGGCACCATTGCCGAGGAAAGCTGGTTTGACGATGACGTTACACCTAAGCTTTTCAAAGATGAGCTTATGGCAGGTGATGGAGATATTACCCTCTGGATTAATTCTCCCGGCGGTGACTGCGTAGCGGCAGCCCAAATCTACAATATGCTCATGGAATACAAGGGGAACGTCACCGTGAAGATTGATGGCCTAGCTGCCAGTGCGGCCTCGGTTATTGCTATGGCAGGAACCAAGGTGCTGATGTCTCCCGTGTCCATGCTCATGATTCATAACCCGGCAACAATTGCTTTCGGTGACAAGTCGGAATTTCAAAAGGCCATAGATATGCTCTCTGAAGTTAAGGAGAGCATTATTAATGCCTACGAGATTAAGACAGGCCTGCCCAGGGTAAAGCTTGCCCATCTTATGGATGACGAAAGCTGGATGAATGCCAACAAGGCATTGGAGCTTGGCTTTGCAGACGAAATCATGCAGAGAGAAAAAGTTGAGGATATTGAACAGCCGGAAGTATCCATGCTGTTTTCTAAGACTTTAGTAGTAAACAGCCTGAAAGAAAAGGTTGCGAAAATGTGCCATATCGAGGCACCCAAACCAAAGGAACGCTCGGTAAATGACTGCCTGGCTGAACTTAATAAACTGAAACACCACATTTGAGGAGGAGTTAAACTATGAACATTATTGAATTGAGAGAGAAAAGAGCAAAAGCATGGGAAGCAACTAAGGCATTCTTGGAATCCCACAGAACAGACAAAGGCATCCTTACTGCTGAGGATGATGCCACCTATGGCCGTATGATGAAAGACATCGACGACTTGGGCAAGGAAATTCAGCGGATGGAAAGACAGGAAGCCCTGGATAAGGAATTGGCTAAACCCATCAACAGTCCTATTACCGGCAAACCCGGACAGGGTGAAGATGATGAAAAGATGAAACCCGTCAGAGCAAGAAAAGGTTACGCCCAGGACTTGTTAAAAGCCATGCGTACCAACTTTAAGCAGGTCAGCAATCTTTTGCAGGAAGGCGTGGACGCAGATGGCGGGTACTTGGTTCCTGAGGAATACGACAAGCGTATCATTGACATCCTGAACGAAGAGAACATCATGCGTAAATTAGGCCACGGCCTGACTACCAGCGGTGAGCATAAGATTAACATCGCTGCTACCAAGCCTGCCGCAGCATGGATTGAAGAAGGCGGCGCCTTATCTTTCGGAACTGCTACCTTCAGTCAGATTTTACTGGATGCCCATAAGCTCCATGTAGCCATTAAGATTACCGAGGAATTGTTATATGACAATGCTTTCAATCTTGACAGCTATATCATTACCGAGTTTGGTAAGGCTCTGGCCAATGCTGAAGAAGATGCTTTCTTAAACGGTGATGGCACAGGAAAGCCTTTGGGACTCTTCGCGGCAACAGGCGGTGGAGATGTGGCAGCTACCTTGACCGCAGCCATTAAATCCGATGACTTGCTTGACCTGGTATATGCCTTAAAGCGTCCATATAGAAAGACCGCGTCCTTCATTTTGAATGACCAGATTTTAGCTACTGTGCGTAAGCTGAAGGACAACAACGGAGCATACATGTGGCAGCCTTCCTATCAGGCAGGAGAGCCTGACAAGATTTTGGGCTATGCAGTAAATACCTCTGCTTTCGCTCCCGAAAAGGCCATTGCTTTTGGTGACTACAGCTACTACAACATCGGTGACAGAGGCACCCGTTCTATCTCCGAATTACGTGAGTTGTTTGCCGGTAACGGCATGATTGCTTACGTGGCTAAGGAACGTGTTGATGGTAAGTTAGTACTTCCCGAAGCCGTTAAGATTATGAAGCTTAAGGAGGACTAGGATGGCAGAGCTATTGGTGACAGTAGCTGAAGCCAAGGAGTACATAAGAGTCGATGGGGATGGGGAGGATAACCTCATCTCCTCTCTTATCCTCTTGGCTCAGCAGTATGTGAATAATGTTTTAAAGTGGGAAGTCACAGCGGAAACAATGGAGCCTTCCATAAGGCTAGCCATTATCCTTGTGACGGAACATTTCTATGAGGAACGAAATGGCGAGGATGTGCCTAAAGCGGTTTTAACACTTTTGAGACCGTACAGAAAGGTTGGGTGGTAGTAATGAAAGAATTCCAGCCGGGAGACTTTAGGGACAGGGTTACTATCCGAAAAGAAATAAATGCCAAAGATAGTGAAGGCCATATCCTAAAGGTTCCTTATTCTGACAGATGTATCGTTTGGGCTAACATCTACGATAAAGGCAGTAATGCGGTTAATTCCTCTGATGAACTGGTCCATTCAGTGATAACTGAAATTACCATTCGTTACAGGAACGATATCTTGCAGACTGACCTTATTGTGGATACTGTGCATGGCAGAACTTTTGAGCAGACTGCGCCTCCTATTATTTTAGATACGAGGCGTTTCTTACAGATGTCCTGCCGGGAGGTGATCCAGTCTAATGGCTAAGTATAGAACTGTGTGGGAACTCTTAGATAAGCTAAAGCCTGAAATGCTCTCTAAGGTCAGTATAGCCTTAGAAGAAGGGGCTGAGCTTATTGCCACGGAAGCTAAGACAAGAGTGCCTGTTGACTCAGGCAAGCTTCGTGACAGCATCCATGTGGAGATGAGCGAAGGAAAGACCGTGGCTTATGTTAAGGCAAGCGCCAGGGGCAAGAACAGATTTGCTTATGGACTTGTGGTAGAGTTTTCACCGGCAATCAACAAACCTTTCTTGTATCCTGCTGCTGATGCCAAGGCAGCGGAAGTAAAGGAAAAAG
>DAIQMR010000078.1:0-3305 GCA_036788835.1 Acidaminococcaceae bacterium
GATACATAGGATTTAAGTTCATAAGGCCCTGCAATGCTTTAGGGACTATAGTTGACGGATACACAACCGGTGTAAACCAAAACCAAAAATTCAAGATCATAGCCAAAAATTGACCAATATCTCTAAAGAACACGTTGAGGACGCCCAATCCAACTCCTAAGGAAACGGTAAATAATACCTGCACAAAAAGCACCACGAAAAAAGTTAAGAATAATGTTCCTGGGAATCTCCCGATTGCAAATAAAAACACTATGAAAATCATAAAGGCTATTACAAAATTCAAAAATGAAGATAAAACAGTAATAGTTGGCAAACAAATTCGCGGGAAAAAGACCTTTTTCATCATATTAGCATTCTCCAAAAAAACATTTACGCATCTTGTTAACATTTCTGTGAAAAGCCCCCATGTCAGAACACCTGAGCATAAATAAAGACTATAGGCGTACGGCACATCTGTCATTCCGGCTAATTTATTGCGCATAACCTGGGAAAAGATAACAGTATAAACAAAAATAATCGCCAGTGGATGTAATACTGCCCATGCCATGCCGAATATTGAACCTTTGTACTTTGCCTGAAACTCACGCTTTACGCAACTATATATAAATTCACGGTAACGCCAAATGCTTGCTAGCATATGATTTTTATCCCCCAAAAATACATAAAATTACTAATATACTAAAATTATAACATATATTAGTATGAAACACACCCTTTTATAGAGGTTTTTCGCCCATAAAAACAGAGGGAAAATCTCGACTTTTCCTCTATTTTCTCAATTTTGTGTCAACATAATTTTTAAACTCGCTTTTGAATCTATTTATGCTGAATTTTTCTGCATTGTGCCGGCAATTTTCCGGTGTGAATTTAGCCTGATTAGCCTCAAATTCTACTACTCCCTGTTTAAGGCTTGCGGATGTTTGTTCCTTAAAAAACACGCCTGTTGGCGCATCTGTAGTCAGGTCATTAACGGTCTCTAAAGCTCCCCCGCGTCCGAAGGCAATAACAGGTGTTCCTGAGGCTTGGGCCTCTACAGGTACAATGCCAAAATCTTCTTCTGCTGCAAATACAAAGGCTTTAGCTCTTTGCATATAGTCTTGGAGGACCTCATCTGGCTGATAGCCTAACATTTCTACATTTTTCCCGGCTTGGGCCTTAATTTCAGCAAAATCCGGTCCGTCGCCAATAACTACCAGTTTTTTATCCGGCATTTGGGTAAAAGCATCTACGATTAGGTTGATTTTCTTATAAGGAACCATCCGTGAAGCAGTGAGGTAAAAATCTTCTTTCACGGATTTAGCCACAAATTTATTAATATCTACAGGTGGATAGATTACGTCTGCTTCCCTACGATAGCATTTCCAGATGCGTTTAGTGATAAAGTGGGAATTAGCCAGGAAATAGTCCACGCCGTTGGCAGTTCTGGTGTCCCAAATACGGATATAGTGAAGAATGGCCTTGGCGATCCAGCTTTTAGCGCCATGGGTAAGACCTGCTTCTTTCAGGTATTGACCCTGGAGGTCCCAGGCATAGCGCACCGGTGAATGAACATAGGAAATATGCACCTGATTGGGTCCAGTAAGGACGCCCTTTGCTACACAATGAGAGCTGGAAATAATAAGGTCATAACCTCTCAGGTCAAATTGTTCGATAGCCAATGGCATGAGCGCTAGGTAGCTGCGGTATCTGGTCTTGACCTTAGGGAGATTCTGCATAAAGCTAGTATGAACTTTTTTGTGCATAATAAAATCACGCTGGTTGTCTGGAAGAAAATCAACCAACGAGTATATGTCGGCCTCAGGATAGAGCTGGAGTATTTGCTCTAGGACTTTCTCTGCGCCGGCATAGGTAACTAGCCAATCATGTACAATCGCAACTTTCATGTTTCTTGCTCCTATTATGATATTGTTATGTATAATTATAACATAGAAAAGCCCTACAGTCACCTGTTAATTTGCGAAAGCTAGCTTACCTTTTAAAGCACCATTACCTTAATTCACCCATTCTTCACCGTTTTGTCCTTTGTTTTTCACTATTTACTAGTACAATAAACTTGTAATAAAGAATACTCCTCTTTATTTCATTTCCAATCATCATTAACAACTTCCTTTTTAGCCTCTGGTTCCCCGCCAGAGGTTTTTTCTTGTCCGATATGTCCGTTTTCACTTTGCTACAATGATAATATAGCGAGGTGAATATGATGAGACAAGAATTAGCAAAGGAAATAATAAGGCTCCGTGCGGAGGGGCAGACCATCGCCTATATCGCAGCCACCCTGAACCTAGTTCCCTGTACAGGAAACCACACTTTTAGCCTATTTTCCTCTAAAGCCAACAAAAACGCCCCAAATTAACGAGGCGTGGTGTGTTATGCAATTACCAAGAACAGCTCTGATATCAGTTCTCGAGTATTTATTGCACTCCTTGTTTACAATTGGTGGTCAAACTAGGCAACAAAACAACTACTTAATTTCACTCTTTATTCACCATTTTGCCATTTGTTTTTCACTAATTACGGCTATACTAAAGATGTAGTAAAGATTACCCCTCTTTATTACACTTCCCATCAAATCATCATAAACAACTTCCTTTTAGAAGAGTCGCTGGTTCCCCGCCAGCGGCTTTTTCGTACGCAAAAAACAAGCTGACCTTTGAGGATTTATCCTTCAGGTTAGCTTGTTTTTCACCAAATTACACTAAAAATTAAGTTTGAATAGTTTTCTTCCTGTCGCCGTCTTAAAAATCCTATCATAAACATTCTGCCTGGTACTCTCATCAGCGGAATCTTCATAAAGGTTTACCAAAAAATCAGCCTCTACCAATATTTGGTAATCCAATGCATTTATGTCTTTATATGTGTGATGATGGGCGATTAAATAAATTATTCTTTCCTTTTCCTCTTTTGAAAGATCAAATTTATCCAGAATCTGTTGTGCTACTGCCGGCCCAAGTTCCTCTTGGTGCTTTCCCAACGTGTCATTATAAATTCTTTCGCTTTCATGAATTCCAATATCATGCAGAATAGCTGCAATCTCCAAAATCTTTCTTGAGTTTTCTTCAAGATTCTCTCCAATGGCAATCATTTTGGCAAAATTATATACCTGAAGAAAATGCTGTATCCGTTTAGCATCTCCCTGATCATATTCCATGGCTTGCATTATTATTTCTTGAATCATATTTATCCCACCTGTCATTCATATAGTAAAGAATCATTTTCCCTACAATAACAAAAATTCATGTCTAATACAATATTAAAATACAGGAAGTTTATGGAGGTGATAATTCATGCGTGCTATCTACAAATGG
>DAIQMR010000079.1:0-3283 GCA_036788835.1 Acidaminococcaceae bacterium
CACAAGTTCCGGACAGCCGGGATACCGGCACGGTGTCTTAGGCCTTCTTGGCATTTTCTTCACTCCCTGCTATCAGCCGTTCAAGATACCACATGGCTTTTCTTAAGTCCTCTGTACCATTCTTTAACTTGAACCGCCACACATATTTAATAACATTAGCCACGCACACGGCTTCGATACCCTTAAGGTCTGCGGTAGCAGACTCAATGGCATCAATGCATTCTACTTTGCCGTTAGTGTAGTGCTGCGGATGATTTATCTTATCCATTAGCTTTCCTCCCAATAAAAAAGCCCTCGCGGGTTTTTCCCGAGAAGGCAGTTCGAATTTTATTTATTTTTTGCTAAGTATACCATACCACAAAAACATCTTTAACATCTACTAACATTTACTCTCATCTTTTATTTTTTCATGAAAAAAGCCTCCGCGGGTTTTATCCCATGAAGGCTGCACAATTTCTATTTTCTTCTTTGCCAATCATATCATAACACAAAAACATCTTTAACATCCACTAACATTTACTCTCATCTTTTATTTCTACCGCTTCGATTGCTTTCTTCTTCAGCCGGTAGATATGCTGAACGGAATATCCCATCTCCAAAGCAACATCCTCCCACTTTTTAAAGCCGAGGTACCGTAATGTCAGAAGGCTTCTCAGCTCAGGGTCAGCCATTTTGTTTATGGCTATTGAAAGCTCTCTCCTGAAATCAATAATGCTATCTATATCTTTATTTATTTCTCTCTGAAGGTCTACGATTTTTATTACTGTATCCTCCAGTTCATGCACGTTCCTCGTTCCACTCGGAGGAACAAGGCTCATGACAGAATTTACTTTTGTGGCTAAGTCATTAAGGCATCTCAGCTGAGAAATCTTGCCCGCAATCATCTGATCAGTCCAATAGGCGTTCTCCAGGTACTCCGTCTTATTCATGGCCAATCACCTCCCTTCTCAGGTGTTTAACGACAGGCTTGGGAAGAACGTCCGTAAGCAGGGCATACCAGTCGGATAAGATAAACTCCTCTATGCTCCGCATTTCCCGGAACAAGACATATCTTCTTGTCTCTTTCCATTTTCTTTTGCAGCAGCGAACCTTCCTTGTTTCATGAGCCTTTGTTCTTAATCTCTTAATCTTATTTGCCGCAGACTTATAATCCTTTACCGCCTGCATAACTATCGCATTGCCTAACGCTTCATATGGTCTTACCAATTTTCGCCTCCTAAGTTAGCTTTCACGGCATCTATCAGTGCCGACTGAGTTTTGTCTTTCTTTTCCAAGGCTTTCATGACATTTTCGTCAATCGTTCCTTTGGATACTATGTGGTGGATAACTACGGTCTGTTTCTGGCCCTGCCTCCATAATCTGGCATTGGTCTGCTGATACAGCTCTAAGGACCAGGTAAGGCCAAACCAGATTAAGGTTGAGCCGCCCGTCTGCAGGTTTAATCCATGACCTGCTGATGCCGGATGAATAAGTGCCACAGGAAGCTCTCCATCGTTCCACTTCCTGATGCTTTCGTTCCCGTCAATCCTTGCGAAAGGTATGTGTTTAGCGGTCAGCTTTTCAGCAATTCTCTCCAGGTCATGCTTGAACCAATAGGCTATTAATACCGGCTTCCCATTGGCGCCTTCGATTAAATCCTCTAAGGCATCCAGCTTTCTGTCGTGAATGGCTACTGCCTTTTTGTCCTCATCGTAGACAGCCCCGTTCGCCATCTGCAGCAGCTTGTTGGAAAGAGCAGCCGCGTTAATGGCATCAATGTCGGCACCATCAAGGGAGAGAACCATTTCTTTACGCATAGTTTCATACTTGCCTTTCTCTTCCTCGTTCATGAAAACCTCGACTTTGTTCATTACGCACTCCGGCATCTTTAGATAATCCACAGACTTCATGGAAATCGTGATATCTGATATCAGCTTATAAATACTCTCCTCGGCGCCTGCCACGGGCTTGTAGGAGAACACAATCTGCTGATTTCGTTTATCTGGAATAAAAAAGTTTCTGCGGTACTGGCCGATATACCTTCCCAGTCTTTTTCCCATGTCCAGGAGCCTGTATTCCGCCCACAGGTCCATGAGTCCATTGGAGCTCGGTGTCCCTGTAAGTCCTACAATACGTTTTATAGTTGGCCTTACTTTTAGGAGGCTCTTAAACCTCTTTGTTGCCCCAGACTTAAAAGAGGACAGCTCATCAATAACCACCATGTCAAAATCGAAAGCACAGTTCTTCACGAGCCACTCCACGTTCTCCCGGTTGATGATATAAATATCCGCTTTGGTCATAAGCGCGGCCTTCCTCTCCGCCTCGGTACCGATTGCCACGGAGTACGTAAGGCCTTTCAGATGCTCCCACTTTTCAATTTCCTGGGGCCAGGTTCCCAAGCCGACTCTTAAAGGCGCTATAACAAGAACCTTCCTGACCTCAAAGCGGTCATGCATCAGTTCCTTTATGGCTGTAAGGGTAATAACTGTTTTGCCAAGGCCGCAGCTCAGGAATATTGCAGACACCGTGTTATTAACGATGAACCGTGCGCTATACTTCTGGTACTCATGAGGTATGAACTTCATCCGGCATCGCCTCCATGCTGTCAATGACGTACACCTTAAAGCCTAACTTCCGAAGCATTTCATGTCTTTTTAGCTGCGCGGGCCTCGGCTTCTTCCCGGGCGCCTTAATCTCGGCAAAGAACAGCTTCCCACCCGGCATAAGCACCAGGCGGTCAGGCATCCCAACAAAACCCGGGCTTATAAACTTGGGACTGATACCGCCCCGTGCTTTTACTGCTTTAACGAGCTTTTGCTCGATTAACTTTTCACGGCTATTTAAAAAGTTCATCGGCTGCCTCCTTCGCTATCCCAATAATCTCGGCATCGATTTCATTTCTCGTTTCCCCTTTTATGGCACCATAAAACACATCAGTGTATTCGTAGCCTAATTCGGGATAATCGCTAAACATGCGCTCCTCTGCCTTGCAGCAAAGAATATCTGCTTTCCGCAATATGCCTGCCAGTATATCCGTCTCTTTTGCCGGCAGCACTTTTGATGATTCCACAGCGATACCGGAACCTAATGTCTTGAAAAGCCTCATCATGGCTCCTACTTTTTTATACCTGTCAAGATTTCTCTCTTTTTTATTTAACATTTCAAGCTCCTCCATTTTTTCATATCGTTCTTTTCTTCCGTTCTCAAGTCAAAAAATCCCTATACGCGCGCGTATATGCGTATATATGCGTTTACTCTCTCTCTTTTATATATATATAATATATATATAATTATTAAGAACATT
>DAIQMR010000080.1:0-3141 GCA_036788835.1 Acidaminococcaceae bacterium
GGGAAGCCTGTCTGCATTCCTTAAAGAGCATGGCGAAGAACTAATTACCATTGGGAAAATAGCAGGGACTTTAGGCCTTGGAGCAGGTGCCGCTAAAGCTGGGACACTTGCCGCAGGAAAACTTATTGCTGCCGGCGGTGGCGTGGCAAAAGGTGCGGGTCTAGCTGCCAAAAGTGCTGCTGCATCAACGGGTGCTGTGACTATGGCAGGTCCACTTGCGGCTGCCTATGTTGGCGTCAAAGGCCGGGAGTATGAGCAGAAAACAGGAAAGAGCGCTCTAGAGGACTGGAACGAGGAAGATTTTCTTAATCCTGAGAAAATGAAAAGCTTTACTAATTCCGGTAAGCAGGCCATGTCTGAAGCAAAAATTAAGAAACAGGCCGAAGAAGAAAAACGCAAGGAAAGCCTCAAGACCTTAGATGCAGAAAAGAAAAATATTGCTCAGAAAATTGAGGCTGAAAAGCAGTACCAGAAACAGTTGGAAAAAGAGAAACCCATACGTGAAGCATTGTTTAAACTCTCTCACAGTGATTTAGCTAATTCCATCTATGCAATAGAGCAGGAAACAAAAGCTCTTGAGAAACAGGGCATGGACAAAGAGCTTATTGCAAAAAATGCCTCAGCCAAAAAGGCTAAGGTCATGGAAGAGTATGAAACCAATGTGGTGGATAAGCTTAATTCTGTCTGGGACACAGAACTGCAAAGCCGTCTGAAACAGATTGAAACTGAGCGTAAAGCCTGGCTGAAAAAAGGCGCTGACGAAGTAGCGGCTACCAAATGGGCAGAAAAGGAAAAGCAGGATGCAGTAAGAAATGCGGCTTTGGATGCTATTAAAAACGACAGAAAGCGTTTAGAAGAACTTCGCAGTGCCATGAATGACGATAGCAAAGGCAAAGGCTCAGGCTACGTCAAGGACGATAAAGGGAACATCATTAACCTATCTGATATTGCTGCTCAGCGTGGCGGTGGTTTTGTTACTGACGATAAAGGCAATCGCATAGAAATTGCCGGTTCATCTCCCCAGAACAGGATGCAGGCCTTAAGCCAGAAATGGCTGGCAGAGGACAGAGCGAAGATTGGTATTAAGCCTGGAGATACTTTTTCGCCTGAGCTTATTCAGATGTATCAGCAGATGCAGAAATATAAAGAAAATCAGTTAGTGCCGGGGCTGGAAGGCTCCATGCCTGTGCCGCAGTTAGCACAAGTAGGACAGGGAACTACCAAGAACTACAATGTGCAGAACCCGGTTATTAACGTGAACATAGATAACCCTGTAGTGAAAAACGAAAGTGAATTAGCAGAGCTTGCGGATAAGGTGGCTGAAAGAATTCAGCCGGCTATCTTGCAGGCCTTAGGAGGAACGAACAATGGCTATTAGGATTGGGGACGCAACTACATATAATACGCCTGAGGACTATGCCGTTACCCCGGATGATAGGCAAAGCTTGGTTCAGACACTAGGCGGTGCGGTGGCCATAGATAACGGAGCCTATGTGGCAGGTGACAAGTATTCCTTTACGGCTCTTTTTAGTCCTGCTAATTGGACTTTAGTGAAAGGCTATTGGACTAACAGAACCTTAGTAACGATTGGCCTTCCTGACGGCAATGGCTTAGCCGGGTGCAGGGTAATAGTCAAAAGCTATACCATTGGTCATGTCTTGTTTCCAAACCATGTAAAAGCAAATATAGAGATATGGAGGGTATAGCTTATGGCAACTTATGATACGGCAAGCACTAAGGTAGCAAGTCTTTTAATGGGCACTATGACTGAGGTAAATAATGCCTATGCTGCCAAGGTAAGAAGCTGCGGCCTTTTAAATAACACTACTTTAAAAACAGCAAAGTTCTCGGCAATTACCGCCATTGAAGGTAATGCTTTTAAGGGCTGCACTGAGTTAACCAGCGTTAATTTGCCTAGTACTTTAACGACTATAGCAAGCACGGCTTTTGATGGCTGTGTGGCTTTGACGAATATAACAATTCATAAGGGAACTGACAGCATTACAGGTTCACCTTGGGGAGCTACTAATGCCACAGTGACCTGGACAGGAGATACTCCGACTAATGTTTATGACGATACAGTTACGGATATAAATGGCTATATGCGCTATGCCGACCAGAAGTTTAACTTCGTATCTGACAGCCCTGACCTTACATCCAATGCTGTGACGTACTTTATGGCTGAGGCAAATACGGCTTATACCATAACAATGGGCATGGACACAAGATTTCGCGCATGGTCATATAACGGAATGCCCGCTTCTTCCGGCCTTGTTATGTCAAACTATGTGATTCATAGCCTGGACGATAACACGTCCACAAGCCAAAACGGTGCTACAGAAACCTTGACCATTACAACGGGAGCTTCAGATGACAGGGTGTTTATTGGTTACTGGTCCAAGGGCGGCAGCGTGGAACGGCTCAATGTGAGGAATACTATCAGCGTGGTAAAGGGGTGAGATAAGTGGCTTTCGATTTAACTGAAGATGAGATAATTGGCCAGATCATAGATGGCTCAATAACTGAATTAACTAACACAGCAGCAACATCTATCGCGGATAACATCCTGGGGGCTTGCACAAATCTTGCTAGCATTACCTTTGAGAATGCTGCTTCCGTAGGAGAATCAGCTTTTGCGGGTTGCTCGGTCTTAACTGATGTTAATTTACCTAACTGCGTAAGTGCCGGAGCACAGTGCTTTGTTTCCTGCTGGGCACTTAAAAGTATCACTTTACCGAAGCTGAAAATCTTGCAAGGATATACCTTTAACGGCTGCAATGCTTTAGCAAGTTTATCTCTGCCTGTTTGCGAGACTGTAAATAGCTATGGCCTTTACAGTAACTCTGCCATGACTGAGCTGACCTTGCCTGCCTGCACAGAGGCAAAGGACTGGGCCTTCTTTAACGTTGGTGATTCAGTACTGACTATTAATCTGCCGGTTTGTGAAACCGTAGGAGAGCACGGTTTTTACTCATGTGCAATAACATCAGTTTCACTACCGAAATGTAAGTCAATCGGCATATGGGCATTTCAGAATTGTGATAGCTTACAGACCGCCGATTTACAGGTTTGCGAAAGCATAGGAGAATCGGCTTTCCAAGGATTAGCTACTGCTCTTGTGAGCGTTAATATTCCTGCCGT
>DAIQMR010000081.1:0-2986 GCA_036788835.1 Acidaminococcaceae bacterium
TTTTTTTGTTGGTACGCCCGGAGGGAATCGAACTCTCGCACACGGCTCCGGAGGCCTTATGCTCTACCCTTGGGAATCCCGCACTGGTGCAGGGTTTGCGGTTTCGATTTCTTTTTTAGGCTCCATTCCGGCTCCATTGGGTAGAATCGGGGTGAACGTGACGGCCGCCTTTTCACCGATGATGGCGTTCCATCCTGGGATGGCGTGGCCGTACATATTCAGTGTCACGCTGGGGGATGAATGGCCGAGGCACCTGGCCACCTCTATTACAGGGACCCCGGCGGCGAGCATCCGGGTGGCGTATGTATGCCGGAACACGTGAATCGTCTTGTTGAAATGGCAGGCTTTGCGTAAGATCGCCCACATCCTATAAATATTCCGGTAGGTAAGGCTCCGGCCACTGTCCGTATGATATACCAGACTATCGAGACGCGTTAAATTTGCGTTTTGGGCCATGATTTTTAAGACATTGAGTAAATCCTTGGGGATGGGTATCTCGCGTTTGCCAGCGGCTGTTTTTGGCTCGACAAAGTGCTCTCCTGCAGTCGCCATCTTGTTATACTTGATGAATATGGACGAATTGGTGAAGTTTACCTCGGTCCAGTGCAGTGCGAGGATTTCTCCTATCCTGGCTCCGGTCATCAGCAGGAGCAGGAACAGCGGGATGTATTTCCGGTAGTAATGGTTGCAGTTCATCCAGAAAAATATCTTATAGATTTCGCCATCGGTGAAGATGTCGATGGCCGGCTTTGCGACTTTTGGGGCATCGACCTTGTCCATGGGGTTTTCCGTTATCATGTCCAGCCGCTTTGCCTGCTTATAGGCTCCGAACAGGACCTTGTGGATTTTGGCCACGGCGCTCTGGCTGAGAACCTCTGATTTTTCGTTGTACAGGGCCTGGATTGTGACGGGCGATAACTTATCCAACCGGAAGTGAGAAATTGAATCCAGGTGTGCTGCTGATTGTTTAAGCCGCCTATACGATGTGGGCTTCATCTTATTTTTTTTGTAGACTGACAGCCATTCCGTTACCCATTCGCCTACGGTCATGGTGCACATGGTCACCGCCTGGCCATGATATTTGCGGCGGTTAATTTCGTTCCGGTACCGGAGTGCCGGTTCCTCATCCAGGAATAATTTCTTCCGGCGCCGGCCGGCGCTGTCATAATACTGAAATTTCCAGCGCTTTATTTTTTCATCCCACGTTACGGTACCTTCTCCAAACACAATAAAACCTCCCTTGAATTGGGGGAGCCCTGCGTGATATAATATAAAAAAGCAGGGTTATCCCTTGTTTAGCGACACGGACCTGCTGACCGCTCTGGTGCTCCAACACCAGGGCGGTCTTTTTTTATTGCTGAGATTGCTGAGGCTGCTGCTGAATTTGCTGCGCCTGGGTTGCTTGAATGACCTGGGCCATTTGTTGCATCTGTGCCATCTGTTGCGCCATTTCTACTTTGCGTTTTTCTTCCTCGCATCTTTGAACGGCATTTTCAATTTGTTGTTTTATGTGGCCAGGGTTGCTCGTATAACTATATGTGGTCATTCCGTAGGTTGCGCCAGACTGAATCTGAATATCACCATATCCGACAAGGCGGCCAAGAAAATCCTGGTGATAGAATACGCTCTGAATCTTATCAAGCCGGATAGAAACGCTATCCACCGACAAGATGCCAGTATTCGATTCAAATCGTTCTTCTGTTAAGACCGCATAATCGTTCATGTACCGAAGTATCCGGTAACCTAACCAAATTACGGGAAATATCAATATAAGGCTTGTTACTACAGGCCAAAAAAAGTACATCCAGTGCCGGTGTATTTCCATGATAACTTTTTCATCTTTGCGCATGATTGACCTCTTTCTGGTAAATTACCTTTTTTATTTGTGACGCTGGCTCTCCAGCAAATCTACATCTTG
Source organism: Acidaminococcaceae bacterium (assembly GCA_036788835.1). Classification (GTDB taxonomy): domain Bacteria; phylum Bacillota; class Negativicutes; order Acidaminococcales; family Acidaminococcaceae; genus JALCSJ01. The sequence continues at coordinate 1,919 of DAIQMR010000081.1, forward strand.
GTCCTGCCCAAAATCCCCTGCATGACTTAATTCGTGTTTAAGTGATTTCAGGTTGCTCTCACGACTAAGTTTTGAATTGAGAACGATGGTCTGGTATCCATCCGCATCTTCATAGCAATAACTTCTTACTTTTGGCGGCAAGTCGTATAGTATAGTGTTCATGATAGTTTATCTTACTCTCCGGGATGGCCATTATTCTTCGTTAGTGAAATGTTTAATCATGGTGGCCACCGCTTTTAAATCTTCCGGGCTGGCATCCTTGACTGCATCAAAGAGAGCCCTTTTGCCTGGATTATCATATATTTCCTGGGCAATGCGAGCAGTTTCCGGGTTAAGGTAGTAAGGCTCTGTTCCATTTGGTGCATCTTCTATGATGTCACTCTTTTTTATCCCGAAGTGATCCGCCATTTTCTGGATTGCGCCCATCCTGGGTTCCCGCTCACCAGTTTCCCATGAAGAAATAGCTTTATCAGAAACGCCGGCTATTTTGGCCATGTCTTTTTGCGAGAGGTTGTGAGTTTCTCTTAACTTTTTTATGTTTTCTTTTATTCCCATGATGAATCTCCTTTACCCACATAATACACTGTTTGTGGAAATTTAGCAACGGATTTTATTAAAAATCCACAAAAAGTAGTTGACATTCTACGGAAAGTGGAGTAAAGTATTTTTCTGAAGGGAGGTGCTGGTATGGAAACTATCTCATTACGCCAAGGCCGTTTATTGCGTGAAAAGACCCAAGAAGAGATGGCTATTGCCGCCCATATGGGTATTAATACGTATCGTAGGATTGAAGAACATCCGGATGAGGCTACCGTTGCGCAAGCAAAGCTTTTATCCGCATTTTTGGGCTTCTCCTATGATACGCTTTTTTTTGGCGGCGAAGTCCACATTAAGTAGAGTTTGGGAGGCTTGCCATGATTCAATCAGCAAAGGATTTTTCTGCTGCCACGGGTTGGCCGGTGAAAACCATCCGGGCTATGTGCCGCCGGGGCGAGCTGCCCTGTTTGCAACGTGGGAGGGTATACCTCGTTGATGCAGAGGTGGCCACCCGGGTCCTGGCGCAGGCCG
>DAIQMR010000082.1:0-2750 GCA_036788835.1 Acidaminococcaceae bacterium
TTTCAACTAATTTAAAGTGACGAATGCTGCCTAAATTAATGTGCCGGACAACATTAAGAGGCTTCTCACCATGGACTGTTCCCAGCGAATCAGCCAAGGGTTCAAAGTGTATTGCACAAATTCCAGTCCCATCTCTTCGATATTATTAAAGCTCGACTTCTCAAGGTCTCCCACCATGTGGGGAGGAACCCGGAAAATTCGAGCTATCTCGTTGATCTGAAATTTTCTTGTTTCTAAAAACTGCGCCTGTTCGGGCGAAATGCCTATGGGAGTATATTTCATCCCCTCTTCCAGGACCGCTATCTTGTGGGAATTTCCGCTGCCCTGATACACGGAGTTCCAGCTTTCCCTTACCCGCTCAGGATCCTTTACAATACCCGGATGCTCTAAGACACCACCCGGAGCAGCGCCATTAGCAAAGAACTTGGCTCCGTACTCCTCACAGGCTATGGCCATGCCAACAGCATTCTTAGCCATTGCTATTGGAGAATATCCGATAATGCCGTCAAAACCTAAACCTGGAATATGCAAGACATCCTGTGGAGATAAGACCACAATGTTGTCCTTATTAATCTTTGCTTCGTCCAGACCGCGATAGTATTGGTAGTACAATCTCCCTTGGGAGTCCCTGTCTACACTCATGCGGTTAGGCATTAATGGGTACAAGGCCACGACCTCACCATTACCGTTACGGATAATCTGGGCATAGGCATTACCCCACAAAAGAAGATGCGTCATGAGCGTCTCCCGGAAAACAAAGGAAGTCATCTCTGGGTTAGGCTCATCGTGGAGCAAAAAATATAGCGGATGTGCTAATGCTTTTTCCTTGCCACCGCTGTCATTGTACTTATACATGTGAAGCGGAAGTCCTGCCACCGCCTCTGCCAAAATTCTTACACAGGAATACACCGCTGTCATCTGCATGGAGGAACGCTCTGTCACCATCTTTCCACTTGATGAACTTCCCCAGAAGAAGTATCTCCCCAGGCTGTTCATAGGTTTATCTCTTGATTTAAATATCTTGCTTATTAAGTTGAAAATCTCGACCACCTCCTTAAATTTTTGGCATAAGAAAAGGACGTCCTGTTTAGAACGCCCTGAAAGAAACCTATTTAGTTAATCATCATAATGGCCTCGGCATGATAGTATTTCAAGTGTTTTACCAACTATACGATAAACTAATCTATTCGTATCATCAATTCGTCTGCTCCAAAAACCAGTAAGTTCTCCCCTTAATGGTTCCGGCTTGCCGATGCCTTCATATCCATTGCGATCAACATCTTTCAAAAGTTGCAAAATTCTCTTCATTGTTTTTTTATCTTGCTGCGTCCAATACTCGAAATCTTCCCAGGCTTCATCAAACCATACTTTTTTCATTTACTTTCTGCCTTGAGTGGATCGTGCTCTACACCCTTTCCAGAATTCAGAGCAGCAATACCCCTACGAAGGTGTGCCATATTGCTTTCAGAGTAAAAAGGATCAGCAGTAATTTCAAAGGGGATTCGTTTTTCTCTGCTTACTGTTTTGGCAAACACAGTAAACGCTGCAGTCATGGTAAGACCCATATCTGCACAAACTTTCTCCATGCTATTTTTTAAACTTTTTTCCATACGGAAATTAACATTAACAGCTTCAGTCATTGAAATCATCCTCCTTTCTTACTCAAAATTATAGCAGTTTGTAATGAAAAAGTCAATGTTTGTAATTATAACTTAATTATAAAATGAGTAAACCCCTGTCGTTATACACAGAACCACCACCGCCATCATTTCTTAGTGCTCTGTCTAACGCCATAATAGTAGCTACAGCACCGTCTATCTTCTCCGTAGACTTTTCCTTGTCTGCCTTTATGTTTCCGGCAGGATCCGTTCGGATGAAGATGTTGTCCATCATCCAACGGAGAACTGGATGCCCGCCATGAGCAAGTTTCTGCTCCAGTGTCAGTTTCATGAGTTCCTTGGTAGGTGGAGACATATCCTTATAACCCTGGCCAAAAGGCACAACAGTGAAGCCCATGCCCTCAAGGTTCTGCGTCATCTGCACAGCGCCCCAACGGTCAAAGGCTATTTCTTTTATGTTGTACTTCTCGCCCAGCTTTTCTATAAATTGCTCAATATAGCCATAATGCACCACGTTCCCTTCTGTAGTCTGAACGAAACCCTGCTTCTGCCAGATGTCATAAGGCACATGGTCACGCCTTACCCTAAGGTCTAGCGTTTCCTCAGGCACCCAGAAATATGGCAGGATTATATATTTATCGTCTTCGTCCTCAGGAGGAAACACAAGAACAAAGGCCGTTATATCTGTAGTGGAAGATAAGTCTAACCCGCCAAAGCAAACCCTACCTTCCAAGTCTTTTTCATTAACAGGGAAAGCACAGGCATCCCACTTTGCCATTGGCATCCAACGAATAGATTGTTTTACCCACTGGTCAAGTCTTAATTGCCTAAATGAGTTCTCTTCGCCCGGATTCTCCTTTGCGGACTCGCAGGCTGCCACAACCTTATCCATCCCTATGGTAATCCCAAGAGATGGATTCGCCTTCTTCCACACCTCAGGACTGGTCCAATCATCTGTCTCATCAGCGCCGTAAATAACAGGATAGAAAGTTTCATCGTGCTTTCTGCCGTCCAGGATATCTTTCGCTTTCTGGTGTACTTCATAGCATATGGAATTGGTGTCTGTTCCTGCAGTCGTTATGTAAAAGAAAAGAGGCTGCATTCTCGCATCACCTGAGCCCTTAGTCATAA
>DAIQMR010000083.1:0-2729 GCA_036788835.1 Acidaminococcaceae bacterium
TTTATCCATTCATTATCAACTTCAGCAGCCATTATTCCTGCAGGAATGGTTGCACTGTTAGAGCCCGCCTGAAATGACCAAATTCTGTCCACCTAAAATAGCCAAATTCCGTCCACTTAGATTAACCAATTTTAGTCCAAATATGGTGACCAGCAACTCAGTATTGCCTTATCGGCCTATCTTTGTGAAAGTTTTTCAGACATTGGCGTTATTGTTTTTGTGGTTTGCAAAGCAATCGTTTCCAAATTTTGTCCGCGGAAACTGTTGCCTCTAATATTAAAAACAGTGGCCATGTCAAATATCCTATCTAAGGAACATAAGAGGGCCTCATCCTCAGCAAAGTTGGACCGCCATTCAGATGGATTCTTGTTGCCAGTAAAAACTATGTTGGAATTGCCTTGTTTACCATATCTTCTGTCAACAAGATCAAAGAACAACTGAGTGTTTTTTCTGTCAAATTCGCAATGACCAACTTCATCAATAATCAGACAGGATGGTCTTACCAGAAAATTAATCAGTGCTGCTGTCCTGCCAAATTTATACGCAGTAGTGAACTTGTCTCTCAGTTCAGACATTTTAATGAAATATGTCTTTAGCCCATGCAAACAGCATTCATAGCCGAATGCTTGAGCCAGATGTGTTTTGCCGGTTCCTGGCGGCCCAATGAAAGCTATGTTCTTGTGAGCATATATGGATGACAGGGTTTGCAGGTTCTTCAGTTTAATAGCATTTCTGCCGCGGATAGCTGTGAAATCAAAGTTGGCAAAAGTCTTTGGCTCCTTAAGTGGCAGCCTGCTCAAACGCAATAAGGTATGTATTGTTTCTTCTTCCTTTTTGTGTTGCAGCGTCTCCAAGATAAAGGTGATTGCTTTTACTGTTTCTTCCGAGAAATTGTTTTCTTCAGAAATGGCAGCAAAAGCTGCAGAAGAAAAATCCAGCTTTAGAATTTTGCAGCTTCTATCAATCTGTTCAAACAATGCATCATTCATCTTCATCATCCCCCTTATCAAAATTGAACTTTTCAAAAGATAAGTTGGGCGTCTGCTTGTTCAGCAATGTTATGGTTGTTTTCACCGGCGCTGTTGGGAATTCCTCGGGCTGAGAAGCATATTGCCCTGGACAATAACTGTCTTTCCTGCTGTCAGGCACCATATGCGTTGTCAGAAGACGCTTCATGTCATCTGAATAAACCAGGATGGTATCTGCCTTCCTTTGGACTCTCGCCACACTTTTCGTGTAATTAAAAGGTACTCCATAACGTCTGTCTTCATAGCTGATGAATCCGTCAAAGGAAATTCTGCGAACAGGGCAGAGATAGTTCCGTATAGAGTCATTCATCACCAAAACATTGCACTGAGCCATGCAGAGGTCTGAATGTTCCTGCTTGGGAACGCAGTCTGTTGCTTTGTGGTATGCATCATTTTGTTTAATGCACCATTCCCAGGCCTGTCTGTTTAAATCATTTAAATCCCAGAAGGTTCTTCCCGGCAGAAAGTTTTCTTTTACGAATCTTATCAGCCGTTCAACTTTACCTTTGGTAAAAGGATGCCTCGGTTTGCAAAGTTTGGTCTGAAAATCAATGGCTTTCATGAATGCTTCGTAATCTTTTTGCCAGACGGGATTACCTGCATAGTCACGCTTGGTAACAACGCTGGCCATATTATCTGTAAGGACATAGCGTGGTATTCCCATGTAACGAAAGGCATAAATCATGCCAATAAAGAGGTTTTCCTGTTTAGCATTGGGGAAAAATTCTATGAACCTTTGCCCGCAATGGTGGCATATTATGGCAAAGCAGGCTACTCTTAACTTCTTGCCAGAAGGGGTTGAGACGTTAGTGAATCCCCAGTCCATCTGGTATGCCTCACCAGGTCCTGTTACAAAGCGTCTGCCTCTGTTTCCTTGCGGTTCAACAAGAATACGTTTAGCAGGGATCAAGGCTTTATGTCTGGCAATGTATCTTTTTACTGTTGTCAGGCTGCCTGAATATCCGGAACTTTTAATCTTTTCATAGCAGATTTGAGAATTTTTAATTCCATGTCTTAATAAATCATCCAAAGAACCGGTATAACCGGAAAGGACAATGCTGCAGGCATACTTGCCTGTAGCACCGTGAGGAACAGTCTTAAAGCCGTTTCTGCGCATCCTACGAAGCTTGGAACGTGAGATGCCTGTCTTACGGTGAAGCTCAGCAAGGTTAACTTTATCAAGATTAAAAGCATTGCCTTGTTCTTCTTTCATTTTGTTTAGTGCTTGTGATACAATTGTATCCAAGCCATTACATACTAATTCTTTCATACTCCTCCTTTTCCACTGAGTTGCTAGTCACAATCAGTTTAAAGGATTTGAAAGAAATATGTAATGGTCATTTTATTTGGACTAAAATTGGTCGTTTTAGGTGGACAGAATTTGGTCATTTCAGGCGGACTCTAACACCGTTGAGTAAGTGTTGCCATCGAAGTGAATTTTGGCATAGTTGTCACAGGCTCGTGTTTCCAGAATGAATATATCGAATTCTGTCCGTGGCAAAGGATGCATATGCGGTAATTCTTCTTGAAAGAGACCCTCTATCTGGCAATGCTTTATGTAGTGAGGCCTTTGGGCATCTTTTTCACAGAGAAGAAAAAGTCCTTTGTTGAAATCGTTGAGATTTTTAACCGTAGGCACCGGTACGAACATGTTGCGCCGTTCATAGCCGACTTTGTTTTCTACGTTACCTTTTTCCCATC
>DAIQMR010000084.1:0-2633 GCA_036788835.1 Acidaminococcaceae bacterium
TTGACTTAAAGTATTATATTATTAATTAAGAATAAGAGAAATGAGGGATAACTATGGACTTTAAACCTAAAAAGAAATTTGGCTTTGGTCTTATGCGCTTGCCACATATAGATCCTAATGATGCTGGGACTATTGATATTGAACAGTGCAAGAAAATGGTTGATTTGTTTTTAAGTAAAGGTTTCACTTATTTTGATACGGCCTGGATGTACTGCAATTCTCAGAGTGAGAGTGCAGTTAAAACAATGCTGACCTCACGTTATCCACGGAAATCCTATACTTTGACTACTAAACTGCACTGTGGTTATGTTAATTCTCTTGAAGATAGAGACAAAATCTTTAATGCTCAATTGGAAAAAACCGGAGTGTCGTATTTTGATTATTATCTGCTCCATGGTATTGAAGATTCCAGTATTGGCAAGTACGAGAAATTTGACTGTTTCACTTGGCTTGCAGCAAAGAAAAAACAAGGACAAGTAAAACACATTGGCTTTTCTTTCCATGGCACCCCAGAGTTACTGGATAAATTGTTAGCGAAATATCCTGATGTAGAAATGGTCCAGTTGCAGCTTAACTATTTAGATTGGGAGAGTGCTTTTATTCATTCTCACGCCTGCTATGAAATATGTGTAAAATATGGTAGGCAAGTTGTAGTCATGGAGCCGGTGAAGGGCGGAACCCTGGCGGTAATGCCGCCTGAAGGAGAAAAAATTCTCAAAGGGATGAATACTAATGTTTCTAATGCTTCCTGGGCCATTCGTTTTGCCGCTTCCTTAGATAATGTTATGATGGTTCTTTCAGGCATGTCTACACTTGAGCAGATGGAAGATAATGTTTCTTTCATGGAGAATTTCAAACCATTAACAGAAACGGAAAAGCAAAATCTGTTTAAAGTAGCACAAATAATCCTATCTAAGACAGCAATTCCTTGTACAGGATGTTCTTATTGTACGGATGGCTGTCCTAAACATATTCCCATTCCCAAGTATTTTGCTCTTTATAATGGTGATATGAGGGAAGTGGCCACAAAAGGTTTTACTGTTAATATGATGTATTATGCCACACTTGCCGGAAAATTTGGCAAAGCCAGTGATTGTGTCAAATGCGGACAATGCGAGAAAATGTGTCCCCAGCATTTACCAATTAGAAAATTTCTGGAAGATGTAGCCAAACATTACGAAAAATAAAGAAAAATATGAAAGGTGATAATAAAGATGAAAGTTTTAATGATTAACGGCAGTCCCCATAATGATGGTAATACAGCCATTGCTTTAAAAGAAATGGAGAAAGAATTTAAAAAAGCAGGAGTTGAAGTAGAAACAGTACAGGTGGGCAATCTGGCTATTAGAGGTTGTATCGGTTGCTATAAATGTTTTGAAACAAATAAATGTGTATTTGATGATTTGGTTAATGAAACAGCACCTAAGTTTGCGGTATGCGATGGATTGGTGGTTGCCGGTCCGGTTTATTATGCATCAGCTAATGGCACTCTAATTTCTTTTTTGGATAGGCTGTTTTTCAGTACCAGTTATGTGGACAAGACCATGAAAGTTGGTGCAGGAGTGGCGGTAGCACGCCGGGGTGGTTTGTCAGCTACATATGATGAGCTGAATAAGTACTTTGGTATTTCCAATATGCCAATAGCAACCAGCCAATACTGGAACAGTATTCATGGTAGAGAAAAAGGCGAGGCAGCTAAAGACACAGAAGGTTTGCAGACTATGAGGACTTTAGCTAAAAATATGATTTTCTTAATGAAAAGCATAGCCTTGGGTAAAGAAAAATACGGTATGCCAGTAAAAGAAGAATGGCATGCAACTAATTTTATAAGATAAAAGTATGTAATACTTTGTTTTATCTGTGAAACCAGATAGTTGGGTGGTCTGAATAGATGTTAAATAAGCCGGTTTACGAGTTGGAAAATTCGTAGACCGGCTTGATTTATAATCAAGACAAGGGATATAGTTATCTACCTTGTTTGCACGGAAGATGGTATAATGGAGACATAAAGATCCTTACAAGATGAAGAAGGCGAGTAAAATGATAATAGAGTATAGAAGATTAACGGAAAATGAGCTAGATATATTTATTGCTATGAGAATAAATCAATTGAGAGAAGAAGGGGCCAAAGAGGAGATTGATTTGAAACCTGCATTGCAGGATTATTATCATCGCCATATGTCCGATGGTACGTTTGTCTCTTGGCTTGCTTTAAATAATGATAAGATAATCGCTACCAGTGGAATGTCGTTTGTAGAGAAACCACCGTATTTTGGATGTCCAAATGGCAGGATGGGTCTTCTATCAAGCATGTTCACAAATCCAAAGTACAGAAGACAGGGAATAGCGAAAGGACTTTTGGACAGGGTCATTGAAGAAGCAAAAGTATATGGATGTGGAGTAATTCAGATTACAGCTTCTGATATGGGAGTAAAACTATACTCAGCTTATGGATTTATCCATAACGGTAATTTTATGCAATATAAATTGTAAACAAATTTCAGCTGATCAAAGCAAAAAGCATAGACAAGCAAGCTAACCTTAGGGACCGCTAATCCTCACGGGCTAGCTTGCTTCCTTATTCTTTAATTTCCATACTAACACCGGATTTGAACTCCACTGTGAAGTGGTCG
>DAIQMR010000085.1:0-2492 GCA_036788835.1 Acidaminococcaceae bacterium
CACGATGCTGGCCGGATGCAGGCTAAACTTCATGCCCAGCAGAAAATGCACCAGCCCGTAGGTGAGGGCAGTCAAACAGCCCTGTTTGCCGCCCCAGCGGAAAGCAAAGATGAAGAGCGGCACCAGGTTGGCCGGGTGCAGCGCCCCGCCCTGGGGCATCTGGTACAAGGTAATCAGGCCCAGAAGATAACTGATAGCGATCATGACCCCGGCTTCCGCCAGGCGTTGTGTTTGTAAATTGTGCACGAAGAAGGCTTCTTTCTGTGCCCGCAGCTTTCCCTGCCGGGAAACTTCCGGGCAACTTTGCTTTTAAGCTATATAATATTACTATTATAACATTAGGAAACGCACCGTGCCAGATAAATCTGCGGCCTCTTGCCAAACCGGGGCAACTGTGTTACACTAGCTTCTGCAAGCAGGCAAGCCTAACTGGTTCACGCCAGGGGTAATTGCCTCTTGTCCTATCTGGGGATGTACCGGTTTCGACGGGGATAGGTGGTGTACGATAAGCGAGCCGTGGTCCCACAAGCACGTTAAACTGTGGACGTTTAAATTTAAACGCAGATTCTGATTTAGCTCTGGCAGCGTAAACTAGCCACGTTCTTCCAATCCGGCTCCCGCAGGAGCGGAAAGAACGACACTTAGCGGGATCGCCGGCAGCTGATACCTGTAAGCTCCGGTTCAATCTACAGGCTGGCATGGCGAAAGCTGGTTAGCAGGCGTTCAAAATGCGAGAAATAAAGTGCTGACTGCGCTCGGAGAAGTTCGTATGACAATATTTCCGGACAGGGGTTCGACTCCCCTCATCTCCACCAACAAAAGTGTATCATATGTTACATAAAAAGAGGCTGCCTTTTATTTAAAAAGGTAGCCTTTTTCATATCCTGGAGCGGGTTATATCGTTTTGCTGATAAGGACGATTGTTAACTGTGACTTTTGCCAAAAAGCAAAGTAAATAATTGCCGAAAAGCAAAGTAAACAATTGCCAAAAAGCAAAGTATGACTTATACTATTCTTATATTAATAAAAAATAAAGAGGGTTAACATATGAAAAAATATAAGAAAAGGATAGCTGACAGGATACTGAATAGAAAACTTAGAGCCAAGGGTGCCGTATTGGTAGAAGGCGCAAAATGGTGTGGAAAGACGACGACAGCTGAACAGATTGCCGGAAGTGTACTGTATATGCAGGATCCTGCATCAGAAAAACAGAATCTTGAGATGGCAGAAATAAATCCAGGACGTTTATTGAAGGGTACTGCTCCACGACTTATAGATGAGTGGCAGATGGCTCCCAAATTATGGGATGCGGTCAGGTTTGAGGTAGACCAGAGAGATGAATTTGGTCAATTTATTCTGACAGGCTCCTCTGTACCTGGAGATCTTTCAGAGATATCTCATACGGGAACAGGGAGAATTTCAAGAATGCTTATGCGTCCCATGTCTTTGTATGAATCATTGGATTCGAGCGGAGAGGTCTCTCTTTCTGATTTATTTTCAGGCAAGAATGATGTTGATGGGGAGAACCATATCGATTTAAACAAACTGGCTTTTTGTATATGCAGGGGAGGATGGCCGAAAGCGCTTGATCAGGAAGAGAAAATCTCACTTGTGCAGGCCAGAGATTACTTTGATGCTGTTGTCAATCAAGATATTTCACGGGCAAGTGGAATTATGAGGGATACTGAAAAGGTCAAGCGATTCATGAGGTCATTTGCAAGAAATATTGGAGGTCAAACCAAAACAACAACTATAATGCAGGATATGAAGGCCAATGAATCTACTAACATCTCAGATGTTACTGTGGATGAATATATGTCAGATTTCAGAAAGATATTCGTTATTGAAGACTCTAAGGCCTGGAATCCAAATCTTAGGTCAAAAACAGTAATACGTACTACTGATACCAGGTATTTTACCGATCCTTCCATAGGAGCGGCAGCATTAGGATTAGGACCACAAGATCTAATAAATGATCTCGAAACTATGGGTTTGTTTTTTGAGAACATGTGCATACGTGACCTTAGAGTCTATGCGGATTCACTTGATGGAGATGTCTATCATTACCGAGATAAAAATGGACTTGAATGCGATGCAGTATTGCATCTTCGTAATGGCAGTTACGGCCTGATTGAAGTCAAACTAGGTGGAGACAAACTTATTAACGAGGGAGTAAAAACGCTCAATGCCCTTGCAGGTAATATAGATACCGATAAAATGCAAGCACCTTCTTTTAAAATGGTTCTTGTTGGTACGGGGAAATATGCATACAGGCAGAAAGATGGAATAGTTATTGTTCCCATTGGCTGTCTTAAAGATTGAGAAGTTACTATATCCAAATTTCTTTTATCAAATTATCTAGGTCAAAAAACGTTCCACATTACGGTGTGGGACGTTTTTTTATGCCGCAAAAAAAGTGTCAACTTCACCTTTTGGATAATTTGCAGGTAAAATAAAAAAGGCTAAACTTAGAGCAGGAAAGCTAAGAGCGT
>DAIQMR010000086.1:0-2288 GCA_036788835.1 Acidaminococcaceae bacterium
AAGTAAATGACTTAATGTCTATGCGATTGCCCTTTTCATCCATGACATAACCGCCACTCTTAGAAGCCATGTCAGCTATATTAATCACATTGCCCTTATCGTCCTTGACGTAGCCTGAGCCTTTTTTCTCGGGAGCCATTGCAGCGCGGAGTTCTTCCAAACGTTTACGGTCATTTTTAATAGCATCCAAGGCAGCATTTCTTACCGCATCCTGCTTTTCCTTTTCTGCCCATTTAGTGGCAGCGACTTCATCTGCTCCCTTCTTCAGCCAAGCCTTACGTTCAGTATCAATCTGTTTTAATCTGTTCTCTAGTTCTGTGTTCCAAACAGAATTAAGCTTATCCACCACATTGGTTTCGTAATCTTCCATGACCTTGGCTTTTTTAGCTGAGGCATTTTGTTCAATGAGAGCTTTATCTATGCCCTGCTTTTCATAGGCCTTGGTTTCCTGCTCAATAGCGAAAATGGAATTTGCAAGGTCGCTATGGGACAGCTTGAAATTCTCTTCACGGATTTTCTTTTCTTTTTCTAACTGCTTCTGATACTGCTTCTCAGCCTCAATCTTCTGAGAAATGTTCTTCTTTTCCTCATCTAAGGTTTTAAGGCTTTCTTTACGTTTTTCTTCTTCAGCTTTTTTCTTAATCTGGGCACTTTTTATTTCCTGCTCACCATTTGCGACAAACTGTTTCATCTTGTCGGGATTAAGGAAGTCCTCTTCATTCCATCCTTCGGTAGCAGCCTTGCCTGTTTTCTGCTCATACTCCTGGCCTTTAACTCCGATGTAGGCAGCGGCGAGTGGACCTGCCATAGTAACGGCACCTGTTGCTGCAGCAGCTCCTTTGGCAGCTAAGCCCGCACCTTTTGCCACACCACCACCGGCAGCAATGAGCTTTCCTGCGGCAAAACTACCTGCTTTAGCGGCACCTGCTCCGACACCTAAAATAGCTGCTACTTTGCCGATGGTAACCAGCTCTTCACCATGTTCCTTAAGGAACGCAGACAGGCTTCCTAAGCCATCTTTTAAAACGGGCACTAACTCCTTCACAGCGGGAAGTAAAGCACTTGCTAAAGTTACGGAGAGCTTCTGGAGCTGCACCTGCATGTCCTGCCAATCCAAGGCAAGCTGATGAGCTTCCTCCGGATCCATGACGCTCCCGCCCTTAATCTTAGAGGCACGGTTTTGAATCTCCATGTATTCCCGAAGGAGTCCAACCATGGCCTGTCCCCTGGCACCAAGGACCTGGGTGATATATATTTCCTGCTGACCACTGGCAGCTGCATTCTTGTACCCTTCAGCCAGTTTCTCTAGTTCTTCATTCATGGGAAGCAAATTGCCACTGGCATCAGTTAAAGAAACACCAAACTGTTTTAAGGTATTGGTTACTTCATTTCCTTTGTCTCCTGCAGTTAAGACTTGCTTATTGAGCTTTACCATTATTCCTGTAAAGGTCTCACCCGATACACCTGCCACTTGGAGAATTGTGTCTAACTTTTCTGCGTCATCCACAGAAATATTAAGGCGCTCATGGAGACCATAAATTGCTTCACTGGCATCCTGGGCACCTTTCAAGAAGTGATAGAACCCTGCCCCTGCAGCCGTGATTGCCGTTACTTTTAGCATAGCTGACTGCAGCTTATCTACGGAGCCGGTAATGGAATCAAACATGCCACCCCCGGTTTGAGTGCCGGATAACCGCCCTTGCATACCGGCTAAGGTCTTTTGCTCTTTTAGGAGTTTGGTTTGTAATTTTTCACTCTCCCTAGAGTTCTTGCCTTTGGCCTCTGCCATGGCATCATACTCAGCTTTGGCAAGAGCGACTACCTGGCTTTGAATTCTGATCTGGCTGGTCAGAGTTTTTTCTTCAATTGCCAGTCTTTGAGTTTTAGAAGCGGCAGGACCAAGGTTCGCTGTGTCTATTTCCATTCTTAATTTGATGCGGGATTGTTCTCCTTTTAACTTACCAATATTGGTTTTGACCGTGTTCTGAGCATTGACGAAATCCTTGTCCAGTTCAGATAAATCTAAACCGAGCTTAAAGAACAACTCCCCTGTGCTTACACTGTTTTTAGCCATCTTGCTCCTCCTCTCCTAAATTCCCTGCACTTCATCTATGTAGCAAAGCTGGTCTTCCGGATGTTCTACCTTATCTCTTACTACCACTAAATCTAATAAATAAGCAAGTTCAGAATCATCCACCTGTTTTCTTGACCAGCTATAGTTCTCATGAAAATATAAATAAAAATTGGTAACAGCTTCCAGCCAAGACAACCTTACTCTTTGTCCTGGC
>DAIQMR010000087.1:0-2021 GCA_036788835.1 Acidaminococcaceae bacterium
CTATGGTGTTGACTGTCTTTCCTTCCATGAAGAGGCGGTATATCCTGCGTACGACAGCGGCTTCTTCGGGAACTATGATCGGCTTATCATCCAGTCCTTTCGCATATCCAAGAAAAGATTTATACGGCATGATGAGCTTGCCGTCCTGAAAGCTTTTTCTCTTGCCCCAGGTGACGTTCTCTGAAATGCTGCGGCTTTCCTCCTGAGCCAGAGAACTCATGATGGTTATGAGCAGCTCGCCCTTGGAGTCCATTGTGAAAATATTTTCCTTCTCGAAATACACCTCGATGCCTTTGTCTTTGAGGCGCCTTACCGTGGTTAAGGTATCAACGGTGTTTCTGGCAAAGCGGGAGACGGACTTTGTGAGGATAAGGTCAATTTTTCCGGAGAGGGCGTCTGCTATCATCCTATTAAAGCCGTCACGCTTTTTAGTGCTGGTAGCGGAGATGCCTTCGTCCGTATAAATTCCTGCAAAGTCCCATTCGGCTTTGGCCTTGATGTGCTTGGTATAGTAATCTATCTGGGCTTCATAGGAATTGGCCTGTTCTTCCTGCTCGGTTGATACGCGGGCATAGGCGGCTACTCTTTTCCTTTGGGTGGGAATGAAGCTCGGCGCTACAGGGTTATAGAGTGGCTCAATGACTCTTACTACTTTTTCCATATGACCTCCATTTTATATGATAATTTCCTTAAAATCTTTTAACTTTAAAAGCTCGCTCTCGGGAATTACCCTAGAGTGCGGGCAGAAGGCTTTGCCGCGTCTGGCATAGGTGGAGCATACCCAGGCATGACCAGTTTCATCAGAACTATAGTTACGTCTTTTGTAGTGCTTGCCGCAGTAGGCACAGGTAATCTTGCCGGTAAAAGGGGAAAGGGTAGAACGCCCCGAGGCATAACGCTTGGCTCTGCGTTTTAGCTCATCCTGCACGGCACTAAAGGTATCCTTGTCGATTATGGCTTCGTGGTTGTTTTGCACTTCATACTTAGGAAAATGAGTGTTTTTAATTTTCTGCTTGGTAAGGTGGTCTTTGCTGCAGGTCTTTTGGAGCAGGAGGAGCCCTGTATATTTCTCGTTGGTTAAGATGTAGTGGATGCCGTTGGGACTCCATTCGCCCGACGTTCGTGTGGGAACATGCTCATTATTTAGTTTGTTTGCTATAGCTTCTTTCCCAAGGCCATTAAGGAAAAGACTGTAGATGCGTTTCACTATTTCCGCTTCCTCAGGGACAACGGCAAGAGAGGCATCAGGCAGCCTGCGGTAACCTAAGATTGTAAGGCTGGGCGCTTTTCCTGCTTTGAAGTCCTTTCTCACACGCCACTTTTGGTTCTCGCTGGCACTGAGGCTTTCAGCCTGGGCGTAGGAAGACAGGATGGTTAAGATGACTTCGCCTTCAGAGCAGTTGGTGTGGATATTCTGTTCTTCGAAATACACGTCGACATTAAGGCTGGTAAGCTCTCTGACCGTGTTTAAGAGCGTCAAAGTATTTCTGGCAAAGCGTGAGACTGACTTTGTGAGGATAAGGTCAAGCTTTCCCTTCCTTGCATCCGTGAGCATCCGCTGAAAGTTGGCACGGGAGTCTTTGGTTCCGGTTACTGCCTCGTCAGCGTACACACCGGCATACTTCCATAAAGGATTCTTTTGGATGTAGGAACTGTAGTAGCTTACCTGCGCCGACAGGGAGTGCAGCATGGCATCTTTCCCCGAGGATACTCTGGCGTATGCAGCCACACGGATTTGCTTTGGCATTGTGGACTTATAAGCCGGGATTACTGTTGTTTGCATTGTATCACTTCCTTCGTACCATACATCACTCTGTTTGGCGGGTAAGTCAAGCAAGTATACTGGTGGGAGGAACCTTGTATTTCTGGGAGACGTGTGTCTTAAATTCCTTTAATTCTTTAGCGGTTATAAGGCCATCTGCAGATAAAGTATTAGCCATGGCCATAGCCGTACTATATGATATTATTTCTTGCTGCCGCATAGCAGGCACGGCTGCAATATTTTCTGTGATTATTTCCAT
>DAIQMR010000088.1:0-1909 GCA_036788835.1 Acidaminococcaceae bacterium
GGCGATTATGATTTCACGGTTGTGAACCTGGAACGGAAACGCTATAACGGCGGGGCCAAGATTCCGGCATGTAACCAGGCGGCATTGACGCTGCAGGTAGCTACACCGGACGGCCAGAAGGCCAACATTTTCCATAACCTTTACCTGCATACACGCTGCGAGGGCCTGCTGGCAGCCTTCTTTATTGGCATCGGCCAGAAGAAGCACGGCGAACCGCTGCGGATGGACTGGTCCAAAGTTGTGGGCGCCACCGGCCGCTGCAAGGTGGGCATCCGGGAATACCAGGGGAAGCAGCATAACACCATCGTAAGGATCTACGACCCCAGCAAGACGAACGCCGGCAGTCAGGCGCCCGCCGCTAAAGGATTCACCCCGGGCAAGTTCTGATGGAACTCAGACCCTACCAGGAAGAGGCCCGTTCTGCCGTGGAGCATGAATGGGCCACGGGCCACAAGAAGACGTTGCTGGTCCTGCCCACCGGTGCTGGCAAGACGATAGTCTTTGCCAAAGTTGCCGAAGACTGCGTGAGGCAGGGAAAGCGGATTCTTGTGCTGGCCCATCGCCAGGAACTACTTGACCAGGCCGCCGATAAGATTGAGACGGCCACCGGCCTGAAAAGTGCCGTGGAAAAAGCCGAGGACAGCTGCCTGGGCAGCTGGTACCGTATCACCGTTGGCAGCGTGCAGACGCTGATGCGGGAGAACCGGCTCAAGAAGTTTAGCAAGGATTATTTTGGCGCCATCATCGTGGATGAGGCCCATCACGCGATTAGCACCAGCTACCAGAACATCCTACGGTATTTCGATAACGCTGACGTGCTGGGAGTGACGGCGACCCCGGACCGGGGCGACATGAAGAACCTGGGTACCTATTTCGACAGCCTGGCCTACGAGTATTCGCTGCCTAAGGCCATCAAGGACGGGTACCTGTCACCGATCAAGGCGCAGACCATACCCCTGCAGCTGGATATCACGGGCGTGGGGATGAGCGCCGGCGATTACAAGGCAGGAGATCTTGGCAACGCACTGGACCCTTACCTGGAACAGATTGCCAATGAGATGGCTAACGTCTGCATGAACCGGAAGACTGTGGTTTTTCTGCCACTGGTTAAGACCAGTCAGAAGTTCCGGGATATTCTTAATACTCATGGATTCACTGCCGCAGAGGTTAATGGCACCAGTGATGACAGGGCAGAGATCCTCAAGGACTTTGACGACGGGAAATATAACGTGTTGTGTAATTCGATGTTGCTCACCGAAGGCTGGAACTGTCCCAGCGTGGACTGTATCGTTGTTCTGAGGCCCACGAAAAGCCGCAGCCTATATTGCCAGATGGTTGGACGCGGTACCAGGCTGAATCCAGGGAAGACGGAGCTGCTGCTCCTGGACTTCCTATGGTTGACCGAGAAGCACGAGCTGTGCCGGCCGGCGCATCTGATCGCGAAGAACAAAGAAGTCGCTGACAAGATGACCGCTAACCTGGAGGAAGCCGGAGAGGCGGTTGATTTGGAAGAAGCTGAGCTTGATGCGGAAGAAGATGTGGTAGCAGAGCGCGAGCAAAGACTTGCCGAGGAATTGGCCGCCATGCGTAACCGCAAGCGCAAGCTGGTAGACCCGCTGCAGTTCGAGATGTCTATCCAGGCAGAGGACCTGGCTAACTATGAGCCGGCCTTCGGTTGGGAGATGGGACCGGCGAGCGACCGGCAACTAGAAGCGCTAGAGAAGTACGGCATCTTCCCGGACAGCATCGAGAACGCCGGCAAGGCGAACCTGATACTGGACCGCCTGGCCAAGCGCCGCATGGAAGGACTAACCACTCCAAAGCAGATTAGATTCTTGGAAGGCAGGAACTTCCAGCACGTTGGCAGTTGGACCTTCGAGGAAGCCAGCAAGATGATCACGCGGATTTC
>DAIQMR010000089.1:0-1654 GCA_036788835.1 Acidaminococcaceae bacterium
AAGGAAATAAACGCTTGAATGCTTTGGTCTATATTATTGGTACAATGATTTTAGGAGTATTGGCTTATATGACAGGGTTTGTATGTGCCAGCAGCAGATAGATGATAAAGGAGAAAAAATGGAGAAGGATGGAGCTTGCTTAGTATGCGGGAAGCCACTGAAATTTTTCCCGGAAGAAAGGGGAATGATTTGTGCTTTTTTGTGTGCTTTAATCAGCTTTTCACTGCCCATCTTAATTTTGTGGAATGGGCTCTGGGGTTACGCCGGCATTCCTCAGCAGATGGTCTAGTCACATTATCGGCAATCTCAGAAAATTCCCCTGAAGCATAGAAAGCTTTGAAAGCTTTTTTCACCAAACGATCTTCCCCAGAATGGAATGTTAATATGGCAATACGACCGCCTGATTTCATAGCATAAGGCAATTTTACTAAAAATGTATAAAGTACGTCTAATTCGTTATTAACATCTATCCGCAGGGCCTGAAAAGTTCTGGCGCAGGACTTTTTTACAGCTTCCTGGCGTTCAGCCTTCGGCAGGAACTCTAATGCATGGGCCACTGCTTCCCGTAATTCTTTAGTAGTTTCAATGGACACGTTTTTCTGCAGGTTCTGCCAAATTACTTTAGCAATTTTTTCTGCATAAGGCTCATCGGAATTTCCCTTAAGCATTCCAGCTAATTCTTCCTCATCTAATTCTTTCAGCCTTTTGGCACCTGTGACACCTTTTAAAGGATTCATTCTTAAATCTAAAGGCCCGTCTGTTTTATAAGAAAAGCCTCGTTCCGGGTTATCTAACTGCATGGAAGAAACACCTAAATCCGCTAAGAGAAAATCGAATTGGCCTACTTCTGCTGCCAGTTGATCAACTTTAGCAAAATTCATTAACTTAACAGTGAGGAGATCAGGACCGTAACCGGCTTTAGCCAGACGCTCAGTTGTTTTGGCAGATTCCACCGGGTCCACGTCTGTAGCATAAAGATGTCCTTGCCCTTTAAGCTGTTCCAGCATGGCCTTAGTATGGCCACCATAGCCCAATGTAGCATCCATCCCCTGCTGTCCCGGTTGTATTTTTAAAAAGTCCAATATTTCCTTAACCATAATGGGAATATGCATACCGGCAGGTGTGCTACCTTTCCGTTCCACTTTGTCTATGGTATCAGCATATTTTTCGGGATTTAATTCCTTATATTTTTCTTCAAACTTACGAGGATAACGTCCTTTATAATGAGGCCTTCTTTTATGAATTGTCTTTTCTTCGTCCATAATCTTCTCCCAACCTACAACCAGCATCTCGTTTTCATCCCCGACAATTGTCTTAACCTTGCATTCTAATGTGAGCGGAAATTCAACGATAAAAGGAACATCAACATAGTATATTATTGAATACTTTCATTTCATTATACAAAACGTCCGTTTGTAAAGCAATAAAAAGAGTTCCTGACCATAGTCAGCCCCTCCAATTTACAAATAGTATTAAATTCTGTGTTAAAAAATGACTTTTTACACTTTACACTAAACTAAATTTCTTGCGTACGCCAGCAAAATTGTTATATACTGATTTTGTAAAGCGAAGAGTCTTGCTTTTTAGTTTATGTTAGTACTCATTAATACAAATACGTATTTAAAGGAGTGTTTGAATGGATAAAATTGATACT
>DAIQMR010000090.1:0-1611 GCA_036788835.1 Acidaminococcaceae bacterium
GCTCATACTCCCTGCCTCTGACACCATCAGAGGCAGCGGCAAGCGGTCCTGCCATAGTAACAGCACCTGTTGCTGCAGCAGCTCCTTTGGCAGCTAAGCCTGCACCTTTGGCCACGCCACCACCGGCAGCAATAAGCTTTCCTGCGGCAAAACTGCCTACTTTAGCGGCACCTGCTCCAAGGCCTAGAATAGCCGCGACTTTGCCGATGGTAACCAGCTCTTCACCATGTTCTTTAAGGAACGCAGACAAGCTTCCCAGCCCATCTTTTAAAGCAGGAACTAACTCCTTCACAGCTGGTAACAAAGCACTTGCTAAGGTCACAGAAAGCTTCTGCAGTTGTACCTGCATATCGCTCCAATCCAAGGCAAGCTGATGAGCCTCTTCCGGATCCATAACGCTGCCGCCTTGAATCTTGGATGCTCTTTCTTTTATCTCACTGTACTCACGTAACAGTTCAACCATGGCCTGGCCCCTGGCACCAAGTACCTGGGTAATATATACTTCCTGCTGACCGCTTGCAGCCGCATTCTTATACCCTTCAGCCAGTTTTTCAAGTTCCTCGTTCATTGGTAAAAGAGTACCACTGGCATCTGTCAAAGAAACACCAAACTGTTTTAATGTATTGGTTACTTCGTTTCCTTTGTCCCCGGCAGTTAAGACTTGCTTATTGAGTCTTACCATAATGCCGGTAAATGTCTCACCTGAAATCCCGGCAACCTGCAAGGTAGTGTCTAACTTTTCTGCATCATCTACAGAAATATTGAGACGCTCATGCAGGCCGTAAATAGCCTCACTGGCATCCTGGGCACCTTTAAGGAAGTGATAGAACCCCGCCCCAGCTGCTGCCACTGCCGTTACTTTCAGCATGGTTGACTGCAGCTTATCTACGGAGCCTGTAATTGAGTCAAACATTCCTCCGCCGGTCTTAGAACCGGACAGCCTACCCTGCATATTAGCTAAAGTTTTCTGCTCTTTCAGGAGTTTGGTTTGTAACTTTTCACTCTCCCTGGAGTTCTTGCCTTTGGCTGCTGCCATGGCATCATACTCAGTTTTAGCAAGGGCGACCACCTGGCCTTGGAGCCTAATCTGGTTAGACAGAGCTTTTTCTGCAATAGCAAGTCTCTGTGTTTTAGAAGCAGCTGGTCCCAGGCTTGCTGTGTCTATATCCATTCTTAGTCTGATGCGTGACTGCTCGCCCTTTAGTTTCCCGATATTGGTTTTTACCGTGTTCTGGGCATTGACGAAATCTTTGTCCAGTTCAGATAAGTCCAGTCCCAGCTTAAAATACAATTCCCCGGTGCTTACACTTTTTCTAGCCATCTTGGCCTCCCTTCTTATATTCCCGGCACTTCATCTATATAACAAATCTGGTCCTCAGGGTGCTCTACCTTATCCCTTACCACCACTAAATCTAGGAGGTAGTTCAGTTCTGAAGCATCCACCTGTTTTCTCGACCAACCGTAATTCTCATGAAAGTATAAATAGAAATTCGTAGCGGCTTCCAGCCAAGACAACCTTACTCTTTGTCCCGGCTTTGCACGTTTGGGACTTTACCCATCTTGTCGTTGACCATCTTATATACCCACAGCACAATTTTTATGGCCTTAGGT
>DAIQMR010000091.1:0-1599 GCA_036788835.1 Acidaminococcaceae bacterium
ATTCACCTCGCTATATTATCATTGTAGCAAAGTGAAAACGGACATATCGGACAAGGTGTGGACAATTTGATAAAATATATGAAGATAGTCTGGGCGGTGATTGGAGACACTTCTCAGACGCAAAAAACGACCCGGCAATTGTCAGGTCCTTTTTTATATACGAAAAAGCCGCTGGCGGGGAACCAGTGGCTCTTCTAAAAGAAAGTTGTTTATGATGATTTGATGGGAAGTGTAATAAAGAGGGGTAATCCTTACTACATTTTTAGTATAGTCGTAAGTGGGAGTATGTCACTGAAAAATGCAGGATTTACAAGACTTAAAATAAATCATATTATAATAGTGGGTGGTAAATCATATTTAATTATAAGAGAAGGTTGTTAGGAGGCTTGTAGAGGGATGCAGGTTAAGAAAGCTATTCAATCGGCAAAGGCTATAGTGAAAAGAGAGGGCGTAATGGTGATAGCGCTTGTTTTGGCAGTGCT
Source organism: Acidaminococcaceae bacterium (assembly GCA_036788835.1). GTDB lineage: Bacteria > Bacillota > Negativicutes > Acidaminococcales > Acidaminococcaceae > JALCSJ01. Next base: position 483 of record DAIQMR010000091.1, read on the forward strand.
AACCTCTTTTTTTAATATGCCCCGTGTTGAATATATAGATTTTAAGGTTTTAACTGTTCTATTTAGCTTAATGTTGGTCATCACCGGCTTTAAACAAAATAAGCTGTTGGATTATATCGCTTTAAGGATTTTGCGGAAAACAGGGTCAAGCAGAAGCTTATATTTACTCTTTATCTTTATGACCTTTTTTGCCTCTATGCTTATTACTAATGATGTGGCTTTGCTGACCTTTGTTCCTTTAACTCTAATTATCGGGAAAAATATACATAGGGATATGGCTAAGATGGTGATTTGGGAAACTATTGCGGCTAATTTGGGAAGTGCCTTTACCCCCATGGGAAATCCTCAAAATCTTTTTTTATACGCTCGGTATAATTTTACGGCAGGTGAGTTTTTTGCTACAACCCTACCTTTAGTTGTTTTTTCCGCACTTATGCTAGGCGTTCTTGCTGCCCGAGAGGGAAAAGCTGCTATCGCTCTAGAACTTTCCACTACGGCATTTGGTCATAAGGTAAATTCTTACCTTTTTGTGTTGCTTTTGGGCGTAAATATTTTGGCTGTTTTTCAAGTTCTAAACTATTATCTGGCATTTTTGTTAACGGCGGGAGTAGTGGCCGCTGTCTCCCCTAGGTTGTTTAAGCAGGTGGATTACACCTTGTTGCTTACCTTTGTAGGTTTCTTTGTTTTTATAGGGAATATTTCCACATTTAGTTTTGTGAAGCCCTTAAAGCAATATATGCTTAATTCCCCGGAAGGTGTTTATTTAAGTGGGATTTTAGTTAGTCAATTTGTCAGTAATGTGCCGGCAGCTATGCTTTTAGCCGGTTTTACGGAGAGGGGCAGGGAATTGGTTTTAGGCGTGAATGTAGGTGGCTTGGGTACGCTCATTGCCTCTATGGCCAGTGTTATTTCTTATAAGCTCTATGCTGAAAATAGCCTAGGACAGAGTGGAAATTATTTAAGACAATTTTTGTTTTATAATTTTTTCTTCCTTATAATTCTGGCTCCTTTAGTTTGGCTAGTTAGAATATAGGTGTGGTGGCGTAGACCACAACTGGTGCAATTTCCTTGAATTTTACTTTTCCTGGCACGTCAGGGTCCTTAGATATGTGCTTTG
>DAIQMR010000092.1:0-1588 GCA_036788835.1 Acidaminococcaceae bacterium
CGATGTACAGAGTCCTGATTTTCAGGGCCGTAGGCCGGTCTTGACCTTGCCCTGGAAGGGAAGGTGGCGGCGGAGCCGACGGATGAGTTGCATTTCCTCAGCCGAAGGCTGGTTGTATAGTTTTATTCTGGCTCTTCACGGAAATTTGGGGGATGAATAATTTTTAGGTAAAGAATGGAATCGGATAAGGGTAAAGAAATAATCCATGTTTCGGTACCCATATCCGATTCTTTTTAGTACCTTGATCTTATTATTGAATCCTTCAAGCTTCCCCGTATTGATAGGATACAGGGCATGAGCAGCCAGTCCCTTGATTCGCTTCTGCTTTTGCCGGGCAAACTTTACCAGGGCAGGAATCCCGCTCTCCAGTCCAGCCTGAATCCATTTTGTCCATCCGGCGAGAGCTTCTTCATAGTCAGTCAATGTGAACAGACGAGTCATCTCCTGCTTCATGGCATAACAAATCGCCAAATCCCTATGCTCGCTCAGGATATCCAACAGATGAGTTTTCTGCCTTTCATTCAGGTGGTCGTCCTTCTTTAACAGTATCCATCGGGATTTCTTTAATTCGGTATAAAGCTTCCTTTCTTCATGGCTCTTTTCCCTGGCCATCTTCTGGAGCTCTGGATTATTAGTTTCTTTCGTATATTCCTTTAATGCTTCTGCTTCCTGCCTATGCTTTTGTGCTTCCTCCAGGCGCACGGCTCCCATAACATCACGCCCAAACTGTGCCTGCATATGGTACCGGTCATAAACGATGGGGACCTTCGGACAATATTTCTGGAACAGCCTGTTAAAGGATGCGTTCATATCCATGGCCACCGCTTTTAGCCTGGAAAGAAGCGAAAGGCCAATGCTCTTAAAGAAGTGCTCAAAATCTGCCATGGAGCGGCCCAGGCCGGCCCACAAGATGAATCCCGTTTCCAAATCCATAACGCAGGTGGCATAGCGATGGCCCTTATGGATAGCGAACTCATCTACGGCCAAATACCGTGGGCGATAGTTACTTTTCTTCAGGCAGGTTTCAAAGGCAGCCAACGCCTTATCCATGATATGCTTTTGTATTTTCTGTATGGTACTCCAATGTACAGAGAGCATGGCCGAAATGGCAGAAATGGATGTATGACACTTAAGCAGATGGATAATCCACAAGGCCATATCCCAAGTAACGCGTGTGAAAGGGCATTGGCAGGGGATATCTTCCGTTATGGTCTCCCCGCAGGATGTGCAGCGGAATCTGTGCCCCGAGAACTCTATATACTTCTTTTGCTTAGGAAGATCTGGAAAATCCTTGATGAGTACAGAAAAAGCCCCATAACTATACATACGGGAGTGACAGTGCGGACAGGAAAAATCTCTGGCAGTCCGTAGACTGGTAACTCGGGTATGGCAATGAGGATTTGGATGGTTAGTGATATTTTCTGTGCGATAATATTGACAATTAAAAGTGATTTCATTATGGTAATAAAAGAGCATTATTCGACCTCCGTGCGTAGTTTTAGGCAACTTACATTTTGGAGTAGATAATGCTCTTTTTCAATGCCAATTTTATATGTTATTATTTTTATCCCACAAAAAAGCGTGAAGA
>DAIQMR010000093.1:0-1400 GCA_036788835.1 Acidaminococcaceae bacterium
GTTGAGAACTTTCGGTGCTTTGATGTGCGTTTCACTTCATTGGGAACGCAGAACATAAGGCACAACTGCTATGAAACAAAAACCGCAAGAACAATAGACACGGGAGGCAATGCCCCTGACTCTAATCAAGGCGGTGTTGCTGTCGTTTCTTTGCAGGGGTCTATGATTGGCCGGAGCGAAAAGAACGGGCCGCAGGGTGATGGGATAAACAAGGATGTGTCATTCACGCTTAACACAGTTGACCGCCATGCAGTGGTATATGCCCTTGACCGTGTGACCACAGACGGCAGCAGAAAGTACAAGGGAACAATGGGCATAACAGACAATGGGGTAAATCCTACGCTCATAGCAAGGGGGCCGACTTCTGTGGGAGTCCCTACTTATTCCATGACCACGGGCAGCTTTGCCCAGGTTAATAAGGAAAAGGCTCCCACGCTTGCGGCTAGGGACTATAAGGATGCTCCTATTGTTAATGCTGGGCAGAATCCCAGATATATAGTCCGCAGGCTCACACCTACAGAGTGTGCAAGGCTGCAGGGATTCCCTGACAGCTGGTGCAGCAACCTTGGGACGGAAAATACTACAATGGATGAGCTGCGTTTCTGGTACAACGTTTTTGCTGATTACGGCAGGGTGATGGGGAAAAAGCCGAAGAGCCTTAAAGCTATAAAGACATGGCTTAAGAATCCTCATTCCGATAGTGCTGAATATAAAATGTGGGGTAACGGATTATGTCTTAATATCGTGGCTTTTATTTTACAAAGAATACAAGATATCTCACAGATATGACTTGATATTATGCACAGAATAAGTGATATATGTAGTACCAAAACAAAAGAGGAGGTACTGCAGAATGAGAATTAATTACAACGTAAAAGGAAACGAAAGGAAAGAATTAGTGGAGGCGGTCAGCAAGGTTTTGATTTGCAAGGCTAAGTATTTGGGAGCGCCGAGTTTTTCCTACGAAGCAGGCGGCTGCACAATTGACAGAAATGGGGTTGTTGAAACTCCTAAAGTTAGTGACTTCGCAATAAAGAGTTTCATTGAGGACTTGGCTGCGAAAGGGTTTACTGCTGAACAGGAAACTGTAGAAGAAACTGAAACGGATGAGGAACCGCAGCAAATAGCCCTCACCATTCAGATGCCAAAGACGCTTTTTACACCAGAGTCCATTGAAAACCTTAACAGGCTGCTCGAAGCCAAGGGAACCCTGATTCAAAAGGCACTAGGTCTTCAGGAACTTCCCGAGGCGGTAGACGAAGGCGACAAGCTTTCCTTCCCATGGTTCAAGGTAGACCCGAAGGATGCGGATTTGGTTGAAGCCTACGGTAAGCTGGTATGCGCTTTGTGCGACATGGCCAGCAAGCAAAAGCGGGTTACCTCAAAAGAACAGCATCCTG
>DAIQMR010000094.1:0-1111 GCA_036788835.1 Acidaminococcaceae bacterium
AAACTCCTCTGCGGTGATTTAACGCTGTCATTTTAAAAATCTCAAAATTTCCTGATTTTCCCGTTTTGGTTTCATTGTATTCATACGACAGTCCAAATACATAACTATACAGCTGAATAGATACAATAAAAATAACACTCGTCAAGGGCTTGCAGTCTAGCTCTTGGCGATTTTGCTTTTTTAGGTAGTGAGGATAAAAGCGGACAAAACGGTTAAAATCCGTAAAAATCAGCCAGTGGACACTGTCTGCGTTAAATCACACAGTAAGTGTAAAGAAAAACGTAAAAAGTGGGTTCACTTAGGGGCAGAGTGTAAAGAAATACCGATAACCTTAATGGCTATCGGTAAAATGTTCTAAACCACAACTTCTTTCCCATTCCTAAACTTAAACCTCAGCTTTTCATCTTCACCTACAATAACGTTTTCTACCATATTATACCAGAGCTTCTCATCGAACTTGATGGGGAGCTCTTCTTGCTCCATGATGGTGAACATAAAAGCACCGATGGCGTCAATGCGCCTGGAGCGTTCCAGCTTTTTGGCTTCGATGTCCATGAGCTTTTTGGCAAGGGCATCATGTTTCGCTTCGAGCTTTTCCTGCTCCTTCTGGTAATACTTCTGGTCCAAAGCCTCGGTTGCGTTTAGGGCAATGCTTCTTCTGGCAAGGGACGCTAGCCGTTTCATCTCGGCTTTAATTTTGGGGCTTTCATCAGGCACGTTCATAAGGCCTTCCTGGATGTGGCGGCAATCGTCTAAGAGCTTCTTGCGGTCGGTTAATAGCTCGCTGATGGCCGTGAGGAAGGCTTTCTTAATATCTTCTTCATCAAGGTGAGGAGTTTTGCAAACCTTACCTTTGTACTTATCCAGGCATTGCCATATTACCTTATGATACTTATCAGTGGAGTGCCAGTGCTTTTCCGTGAAGAAAGCACCGCAGGAGCCGCAGATAAGCTTTCCCGCAAAGGGGGAGATGGACTGATGGGCTCTCTGTTCCTTGGCCATTTCCAGCTGCACCATGGACCACTCTTCCGGCTCAATTATGGCAGGATGGCTGTGCTCAACATAGTACTTAGGCAGTTCACCCATATTAGGTTTTCTTTCTTTGGTAAGG
>DAIQMR010000095.1:0-1074 GCA_036788835.1 Acidaminococcaceae bacterium
CGGTTTTGTACTGACCGAGGGCTTGCCTTCCGGTTATATAGGCCTGTACGGTTTTAAGCTGGTAACCTTCTCTCAGATGTTTTCTCAGATTGGAACCTTTCTGTTAGGACTGCCCACAGTAGGCATCAGCTCTGCAGATTATGTGCCTATGCTGCCCCATATTTTTGTTTTCTGGTTGGGTATTTTGCTTTGGCCCAAGGGACAGTCTGAGCAATATGAGTATAAGGGTTTCACCTGTCTGCAGCTTTTAGGCAGACATAGTCTGGGCTTTTATTTATGCCATCAGATAGTGCTGTATGGTGTTCTTTGGTGTTATGTGAATTTAGTGAAGTAAGCTTGACAAGTAAAGTAAATAAAGTTTATATTTAATTTGTGTTTACACAACTAGTGCTAGGGGGATGGAGCAGTGAAGAAACCTTTTGTAACAAAAGAGCAAGTGGAAGAAATAGTAAAAAAATATCCTACACCTTTTTATCTCTATGATGAAAAACAAATTAGGGAAAATGTCCGCGCCGTATTAAAAGCGTTTTCCTGGAACAAAGGCTACAAGGAGTATTTTGCGGTAAAAGCTACTCCCACACCTAAGATTTTGCAAATTTTGCGTGAGGAAGGCTGCGGTACTGACTGTTCTTCTTACACTGAGCTTTTGATGAGCGATGCCTGTGGGTTTAAGGACGGGGAAATCATGTTTTCTTCCAATGAGACTCCTGCTCAGGATTATCAATTGGCCAGAAAACTTAATGCTACCATTAACTTAGACGATATTACTCATATAGCTTTCTTGGAGAAAGTGGCAAGCATTCCTGAAACGATTAGCTGCCGTTTCAATCCCGGCGGTGAGTTTGCTATTGCCAACAATATTATGGACAATCCCGGTGATGCTAAGTATGGCATGACCAAGCAACAACTTATTGAAGCCTTTAAGATTTTAAAAGCTAAAGGTGTTAAGCATTTTGGCATGCACGCTTTCTTAGCTAGTAATACAGTTACCAATGACTATTATCCTGAACTAGCTTCCCGCTTGTTTAAGGTAGCAGTAGAGCTGAAAGAGAAAACCGGCGTTACTGTAGAATT
>DAIQMR010000096.1:0-1026 GCA_036788835.1 Acidaminococcaceae bacterium
AAAGAAAAGTGCCTCCTGGCAGGATACTGTCAGCGATTGGGCTATTTCCATTATAGTGGCTGTGGTTCTGGCCTTTGGTATCAGAACCTTTTTAGTGGAGCCATACCTGGTTTCCGGCCCTTCCATGATGAATACTTTACTGGACAGGGAAAGATTAATTGTCAATAAATTAGTTTATTATCTTCGTTCACCGGAAAAGGGTGAAATCATCGTTTTCAAGTATCCCAGCGATACCCGGCGTGATTTTATAAAAAGAGTTATTGCCACAGGCGGGGATACCATTGAAATTATTGATGGTCATATCTTCGTTAATGGGCAGGAGAAAAAGGAAGAATACATAAAAGAACCCTTCCATAGTAATTATCGGAAAGCCGTGGTTCCTCAGGGAACTATATTTGTTATGGGTGATAATAGAAATAACTCCGAAGATAGCCGTTTTCAGGATGTGGGTTTTGTGAACCTGAGCCTGGTTAAGGGCAAAGCCAGTGTTATTTTCTGGCCGCTTTCCAAGGCTAGGGCATTGCCCTAAGGAGGAAGTATGGATTTGAAATTGCAGTGGTTTCCCGGCCATATGACAAAGGCAAGACGCATGATGGAAACCAATCTTAAATTGGTGGACGTGGTTGTGGAAATGCTGGATGCCAGAATTCCCAGAGCCAGCTCTAATCCCATGCTTATTAAAATGATTGGGAACAAACCCAAGGTCATAGCATTAAACAAAACAGATATGGCGGATAAGGAAGAAACTGCTCTTTGGCTGGAGAATTTAAAAACCAGAAACTTTGCGGCCGTGCAAATTGACTGTGCCAAAGGTAAGGGCGTAAAGCAGCTTTTGGCAGCAATTCAAAAGGCAGCAGAGCCTGTTACGGCTAAATGGCTGAAACGGGGAGTGAGGAATCGTCCTATCAGGGTTATGATTGTAGGTGTTCCAAATGTTGGAAAATCCACTTTAATTAATCGGTTAGTGGGCAGAAGAACTGCTGCGACTCATGATAAACCCGGTGTGACTAGGGGACCACAGTGGAT